>ONMN01000096.1 GCA_900318885.1 uncultured Prevotellaceae bacterium | reverse complement strand
GAAGCCACTCAGCAGGAAATCGACGAAGAACTTGTTCGACTCGGTTTCCATAAAGAACTGGACGGTTATTTTACCAATGGCGACTACGACATCTTCGACACCGTACCCAACAACGTCCTGATGGGTGCCGACGGCCACCTGTACTTCATCGACACCATCATCTTCGTGTCAGGAACCGGCGGGCAGGAAACCTATCAGAGTCTTTCGCCAAGGGCAAGTAAATAATAATCGGGGATGTTTCTCTCTAAGTGAACCGAATTGTTACATTTCCAAAGTTATCCGTTTTGGAAAACTTTTCTTTTTTTGTAATCATGAAAAGTTGTCCAAAACGGGAGAAGTCATGCAAAGAAAAGGGAAACACGGTGTATTACACTTGATTTAAATCAAGTTCGCTCCGACGTTAGGATAAATATATGTCCAAAATCTTGCACAACAAGTACGAATTGAGTAATTTTGTGGATGAAATATCAAAATTAATAATTTTTAATCTAATTTTTTTATGACATATAATGATTCTATTCAGGTAACAGAAAATGGTCTGCTTTATGTAATCCATAAAGTAGAGTTGTTCACAGAAGATGGATTTATCGCTAGTTTATATGTTCGCAATTACAGCGAAATAGATATTCTTTTAAAAATAGCTGATGTGAGAGAATGTTTAAGCATCGCTCACCGAGAATTCTTGTCGTTGTCAAAGTTTTCCCTAACGTTCAATACACGTTGGGCTACTGAGGACAATAAGCGTTTCAGTTCCGCTCAGATTATGCTGAACAAACTGAGAAGCTCCCTTGCATCAATTAAGAAAAGTTACCGCGAGACTTGCCCCATTATTCGTAAGCAACAACCAATAGGTGAGATGTTTCGTAACCGTTTGTCCCCTTCTGTATTTGAGCGTTCGGTATTAACCAATGGCGGTTGTGCACGCGACTTGTTTGGCATTGAGTCATACAGCGACAACATCCAGACACTCTACGTTGAACAAAGTGCATTGTTTGCCAACGTATTGGCTTCATTGATGCTCTGCTACAAAGAAATTGAGAAAGAGAAACAAACCAAGGCTGATCCCGATAAGTGTGTTGAACTGTTGGAGAAGCAATGCCGCGACATCATGAAGGAACTCTATGATACTATCGATATGATACAGTGTCCTGTTACTGACGAGATACAACAGTTCATCGACGAGATGGGACTGAGGAATTTTGCTCAAAAAGGATATCATGAGTACTCTGTAGACGTTGTTAGGAAACATGCTATTTCTGTCTTTAAACAGCAAAATGGAACAATGTCGAATTTTGCGCAGATGGCAAAGTTAGTGTGGCTCAAGAATCCCCAAAAGGGTAATGATGTACAACTATTGATAGAACACTTCGACGAATTTCGTCCGGAGAACCGTAAGAAGGTCAGTGCAGAGAAAATATTATTCTTTGTTAACTGGTGCGGTGATACCGTAGAGGCGCCACAACAACAATTCTACACAATCCTCAAGACCTACTACCGTAAAAAAGAATTAGTAGATTGGCATGCTGTAACCGTTAGGAAAAACAAGATAAAGAACTTGATGGAAGAACAGGAAGAGTTCAATAAAGAGGTCGAATTGTTCCTCAAAGGTCTAAAAAAGGCTGCATGACACACTGCTTTACGTTTTTTTAACTTCTGTCATTTTACATCATTTTGACTGGCTTTCTGACAAAGGCCAGTCATTTTTTTATTCATTTTGACTCAACATGTTTTTTTTGAGTCGGTTTGTAGTCAAAATGACTATTATCTTAAACAAAATGTCATCCATCTGTTATGTATTGACGCTCTAAACTATAGAATGATAGTTATTGACGAGTGGTTCAGGATAATGACAGATATGTGAGATAAATCACTGATTTTCAATGCTTTAAATATTTTTACAAAAGGCTTTGGAATCAAAAATAATGTTTGTAATTTTGCGTCGTAATTACACATGGGAACCATCCTGAGCACGGGACCCACTAGTCTCTGAAATCGCCTATGGGGGCTGGAGTGCAAGGCTTAATCTTGCTAATAAAAAGAAAAAATGGAAGCAAGTAAACAAGCAAATGTCATGACGGCTTCGGCTGTCAATGATATTGTCAGTGAGGCAGTGAACATGCCGACTGACAAGGAACAGAAGCGCGAGGAGCGCAGACAGGCGCTGGCCACGATGCGTGTGGCGAGCACGACGGAGGTAGAACCTGAGCAGCCGGCTCTGACGGTTGACGAGGTGGGATTGTTCGCCCTGGGCGACATCCACGGACTGAAAGGTAAGCAGAAGTGTGGCAAGACGACGGCCCTAAAGGTGTGTCTGGCGGCATGGATGCA
This sequence comes from uncultured Prevotellaceae bacterium, assembly GCA_900318885.1. GTDB lineage: Bacteria > Bacteroidota > Bacteroidia > Bacteroidales > Bacteroidaceae > Prevotella. Next base: position 13,156 of record ONMN01000096.1, on the reverse strand, counting down.
GGGCTCGCAGTTCCGTGTTATGACGGGACTGGAGGCGCCTCGCGTACTTTATTTAGACACTGAGCAGAAACAGTCGGACGTGAAGTTGATTGTGACCGACGTCATCCAGATGACGGGCCTCTCGGCAGAGTATGTCGACGACCATCTGCAGGTGTATGCCCTGCGCCGCCGTGACTTCAGCCTGCTGCTGGACGACATGCGGCTGCTGATAGACGATTTCCGCCCACAGGTGGTCATCGTCGACGGCATCGTGGAGTTCGTGGCGTCGTTCAACGACGAGTCGATGGCCAAGCAGCTCATCCACGAACTGCTCTGCATTAGCGAGGAACGTCGGCTGGCGATGGTCTGCGTGTTGCACACCAACAAGGCCGACGACGACCACAACATGCGCGGCCATCTTGGTACGATGCTGGCGCAGAAGGCCGGTACGGTGCTGGAGTGTAAGAAGGATCGCGGTTCGAGCGTCATCACCGTTTTGTGTTCGGATGCCCGTCACGCTGAGATGCCCGAATGGAGCATCATGTTCGACGAGAACGGCCAGATTGTCGATGCCGACGAGCGTCGCCGTCAAGCCCGTGAACAGCGTCGTGCCGACCTGCTGCAGAAGCGTCAGGAGGCCAATGCCGAGAAGCTGAAAGAGCGTCTGGACTATGCCCTGCTCTGCATCCGCGACAACGGCGGCAGCATCAGTCGCAAGCAGTTGACGGAGATTCTGGCCAAGAAGTTCGACGTGGAACGTACTACCGTCTCGAGATTCCTCACTGCCCAGATTGAGGCAAAGGCTCTTTACGAAGTAAACAAGATGATTCATGCTTCCGACGACCTTGCTTTGGCATTCTGATCCGCGATAAGATTTTTGTGCGTTTGTGCATGCACACTTATATATAAGTGCATGCACGCACGCACTGAAATCGCCAACAAAAATCACTAAAAACAACACGATGATGAATACTGATTATCGATATCAATTAGAGACCCCGCGCGTGACAGGCCGTCGTCAGCAAAAGACCACCTGCCCACACTGCGGCAAGAAGAAATGTTTCGTACGCTATGTGGATACTCACAACGGCAACCAATATGTGGCTGATGAGGTGGGTAAGTGTGACCACCAGCATTCCTGCGGCTATCATTACAAGCCCAGCGACTACTATCGCAACAATCAGTGGGTCACAAAACCTGCATCCAACGACCATTGTGCTCCAATCCCCCCGTCGCCTTTCCGTCCACTGTCTATGGACTACGTCACGCGCAGCCACTCACCTCAGAGCACCTTCTGGCAATGGCTGTCCAACGACGTAGCACAGCGACTTTCCATCCCTCCTGAGCGACTCCGTCAGGTCTTCGACGACTACCAACTTGGAGCCACCCACCAGTCCGACGTCATCTTCTGGCAGATAGACCACCTCGAGCAGGTCCACGGTGGTCACATCATGCAGTATCATGCCGACGGCCACCGCGGCGGCTATCAGAGCTGGACGCACGTCAAGCTGATCCGCGACGGAGTGTTGCCACAAGACTGGCAGCTCTACCAGTGTCTCTTCGGACAACACCTGCTGACCCGTCGCCCCGACGACCACGTGTGCATCGTGGAGAGCGAGAAGACCGCCCTCATCATGGCCGCCTGCCGACCGGAATACCTCTGGATGGCTACGGCCGGTAGTGGCGGACTCTCCGTCGAGCGTCTGCATTGTCTGCAAGGCCGTCGCGTCATCCTCTTCCCCGACAGCGGCTGCTACGACAAGTGGAGCCGCCACATGCAGGCAACCACCGCCATCCACTACACCATCTCGCCGCGTCTCGAAAGCTACGCTCCCAACACCGACCTGGCCGACCTCATCCTCGGTGAGGCTAAGCCTCCATGACGGAATTTTTCCTGCGTCGCGTCGTGGAAAAATCTCTGTCACGACGCAGTTTTTTCTCCGTCGCGACGCAGGAAAAGCACACAAAGTGGGCATACCATTTTGTGTCTTGTCTTTTGCATAATTTAATAAAAATAATTGCGAAAATATTTGCGTAATTCAGAAATTTTTCGTACCTTTGTAGGTGGAATTAGGAAGGGTTTAAGATGACTGTAGCGACAGGCATTTCCGACCGAAACCGACTGAGTTAATCAACCATAATATTAATCTTTAAAAAGTTTTTACATCATGGCTTTGAAAGTAAAAGCAAGAGAGAAGTTGCTGAAGTTCAGCAAGGACTCTGAAGGTGTTTGGAAGTGGGTCATGCAGCCCGAGCTGTATTCGGCACTGACCCAGAGTAAGGTCATCAAGGAGGCTGCCCTGCGTTCGGGGGTCTCGGAGGGCGTCATGCAGGCGTGTTGGGACGCTGCCGGCGAGGTCATCAAGGCCTGGCTGCCGGAAGGTCACTCCATCCCTCTGCCCGGTCTGGGCAGCTGCCGCTTCGGTCTGTCGGCATCCAGCGTTGACGACGTGAACAAGGTGAAGACGAGCCTGATCAAGACGCGCCGCATCATCTTCACGCCCGCCGTCGAGCTGAAGGATGAGCTGAAGACCACGGCTGTGGTCATCACCTGCTACGACCGCGATGGCAAGGAGGTGAAGCGAGTGACCAGTACCGACGACGCCGAAATTGACGACGGTACGGGCGAGAACACCAATTCCGGATCTACGGATTCAGGAAACGGTAGTTCCAACAGCGGTTCGCAGAGCGGTAGCGGCTCGCAGAGCGGAGGCGGTTCTCAGTCTTCATCCGTAGCTTCGCCCACCATTAGTGGTGACGCCTCGTTTGCCGAGTCTACTCAGGTACACTCTGACGGAAAACACTACCGTGAAGGCTATCGCCATCAAGGACGGTGAATCGAGTGAGGTTGCAACCAAGTACTTCTACAAGAGCGGTAACCCCGGAGGCGGCATGGATCAGAATTAACGGAACCAGCTAATTGAAAAAATTCGGGCTCATCGTTTGGTGGGCTCGTTTTTTATTTGTAATTTTGCAGGAACAAGTAAGCATATGGCAAAAGAACAGTCACAGATAAAGGAACGGCAGCGGACGAACCTGAAGGAGCCGCGGCGGTATAAGGTGATCATCTATAACGACGACTTCACGACGATGGAGTTTGTGGTGATGATACTGGTGCAGGTATTCCTGAAGAGCGAGGAGGAGGCAGAGGCACTGATGTTGCAGGTGCACCACTCGGACAAGGCCGTGGTGGGCATCTACAGCTACGACATCGCCGTGTCGAAGGCCCGCAAGGCAACGAATATGGCGCGCGAGCAGGGGTATCCGTTACGCTTGACTGTTGAACCGGAGGAGGAATGAACGTTGAACATTGAACATTGAACGTTGAACATTTATGGCAGAGATAAAACAGACAGAACGTGCGGCGAAGATACTGAACAAGGCATATGAGTGTTGCAAGGGCTACCGACATGAGTATATCATGCCCGAGCACCTGTTGCTGGCATTGATAGAAGATTATAACTTCAGCGCGGCGGTGAACATTTTCTATAGTCCCTTTCAGTTGGAGGAACGCGTCAAGGAATATTTGGAGGGCGTGGAATCGTTGCCTGAGGGTAGGGGGTATATCCCTGAGACTTCTGTGCAGCTGGGCAAGGTGTTGGAAGTGGCCGTGCAGTCTGTGGTGTCGAGTAGTGCGGAGGAACTCGATATTCCGCATCTGACGAAGGGTATTCTGGCATTGGAAGACTCGTGGGCGGCCTTCTTGCTGAAAGACTGCCTGAATGGCAAGGAAGCCAACTTTATGAGTCAGCTGATAAACTTCTATGAGTTTGATGATGACTTGGAGGCAAATGGTGATGATGAAGATACCGAATCCAAATCGTCAGACAAGGCCGCTTGGAAACGGCTCGTGACGTGCATGAACGACCTGTACGAGCAGCAGAATCCGCTGATTGGCCGTGAGCAGGAGTTGCAAAGGACCATTCAGGTGTTGTGCCGCAGGGATAAGAACAATCCGCTGCATGTGGGCGAGCCTGGCGTGGGCAAGACGGCACTGGTCTGGGGACTGGTGAGACTGATTGAAGAGGGTAGGGTGCCTGCGCGTTTGCAGGGCTCTAAGGTGTATCAGCTGGACATGGGAACGCTGCTGGCCGGCACGCAGTATCGCGGCGATTTCGAGAACCGCATCAAGATGATTATGGACGGTGTACAGGCGGAAGGCAAGAACAACATCGTGTATATTGACGAAATACACACCTTGGTGGGCGCTGGTGCCACTGGCGAGGGGGCGATGGATGCTTCGAACATGCTGAAGCCCTATCTGGAGGCAGGCAATATCCGCTTCATCGGTTCTACTACCTACGAGGAATACAACCGCCATTTTGCCCGTTCGAAGGGCATGATTCGAAGGTTTCAGCAGATAGACATTGCGGAGCCGACGATTGACGAGGCGAAGCATATCCTGCGGCAGTTGCAGCCGAGATATGAGGAGTTCCACCAGGTGAAGTACGACGACGAGGCTATTGACTTTGCCGTGGAAGCCAGTGCCAAGCACGTGAACGACCGTTTCCTGCCAGACAAGGCCATCGACTTGATAGACGAAGCAGGCGCAGCAGCGGAAACTGTGGCTGACGGTTTTCCCGCCAGCATAACTAAGGTTCACATTGCCGACGTGTTGGCGAAGACGTGCAAGGTGGATGCGCTGGCCATTGCCAAGGACGATGATTACGAGAAACTTTCAACGCTCAACGCCCAACTTTCAGCTCAAATCTACGGTCAGGACGAGGCTATCCGACAGGTGGTGGAATCCGTGCAGATGTCACGGGCAGGATTGTTGGACGACAACAAGCCTTTGGCCTCGTTGCTCTTCGTGGGTCCTACGGGCGTGGGAAAGACGGAGGTGGCACGCGTGCTGGCCAAGGAACTGGGCATCGAACTGATACGTTTCGACATGAGCGAATATACGGAGAAGCATGCCGTTGCCAAACTCATCGGTTCGCCAGCGGGCTATGTGGGCTACGAGGACGGCGGACTTCTGACCGATGCCATCCGCAAGTCGCCCAATGCCGTGCTGCTGTTGGACGAAATTGAGAAGGCTCATCAGGACATCTATAACATCCTGTTGCAGGTGATGGACTACGCCAAGTTGACGGACAACAAGGGACGCAAGGCCGACTTCCGCAACGTGGTGCTCATCATGACCTCGAATGCCGGGGCGCAGTTTGCAGGTCAGACCATTGGCTTTAGCGGCAATGTCAGTCGTGGCGAGGCGATGATGAAGCAGGTGAAACGAACCTTCAAACCAGAGTTCCTGAACCGCCTGTCGGGCACCGTCGTGTTCCGCGATATGGATAAGGAAATGGCTACGCTCATCCTCAAGAAAAAGCTGCGCGAACTGGACGCTAAGCTCAAAGTAAAGAATGTTCGAATGTCCTTAGAATCAGATGCTTTTGAATATCTGCTAAAGGAAGGCTTTACTGCAGAATATGGTGCTCGCGAGATGGATCGTGTCATTGCCCAGCGGTTGAAACCGCTATTGATGCGCGAGATACTCTTTGGCTCGTTGAAGAATGGTGGCGAAGTCACCATCGGACTCGTCAATGGTCAATGTTCAATTGTCAATGGTCAATAAGGATGGCGGTTTATCAATTGGACAATGAGCTTTGGTTTCCCGACCCTCATCTTGGCGAGGACGATGGGCTGATAGCTGTCGGTGGCGACTTGTCGGTGGACCGTTTGCTGTTGGCTTACAGCAACGGGTTCTTTCCATGGTATTCCTTCCAGTATCGCGACGAGCCGTTGTGGTATTGTCCCCTGCAGCGTTTTGTCATCTTTCCCGACGAAATCCACGTCAGCCATTCCATGCAGCAACTCATCAACAAACGACAATATACCGTTACCGTCAACCAGGATTTCGAAGGGGTTATCCATGGCTGTGCTACAGCCCAGAACCGCGACACCGAAGATGGAGCGTGGCTGGGACCAGACATCATCCGAGCCTATACCGAACTCCACCGACAAGGCTTTGCTGCCAGTGTCGAGGTATGGCAGCCATCGGACGGTACATCGGAAGGACGGCTCGTTGGCGGTCTCTATGGCGTCACCCTCGGTGCTTGTTTCTTCGGCGAGAGCATGTTCTCGCTCGTTCCCAGCGCCTCCAAACTCGCCCTCATCTATCTTGCCCGTCTTTTCCAACAACACGGAGGCCGCCTTATTGACTGTCAGTTTGAGACCCCTCATCTCCGCTCCATGGGTGCTCGTCATATCTCCTACGAGGAATACATGGAAATCCTGAAACGCTGAATAGCCGTGTAGCGAAAGAAAAAGTGGTCTCACCATGACGGTCAGACCACTTTGATTTTATAATCACGGATGATTTATGCGAGCAGCTTCTTTACCTGCTTGTAAACATTCTCACCGGTGAAGCCGAGCTTTTCGTCGAGTACCTTGTATGGAGCAGAGAAACCGAAGCTCTCAAGACCCCAAACAGTACCATCGGCACCTACCAGACCTTCGAGGTTCACGGGCAGACCAGCGGTCAGACCGAACTTCTTCTTGCCTGCGGGCAGGACAGCCTGCTGATACTCCTTCGGCTGGCTGCGGAACAGACCCTCAGAAGGAACGCTCACGACGCGAGTCTTGATGCCGTCGGCAGCCAACAGCTTGGCACCAGCCTCGAGCGTAGAAACCTCAGAACCAGAAGCCAACAGGATGACGTCGTAGTTCTCGTCGCTACCAGCAACGATGTAAGCACCCTTGGTAGCCTGGCTGTAGTCGTTACCCTCGGGCAGCATCTCGATGTTCTGACGAGAGAAGATGAGAGCGGTAGGAGTATCGACGTTCTCCATAGCCATGCGCCAGCAAACGGTGGTTTCCTCGGCATCGGCAGGACGAACAACGAGTACAGAGTTCTTGCCGTGGTGGTTCTTCAGCTTCTCCATCAGACGGATCTGTGCCTCCTGCTCAACGGGCTCGTGGGTAGGACCATCCTCACCAACGCGGAATGCATCGTGCGTCCAGATGAACTTCACAGGCAGCTCCATCAGGGCAGCCATACGAACGGCGGGCTTCATGTAGTCAGAGAATACGAAGAAGGTACCGCAAGCGGGGATAACACCACCGTGCAGAGCCATACCGATACAGCAGCAAGCCATGGTGAGCTCAGCTACACCAGCCTCGAAGAAAGCACCGCTGAAGTCGCCACGAACGATGTCGTGAGTCTTCTTCAGGAAGCCGTTGGTATTATCAGAGTTAGACAGGTCGGCAGAAGCGCAAATCATGTTGGGAACCTGCTCAGCCAGCTGACCGAGAACAGCTGCACTTGCACTACGAGTAGCGCTGCCAGCCTTCTGCTCAACCTTGCTCCAGTCAATCTTCGGAGCCTTACCGCTGAACCACTCCTCCAGCTGGGCAGCCTTCTCAGGATTAGCCTGAGCCCATGCAGCCATCAGGGTATAGCGCTCAGCGCAAATCTTCTTCAGCTCCTCAGCACGCTTAGCATACAGTTCCTTCACCTCGGGGAAGATCTGGAATGGATTCTCAGGATCGGCACCCAGGTTCTTCATCGTGTTGATGTAAGCATCACCACCGAGAGGAGCACCGTGGGTAGCGCAGTTGCTCTCGTAAGAAGAGCCGTCTGCCTTGCGGGCACCCTTACCCATCACGCAATGACCAATAATCAGCGAAGGACGTGCGGTCTCCTTCTGAGCGTTCTTGATGGCCTCGCGAATCTGGTCCACGTTGTTACCGTCAATCTTCTGAACGTACCATCCCCAAGCCTCATATTTCTTGGCGGTATCCTCGCAGGTTACCACCTCAGTCTTCGTAGAGAGCTGGATGTCGTTGGCGTCGTAGAACATGATGAGGTTGTCCAGACCCAGGTTACCGGCAATACGGCCAGCACCCTGAGAAATCTCCTCCTGTACACCACCGTCAGAAATGTATGCATAGATGGTCTGTCCCATGACGTCGCCCAGACGAGCCTTCAGGAACTTAGCGGCGATGGCTGCACCTTTCTCGATGCCGCGCTCAATCTCGCGCTCGGGGTGACCGGGAGTTACTGAACCCCACTGACGCAGGTTCTTCAGGTCCTCCAGCGTGTATTTGCCAATGAGGCAGAGCTGGCTATAGAGCATGGGAGCCATGTGACCAGGATCGAGGAAGAAACGGTCGCGACCCGGCCAAGTGGGATTCTCGGGGTCGTAAACCAGGAATTCTGAATACAGGGTGTTAATGAAATCTGCACCACCCATAGCACCACCGGGGTGACCTGACTTGGCTTTCTCAACCATTGAAGCAGCAAGGATACGGATGTTGTCCGCTGCTTTGTTCATAACTTTGTTGTCGTTCATAATGAATAATTTGTATAAAGTTCTAAAAATGTTCTGCAAATGTAGTCAAAAAAATCCAATTTCCATGCGATTTAAGAATAATTAGTACTTTTTTTTAGAATCTGAAGCCCAGCGACGCGTTCACATACCAGTCGGTCAGTTTGATTCTGTTGTTGTCAATTTTGTTGTTCCAGTGGTTTACCTGACCATAGACATTCAGGAAGAAACGGTCGAAATTGTAGGTAATCGAAGCGCGGGCATCGATATTGAGGGAAAGTTTGCCATATTTTGTGTCAGACGATACTTCTTCCAGCGTGATGTCATCCTGCCAACTGTCGTCGTCGTCGGGAACATACTTTTTGCCCGTAGGTGATATTTCGCCCTCGTCCAAGAATATGTCGTAGTTCGACTCATAAAAATAGGCCTTGGTACGGTTATAGACCACCAGCATGGGCATGGCCGTGATATTGATGAGCAGGTTTTTTACCGGTACCCAGTTGTAGGCATAGCCCACGCCGATGCTACCTTCATGCAGTTTGATGCGTCCTACGCCACCCAAGATTTGAATGAGTAGTCCGTTTAATGGACGTGCATAGTCAATGGATGTCTGGAACCACATCAGTCCCAGCATGAACGACCCCGCAGAACGTACCTGGATACTTGATTGGTCGTAGGCAGCAGCATAGGAGAATCGCTTGCCGTTGAACATATAATAGCCGTCGAAGATAGCTGATTTTACCTTGATGTCATCCCACGTTTCGGTTTCCTCGAATGGTTCGTTGAAGGGACCTTCCTCATCATATCCCCACATACGGGCTTCGATGTCTCTGGTGTTGAAGCTACGGATGCGCAGGTTGACACCATAGTTGGCACCGGTGGCACCGATGGAGAAATTGCGCCCTTCAGAGCGGTGTAGCGAATAGCTGTACCCCAAGCCGTAGCCCCTGTAGCCTATCCATGCTCCTATGGATACCTCGCTGCGTGGTTTGAAGGCCGACTCCCAGTTGAGTTCACCATAGAGACCTTTCTCTGCCATCATTTCATGGTCCATAGTGGATGTCGAATGCAGGTCCATGTCGTTAGTTTTATATTTCAGCATTACGGCCCACGGTTTCTTGGGCACCTGGATATAGTTTGGGTCGATGCCTCTGACGGCTGATGAATCGATGTAGGTCTTGACGCTATGCAGAACTCTGAGCGGCCAAGGCTTTTTGTCCTGGGCAGAGAGTAATATGCAGCAACACAGCGTTAAACCTATTGTTATGTATCTTTTCATACCGAATTATATTCTGTTGATTTGTTTGACACCTTTCACCGTGCGGAGTTTTTTCAGCAGCGCCTCGAGTTGGGTATTGTCATCGATCATCAGCGTGAGATTGCCGCTGAACAGACCGTCGTGCGAGTCGATGTTGATGGAACGCAGCACCAGTTTCTCCTCTTTCGAGATGATACTGGTCAGATTGTTTACGATGCCGATGTCGTCGTTGCCGATTACACGCAGGGTAATCGTGTATTGCGACGAGCCCTTGCCGCTCCATTTGGCTTTGACGATACGGTAGCCGAAACGCTTGCGCAGTTCGGGAGCATTCGGACAGTCGGTGCGGTGAATCTTGATACCGCCGTTGATGGTGACGAAACCGAAGACGGAGTCGCCGTAGATTGGCTGACAACAGCGTGCCAACTGGTAGTCAAGACCTTTTAGGTCTTTGTCAATGACCAATACGTCGTCCTGCGTATGATTGTGGTTGAGGCGTGACTCGTCGAGCACGAAATTGGCAGCACTCTCGGCCACGTTATTGCCGGTGACAGGCTGTTCGCCCTGTTGCAACTCGAGGTAACGGTCGATGACGTGGTTGACGTCCAGCTCGCCGTTGGCTACCTGACGGTAGAAGTCGCTGACCTCCTTGAATCCCAGTTTGCGGATAAGCACCTGCATGATGCTTTCGTCCAGTTCTATCTTGCGGTTCTTGAACTTGCGCTCAAGTGTTTCCTTGGCAAACAGTCCTTCCTTGACCTGCGTTTCCTTCAGGGCGAGGCGGACTTTCGACTTTGCACGCGAGGTCTTCACGATGTTCAGCCAGTCGTGTTTGGGCTTCTGGTTCGACGACGTCATGATTTCCACCTGGTCGCCGCTTTGCAGCACTTGGCGTAGAGAAACGACCTTGCCGTTGATGCGTGCGCCTGTACAGGAATTGCCAATCTTCGAATGGATGTGGTAGGCGAAGTCAAGCACGGTGGCGCCTTTGGGGAACTTATAAAGGTCACCCTTGGGCGTGAACACAAATACCTCGTCTTCATAGAGGTCCATCTTGAACTGGTCCATCGCCTCCATGCCGTCGCTGGTTTCCAGCATCGAACGGATATTGGTAAGCCATTCGTCCAGTCCTGACTCGCTCTTGACGCCCTTGTAACGCCAGTGGGCAGCGACGCCGCGTTCGGCTACTTCATCCATGCGCTCGGTACGGATCTGAACCTCCACCCATTTCTGCTCAGGACCTAATACTGTGATGTGCAGACTCTCATAACCATTTGATTTCGGAACACTTATCCAATCTCGTAAACGTTTTGGATTAGGTTGGTACATGGAGGTGATAATGGCAAATGTCTGCCAACATTGCATCTTCTCCTTCTCGACGGGCGTGTCCAAAATGATGCGGATGGCGAAGAGGTCGTAGACGCCTTCGAAGGGACATTTCTGCTTCTTCATTTTCTGCCAGATGGAGTGGATGGACTTCGTGCGTCCCTTGATGTGGAACGCCAGTCCAGCCTCCGTCAGTCGCTGTTCGATAGGTTTGATGAACCGTTCGATATAGGCATCACGGCTTTGTTTGGTTTCACTCAGCTTATCCTTGATATGATAGTAAGCGTCGTGCTCCATGTATTTCAGCGACAGGTCCTCGAGTTCCGACTTCAACTTGTAGAGACCTAATTTGTGGGCGAGGGGAGCATACAGGTAGGCAGCCTCCTCACTGACCTTGTGCTTGGCTTCAAGTTGTTCGGTGTCACGAATCTGTCGCATGAGGTTCACGCGATCGGCAATCATAATAAGAATGACGCGCATGTCCTCGGCAAACGATAGCAGCAAATTGCGGAAATTCTCGGTCTCGATGACGGGATTCTTCTTATAGAGCTGCTGGATGCGCTGCAGACCACGCAGGATGCGGGCAACGGACTCGCCAAAGTCGGCTTGTATGTCATCAATGGTCAGATAGCCTTCTTCGACGCTGGGTCTGAGCAGGATGGCAATGACGGCATCACGACGCAAACCAATCTCTTCGACAACGAGCTGAGCGGTTTGGAAGCCGAGTAGTACAGGGTTCAGTCCGAAGACGTTGCGATGCATCTGCTGTTCTTCAATGGCGCGCATCAGATGATGGCGCATATGTTGTTCGTCTCCTTTTTGTAAGGAGTCGTCCAAAAGCTCGCGTACCTTACTATAAAGTACCAGCGTTTCTTCTTTTTCCTGTTGTGTGAATTCAAAAATATGCATATTCGAGCCACAAAGTTACGAAATTGTAGCCGAATGGCAAAAGAAAAGTGTCATAAAAAACGTTTACGTAGAATTTTAGTGAATATTTAGTGTATAATTTTGGAAGTTCCGAAAAAATGTCGTAAATTTGCAACCAAATATTTCAAACATTTATTAAACGTAATACTAAAACAAATGGCAAAAATTGTAACATTAGGTGAGATTATGCTCCGCCTGTCGCCCATGGGCAACGATCGTTTCATTCAGAGTGAGTCATTCCGTATCATCCCTGGTGGTGGTGAGGCTAACGTTGCTGTCAGCGTGGCAAACTATGGTCACGAGGCTTACTTTGTTTCTAAGCTGCCCAAGCACGAGATTGGTCAGATTGCAGTCAATGCACTCCGCCGTTATGGTGTTAACACACAGTTCATTGCTCGTGGTGGCGACCGTGTGGGTTTGTATTATGCTGAGACTGGCGCTTCGATGCGTCCTTCAAAGGTCATCTACGACCGTGCTCACAGCGCTATTGCTGAGGCTAGTCCTTCTGACTTTGATTTCGATAAGATTATGGAGGGTGCTGCTTGGTTCCATTGGAGCGGTATCACACCTGCCATCTCTGACAAGGCTGCTGAGTTGACGAAGCTCGCTTGCGAGGCTGCCAAGCGTCATGGCGTGACGGTATCTGTTGACCTCAATTTCCGCAAGAAGCTGTGGACCTCTGAGAAGGCTATCTCTATCATGCGTCCGCTGATGAAATATGTGGATGTTTGCATTGGTAACGAGGAGGATGCAGAGCTCTGCCTTGGTTTCAAGCCCGATGCTGACGTTGAGGGTGGTAAGACCGATGCTGCCGGTTACGAGGGCATCTTCAAGCAGATGATGGCTGAGTTCGGCTTCAAGTATGTCGTCTCTACGCTCCGCGAGAGTTATAGTGCTACCTTCAACGGCTGGAAGGCACTGATCTATGATGGTAAGGAGTTCTATCAGTCTAAGCGTTACGAAATCAATCCTATTATCGACCGCGTCGGTGGTGGCGACTCGTTCTCTGGTGGTCTGATCCATGGTCTGCTCACCAAGCCGACCCAGGGCGAGGCTCTCGAGTTTGCAGTAGCTGCTTCTGCCTTGAAGCACACCATTAATGGTGACTTCAACCTGGTAGGTGTTGACGAAGTTGAATCTCTCGCAGGCGGTAATGCCAGCGGTCGCGTACAGCGCTAAAGCTAATTTACAGATAATTGACAATTGATTATGAAACAGTTTGAATATAAGGTGATTTCCTCTATTGTAGGAACTGAGAAGAAGTTAAACAAGCTGGGCTTTGAAGGCTGGGAACTTGTTGCAGTATTTGATTGTCGCCTGTATTTAAAGCGTGAATATAAAGAGTAATTATGGCAAAGTTTGATAAATTCCAGGTGATGGCAAAGATTGCCGAAGCACC
>ONMN01000078.1 GCA_900318885.1 uncultured Prevotellaceae bacterium | reverse complement strand
TCGTAATGGTCCAGACGCAGGCGGTTGACGTAGTTGAAGAACCCTCCGAAGCGTTCCTTGAAGGTTCGCGATACGTAGGTGCGGTTGGTGGCGCAGTATTCCACGACTTGGTCAATCTTCAGGTGGGGATTCAGATAGCCTTTCTGCTGGTCGACATACTCCTCAATCTTCTTGGCAATCTCATTCATGCGTTCCTCCATGAGTACGTGTTCGCGAACTTCCGTCTCGGCATCGGCCTCCGTTTCGTCATCGATGTTCTCTGACAGGATGACCCTGCGGCGCCAGACGGGCATGACCGTCAGCAGCAGGATGACGTTGAACACCGACAGGGGCAGCAGCATGCAGGCCAGCACCGTGGGATTGTCGGTGAGGAATGCAGGCCACAGGAAGGGCGTCAGGAATACTGGCGAGAGCCACACGCGCTGGGCATAGGCCAGCGGGAAGTCGTCGTGATTGGAGTAGTTGTCGTCGCGGGCCTCGGCAATGCATCCCCACACCTTCCACATGGAAAAGAGGCAGTAGGGGATGGACAGCAGGCTGACGGCCAGCACAATCCACTGCTGCATCTCGATGCCTTTGGCACTGAGCACCTCGCCCGGCACCCATGCATTGATGACGAGCGGCGTCATGGCAATGATGATGAATATGGCGAAGACCCAGCTGATGTTCTTCCATCGGCTCCGCTGCTTCACGGTGCCGAAGAACATGAACATGAGCACACCGCAATAGAAATAATAGGTGGCAGGGAAGTATGACTTCACCAGCAGCCATGCTGACGGGCTAGTGGGGTCGAAAACGTATGGCAACAGCAATGTGGCCATTGAATAGATGATGATCTGCAGTTTTCTGTCGGGCCAGATGTAGGCTCTGTTCTTCTTGGGCTGCTGACAGGTATGGAACGCCCTCATGGCTGAAAACAGCCAGCAGGTAACGATGTAAACCGTCATCGAAACGCCATACCAATAATATGTATTGTCTATCATTGATGTGTTGGATTAATTTATATTTTCGCTGCAAAATTACAAATAATCCGTAAAATAAACATCAAAATCAGTCAATTTTTACCGATTTATATATTTATTGCTTGATTTTTATCTATCGTTTGGGGGGAAAGGTGTAATTTTGCCACCAAATTCAACGAGTGTATAATTTACCATTAAAAATTAATTAAATAATAATGTATTAGTTATGAAAAAGTTAACTATGATGCTGCTGACGCTGATGTCAGTAATGATGTTTTCATGTAAGGACAAGGACCTGTACGATCCCAACGCACCGAAGCCAGGAGAGGAACAGAAAGTGGCCAACACCTTCGACTTCTCGACCGTTCAGAATGTAATGCTGACTGTCGATTACTCGGCATTCAACACCCATGGACCGGTATTCTTCAGTATTTATCATGAGAATCCCTTCGTAGGTGAAGGTGAGGACGAACACCTGGACGAGAACATCAAACCCATTTACGAGGACTATACGGACAAGAACGGACGTTTCAACCAGACCGTCGAACTGCCTGCTTACGCCAAGCATCTGTATGTGGTGACGGGTAATTTCTTTGTGACCGAACAGCTGATGGAGACTGACGTACAGAATGGTGCCGCCAAGGCCGCAGCCACGTCTGCCGGCACTCGCGCTGCCCGCCGTGCTGTCACACGCAGAGGAGCACAGACCAACGATGTTTCAAAAATGCCACAGCTCTCGTACAACGTCGACGACAACGGTAATAAGATCGGCGAGCGCATCTATAAGGACTGGCAGACCCCCCTTGGCACTTGGGATGACAGGAGCGGAGCTCCCAGCTACCTCATTGACAAGAGCAAGGTTGACAAAAAGCTCATCTTCAGCGACGAGGATATGGAAGGCTTGTATGCTACCGTGAGTCAGGTGCTGAATGCCAACAAGGCCTGCAGAAAGACCTACCGCGACCACGAGGATCTGACGCTGGGCGTGGCCTCAGAGGTGACAATCACCATGCTCGGCGGCAGCACCTGCTGGAACAGTTCGCTGGGATACTACTATTATCAGGCTGGCAAAGAGCCCACCAAAAAGGAAGACCTGAACATCATCATGCTGTTCCCCAACACACAGGACGGCAACTGGGCGAGATTCGACAGCCGCAAAAACGACTATAACGGCAACATCGGCGTTAACCGCGGCGATGCCATTCAACTGATGTACTATCCCAACATTGCCGAAGGTGACACGACCGGAGCTAGCAAAATATTCCCTGCTAACATCAAGATTGGTTTCATTCTGAAGAGCCACGGATGGGGCATGCAGGGCCAGGACTACGTCATCAAGGGATTCGCAGATAACGACCGAAAGTATAACGTGTGGGGTGCATCAACACCAAAAATGTCATATTGCAAGGTACCCGCAGGATTTGAGAACAAGAAATCGCCTTACCAGTATCCCAACCCCAATGGCGACAGCCGCTCGGCGAAGTTTGCCTACAACACCACCAATGGCGACAAGTATGCCATCGTCTCCTTCGAGGATGCCTGCAACGACGAGGACTACGACGACGTGGTCTTCGCACTCAAGCCCGTCAATGCCTTCAAGCCACTGCCCGAGATTGAATCCGACCGCGTCGTCACCGAGGGTGTCTATGCCTTCGAGGATCTGTGGCCTGCTCAGGGCGACTACGATATGAACGACGTGGTGGTCGATTTCAAACACGAGCGTGAAATGACGCGCCCCAATACCCTCACAGATTTCAAGACCATTTTTCAGACGTTCTACCTCACCACCTATCAGAACTATGTCACACTGACCAGCGGACTGGCCCTGAAGCTGAACACCAAGAAAAAGCCCACCAGCATCGTGATGAGAAAGATTGCAAGCGGCTCAGACGACAACGCGCAAGTGACGTTTGAAAATGACGGTAGCATCTATTACCTCACCAACGACGTGAAGGCAGAACTCGGAACGACATACATTTTGGAGCTCTACTACAAAGATGGAGCGAAGAACGAAGAACTGGCGTCCGTAGAGCCTTTCATCTTCCGCAAGGAGGCTAACGATCAGGAGTGGGAGGTACACATCCCCTACGAGGCACCGACTCCCAAGATGAACTTCAAATATTTTGGCACAGGCGACGATGCCTCGAAGCCGAGCAACGACATTTTCTTTGTCCGTAGCGGCAACTATCCCTTTGCGTTCTATCTCGCAGGCGTAAACATCGATGCCTTCAAGAACACCATCCTGCTCAGAGAGAATGAGAGCATTATGATTGACAATCTCTATCCCGACTTCCTCGAATGGAGCACGTCGAAGGGCACCCAAAAAGCACAATGGTATCTCTCACCCGCAAGGTGATGATATAATTAGGGTTAGGTTTTAAACTGTTATTTCGCCACTGCCGTAGCAACGGTGGTGGCGATTGTCGTAAATGACGCAGAACTGGCCTGGGGCGACACCGTGAATGGGTGCCTCAGCATGAACCGTATAGCGGCCTTCACCCAAGCTCTCCAATTTGGCAGGCAGATATTCGGGCGTGTGGCGAATCTTCAGCGTGATATCCGTTGGGGGCAGTTGTCCGTTGATGCTATGGAAGTCCATAATGGGAAAATCCTGCTTGTAGGCTGTCGCAGGGTCGTAGCCGTGAGACACGTAGATGATGTTCTGGTCGATGTCTTTCTTGATGACGAACCAAGGACCGCCTCCCAATCCCATACCCTTGCGCTGACCGATGGTGTGGAACCAGTGGCCTTTGTGCTTACCGATTTTCTTGCCCGTTTCCAGTTCCACCACGTCGCCAGGCAATTCGCCTAAGTAACGGCGCAGATAGTCGTTGTAGTTGATTTTCCCCAAGAAACAGATGCCCTGCGAGTCCTTACGCTTGGCGTTGACCAAGTGTTCGCGCTCGGCTATCACGCGTACCTCGTCCTTCATCATGTGACCAATAGGGAACAAGGCCTTCGCCAACTGCCAGTCGTAAATCTGAGCAAGGAAGTCCGTCTGGTCCTTCACGGGGTCAGGACTGGTGCAGAGCCATTTTCTGCCCTCCGCGTCAATCTCCGTCGTGGCGTAATGCCCTGTGGCGATGAGGTCGTAGTCGTGACCGCATTTCTCGTGGAATGCTCCGAACTTGATCAGTCGGTTGCACATCACGTCAGGGTTCGGCGTCATGCCCGCGCGTACCTTATTCATCGTGTACGTCGTCACCTGGTCCCAATATTCCTTGTGGCAGTCAATGACCTCCAATTTGCAACCATACTTGTGCGACACGGCTGTGGCCATCTCCAAATCCTCTTCGCTGGAGCAGTCCCATTCCTCTTCCTCAGCACCACGCTCGAATCGACACCGCCCGAAAGCAGCACAGCGATACGCTTGTTTTCTATCTCTTTGACGTTCATGGGTGCAAAGGTACGAAAAGTTCATAGTTCATAGTTCATAGTTCATAGTTAAAGATACTTAAATATTACTGTAAATCCATTGTCAGATGAAAAATAGTTCATATCTTTGCGATATCAAATTGATATCATCATGAATATTAAACATTGAAAATTATGGAAACAAAAGAAATTGCATTCAAAGGTTGGGTGATGAACGGATTCCTGATGTTGTTCGTCAACTTCCTGATTCTGGTATTGTCTATCGTAACGATTGTTTTCAGCATTATCCTGCTCGACGAGTCAAACGGCGGCGATGGCGGATGGCTGCTGGGTGGCGGCATCCTGCTGCTCGTTATCAACATCTTCATGTGGTGTGGCCACATGATGCTCGAACCCAACGAGGCTCGCGTAGCTACATGGTTTGGCAAGTATGACGGCACGTTCTCGAAGACAGGTTTCTTCTGGATCAATCCCCTTTATAGCACCAAAAAGGTCAGCCTCCGCGCACGTAACCTCGACGCAGAGCCCATCAAGGTGAACGACAAGACGGGTAATCCCGTGATGATCGGTCTGGTGTTGGTGTGGAAACTGAAGGATACGTATAAGGCCCTGTTCGAGGTGGATACGCAGACTATGGCTTCTGCCCCCAATTCCGTGGGTACCGATATGCGCTCCATCATGAATGCCCTCGAGCGCTTCGTGCGTGTGCAGAGCGATGCTGCCCTGCGTCAGGTTGCTGGGCAGTATGCCTACGACGACGAGGATAAGACAACGGTGAGCACCGATTGTCAGAGCGACAATCTCACCCTGCGTGGTGGTGGTGACGAGATCAACGACCAGCTGGAAGAGAAGCTGAACGAGCGTCTGGCTCTGGCAGGTATCGAGGTGGTCGAGGCTCGCATCAACTATCTGGCTTACGCTCCTGAAATTGCTGCTGTCATGCTGCGTCGCCAGCAGGCTTCAGCTATCATCACCGCCCGCGAGAAGATTGTCGAGGGTGCAGTTTCGATGGTTAAGATGGCTCTCGACAAACTCTCTAACGAGGATGTCGTAGAGCTGGACGACGATAAAAAGGCCGCAATGGTCAGCAATCTGTTGGTAGTACTTTGTGGCGACGACTCAGCCCAGCCCGTAGTAAACACAGGAACGCTGAACCATTAAACTTGTCTGATGGAAAATGGCCAATGTAGAAAGAAGGGAAGTGTAAGACGTTATGGCTGAGAAAACAACCAAAAGTTTCATCTTGCGCGTGGATGCGGAAACGATGAACGCAATTGAGGCCTGGGCTGCGGACGAGTTCCGCAGCACCAATGGCCAATTGCAGTGGATCATCACCGAGGCCCTCCGCAAAGCCAAGCGCCTGCCAAAGAAGAAAAACCTGTAACCCTGTAAACTTGAGATTTATTCAACGACCACCTTGCGACCTTGATGGATGTAAAGGCCGGGATGGGTGGGACGGCCCTGCAGGCGACGACCATCGAGACGGTACCAGTCGCTGGCAGGACGGTCATCTGTGGTGATGGTGCGGATGCCGGAAGTATTGAACAGCGCATTGATTGTCAGCGACTTACACGACGGCATCGTGAAGATATGTTGTGCCCCATCCACTTTACTGGTTGACGTGGAGTTATTGTTATCCACTTGCACTATCGACCAACCCACGACAGGCTGCTGTCCGCCCTCGGCACGCAGGGTCACCTGACGTCCGGCATAGTATTTTCCATCGAAGACAGGTTGCGTCAGTGGGATGTCGTTGATGCTAATGGTGACGTCCGCAAGTTTGTCGGAATCCACATCCTTGTTGACGGTCAGCACGGTGGGCGTGCCCTCGTTGTAGAAACTGGCCAGCTGATAGATGAAATAGGACGTACGTGCTGCCAGCCAATTGCGGGCACCCTTCAGTTCGTTGTCGTAATTGATCCAGCCGTTCACTGCCTGCTTGTGATAGGGAAACTCCTGACGAATCATATCGACCATCGGGTCCCAAATGGCACGGATGCCGCGCTCGTTGAGGAAATCGCCCATATAGACTGCCGCACGGTCGAGGAACATGCGACGGAAATCGCTGATGGCCATCAGTCGACGGAACAGGCGTGTCTCGTCGCTGCCATTGGCCCAGTTGGCGCTGGCATCATAGTTGTGGTCATTGATCCATGCAACGGTGTTGTAATCGGCAGCATGGCCATAGAGTCCCAGTCCGAAGTCGGTATCCTTGGCTATAAAACGCCAACGTCCGCCCTCCTTACGCGGTCGCCACATGACAATGTTGTTGCCAGGGAAGTCGCGATTGCTGTAGTAGAGGTTCATCAGCAACAGGTTGGCAAACTCCTCACAATCCATCCATTGCTCATAGTCCGCCAGCGTGTGTCCCGTCTCCTGATAGAATGCCTTGAAACGGTTCCAATGTTCCCAGTCGCCCTCCTTCAGCTCGTACCAGTTCTCTATCATGTCAATATCCTCGAGCTTGTCGTAGTGGGTATAGATGTTGTCCTCGTTCGAGCGCTCGCGGATGTTGAGAATGCCTTTATAAACGCCATTTTTGAAGATGATAACAGGACGCCACGCCTGCCAGTCGAGGTCGACGTGCTGACCCATGGTGCGCTGGATGACGGCATCGCGCATCAGGAGATAGTCGAAGTCGTTGCCGGCATTGCGCAACACCAGCGACTTGAACTCCGTATCGCCAGGACGTTGGTCAGGGAAGAACTCGTAGGCCAAACGTTTCTCGCCAAAGCGTTTGTGGGCATAGACGGCCAGTGACTTCAGTTTGGAACTGCGCGACGCACCACCCTGAACGCGCGTCTCGCCCAACTGATTGAGTTTGCTGTCGCTATTGGGCGTCTCGAAGTATTCGATGTTGACAGGACGGCGCCAGTCGTTGCGGTTCTCCGACGAATTGTTGCTGATGATGCCCAGCTTCGAATCGTACCAATAGCGTTGGTCGGTGACCAGCGAGACAACAGGCAACGTCATGTCGCGACCCAAGAAAATGAACGACTGCGTAACACTGCGAGGCGACAGGTAGCCCTCACAGAAAGCTTTCGCACGCACCGTGGTGGTCTTGCGGATAGTGATGGGAGAGGTGTATTGCGGACTGTTGGCAGTAGGTTCGCTACCGTCGAGGGTATAGTGAACCACGGTGCTCTTAGGAGAATCGTCGGCAGGCGACAACTGCAACTGAATGGTAGCACCACTGGTCAGCACCCTACCCTGTTCGCTGAACACGGGTGCGCCCAGCAATTGTTTCTTCGTACACAGCACGCCACAGTTGGCAGCACCTGGCGTGGGCTCATACTGGTAGCCCCACGAATCGTCCGTCTCCGTCTTCACGCCTAACGAGATATTGGGCGCTGGCTGCTTCTCTATGTTTTCACGCTTGTCGTCCACCTCACCGTTGAAGAACAAATAGACACTGCCACCCTTGCCAGAGTCCAAGCGGAAGTCGGTATGTAGCCGCTTGCCAACTTTGTCGGCAAAGACCACTACAAAGCCGTGAGGGTCTATCGTCATCGGCGGCAACTGCCATGCGCTGGCGACATTTGCCTCCACTCCCAGCTTGTATTTGCCCAGATTGACGGGGGTGTCGCCACTATTGTATAGTTCTACCCACGAGTCAGGAAAATCGTTCAGGTCGTCCATCAGGCAATCGATGTTCGACTGCATCAGCTCGTTGATCTTCAACTGTCCTTTCTGCTCGCCATACTCTGGCAAACGCTCAATCTTCAGATATATGCGCTTGACGACCAACGTGACGGCCTTGTCCGTCTGCAGTGCTACCTGCGTGACATTCTTACGCTTCTCAGCATCCAGCTCGACGTTGACGACAGTAGTGCCGGCAGTCATATAGTGCAGGTCATTGGCCGTCCCTTCCGGATACATCACCAAGCCCTGAACGGCACAGGTTGACGGCGCGCTCAGTTCGAACACTATCTCACTATAGTCCGACCAGTCCTCGCCACCAAGCCATGCCACCAATCCTCCCCACACACTGGTATGATAGGTGATGCTGCCGTCGGCATTATGTGTCAACGACTCATTGCCGCCCCAGCAATAAGTGAATCGCGACGTAATATCCACCACGTCGTTGCTGTTTTGAGCCTGCATGGCGACTGCCACTATCAGCAGCAATGCCCAAAAAAACTTTCTCACTTTCATCATGGTTTTCTATTTTTTGAACTTGATATTTTCACCCATCAGCGAACAGAGGTAGGCTTCAAGGGCAGTATAGCCGTCTTTCGAGACGATGAGGTTACGGTCGTCAGCATTCGACGGGTCGAGGCCGTGGTCGCGCTCCCAGTCGTCAGCCATTCCGTCGTGGTCGTTGTCCGTCACAGGCTGGGCGTCAGCATACGTTGGCCACCCTTCCGTATCGGCAGGTGAATCGATAATGCCAGGCTTGTTGGCAGACCGTCCTTGATACCTGGGCTGTCCGCTACGCACATCCTCAATGATACGACGCTCGACGGCATCACGACGAATGGTGCCAGCCTTCTCCAACACATGTTTATAGGCACTCTTTGCGCTTTCTGCCTTTACAATATACTCCTGAAACCCAGTATTTTGCAATCGCTCGTGCAATCTTTGCTGTTCGATAGTAAATGGCGTCTTATTGCTCACGAGCGCCCAGTTGTCCTTTGCCTTTACACCCTCCATCACGTTGCCGTCGAAGAACCAAACGGAGGGTGCCGTGAGCTGCTTACCCTTGCGGGCATTGCTCAGTTCGACGAACACATTATCCTCTGGATGCGCAGGCCCAGGCTTGTAGTAGTTGCCCACGAAATTACACTCGTGCGTGCTCCCCTCCCCTGCCTCGTTCTCGCCACCGTAGCAGGAATTCTGGCGACCCCAGTTGAAGTTCACATTATTGACATATTCCAGGAAGACGTTCTTGTCGCCATTCGCATTCGAGGCTCCGTTGATGCGTGCCGAGCGACTGTCGTTATGTGCCAGCAGGTTGTGGTGGAACGTCGCTGGCGAACCACCCCACTGCGCACCATAGCCCCTGACGCCCTTCTTATGGCCCGCATCGTGCAGACCCTCGTGGATGATACACCACTGCATCGTCGTATAGTGATTGTCATACATCGTCACGTTCTCCTCGCCGCTCCATCCAAAACAGCAGTGGTCGATGATGATGTTACGGGCGTTTTCAATGCCGATGGCACCACCCTCGATGAAGCAGCGCTTCTTGTAGGCCACATCCGTCTCACCGTCGTTTCGTGGCAGCTCCAGAACGCCCAGACGCGAACGGATATTGCGGATGATGACATTCTCCGAACCGCCCAGATTCAGTTTGCCGCCTCGCAACAGGATACCCTCGCCAGGAGCCGTCTGACCCGCTATGGTGACATTCTTCAACTTGGCACGGATGGAACGTTCGTTCTTGCGCTGAGGGTTGGGACCGATGTCAATCGTGCCACTCACGCGAAACACGATGGTGGCATTCTCACGTCCGGCATCCGTCAGTGCCCAGCGCAACGACCCCTCGCCACTGTCAGCCAGCGTCGTCACCTCCACCACCTTACCTCCACGACCGCCAGAGGCATACTTGCCAAAGCCCTCAGCCGTCGGAAACGCCAGCGTCTGTCCTCGCAAGGCCATCGCCACCGTCGCCACTATCATCGCCATCAGTATTCTCTTCATATCGCTTTATTACATATATTTTGTTAAAATACGCCACAAAGTTACGCATAATTCTCCAAAATTGATAATAAATGATTAATTTTGCAACATTATTTATAGAAACTATCAACAACAGACGATACAGATGACAATGAAAAGACGCTTTATCTCAATGTTTTTCCTGCTGATAGCGGGATGGAGTTTCGCCGCTGCAAACGGTGAAGACGGCAGTCGCTTGTGGTTACGCATGGAAACGACGAACACCACGGCGAACGTAACGGGTGTCAAGGGAACGGCTATGACCGAGTTGCAAACCTACTGGCAGGGCGGCCCTGTGGTGCTGAAACGGCAAAAGGGCTTGGCCCGCGACGGCTATACCGTCAAGAGCCAGGGTGCAACGACGGTGATAACGGCCAGCAACGATGCAGGGCTGCTCTATGGTGCCTACCACCTGCTGCGCCTGCAACAGACGGGACAGTCGTGCGACGGCCTCGACATCACAGAGAAGCCCTTCTACGACCTGCGCATCCTGAACCACTGGGACAACCCCAACGGCACCGTCGAACGCGGTTTTGCAGGACATAGCATCTTCGTGAATCCCAATCCAGAGCGTTTGCAGATGTATGCGCGTGCCAATGCCTCAGTGGGCATCAATGGCACCGTGCTGAACAACGTGAATGCCAAGCCTGAGGCACTGTCGACGGCCAGTCTGGAGCAGACGAAGGCCATTGCCGACCTGTTGCGTCCCTATGGCATCCGCGTGTATCTGTCCATCAATTTCGCTTCGCCCATCAAGGTGGGTGGACTGCCGACTGCCGACCCGCTCGACAAGAAGGTTGTCGCCTGGTGGAAGGAGAAGGTGAACGAGATCTACCGTCTGATTCCCGACTTCGGTGGTTTCCTCGTGAAGGCCAACTCCGAGGGCGAGCCTGGTCCGCAGGATTTCGGACGTACCCATGCCGACGGTGCCAACATGCTGGCCCGTGTATTGAAGCCCCATAAGGGCATCGTGATGTGGCGCGCCTTCGTGTATGCGCCCCAGAGTCCAGACCGTGCCAATCAGGCCTATCTGGAGTTCATGCCGCTGGACGGTCAGTTTGCCGACAATGTCATCATCCAGATCAAGAACGGCCCCATCGACTTCCAGCCGCGCGAGCCTTACAGCCCGCTGTTTACCGCCATGCAGAAGACGCAGATGATGGTGGAATTCCAGCTCACACAGGAGTATCTGGGTGCAGCCAACCACCTGGTATATCTCGCCCCCATGTGGCAGGAGTTCTTCTCGTTTGTCAAGCCTGGCAGCCTCCGTGCGATGGCTGGTGTGGCCAATATCGGCGATGACACCAACTGGTGTGGTCACCATTTCGCTCAGGCCAACTGGTACGCCTTCGGACGTGCAGCATGGAATCCTGCGCTGACACCGAAGGAGATTGCCGACGAATGGCTCACCCAGACTTTCGGCGAACAAGGTAATCTCTCACCTCTCACCTCTCACCTCTCACCTCTTCTCCAGCTGATGCTGGACAGCCGTGAGGCATGCGTCGACTACATGATGCCGCTGGGCATTCACCACATCTTTGCCGGCACCCACCATTACGGACCAGAGCCGTGGTACGCTCCCAAGGGCGTGCGTGCCGACTGGACCCCACCCTACTACCACAAGGCCGACGCTGTCGGTATGGGCTTCGACCGCACCACGACGGGTTCCGCCAATGTCAAGCAGTATCCTGAGGCACTCTGCCAGCTCTACAACGACATCAATACCTGTCCTGAGAACTTGCTCACCTGGTTCCACCACGTGCCTTGGGACCACAAGATGAAGAACGGCCGTACGTTCTGGGACGAGCTCTGCCATAAGTACGACGACGGCGTCCACGAGGCGCGCCATTTCCTGGCCGTCTGGGACGCCATGCAGCCTTATGTCGATGCCCAGCGTTTCAACGAGGTACAGCGCAAGCTCCGCATCCAGGCCCGCGACGCAGAATGGTGGCGCGACGCCTGTCTGCTCTACTTCCAGACATTCTCTCAGCGACCCATTCCGCAAGACGTGGAACATCCCGTCCACAACCTCGACGAGATGATGCAGTTCCGCATTCCCATCACGATGTACGAAAATCCCGCGTGCGGATACAACAAATAAAATGACATAAAGACCAGAACACCAAAAACGGGTCCACCATCACGATGGGCCCGATTTTTTTGTTTACTTGCCAGACTCGCCTACCCTTTCATCAGCTGTATTTTTCTGCGATTGGCGAAGGGGCGCACAGCGAAGTGAATCCAGAGGCTTTTAGCGCTTTGCTCTATCAGGAGCTCGTCGAAGTCCTCCTGCGACTCATCAGCGATGTCTAACAAGATACACGCATAGCCCTCGCGCCACATCCAGCATGAATAGGGATGTGAATCAGGAAGGTCAAGCAGTCTTCGGTAGTCTCAAAGGTGTCAAAGTCGTTAACTGCGTTGATGTTTCTTTGACTCAGCATAACTCAAACAAGTTTGGTTCTGCGCTCGTTTTTTGAAACATTGGCAAACGCACAGATACTGTGATAGATGTTACTTCTTCAACGCTTCAAGCATAGCCATGCCCAACTCCGTCACAATCCATTCACCATCCTTGCGGCC
>ONMN01000094.1 GCA_900318885.1 uncultured Prevotellaceae bacterium | reverse complement strand
TCACTTCTGGCTGCGCCGTCTGGGCCATGAAGGTCTCATCAGCGTACAGATGATTGAGCCCAACACGCCTTACATCATCAGTATGCCGAACAGCGAGGATTATGCTTCACGCTTCAACCTCAATGGACGGGTGACGTTCGCTGCTGAGGATGCCTATGTGGAAAGGACGGAGCAGATGGCAGACGAGTCGGCAGACTACATGATGATTCCCGCCTTCCAGCGTATGCCAGTCAGCGAGTATGTCTATGCGTTGAATATTGGCGAGGAGCGTAACGGTCGTCCCGAAGGCAGTATCTTCGAGCGTAACTATCGCGAAGTGCGCCCCTTCGAGGCCCAGATGGATGATGGATGATGGAAACGGTGAGTGGTACGACCTACAGGGCCGTAAGCTTGGTTCAACGTTAAATGTTCAACGTTCAACGTTAAAGAAGGGCGTTTATATCCGCAACGGTCGCAAAATAGTGTTTAAGTAGAAAAGACAATAAGTATAAATAATCATGAAAAAGGTTCTATTATCAGTTGTGTGCCTGGCTTTGGCAGGCGTATTTACTATTTCGTGTTCTGACAAGCATAGCAATATTGTTCAGTTCAGCCTCTATGGCACTGACCTAAACATTCATTTCGACACTTCGCAGCGTGAAGCGATGAAGGATGTCAGCAAGGACGAGGTGAGTAAGTGTCTGGTATGGATCAAGGCCTCCACCATAGAAACCCTGAAGGACTGTCAGCGCATCAAGCAGGAGCTGAACCTGAGCGACTGGGCTTATGTAAAGATGCTCGACCGCTTTGCCACAGCCAGTCTTGACAGTACCAATGAGGCTGTGCTGCTGATGTATGACATGCTGACACGCTCTGGCTATGGCGCGATGGTAAGTGCAAACAAAGGCAAACTGAATCTATGGTACCAGTCGGACGCTTTTGTCTATAACGCAGCGGGCATCTTGCTGAATGGTCATAAGTATTATGTATATGGCGACTCTGTGGCCAACGAGGAAACCGCTATGCTCCAAAAAATGGAGGGCAGGCCTATTGATTTCCACTATCAGGGGGAGATGAAACTGGCACAGAAACCGACGGCGCCTCGTACCATTACGTCCAAGAAAGACTCTACCTTTGCTTTCACCATTACGATGAACCAAAATCTTATTGACTACTATAATGAAGTGCCTTTGGCAGGTGATGACGAGAATTTCATGACTCGATGGGCGACATTGGCAGAATATCCGTTTGAGCAGCAAGTCAAGGACAGCCTTGTTACCAAGATGAAGCAGAAGGTGGCTGGCATGAGTCAGCTTGAAGCCGTACAGCAGATACTGTGGTGGGTACAGACGGGTCTCGAATTTGAATATGACGAGAAGGTGTGGGGTTACGACCGGGCTTTCTATCCTGAAGAGACGCTCTTTTATCCTTATGCTGATTCGGAGGACCGCTCCATCCTGCTGGCTCGTTTAGTACGCGATGTGGTTGGCATCGACGCAGCGCTTATCTATTATTCTGCAGGCCATCTGACTGCGGCCGTCGATTTCTCGGATGCAGTAGTCGTAGGTGACTTCCTGAAGTTAGAAGACAGTCGCTTCATTATCTGCGACCCGAGTTATATTGGTGGTCGCGTGGGTGAGACAATACCTACTATGAAGAATTCCGAGGCCACAATCATCCAGGTGAAATAGAGATTATTTGCAATAACTAAAACAAAAGAACTAAGATATGATGAAGCAGAATAGACTTTTCAAGGCTTTATTCGTGTTGGTGCTCATCGTTTTGGGCTACACCAACATGTTGGCGCAAGGAACAGTAGCAGGTGATGCGGCACCTTATGCAGTGTTGAGCGAGAACAATACCGTGCTGACGTTCTATTACGACGACAAAAAAGTCGAGCGAAACGGAATGGACGTCGGACCGTTTACTGATTCGTATGATGAAAATCAGCAAAGAGAAAACATTAGTTCTGGCTGGGACGAGCAAAGGGAAAACATTACCAATGTCGTGTTCGACCTGTCGTTTGCCAATTGCACGACGCTGACCAGCACAGCTTATTGGTTCTACGATTTCAAAAACCTTGTTACAATAGAAGGCATCAGTTATCTGCATACCGACAACGTGACGGACATGCGATCTATGTTCTATGGCTGTTCCAGCCTGACAAGCCTTGACTTAGCTGCCTTCAATACAGCTAATGTGACGAATATGAGTAGTATGTTTCATGACTGTTCCAGCCTGTCAGACCTTGATCTGAGCAAATTCAAGACGGACAACGTGAATAATATGTGGGGTATGTTTACTGGTTGTTCTGGCCTGACGAGCGTTGACGTGAGTCACTTCAAGACGGACAATGTGGGAGACATGACTTCTATGTTTGCTGGTTGCTCTGGACTCACAAGCCTTGACGTAACAGGATTCAAGACGGACAACGTGATATTTATAGGAGGTATGTTTTCTGGCTGTTCTGGTCTGACGAGCCTTGACGTGAGTAGCTTCAAGACGGAAAACGTGACGAACATGTCATCAATGTTCTATCTCTGTTCTGGTCTAACGAGCCTTGATGTGAGTCACTTCAAAACGGACAACGTGATAAGAATGGACCATATGTTTACAGGCTGCTCTGGACTGAAGAATCTTGATGTGACAGGATTTAAAACAGACAATGTGACTGGAATTATGGAAATGTTCAGGGGGTGTTCTGGTCTGACGAGCCTTGACGTGAGTAGCTTCAAGACGGACAACGTGATAGATATAGGATGGATGTTCGAAGGTTGTTCTAACCTGAAGTCCATATACGCAGGTGATGGATGGAGTACTGCAATGGTTGAGGATGGTAGTGAGATGTTTTCTGGCTGCACTAATCTCGTTGGTGGTGCTGGCACCCACTACGACCCTGACCATACCGACTATACTTACGCCCGAATCGACGGAGGGCCAAATAGCCAGACACCGGGTTACTTTACTCGTAAGGGCGATGCGCCTTGGGTAGAACCAGGCACCCCCGAGCCCTACGCCGTATTGAGTGACAATAATACAGTGCTGACATTCTATTATGACGAGCATAAAGCGGAAAGGAATGGTATGAGTGTAGGACCATTCGATACTGATTGGGCTGATTATGATGCAGGACGTATTTGGAATAGCAAAGAAGAAAATATTACTACAGTTGTATTTGATGATTCT
The DNA here is from genome assembly GCA_900318885.1 of uncultured Prevotellaceae bacterium. GTDB lineage: Bacteria > Bacteroidota > Bacteroidia > Bacteroidales > Bacteroidaceae > Prevotella. The sequence goes on along the minus strand of ONMN01000094.1, from coordinate 2,657 downwards.
TTTGCCAATTATACATCTTTAACAAGCACTTTTATGTGGTTTATTAATTGTGGCAATCTGACAACCATTAATGGGATTGAGAACCTAAACACTCAAAATGTGACAGAAATGGGCTATATGTTTGCTGGCTGTATGTCACTTACTGAAATCGACTTAAGCCACTTCGATACTAGAAATGTTACAAGTATGGAGGGTATGTTCTATGGCTGTTCTGGTCTGACGAGCCTTGACGTGAGTGGTTTCAAAACTGACAATGTGACGAACATGAGCCATATGTTCTACAATTGTTCTGGCTTGACAAACCTCGACCTGAGCAACTTCAAGACGGACAAAGTGACGGGCATGGATTATATGTTCTATAAATGTTCCGGTTTGACTACCATTTATGCTGGCAGCGAGTGGAATACGAACACCGTGACAGAAAGCAACAACATGTTCTTTGGATGTACCAATCTCGTTGGAGGTAAGGGCACTCACTACGACTATGACCATATTGACCATACCTACGCCCGAATCGACGGAGGGCCAAATAGCCAGACACCGGGTTACTTTACGTATAAGGAAGCACCAGTCGTGAGTGGTGATTTCGGTAACCGTATGCTGTTACTTTGGCGGCAGGTTGGCGGTAAGGAATACAGACTCTACAAGGCCCTCGACAAGAATCAGTACAGAACCAACGCTGACGGCTGGAAGATGTACCTGACGCAACTGACGCTCGATATTGTGGATGGCAACGATATCACGACGGTGGTGGTGGACGAAGGCACCATCTATACCGATGATAACCGGTATAACGATGCAACCATCGCAAGTATGATGATTGACAAGGAGCGGAATATGATGTATGTGTTCAACAATTCGAAGGCGGATGGTGGCGGTTATTCGATGAACGGCTACGCTTACCTCTCGCCCGTTGACCAGCCTGCCTTCAACAAAGAGATGGTATTCGAAGACAGTAACTGGGGCTGGTTTTCCATATTCACCGGAACGACAAATGACGGTCAGCCCGTCCTAAGCCACTTCAGCTATGCCGGCTATTACGAAATGGTGTCAACGCGCACCCAAGAAGGATACTGGACTTCCGAAAGCCTTGACCACATCATGCCTGATGACATGAACGCCCGCTGGGCGAAGACGAACAAAGTAACCGTTGTCGGCGACACCTCTGACGATGAAGTAACCGTCGACGGACTGGTGTACACCCTGCGCAGTAACAACCAGGCGGCAATCAGTTGGGTGAACGAAAAGGACCAGTTGGAACAACTTGAATTGCCATCGCAAATCAATCATGGTGGTACTGTCAGAACCGTTACTGCCATTGCTCCGTTCGCCTTTTATTGGTGCAGCAACCTTCACGAACTGAACATCCCGTCGTCAGTCAGTCAGATTGAAGAATTGGGCATAAGGAAGTGTGGCCCATTGGAAAAACTGCGTGTGGATAATGCAACGCCTCCATACTTGAAGAACGACGAAGAGGTGACACCGTTCGATGAAGCGACGTGTGAGAACGCCATACTCTACGTTCCCTATGGCGTCAAGGCTGCTTATCAGGAGACCAACGGATGGAAGGACTTCAAGAACATAGAAGAATTTGGTGATCCTGTTGCTCTTGATGCTGAGCCTTATGCTGCGCTCAGCGACAACAATACCGTGTTGACGTTCTATTACGACACGCAGAAGGAACAGCGGAATGGTATGAGTGTAGGACCGTTCCCTGTAAGCACTAGTGTACGTTGGGATGGACATCAGGCAGATATTACGAAAGTTGTCTTCGACCCGTCATTTGGCGCATATGCTGAATTGACCTCAACGACCAATTGGTTCAGGGATTGTAAAGCTCTGACGACGATTACAGGTATAGAGTATCTGCATACAGACAATGTAACAAACATGGACTATATGTTCTATAATTGCAGTTCGCTGGAAAGCCTTGATGTCAGCCATTTCAAGACGGACAATGTGACCAATATGTTCTCGCTGTTCTATAACTGTTCTCGTCTGTCGAAAATAGATGTTGGCGGATTCAATACTTCGAAGGTTACGCACATGGGTAATCTGTTCTACGGCTGTTCAAATATAGAGAGTATTGATGTCAGCCATTTTGACACCTCTGCCTCGACGAGTACAAGTTATATGTTTGCGGGGTGCTCAAAGCTGACGGATATTGATATCAGTAGCTTCAATACTGCTAATGTGACGGATTTCAGGCGTATGTTCTATAACTGCACTTCGCTTGCTGCTATTCAGGCAGGCAATGCGGAGATTCCTGCTGAAGAGTATGCTAACATTGGCAATCCGAACCTGCTGGTGTATGTCAACGAGGCGCGATTGGCTCCTGAGGGCGTGCAGAACGTCGTGGTGAACGGTGTGGCAAAGGAAATTGTGCTGAAGGATGCTGAGGGCAACAACAACTGGTACTGTCCGGAGCCGTTCCGTGCTGAGAAGATCAGCTACACCCGTGATTTCCGACAGCAGACGCAGATTGGCATCAGCCGTGGCTGGGAGTCGCTGGCCCTGCCGTTTGCCGTGCAGACCATCACCCATCAGGACAAGGGCGTGATAGCTCCGTTCGGCAGTGACGCCAGCGGTCTTCACTTCTGGCTGCGCCGTCTGGGCCATGAAGGTCTCATCAGCGTACAGATGATTGAGCCCAACAC
>ONMN01000130.1 GCA_900318885.1 uncultured Prevotellaceae bacterium | reverse complement strand
TCTACTCTCTCGTAACATGATTAGTAAATTCTCTAGAGAATTTTATAGTTTGCTTACGAGAAACCCTCTTTTTATCGTAATGAAACGTATAGTTTGGTACGCTATAAATGGTAGCTTGTTAGTAGGCCATCAGTTGTCATACTGCCAGTATTATCATCAAAATCGTGTCAGTAAGTGCTAAATTGTGTCAGTATAGTGTCAGTAAGTGTGTCAGTATATCGAGGTTGTTATAAATGTAATATGCTTATAATAAGGGGCTTACACAAAAATAGTGTCGGATGTCAGTATATATTGATATTTTATCAATGATTATTATATTGCAATGCAAACTTTTTGATAACTACAAACAACCGAACGAATCCTCCACAAACAACCGAAAAAGCATCAAAAGATTTGTCCGACGTTAAATGTTACAATATCAGTGGAAAGGCAGCGTCAGCACGAAGGCTGGCGACTGCCCAAACGAGAGAGTTTATAATCTGTTCTTTTCATCATTACCAGCGCCTGTGCCCTTGTACTTCGAGCGGGTGGTATTGAAACGATAGGTGGCGGTGAACTGAATATTTTGTGAGTCACTGTAGTTCCACTTATCGAAGGTCACGCTGTAGCCGTAGGTAATCATGGATTGGCGGGCTGTGCGGAATAGGTCGTTGGCGCGAAGTTGGAGATTCCAGCCTCCCACCTGACGCGATATAGGTGAACGTTTTCATAGTCGCCCGCTGTCCTGCCATTGACAGAGGCAAAGAGCGTGAACTGCTTACCGAGATTGACAAAATTCTCCCATCGCGGCTGTATCAGCGGCGTATTGAATGAACGTATGCCTTCCAACGTCTGCTGTTCGTAGTTCTGTTGATACAAGGATACTCGCCATGTTGGTGCCCATCGTCCAATCTTTGGCGAAAGTGCGAGGACGGCACTAATGGAGGTCAGGTGGTCGAGGTTTTGATATTGCAGTAAATTGATGGGGGAATCCTCCTCGTAGGCGGAATACAGATTTGTCATGTAGTCCTTGGTTCGCTTGTAGGAGAAAGAAGCATAGACCCATTTGTAGATGCCCGACAGGCTGATGTCATGTCGGATGGCAGGTCGAAGCAAGGGATTGCCAGCCTCATAGAGATAACGGGAATCGTATTGCACGAAGCTGCGCAATTGCCAGTAAGACGGGCGGCTGGTCTTCTCGGTGTATGCCAATGTAAACTTCGCCTTGCCGATAGGGAATGTGATGTCTGCATTAGGGAACAGACGGCTATAGGTACGGCTTTGTTCGGGTACAATCGCCCCAAAACTGTAATAGTCGGACGTGACATGCTCATAACGCAGACCAGCGCCAAACTCAACCTTTCCGACAGTCCATTCGTAGGAAAGGAAGCCCGCCGCCATCTGTTCTTTGATGTGGTCGTCGGTAGATGGCATGAACTGCTGTGAGGTGGTATAGTCATCGGCGCGGTCAGTATTCGTGTATTCGTAGCCACCTTCCAGCTTGCCCGTGGCGATGGGGTAAGTGAGAACGAGTTTCGACGCCCACATCTCGCTACGCTGGTTGCTATGGCTGTTCACGAATTGCTGAGACCTATCCACGTTAGTTTCGGTGATGTCCTGGTTCAGGCGGGTTGTCTTCTGGTAGTAGTCTGTGTTGAAGTCTATGCCCAGTTTTCCTGCTTTGCCGTTGTAGTAGGCATTCAGCAGATGGGAGAAAGGGTAGGTACGGTTTACCTCGGTTTCGTATTGCGTGTGCTCAATTTGCTCTCCATTCTTATAAACAGTCTCTGTCATGGGCCAGTTAGAGGAATGCCCGATGGCATCCTTGCCTGTATCATAGCGAACGCCTACGGAATGGTTGTCCGAAATTTGATAGTTTACGCCCAACGTTAAAGACAAAGTTTTTTATCAACATGTTCTGAAGCTCCTGCCAGTAGTCTGCGGAAGTTTGCGACTGGTTGTTGCCCCGCTGTTCTTGATAGAGATGGCTGAAGCCGTGCGACACTTCGCCAAAGATGTCGAGGCCGTTCGTGCGATAGTTTAGGCTTACCTGTTCACTCGTAGAACCATAATGCCCCTGCTTTGCCCTTAGTCTGCCAGAGCCGCTGAAGCCGTCACCAGCTTTTTTGACGGTCTTAATGTGGATGACTGCACTAACGGTTGCTGAATATTTCGCGCCAGGATTGGTGTCGAGTTCAATGCTGGCAATGTCCTTTGACGATAGACGGTCAAGCTCTGCCGTGCTGTGTAACAGTCTGCCATTGACATATATAAGCGGAGTTCCCTTGCCAATCACCTTGAAACTTCCATTGTTACCATCTACACCGGGCAACAATGCGATAACGTCGTTGGCCGTACCAGCCTCACTAAGCATCGTGCCCTGCACATTCACCGTCAGCCCGTGACCGCTCATCTGGTATTGTGGTCGTTCTCCCCTCACCGTCACATTTCCCAAGGTGTAGGTGTCT
>ONMN01000088.1 GCA_900318885.1 uncultured Prevotellaceae bacterium | reverse complement strand
AAGTCACCCTTGTCGGGGTTTACAATCACGTCAAAGTTCTCGTCAGAGCCATAGATCTTGGCGATGACATTGCGGAAACTCTCTTCGAGCACACTCACGAGCGTGGTACGGTCGATGTTCTTGTTCTCTTTAAATTCCTGAAAGGTATCAATCATTGAGGGACCTTTCGATTCTTTCTTTGTTGCCATTAATATGTTTTTTTATTTTTAATTATTCATTTGAATGTCAGCAGATACTTGGCATACTTCACGCCGTCCATCGTGTAGGTCTTGTCCACCTCTACCATTACGGGACGCTTCTTGCCTTCTTGCTTTTGTTTCTCCTGTACGGTGATGGTGAAGTTTGTGCCATCCACTGATTTCAGCACGCCCTGCACCTTCTTGCCGTCGAGGCCAAGTACCTCAATGGTGTCGCCGATGTGGTTCAGGTACTGCTGAGCCACCTTGAAAGGCTGTCCAAGCCCGGCGCTGCCCACCTCTAGTTCGTAGTCTCCGACCTCATCGCCAAGACGCTCCTGCAAGAAGCGGCTCAGTTCTGCACAGTCCTCAATCCACACGCCGTCGGCATGATCGATTTCGATGACGATTCGGTCATCGGTACCAAAGTTAATGTCTACCAGGAAGTAATCATTGCCCTGCAACCACTCTTCCGTCAATGCTTGAATTGTTTCCTTATTGATCATCTATTACCTATTAATATCGAAAATGAGAGACCCTTTCGAGTCTCTCATTCCGCTGAACGGGTGCAAAGGTACGCATTTCCATGTAATCTACCAAATATTTTATTAAAAAAGTTATCATTTCATTAAAAAATACACATTCCAACCAATCTGTTTGGGTTTTCTTTGTATCTTTGCAGCCAATTTTAATAAACTATGTGGTCAGCGATACTGTCTGTCATCCTGGTCGTCAATGAACTGATGGCCTCTAATGCCGGTGAGGTGATGAGCCCTGCCACCAACTTCGACAGTTGGATAGAACTGTATAATCCTGGCGAAGAAGCTGTTAACTTGAAAGGGATGTATCTGAGTGACGATGCCAACAACCTTATGCGGTGGAAAATGCCCAGCAATATCGGGACGGTGCCGGCAAAAGGTTACAAGATTATATGGTTGGGGTCTGATAATATTAAGAGCAACCAGGCACCCTTCAAACTTGACTGCGACGGTGGTACCATCTACTTGAGTGACAATAATGGCGAACTGGTGACAAGTCAGGACTATCCCGAAGCATTGAGCCGTACGGCCTATGCCCGAAAGACTGACGGCGGCGAAGAATGGGGCTGGACGGCTATGGCGACACCTGGCGCCACGAATACCACAGCAGTTTTTGCCAGTGACCGTCTGCCGCAACCTATTGTCGACCAGGGCAGCCAGTTGTTCAAGGACTCGCTGAGTATTAAGGTGGACATTCCTGAAGGCACGGTGCTGATGTACACCACCGACGGCAGCATACCCACCAATGATGTACCCGTTGATTCCGCCGATGCCAGTACATCAAGCCGGCAAAGCCTTGACGGATTATTCACCATCAGCGAGACAGCCAATTTTGTGTTCCGTCTTTTCCGTGACGGCTGTCTGCCAAGTGTACCAGTCACCCGCAGCTATATCAAAACCAATGTCAGTTATACCATTCCCGTTGTTTCCATCGTCGGCGATGAACGATACTTCACTGACCCCATGTGGGGCATCGACGTGAAGGGCATCAACGGCATTGCTGGTAATTGTACCAACGAACCCTGCAACTGGAACATGGACTGGGATCGGCCTGTGAATTTCAGCTATATCAGCCCCACAGATGGCATGCTTTTCAATCAAGATGTGAATATCGCTGTCTCAGGAGGATGTACTCGCGTGGTTGAGCCCCGTTCGATGAAACTGAAATCGAGCAAGATTTTTGACGGGCAGAACCGCTTCGATTATTCTTTTTTTCCACAGAAACCCTATATTCGCAACAAGACCGTCATCGTACGTAACGGCGGTAATGACGCCTTTGAGAACCACGCCCGTTTCATGGATCCCGCCCTCACCACCATCGTCCAGCGCTCAGGCATTGACATCGACGTACAAAGCACGGTGCAGGTCGCCGAATTCATCAACGGACGGTTTCGTGGCGTGCTGAATCTGCGCGAGCCCAACAACGACAAGTTCGTCTATGCCAATTACGGATATGATGATGATGAAATTGACATGTTTGAGAACGATATTGTTAAGAATGGCACCTATTCGTCCTTCAAACAACTTTGTTATCTTTCCGGAGGCATCAATTACCCTGGGATCTACGATAGTATTAAAAAACAGTTAGATATCGACGAGTTCACCAACTATATGGCCACAGAGATCTTCTTGTGTAACGACGACTGGCCCATCAATAATGTCAAAGCCTATCGCAACCAGAACGACGGCCGCTATCGCTTTGTTCTTTTTGACCTCGACTATTCCCTATATCCTTGGTCCATGAGAAGCGATCTCAGCGAGGTTCTTGACAAAAACAAGTCAGCGGATGTCGTCCGCCTGTTCCTCAATTTGCTCAAGCACGATGAATACCGCAGGAAATTTATCGATACCTTTTGTATAGTAGCTGGTAGCGTGTTTGAGAAGAAGCGGGCAACGGCCATCGTCGACGAACTGGCTGCCGCTATGCGCCCAATGTCGGAACTTGACGGCTATGTGCCGGACAAGACTGCTGACATGATAAAAAGGAAACTGAAGACACAGATGGTACATATGATCAACCTGCTGCAGCGATACAAGCCTTTGGAACTCACAGATGCTACGAAACTGAGCGTCTCGCTTTCCACTGATACTAGTGGAGCCGGTCTTTACATTAATGGACTCCAAGTGCCCTATGCCAGTTTCGACGGACAACTGTTTGCGCCTGTCACCATTGAGGCCAAAGCCCCAGTAGGCTACGATTTCATAGGGTGGAAGACTCCCGTAGGTTCAAAAGATTTTGTGTCAACTGATTCTGTCATGGAGTTGACGGCCGACCACGACAAGCAGTCTCTCATAGCATGTTTCGCGCCCTGCGAACAGACGGTCAAGGATATCACGCCCATTCGCATCAACGAGGTCAGCGCCTCCAACGGCATCTATGTCAATGAATACTTCAAGCGTGATGACTGGATAGAACTCTATAATACCACTAATACGCCCATCGATGTGGAGGGTATGTATCTGACCGACAAGGTGTCAAATCCGAAGAAGTACCGGATTACCAGAGGTGAGACCAACGCTGCCACTATCATCCCTGCCCGTGGTTATTTGATAGTTTGGTGTGACAAGCAGGAACCGACGGCACAACTGCATACCGACTTCAAACTTGCAGCCGAGGGTGGCACCGTCATGCTTACCGCTGCTGACGAGTTGTGGAGCGACAGGTTCACCTACACCCAACATGAAGATGATCAGACGGTGGGCCGTTATCCTGACGGTACCTCTGATGTCTTCGTGATGAACATCCCTACCATCGCCAAGCCCAACATCACCAGCAGTTATCTGACCGCTGTGAGCCAGCCTCAGGAGACAGGCATCCGCGGCATTATGGCCGATGCTGCAGAGGATGTCAGCATTACCTATCACCTGAGCAGCCTTGATATCAGCAGTACACTCGCTGATGACTTGCAGATTAATGTCGTGAATTTAGCCGGACAGACATTCATGAACACGCCCATCCAACTAAGCGGAGGATGCGCAAAAATCAGCGTCAGCCAATTGCCCGCTGGCGTCTACATCGCCAACGTCACAGACAAGCATGGCCAGAAGGCAGCATGCAAGTTTGTCATCATAACTAAGCTATCGCGCTGAAAATTTGAGGCTCTTGATGTTTTGCCGTGATATCTCCAGCAAACTTCTTCTCTAAACGGATCATAGAAGAAGTCTCTTTAGATTCTTTCTTGGGAGCCAACACCTTTTTATATTCCTCGGGATTCTTCAGCAGGCGGATGGCCTCTTTCAACTGGTTGTCATAGTTGAGGCCGGCCTCGATGGCACCAGCCTGAAAATAGTAGGCTGCAATGATGTCTGCCTCCAGAATCTGACGTATTACCTTCTCATGACGGTCGAGGGCGAAGGCCACATCGTGGTTCAGTTTCGACTCCAGACTGTCAAAGGCTGCCTTGGCCTCATTGTAGTAACCTTCAAACTTAGCCGTCTTCACCAACTCGGCAAACTGTTTCTTGCTGACGGGGTCGTAGGTGAAGCCACTCTTGACGACACGCTCCTTGAACTCCAGCCAGTCGGTATCGGTCAGATGGAACTCGGCTGCTGGAGCGATTGTCGGATGCTTGGCGATATAGTCCACCACATAGTCGAACATCACCTCCGTCGAGTCCTGTCCAGAGGCGGAGAGATAGAAGGCGATGTTGGGGATGGTGTCGCCTTTCATCTCCACATCGGGCTTGATACCGCCACCATCGCGCACCTCACGGCCATTGCGGGTGTAAAACACCTTCGTCAGCGAGTCGGGGATATGCTCCCGATAGCCTTCGCTGCCCTTCTTGTAGTTGATGGCCTGGATGCAGCGGCCGCTGGGGATGTAGTATTTCGAGGTCGTCACCTTCATGTTGGTGTTATAAGGCAGGTCGATGGGTATCTGGACAAGGCCCTTTCCATACGTGCGTGTTCCTAATATAATACCTCTATCCAGATCCTGGATGGCGCCGCTGGTAATCTCGCTGGCCGAGGCCGTCTCGCCATTTACCAATACCACAAGTGGCATCACGGTGTCGAGCGGCTCTACGCGTGTCTTGTACGCCTTCGTTGCCTGTGGGATCTTGCCTCGGTTCTCTACCACAGTGATACCCTTCGGCAGGAAAAGGTTCAGTATGTCTACCGACTCCTGCTCGGAGCCGCCGCCGTTTCCTCGCAGATCGAGTACGAGTGAGGTAGCGCCCTGCTTCTTCAGGTCGATGAGCGCACGGCGTACATCCTTGGCACAACCCTCCGTAAACGAGTTCAGATTGATATAGCCCACATTCTCCTCGCGGATACCATAGTAAGGCAGTTCTGGCAGTTTGATGTTCCTGCGGGTAATCTTGAACTTCACCAGTTTGCCCGTCGAGGGCCGCATCACTTTCAGCAGGAAACTTGTGCCAGGCTCGCCGCGCAGATGCTCGCTCACGTAACTGACGGCCTTGTCGGTCATCATCGAGTCGTCAATACTCAGAATGATATCGCCCTTCTTCAGTCCCACCTCGGCGGCAGGCATATTTTCATAGGGCTCATCGATGACGATACGGTCCAGTTTCTGGTGCTTGCGGATAAGGGCGCCGATGCCGGCATACTTGCCCGTGAGCATCATCCGCAGGTTCTTCGTCTCGTCCTGGGCATAATACTCCGTATAGGGATCCAGACTCCTCAGCATCGCCGTGATACCTCTGCCGATGGTCTCTTTCGGATTCAGCGTGTCCACATACAGCAACTCCAGGTTCTTGTACAGTTGGTTGAAGATGTCGAGGTGCTTGGCCACCTCGAAGTTATGATCCTTACCCGTTTGTGCCTGAGCCGTGAGCGACAAGCCCGTCAGCAACAACAGCATTGCAATATATCTTTTCATATTCATCGTTATTTGACGCTGCAAAATTACACGATTCTATCAAGAAAACACCTTTTTCTTTGCTTTTTTTGCAAAAAATAGTGGTTTTAATGAATTTTTTCGCCCAAAAGTTTGGTAGTTTCAAAAAATCATCGTACTTTTGCACCCGCTTAACAGCAAGCATCTGCTTCAGTAGCTCAGTTGGTTAGAGCACCTGACTGTTAATCAGGGGGTCGTTGGTTCAAGCCCATCCTGAAGCGCCTTAGAAATCAAGGAGTTACGAGAAATCGCAACTCCTTTTTCTTTTCCGTCTGAACAAATTTTGGTTATCTATTTACGTTTTTTTAAGTATCACCTCATATAAAATCATGACATTCAGAGACACTTTGGCAAGCATTATATAGAGTATCAAACTGATTTATAGGGTAACCAGAGCAAGCACAGCACAGCGTGTGAAGAAAGTTGCTGATGCACCATCTAGATCATTCCCTCGAATTTGAAAAGGCGGCTGAACACTTACGTAAATCAATAATTATCATGCAAAAGCACCTGCTATATTGAGATTTAATAACATTGTAATATAAATCCTTTCTATTTTTCGGAAAAAGTATATAACTTTGCGCCTTGAAATACTGCAATATAACCTCGAGAATGAAGGTTTTGAGGTGGTTACAGCCAATTCAGCAGAGGAGGCACTGGAACTACCCCTACAAGATTATTCGCTTATTCTGCTAGATGTTATGATGGGAGAAATGTCGGGGTTCCAGATGGCGCGCAGACTAAAGAACGATCCCGCTACGACACAGATTCCCATTATCTTCATTACGGCACTCGACAGTGAGGACAATTTGGTAAAAGGATTGAATATCGGTGCTGACGACTATATTGCCAAGCCATTGGGTATGAAAGAAGTGAAGGCTAGGGTTAAGGCTGTACTCAGACGTACTCAATTGCAGCAAACGGTTTCTACTGCTGTTGATAATAAGATTGCTTACGAAGGAATTATGGTTGATTTGAATGCCAAGACTGTAATATGCGACGGAAAGGAACTAGAATTCACCAAACTGGAATTTGAATTGTTGTCTTTCTTTCTCCAACATCCTAACAAGGTGTTTTCTCGGGAAGACTTATTGAAGTATTGTTGGCCACAGGATGTGCTGGTTCTTGACCGCACGGTGGACGTGAACATCACCAGATTACGTAAGAAGATAGGCCATTATGGCAAACAGATAAAAACACGTGTGGGATATGGCTACTGCTTTGAAAAGTAAATCCTTTCAACGTAATTTACTGCTAAGCATCGGTGGTGTGTTTCTGCTCTTTGCTATATGCTTTAGCGTATATCAGTATAAGCGTGAAAAGGAGTATAAAATTGATATTCTTCATTCACGACTGCAGATGTACAACTATGAGATGGTGCAGACGGTAGGCAAGGATAGTATTAGCTGTAGCCGGCTATTTCGCGATTATGTTATACATCATCAGATGGAGGGACTTCGAGTGTCTGTGATAGACAAGGAAGGACGGGTCATCCTTGATAGCTATGATACTGATGTGGAAGCATTGGGGAACCATCTACAGAGAACGGAGATACAACAGGCTTTGCGAGAGGGCAGTGGCTACGATATCAAACGTATGTCACAGTCTACTCACGAGACCTACTTCTATTCTGCAACTCGTTTCGGCGATATGATTGTTCGTGCTGCCGTACCCTATTCTGCAGAGCTGACCCGATCATTGCAGGCAGACTATACTTTCATTTATTTTTCAGGCGTTCTCACCCTGTTGCTGGGCATCGTGCTCTACTATATCACTCACCGTATCAGCCGACACATTGGTTACTTACGTGAATTTGCCGTGAAAGCCGAGGAAGGTGAGGAACTTGACCACGAATTGGAGCGTCGGCTGCCAGATGACGAATTGGGTGATATCAGCCACACTATCATCATGTTGTATTGGAAACTACGTCATTCGGAAGAAGAAAAAGTGCGTATCAAACGTCAGCTTACCCAGAATGCCGCTCATGAGCTGAAAACACCTGCTGCCAGCATTCATGGTTATTTAGAGAGCATCATCGACAATCCCGATATGCCAAATGATAAGAAACAACATTTTCTGGAACGCTGTTATGCTCAAAGTGAACGCATGAACAAGCTTCTGCTGGATATGAGTGTGCTTACTAAACTAGACGAGATTGATGATAGTTCATCTAATGCTCAGCATGAGTATCGTCAAGTTGATGTCTTGCAGATTATCACAAATGTGATAGATGACACAGACTTGCAATTACAAGAGAAAGGTATCGAACTAAAACTCCAATTACCACAGAATATAGAAGTACAGGGTGATTCGAGCCTGCTATACAGCATTTTCCGAAATCTGATAGACAATACTATTTCCTATGCCTACGGGGCCACACGGTTAATCATCGCCTGCCAAGAGATTGAAATAGAAGGACGCCACTTCTACGAATTTAATGTAAGCGACAATGGCCAAGGCGTAGAGGCGCAGCACCGTGAGCACCTGTTTGAACGTTTCTACCGTGTAGACAAAGGGCGCTCGCGCAAACTTGGTGGCACAGGTCTAGGGCTTGCCATCGTGAAAAATGCAGTTGCCGCCCATGGTGGACAAGCAATTGCACTTTCTACGCCTGGTGGCGGGCTTACCATCAGGTTCACACTCGCAAGGTTTTAGCCCTGTCCGTTGATAGGACCGTCGCCAAAGTCATTGTTCAAGCCCTTACCTGCCTGCACAACATTCATTACATAGTCGCCAAGTTTCTCACACTCTGAGATGAAATCGACATAGAACACACCCAACTGATAGTCGTAGAGTCCAGCATTTACATCGTGCAGGTTCTGGTTCTTCAGTTGTGTACGATAGTTATTGATTTCATGCTCGATGTTAAGCGAGGTCTTCACACCATTCTTGGTAGTGGGTTGGTCAATGCGTTTCAGCATCTCGCTGAGGGCAGCACCTACCAGTTGCAGCATCGTCATCATGTGCTGCATCTGCTCGGCAGTAAAGTCCTCCTGACAGTGCATGCGATGGCGATTCAGGGTACGCCCCAGGTTATAAACCGAGTCACCGATGGACTCTAACTCAGATATCTGGCGAAGCATCTTTTGTATCTGAGTTTTCGACGCATCCGACAAGCGACCTTCACTCACCTTGTTCAGATAGCTGGCAATCTCCATCTCCATCGAGTCGGTGATGTTCTCGTATTTCTCAATACGGGCAAAGAGTTTATTAAACTCCATCTCGTCTTTCGTTTCCAGAAGCGTGGGCACGAAACCTGCCATGCGCTGACAACGCTCAGCGAAACTGCGAATCTCCTTCTGTGCCTCCATAATGCTGAGTTCGGCTGTAGAGAGCAGACCGCCACTGATGAAACGCAGGCGATAGTCCTCGTCTTGTGCCTTCATTGGCAGCACACGACATACAAACATCTCTATCTGCTTCACAAAACCAATGAGCAACAGCGTGTTGATGATGTTGAAGGCGGTGTGGAAGGCTGATAGCTTAAAGAGATCGTTGCCACCACCCATTAAGTTCTCTACTACCCAACTAACGGCATCACAAGCGGGATAGAACACGATGAGGAACGCCACGACACCAAACACATTGAAGAACATGTGGGCCAGAGCTGCACGGCGCGCTTGTGT
>ONMN01000007.1 GCA_900318885.1 uncultured Prevotellaceae bacterium | reverse complement strand
AATCAAATAAAGGTAAATAAGAATATGTTAAGAATTGCCGTACAATCAAAAGGTCGTCTGTTCGACGATACCATGAATCTGCTTGCTGAAGCAGACATCAAGATCAGTGCCTCGAAACGTACACTCCTGGTACAGTCAAGTAATTTCCCGCTGGAAGTACTTTATCTTCGTGATGATGACATTCCACAGAGTGTTGCCAGCGGTGTTGCAGACATTGGCGTCGTCGGAGAAAACGAGTTCATCGAACGCGGCGAAGATGCCGACGTCATCTCGCGTCTGGGCTTCTCACAGTGCCGTCTGTCACTGGCCATTCCCAAGGAGATAGAATATCGTGGCGTCAACTGGTTCAATGGCAAAAAGATTGCCACGTCTTATCCTAACATCCTGCGCAACTACATGAAGGAACAAGGTGTCGACTGCGAGATTCACGTCATTACAGGAAGCGTGGAGATCAGCCCGGGCATAGGACTTGCCGACGGAATCTTTGATATCGTCAGCTCTGGTTCTACACTCGTCAGCAACAATCTGCGCGAAGTGGAAGTGGTGATGCAAAGCGAAGCTCTGCTCATCGGCAACAAGAACATGAGCCAGGACAAGCGTGCCACATTAGAAGAAATGCTGTTCCGCTTCAAGGCTGTAAAGGATGCAGAGGACAAGAAATACGTTCGCATGAATGCCCCCAAGGCTCGTTTGCAGGAGATTATCAACGTGCTGCCGGGCTTGAAGAGTCCTACGATTATTCCCTTGGCCGACGAGGAATGGTGCTCCGTTCATACTGTACTTGACCAGAAACGTTTCTGGGAGATCATTGGCAAACTGAAGGAAATGGGTGCACAAGGTATCCTCGTTACCCCGATTGAAAAAATGATACTTTAGTATGTTCGACGGTTCTCCCGTCGAAAAAGAAATATTATGAAGATCTATAAATATCCGAAACAGGAACAGTGGGCAGAGATTACGTCTCGTCCACGCTTGGACTTGACAAAACTCAACGAGACCGTTGCCACCGTGCTCGCTGACATCCGTCAGCGCGGAGACGAAGCAGTCCGCGAGTATGAACTGAAGTTCGACAAGGCGGAACTAGGCAACCTCGCTGTCACCGAACAGGAAATGGATGATGCTGAAAAGCTCGTCAGCAACGAACTCCGTGATGCCATCATCCTTGCACACCATAATATCAAGGTGTTCCACATCTCTCAGCGCTTTGTTGGTCAGAAGGTAAAGACGCAGGAAGGCGTCACCTGTTGGCAGAAGAGTGTCGCTATCGAACGCGTTGGTCTCTACATCCCGGGTGGCACTGCCCCACTCTTCTCTACCGTCCTCATGCTCGCAACGCCTGCCAAGATTGCCGGCTGTAAGGAGATTGTGCTCTGCACGCCTCCAAACAAGGAGGGCAAGGTGAATCCCGCCATCCTCGTCGCTGCCCGCATTGCCGGAGTCAGCAAGATATTCAAGATTGGCGGAGTTCAGGCCATTGGAGCAATGGCTTACGGCACTGAAAGTGTGCCCAAGGTCTTCAAGATTTTCGGTCCTGGTAATCAATACGTGATGGCCGCTAAACAACACGTCTCAATCGACGAGGTCGCAATCGATATGCCTGCCGGTCCCAGTGAGGTTTGCGTATTGGCCGACGAAACCGCCAATGCAGAATTCGTCGCTGCCGACCTCCTTTCGCAGGCCGAGCACGGCATCGACTCACAGGTACTGCTTATCACGACATCGGAAGCAAAACTCAGCGAGGTACAGGCAGAAGTTGACCGTCAACTGGCATTACTACCCCGTAAGGAAATTGCCGTTAAGGCCCTCGATAACAGCCGTCTTGTGCTCGTCGATTCCGTCGACGAGATGATCAGCCTCTCCAACCTCTACGCCCCCGAACACCTCATCCTGCAAGTGAAGGACTACGAGCAACTCGCTGAGCGCGTAGTTAATGCCGGCAGTGTATTCCTCGGTCCCTACGCTTGCGAGAGTGCCGGCGACTATGCCAGCGGTACCAATCACACCCTGCCCACGCACGGCTATGCCACCGCCTACAACGGTGTCAACCTCGACTCCTACTGCCGTAAGATTACCTTCCAACATCTCACGGAAGATGGTATCCGACATATTGGCCGTGCCGTAGAACTGATGGCCGAAGCCGAACAGCTCGACGCCCACAAGAACGCCATGACCGTACGCATCAATTCAATCAAATAGTGTGTTCGACGGTTCAGCCGCCGAAAAAAAATAGGAATAGACAATTATGAAGCCCTTAGAACAACTGGTCAGAAAGAACATTTGGAGTCTCGCACCCTACTCTTCCGCTCGCGACGAGTATTCCGGCAAGGAGGCTCACGTCTTTCTCGATGCCAACGAGAATCCCTATAACGAGCCTTACAACCGCTATCCAGACCCTCTGCAGCGCGAACTGAAAAGTGCCCTGAAGAAGGTCAAGGGCGTGCCCGAGGAAAATATCTTCCTGGGCAACGGCAGCGACGAGGCCATCGACCTCGCTTATCGCGTATTCTGTAATCCCGGTCGCGACAACGTGGTGTCTATCGCTCCTACTTACGGCATGTATCAGGTTTGTGCCGACATCAACGACATCGAGTTTCGTCAAGTGTTGCTTGACGACAACTACGAGATGCATGCCGACCAGCTGTTGGCAGCTTGCGACGACCACACCAAAATTATCTGGATCTGCTCGCCCAACAATCCTACAGGCAACTCGCTCAATCGCGACGAAATCCTGAAGGTCATCGAGGGCTTCGAGGGTATCGTCATTGTCGACGAAGCTTACATTGACTTTGCTCAGCAACTGTCTCTGCGCCAAGAACTTGCCACCCACCCCAATCTCATCATCCTTCAGACCATGTCGAAGGCGTGGGGATCGGCAGCCATCCGTCTGGGCATGGCTTTCGCCTCGAAGGACATCATCAATATATATAATAAGGTAAAATATCCCTACAACGTCAACCAGCTCACCCAGCAACAGGCGATGATGATGTTGAAGGATCCCTACGAAATCGACAAATACGTCAAAATCCTGCTTGCCGAGCGTAGCCGTCTGATGTCCGCATTCCAGGATTTGCCCATCTGCGAACAGGTGTATAAGACCGACGCCAACTTCTTCCTAGCAAAGATGACCGATGCTCAGGCCATCTATGACTACCTGGTTGACAAAGGTATCATCGTCCGCAACCGCACCCGCATCCAGCTCTGCAACAACTGTCTGCGCGTCACCATCGGCAATCGCAGCGAGAACAACGAACTGCTCAGTGCTCTGAGACAATACTAGAACATCTAGATTGTCTGAATATCTAGAGCTTCTAGTTTACCGAGCCCCATGGAACGCCTGTGGAATAGCAACTATATAAAGGTGATGATAGCGAATTTTTCGCTATTCACCGCCTTTTATTTGTTGACGCCACTGTTGCCGCTCTATCTCCATGAGACTTTCGGAGCCACCAAGGATGTTATTGGATTGGTGCTTTCCGGATATACCATCACCGCACTGCTCTTCCGCCCATTCAGTGGATTCTTTGTCGACTCCTTCCCGCGAAAGACGGTGCTCATGGTGTGTTTCACGGCCTTCGCCATCTTCTTTGCTGGCTATCTCGCGGCATCAACCCTACTGCTGTTTACCATCGTCAGAACCCTCCACGGAGGACCTTTCGGCGCACTCACCGTCGCTAACTCCACCGTTGCCATCGACGTACTCCCCTCTTCCCGTCGCAACGAAGGCATTGGCTACTACGGACTCAGCAACAATCTCGCGATGGCCATCGCACCGTCGTTCGCCGTATTCATCTATGCCGAGACGCATAATTTCCAGTTGCTATTCTGGCTCGCACTCATCGTCGCCACCTTCGGACTCATCATTGACGCAACGGTGAAATTGCCACAAAAAACTCCCGTGCAAGCAAAGCGCGCGCTTTCTTTGGACCGTTTCTTCCTCCAGCGCGGCTGGTTGCTAGGCATCAACATGGTTTTCTTCGGTTTCTGCTTCGGCGTGCTCAGCAACTATCTCGCCATCTACGGCAAACAAGTCATGGGCATTACTGGAGGCACCGGCACTTGGTTTATGCTCTGCTCTGTCGGACTCATTCTCTCGCGTCTGCAGGGCGGTCGTGCCTTGCGCAAGGGCCTTCTTACCCACAACGCCGCCGAAGGAATGGTCATCTCACTCGTCGGCTACACCTTATTTATATTAATGCCCACACTCTCCACCGACATCTTCCATCTGCCATCTAACATCTTACATCTCGTTGGCTACTACGGTTCCGCCCTGCTCATCGGCTTGGGCAACGGTCACATGTGGCCGGCATTCCAGAATATGATGATTTCGATGGCCCACCACAACGAGCGCGGCACCGCCAACTCCACCATCCTCATCTCGTGGGATGTCGGCATGGGCTTGGGCATTCTCCTCGGTGGCATCTTGGCCGAACTATACGGCTACGCTACTGCCTTTTGGACAGTGGCGATAGTCAATCTGACAGGCGTCCTGCTGTTCTTCCTGCGTTGCCGTCAGTTCTTCCTCGGTCGTCGGCTCTCCACCGACACCCGATAGTCCGCCTCAGTTTCGTCCGCGAAAAAGAAAAATACTCCGAAAGTAATTTTAAATACTCCAAGACTATTTTCAATTACTCCGAAAGTATTGAGGCAGGCCACCGTTATCTGACTATATCACCAAATGCAGTTGGACAAATTTAGAATCTATTACTCTATCCACGTAAGTCTACCAGATAGAATTGTCCATCTACCATTCAGCTTTTCCAGCATAACAACACCACCTTCATAAACCAAACGGTAGTAAACTACTGCACGTTGCATTTTAGAATCAAATACAATGGACGTTGCTACAGGATAAGTTTCATATTGCCAATATCCGCCCCAATGTCCATAGAATATCTTACAGGCATTATTGATGAATTCCATTCTTTTACGACTGCTACCTTTTGAACGCGCAACTTGCATGATATTTTCTGTTCCCAAATCAATATGTTCGTTGCCCAAAAAGTTATCAAGAAGCCGTTTGTATTTAGATGTCAGATAAACAATCTTCCGATCGGTGAATTGAACTGGGGGACGAAATGATATATTTGAAACTACTTCAGTGGTTGGAATCCCTATGGAAGAAAAAGCAGAATAGTCTATGTCAAAAACAGGAGCCAATTCTCTGTTATGTTTTTCTCTTTCTACCATTTTTATGTACCCCTTTCGAATACTGTCATTAGGGTATTTCTGCTCTATACGACTAATGTAATAGGATTCAAGTTCATCTGATGCAAACGGGATGCTATCGGCCATGTAAATGTTCTGCAGTGTATCTTGAATAATGAAATAACGACTATCTTTATACAAGTCCTTATCATCACTTCTACATCCTATTTTTTCCAGTTCAAGAGGTTGGTAGAAAGCAGCAAACACCTTATGTGCTTCGGCTACCCATTTATTAGGAGATTCATTTTCATTGGATGAAATCTCATCAGACCAATTATCAAAGAAGCTGTACAACAACGATTTTGAATGTTTGCTATAAGCTTTTCTCAACAAGTCTGCCTGTGCAGGGGATTGACCTTGAATTTCAATGCACAAAATCAGAAGAAGAATCAATGTGACGATTCTTCGAGGAGCTAACCAACCAAGCCGATTACTCCTAAGATTTTGAAACAATCCTTTTCTTATTGTGATGATTATACAACCGCACAATACTACAAGGCCAATAACATCAATATACATTGTCTTTTCTCTATAATATTCCATAAGACCTAGAAGTGCGTTCGAAGAATACTGTGACAATGGGATTGTACTATAAACGACTTTCTTGCTGGAAAGAGTCAATAAAAAGTATTTATTTTTGCAGAGCCCATAGATAACATCATCAACAACAACCAGAGAATCTAAATAACTTATTATTGACGGTCCCGGTGAGCACTAGAAAAAATAATCATTTGGGGTGTTTTGAGTATTTACGAACAAATTCAACAGCTTCTTTAATTGTATCGGGATATGATATAAATTGCCCACCCTCCATCTCTACATTTTGATATTTAAAACCATGTTCTACAAGATAACGAACGACCTCCCATTGTCTTTCATCTGATTTCTTAGGAGGTTTAAACTTTTGATCTACCATAGTCATAACATTACCACAATTTGGGCATACATTACTATGCTCTACGGAATAATCCGTTCCGATACTGAACGATTTCCTGCATTTAAAACAGATCAGTTTATGTCCCATTTAACAAGTTATTCTTAATAATAGATTGTGAATTTGAACAAACTCTTCTTGTTTAGTATACGAAACGGTAATCAAGTAATAATACATACCTGATGCGATATTACATACCGCCATGAAGTATTCTTTGCCGTCTTCCTGGAACTGGTCTACAGTTAATAATGCCTTCCCATTTTCGATATTGAACTCTTCATTGTAGAGATGCTCCTTGTCATCCGATTTAGGCATCTCCACTTCCTTATCTAACACAAATATAGTAAGGCGCCAAACAAGACTATTAGAACTGCTATCACTCCATATAGTAATCGGCCAGCCGTTGTCATTATATTCGAATTGTCGCTGATATGTACCAGGAATGGTAATTGTTATTTTGTCTATCGTGTCTTTTACCAATCCCCTTCTATAACCAGGCTCGCACTCATCGACCATTCTTACAGTTGTTTCTGGAAGTGTTGGCTTCTTACAATCCAAACGACATATCTCACAATAGCTATCATAAGGAAGTGGCAACAGAGGATCAAGCGAGTATGCTCGCTCAATATTCTCAATAATGTATTTGTTGTTAGCTGCGTCTTTTTCGCTCCTGTCGGAGGGCGCATAATAGCAATCCTCCCATAGCGTTTTCAATGCGCAATTCCTATAGAATATTGCATCTTGCTCCTCGTGGGGCCAAATGAAGAAGCGGTCAGCAAAGGCTTCAACGCCTTTGTCTTGTATAAACTGATATAGATTATTGATGTTCCATACACCTACAGGAGTTACAATCTTTGCTCCTTGTATATCTGGTTTGTACTGCTCTGTCGACCAGCATACAAATATAGGACCATCTGCTTCGATTTGCTGAACATGCTCAACAATAGTTTCAAGCCATCGCTGAAAGTGATTAACGCAGAGTTTCGTAAAGTCACGATTTACGACATACTCAGTATCATCTTCATATTCCAGATTCTCAATATTAAGTGAATCAATAAACTCGATTGCAGCCTTGTGAAAACCTGGCCCAGCAGGAGTGCTTTGAAAACAACCCTCGATTTTCCCCTTTTGGAGGAATCCACCTTCTGTAATATTGAAGGTGATATCACCAGTAGGACATAGAGTAACAATGATGCTATTATCCTGGTCGGTATACACACCATAGGAATAGCGCTCTGCTGTCTCTGTTATCTGTTTGATAATTCTTTTACGGCTCTTTATATGACCATGAAATGATAATTCTAAACTCATAACGACTGATTGTTATCTGACTTGTTTCTAAGTGATGTCATTTATTCTTTTTAGAGAAATCTTGCAGATACCATTCTACTAGTTTCCACTCTTCATCATACTCCATTTCGTAATCAAATTCACGAGGGTGGCCTTTCTCCGCTATTACCTTTTGAAGTATGTCGTCTACTTTGTCTGCATCATAAACTCTCCAGACAACATGAGAAATTCCATCGTATGTTTCACGAAAAAGGAACAACGCATTGGGCTTATCTAGATTATCGTTGAATTTGTTTTCAAGGTATTCACAATAATCCTGTATGAGGCCTATTTCATCTCTGCCTGTCATTCCATTTTCACCAGCATCGGTAAGGTAAAATATATTACTCTTGCTCGCCATATTGTTTTCTTCAAAAACCGTTTGTTAAATGTTTAGTCTGCAATTTGAATTTGACGAGATAATAGACTAGCATGATCGTTGAGCCTAACATAGCCAAAGCCATATCCTTTTGGGCATCCCAAATATCGCCCTGCTGACCATTATAGTAGTCGGCTTCCTCGGAAGTCATAACAATGGTAAGCGTCCACTCGAACAGTTCATATATCATACTGCCAGTCTGTATCATTAGCCAAGCCATGAGAACAGCCGTCAATGGTTTTTGGTGGAAAAGGTTCCTGCATAAATAGAGGAAAAACGGAAACAGCGTGATGCCAAAGGACAAATGTACAAGTCGGTCAAAATGGTTGCGTGGGTCTTGGAAAAAATCAGCGTCTACAATACCAATGGCTGTACACCATTCTTTATAGGGAACGTAAGAATATATGTATCGTGCACCAATCACATGAAGTAGGGTAAACAGTACAATTCCTACAAATGCAGACATCGGCATACAGTTCTTCCTTGCATCTATAAGAAGCGGTATCAGCAGAAGTACTGTTCCTGCATGTTGCAAGTATTGCTCATGCGGATAGATGGGGTTTATGCATGTGACGATAGTCGTCACAACAATAATTAGAATCAGTATAAGTTTTGTCTTGTTCATGATTTCCAAATACTGTCGACAAAGGTACGATTATTTTTCTAATCAGCCAAATGCATTTTGGAAAAAATGTGTCAGTTGACAACTTAAACAGAAATAAACAGAAATAACGAACGTTTTTTCCCTGCTTGGGAATGTTTTGCTCCCAGCCTGGGAATCAAAAATTCCCTAACTGGGAATGAATAGCGTCACTTAAAACGAATGATTGGAAACTATAAACGCATGGTTATTGAACAATAAAGGTGCCTTATTTTCGAATAACGAACGAGTATTAACGAAAAGTGGTCCATCTCTCCCGTCGGATGTCGCTGAAACCTTTAAATAAAGGGATTTTACCGTTTTTATCTCCCCCTTCATCCCTCCTGTCATCTCTCCGATATCTCTCCTGTCTATTCTAAGTCTCTCTCTATGAGTCAGCATGATGTTACATTGGTGTGACGGGAGAGATGAAGGAGAGATATGGGAGAGATGAAAATAATCTATCCCGTTCCGACCCCCTTTGTACAAGGGCCATTCCAACGATGACGGGGGAGATGAGGGATTATATTGTGTCCTTCAGTCTGTTTTTTGTTTTATTTCCATTAGTGTCCCGTTAAAATGGGACACTAATGACAATGTTTGGTTTATTAATACCTTTGGCAAAGCTAAACACAATTCTTCATTCCGCCAAATATTTATGCGAGAATTCATCATTTACCTCCACGATATACCCCTACGAAACAGATGGAGCCGAAATAGTCGCGGATGAAATAGATGAATGGACGATTGGCATAAAATTCTGCCCTGGCAGTTTTCTCTTTAACGTCTTCGCTTAACTTTGCGAGAGATGTAATTGTAACAGCCTGAGCCAAAGTCCCTTTTTCATCAACTTCTATCTCAACGTCTTGCATCATCTTGTTTATATAAAGTGGAACGTCGGACATCGAACTAAAATCTGCATTCACGGAAAATAACTCAGATAGACCAATACTAGACAACATTGAATCAAGATCAATTGAAGACTGGACTTGGAATTTGGGGAAACGGACCTTAATAATGTCGTACTTATCCAACCGCCTCGTACTCATCTCATATTGGTTCATATCTAAGTGTTGGATAAGACTGTCTACTGAAAGACTCTCATTGGGCAACAATACATCCATATAGAAACACCCTACAAATGGTATTCGAATATCATAAGGCATACGTAGCATCGCATATTGCTCGTTTCGCATATATCTAAAACATCTGTCATCTTCTGTCAGGTACATCATCTTTATTATACTTACTTTGTCCTTTGCAACATAGAAGGTGTCCAGTTCTGTATTCTCAAATACTTTTGTCCATGAAGCTTTAAACAATAAGGTATTTATAATAAGGTTGTCGCTGAGTTCATTTATCTTGATGTCTTTTATCAATCCTTGATTTGTGTCTTTATTCCACTTGCTAACTATTCTTTGAGCATCATTCGGCTGTGCAAATGGAATACAATCTGCAAAATAGTTATAACCTATTGCTTTTATGAAGTCCTGATTTATCTTCTGTCCATTGTCATGGTAAAGGAACAGGTTTGACGACTTTAAAAAGGCAGATTTATTGCCATACTCGTCTTCGACTACTTTTGCATGACAAAGCATCATCTTGCGTCTCAACGCGTTGATATCGTCAAGGCTGAACTGGCTTGTGCCCAGTTGCTGCTGCAACAGTTGTTGGGTCTGTCCGCCAGCACCATTGCTGATAAGTTCAAGCGAATATACTACGCCCAATGGAGATATTATAAAGTCCTTATCCTTATTATTTGCTGCCAACGATTGAAGTAATCTGAAGGAGAAATTATTTGTAGCACTGATGATGTCACGTTCCGAGTTGCTAATCTCATAACTCATGTCAGTATTTGCAGCCACCTCTTCTACGGTATTTGAGAAAAGAAAATCACCAAGGCGATTTCTCCCATCACACGATGTGTTGGGAACGCGCGGATCTGAAATTATTGCTATCAAGAGTGGAATTAGCAGGATACAGATAGCAGCAATAGACCATAAAATAGATATAAGAGCCTTGCGGCGTTCTTTAAAAATCAGTAGGCATATCCATGAAACCGGCAATGTAATCAATGCAATAAATAGAAACCAGAGAGTAATTCTCTGAAATGCAGACTGAATTGTAATTAGTACTATCAGTGACAGCATCAGCAAAGCCACCACAACGATTGGTACATACCAGTATTTAATAATCAATCTTTTCATTGTGTCACACACTAATTGTTAATTCGACATCTTTTATCACGAAGTTCTTTGATTATCTTGAATGAGATAATTATATTTATGATGGCAACGGCCATTGCAACTATTGGAAGAAACCACTCCATGTAGTTTGATGCTAAAAAGAACGTCAAATAACACAATACTATTGCACCAATCATTGTCAGAGCGGAATATGAAGCCAGACCAAAGGAGGACGCAATTGCAACTTTACGCCCACCAAACATATAGCCTACTAATGACATAATTAGTAGGACAAAGACAAATAAATGTCCTAAATGTCGAACTCCAAGCGCCAATAAGACACACAACTGAATCAACCACCAAATAGGAACAATAAGTTTTCTGCTGACATCCATAAGACAATAACAATCTCCGTTTTGAATCAAGACTCTATCTGCCCTTTTTCTTGAACAACTGAAGACCATAGTATATGACATCAGTAACGACGGTATCTTCAATGCAGATTCCTTCAAGTACCAGCATCAGTGAATCGTTGCGATAGGTAAGTAGTTGTTCAGGATGATGCAGAAGCATCGTGTCCTGACGGATAATCTTATTGATAGGATATTCGAGAACGGTATCTTTATTCTGGATGATAGTAACAGTCTGATTCTCGAACTTGTACTCGTATACTTTTGAGGGAAGCATGATCGTGTATTCGCCCAACTCAACAGCCTTCCTTCTGGTATACGTGTTGTCACCGCTAACGCGAGACACTATGGATTTGTCTTTAGCATTGTCGTAACTGAAGCTATACTCCGAGTACTCCCAAGTGCCGTATTTCTCCTCAAATTCTTTGTCTCCGATTTCTTTGCGTACGTACTTGATGACACTGCTGACATCCTTATATCGCTCGCACATTATACTGTCCTGCTTGATACTCCAAGTGTCAAGGTCATCGTTCAACTTGCCCGTCTTGGCATCGGTCAGCTTCAGTTCATTGATGAGTTGCACGAGTCGTTGCTTCTGGCAACGGAAGCCAATGCTTTTGGCGGATATGCCTGGGATGTAGGTGAAGAGAATAATAGCTGCACCGAAGATGAGCGCCATAAGCTGATAGCGACGGGTACGCTCGCGGGACAGCATTAACACGAAGAGCGTCATCAGCACACCTGCCACCATTAGGTAGAAACGACTCTCGGTGAAGCTATAGAGACGGATGCGGTAGATGGAACCAATCCAGTACATGATGAGCGGAGGAATGGCAATCAGCGTGAACCGACGGTAGAACCAATCGTAGTATCGCTGGCTGAGTATCGACTGAGCCACACGACCTATCAATGCTGCCGTGATGAATCCCATCACCATCCAAGCCACGCCGCCCTTGGGCAAGTCCCACTCGAAGACTATCTTTATAAAATAGGTATAGAGGATGATAGTGTAGATGATGACGGCTGGGGAGAGAATGAAATTAAGAATAAGCCGGAGTATCTTGAAAGGCTCGGCCACTTCGTCCTCGTTCTGACGGACCAGCGTACAGCATATCTGCGGAGCCAGCACAAAAAAGATAAACTGGGCGATATACTCGTAGAAATGTCTTGGCTCATCAATGCCAAAGATATAGAAGAACGAGGCCATGATGGCCAAGACAGCCATATAGAGGATGCCTGATATCAGCAACCCGAAGAACATCTGCGTAGCCACATGCAGGGCATGAGCAGCAAACGAACGGTTATCCAATCGTCTGTTGCCGACGATAAGCAATATAGCCGCAAGGACGTAAGTAAACGTGAAGCCGTATGTCCATAGGAAGGGCTTCAGGTCGAGCATCATCTGGGGCAGGAAGAGGAAGAACGAGGCGAGATAAGCCCAGCGGTTGACGCGATGGAGCCAGAAAGTCAATGCCATCAGCGGCACGAAGAAATATAGAATATCACCATTGACCTTGCTCTCAAATTGTAGTGCCTTCTCATTCCATTCACGAGTCTCAGTATCCCAAACTGCAATGATAAAGAATACCACTCCCAGTGCCAACTCAACAGGGAAGCGTCGTGGACTCTGCAGCAACAGCTGCCATAATGATTTCAGTTTTGCATTCATTTGTTATCCGTATTTTGATGGGCTTGCTGCTCCGTGAATCTATTGGGCTCATAGAACTGTAACAAGATGTCGAAGACGTCCATCAATTGCGCTTCGTTCAGGTCTTTCACGTTATCTCTCAAACAAACATAGCTATATGCAGCCATGAAGCCCACCAGATAAGGCATACTTTCTTTAGAGGATGCCAACGAGCCGACTTCCTCACCAATAACAATATTCACATCACCGCTTGCTATGCTCCAAGCCATGATATACTGGGCAGCCTGCTCCATCTGAGAAGCGCGGATGGTATGTGTCAGGTAATACTGGATACATTTCAGGGCATCATCATTATGTTCATGACAGAGCTCAGCGCTTTTAAATTCTATCAACTCAGGCAGGTCTACGAATCCATCGTCTTTCTCCTTCTGCAGTTTTTCAATCTTCTCCCCTACACGTTGGGCATTTTTCTCGTCGTTAACAGCCTGATAGTATTTCTGCAGGAAAGGTAGTTCTCCGATGTATTCATCAGAATGTTCACCACACAGTTTCTTGATAATGTTCAGTGAACGTATCTCGTATTTAAGTGCCTCTTGAGACTCACCACAATAATGGCTCGTTTCTGCCATATGCATTAAGATAATGGCCAAGTCGAAGTCTTGTTGACCCAGTTTCTCATAGATGGTCAATGCCTTCCTGCTGTTTTCCTTTGCCTTGTCGTACTCGTTGTTTGAACTCTGGTACAAGGACAAGTTGTCAAGATAAAAGGCATACAAGGCATCACTATTGCTAACGTTGTCAGCATATAGCTGAGCGGCCTGCTCTATTATCTTTGCGGCCATATCCGGCTGTTCGTTCCTGTAATACAGTTTGGCACTGAAAGCAAACTGCTTGATGTATGTGGTATCTTTCTCACCATATAACGCCTTAAGGATAGCCAATTCGCGCTCTTTGGTCTTAATGGCATCCTCATAGCGTTTCTGATTCATCAACTTGACAGTCACTGAGTCCAGCTTGTCAGCTTGCTGTCTGGTGAACTCATCCGTCTGACACCAAGCAGAAAGGAAAAGCATCATGGCGGCTATTGTCAATAGTATTCTTTTCATAAAAACAATTTCAGTTTTTTCGAAACATCATAAAATCCGTATATATATTTAATTTGGTCTGCAAAGGTACAAACTAATTCTCATATGCGCAAATATTTTCAACCCAAAAATGGGTATACTCAAAAAACTTCCCCAGCTAAAAGCCCTAAAAACATTGGGTAGAGCACTCTGAATAGTCCTTTTGAAAAAAGGGGGGCTGCCCGTGTCCCGTTAAGCCGTAGCGGGCAGTTGAAGGGGAAGAGTGCCGTGCAAACAGGGAGAAAGGGGCTCCC
Organism: uncultured Prevotellaceae bacterium; assembly: GCA_900318885.1. Classification (GTDB taxonomy): domain Bacteria; phylum Bacteroidota; class Bacteroidia; order Bacteroidales; family Bacteroidaceae; genus Prevotella. The sequence continues at coordinate 49,267 of ONMN01000007.1, read as the reverse complement.
GCCCGCATTCATTCGGGCGAGGGGCCGTATTAATTCGGGCGGGAGGCCGCATTATTGCGACCGCCCGCCCGTAACCGAGTTTTATACCTTGTGCGATTCCTATTTCACGGGACGAATCGCAAACGTGAAGTCATACTGCTGTACGGGCAGCATATACTGACGCAGCGGACGGGCGCCCCAAGAATTTACGCAGCCTAATCCCATCTGGCGATGCTGCACATGTACCTGCGTCAGCGGACGCTCAACGAGGTCGCCGTTATGCTGACCCCAGCGATGGTCTTTCCACATGCCGGCATCGAGGTCTTCCACCAGGTAAGGCAATGCCGAACACTCAAAGGGCGCTGTGCTCTCAAACAGCAAACCACGCTGGCCATCAGTCACCTGGAACCATCGCACGTCGGTGTGGTTGCCACTCTCCTGCGGACGGACGTAGGGGAAATACTGGTCGCTGACCGTACTCTGGTAACGTCCGATGAATTCCGAACTGTTGCGGTCGCAATAGTTCTCACCCGGACCGCGACCGTAATATTCCACTTGGTTGTACTGCTTCGGCATCTGCAACTGCATGCCGTAGCGGAACAGACATTGGTCCTTTTCATTCTTTGCCTCGTCTGTCGGTTCCAGCTGTTCGCGGACAATCACCGCACCGTCTGCCGTCAGCGTATAGGTCATCGTCATACCGCATTTCACGTCGGGCATCGCAATCTTCGCGACAACTGAATTGTCGCTCACGGTGAGGGATTCCACCTTCATCTGCGGCTGCTTCCACTTGCCCCAGCGCTGTTGTATCCATGCACCGTAGTCGTTATCCGTCGGAGCACGCCAGAATTCGGGCGCAATGCTCTGACGGTCAACCAACATCGGCTGTCCGTCAACATCCAGATAGTCAATCATTCCCGACTGCTTGCCAATGGTCAGCGTCGTACCACCTGCCATCAGCTTCACATAGCTCTTCGTCTCTTCCTTCGCTACGTTAGCCTGTTCGGCCTTCAATTCGGGGAACTGATATTCCTGTACCACAAATTGTTGACGTGCAATCACTTGTCCATCCTGCTTGCAGGTGAAGTTTACCGTAATTTCTTCGTCGGCATGATGACCCAATACACGTGTCAGCGTCTGCTTCAGTTCGTCACTCACAAATGCCTTCCGTTGCTGTGGAGCCACGCCTGCGAGGTCTATCACGCCACCGTGCTTCTTCACTTGCCACTCCAACTGACAACCGTCCAGCGTCTTGAAGAAATGCTCGTTATACACTTCCAACTTACCGTCCTTCAGTCCTTTGTCCGTCAACCACACATTCTGATAGTAATACCCTACCTCGTAAGCAGACGGATTCAGCCTGCGGTCGGGAGCAATGATGCCGTTACAATTGAAGTTATAGTCCGATGCGGGATAGCGACCATAGTCACCGCCATACGTAAAGATCTCCTTGCCCGTGATGGGACTCTTGTCGCGCAGGCCCTGATCAACGAAATCCCAGATGAAACCACCCTGATATTTCGGATATTTGCGCACGAGGTCCCAATATTCCTTGAAACCACCTACCGAGTTGCCCATGGCGTGAGCATACTCACACTGGATGAGCGGACGCGGATTGTCCGTCTTGGCATACTTCTCGCAATCCTCATAGCCCATATACATCGGACAGAAAATGTCCGTCTTGCCCCAATGACCAGCCTGTTCATATTGCACGGGACGGCTATCGACAGACTTGATCCAGTCGTAGCACTTCTCGAAATTCTCGCCATAACCGGCCTCGTTGCCAAGACTCCAGATAATGATGCTCGGATGATTACGCAACGTCAGCACGTTTGCCTGGTTACGCTCCAGATGCATCAATTGGAAGTCCTTACGCTTGGCCAGCGTACCCTCGCCGTAACCCATGCCGTGACTCTCCAAGTTGGCTTCAGCCACCAGATAGATGCCTGCTGAATCGCACAGGTCATACCACCGCGGGTCGTCGGGATAGTGGCTTGTACGCACGGCATTGATGTTCAACTGCTTCATGATGCGCAGGTCCTGACGCATACGCTCCAGCGACACGACATAACCGCCGTCGGGATCCAGTTCGTGACGGTCTACACCTTTTATTAATATAGGCTGTCCGTTCACCAACAGCTGACCGCCCTTGATTTCCACGTGGCGGAAACCCACGCGCTGAGGAATCACCTCAAGCACCTTGTCGCCCTGCTTCAGCGTCATGATGAGAGTGTACAGATTGGGGGTCTCGGCCGTCCAAGCCTTGACAGCGCCTAAAGTTTCCATACGGAAAGTGAAGGGCCCGTTGTTGAGCATAGTGGCGCCAGTCTGTTTCACCAGTTCGCCCTGCGGGTCAATCAGTTGCAAATCTATAGTCTTGCCCTTTGCCGAGGCAATCTTCACTTCACCAGAAAGGACTCCTTCCTTAAAGTCGTTCTTTAGGTCGGCATTGATAATGATATCCTCGATGTGAACCTTCGGCCGGGCATACAGATACACCTCGCGGGCAATACCCGTAAAGCGCCAGAAGTCCTGGTCTTCGAGATACGAGCCGTCACACCAACGCATCACCTGCATGGCAATCAGGTTCTTGCCCTTCTTTACATATTTCGTGATGTCAAACTCAGCAGCAATCTTCGAATCCTCCGAGTAGCCGGCAAATTTGCCGTTCACCCACACCTTCAGGTTGCTCGTGGCCGAACCCACATGCATCAACACCTGCTGACCCTGCCACGTTTCGGGCAACGTTACCTCACGACGGTACGAACCCGTGTAGTTCTCCGTCTCACCAACGATGGGCGGGTTACTGTCAAACGTCGTACACCACGCATAGCCGATGTTCTTATAGATACGGTCGCCGTGACCATTCAGTTCAAATAGTCCGGGTACAGGGAAATCCTCCCATGCCGAGTCGTCGTAACCCACGCGGAAGAAGTCTGTAGGGGCGTCCTGATGGTTCTTCACAAAGTGGAACCGCCACATGCCCTCCAGCGACAGATAGCGTGCCGAGGCCTGTTTGTCGCCGGCCTTCGCCAGTGCCTCCGTCTCGTAGGCAAAGAAGTTCGCCCTCCTCGCCTCGCGGTTCAGTTGGTTCACTTGTGGATTCAGCCATTCCGGCTGGTTGTCGGCTAAGGCCGCACTTCCGCCTCCCCACGCCAATAATAATGCAAAAAATAAGTTCTTAGTCATATTGAATTACGTTTATGATTTCCGTTTCTGCCGCGAAGATACGAAAAAAAAGTGAACCTACCAAACGTCAGCCCCGATTTATTTGTTTTCTAGCCAGTTTTAATAATTTCTCCGAGGGCTCCACGGGCAAATCTGAAGGTTGCAGATACCAACGCACCGTCCAATTCACAGACTCCTTGGGTTGAAGCGTCGTATAGGCACCCTGGCTCTCCAGTTCGATATGTGCCTTGCCACGGTTGACATATACCTGAATCTCGGCTTCGTCAGGCGCAGGCTGCGATGCGTTCAGGTCGTCGAACTGCTTTACGAGCAACAACCCGTTGCAGTAATACGCCAGCCAGCCCTTGCCGTCGGCATTCACCTTCCGGTTCCCATTGGTCTCGTCCGTCTGGTACCACGCAGCACCGAAAGCCTCCTTGAAATTCATCAGTCCTGCAGGCGTGATGCCCTCCACGGGAGCCTCGAAAAAGATCAGTCCGCCTTCGTTCTGTACACGGGTAATCTCCCATGGAGCCACCTTTCGAACCTCTTCGCTCTCGTTGATGATGGTATAGGTAATGACAAATGCTCCGTCGCGCTCGTCAACGGCAAACGCCTTGCGGATACGGTATTTCATACGTTCCGACACCTCGCTGGTCAGCGTCAGCACACCGTCCTTTTGTTCCACCGTATAAGGCCGCTTGTCGTACTCCGGCACAGGGGGCCAGTTCCATTCCTTCTGCGGACTGGTCCAAAACGTGCTGCCAAATGCCTCGGGCCATCTCAACTGCGAGATAACCTCACGTTCGCCATACTTCAGCGAGAGGATTTTTCCACCCTTGGCGGCATCAATCACCATTGTCCGCTCACCATTCTGCAATGTGTACTTGCCGTCATTGTCCTGTGCCAATGTTGTCGTCACGCCAAAGGTCACAACCATCAGAAATAAAGAAATAAAACGTTTCATCATAACTACATCTTAATTGTTGATAATATTCATTCAGTTTTGTGTTGCAAAGACTGCTAATTTAAAACAGACTGCCAATCTGGTAGACAAAGGCGCTGACAATCCAGGCGAGGACGGTGGTGTAGATGGCGGCAAAAACAGCCCAGCGCCACGAACCACTCTCGTTTTTGATGGCAACAATGGTGGCTATGCAGGGGAAATAGATAAGCACAAAGAGCAGGAAGGCATAGGCCGTGAGCGACGAGAAATTAAAGCCCGCGTCACCATAAAGTACACCGATGGTCGATGCAACAATCTCCTTGGCACCGACACCGGCTATGAGACTGACATCCATGCGCCAGTCGAAGCCCTGAGCGAGGAAGACGGGTTCAACCATCTTGCCCAGCAAACCAATAAAGCTGGATTCCAACGAGGGTGCAACGCCCATAGGTCCGAAATAGCCCAACGCCCAAACAATGATGGAAGCAACGAGAATGACACCGCCCATCTTCTTCAGATATTGCTTGCCTTTCTCCCACGTATGACGGAAGATAGCCTTTGCCGTTGGGAAGCGATATGGGGGCAGTTCCATGACAAACGGAGTATCCTCGCCACGAATGACCCACGTACTGAGAATGCGTGAAACGACAACAGAAAGCGCGATTCCAACGAGATATAGCGATATCATGACCAGACTCTGGTAGCGTACTGCAAAGAAGGCTCCAGTAATCATGATATAAATGGGCAGACGGGCTGAACACGACATCATGGGCAGCACGAGCATGGTGATGAGACGCGAACGACGACTCTCAACGGTGCGAGTGGCCATGACGGCAGGTACGTTGCAGCCGAAGCCCATGATGAGCGGAATGAACGACTTGCCATGCAGTCCCATGCCATGCATCAGCTTGTCCATAATGAATGCTGCACGGGCCATATAGCCGGAATCCTCCATGATAGAGATGAAGGTGTAGAGAATTAGAATCTGTGGCAGGAAGACGATGACGGATCCCACACCGGCAATGACGCCATCGACGAGCATGTCCTTCAGCGGACCCTCGGACATATTTTCGCCGATGAAATCACCCAAAAATCCAAATCCGGCATCTATCCAGTCCATCGGATACTGACCCAGCGTGAACGTCACCTCGAACATGAGGAACAACAGGGCAAAGAAAATGGGGAAGCCGAGCCAGCGATTGGTGATGAGGGCATCGAGACGATGGGTGACGTGATAGGTGTTCTCCTTGTTGCCAACCTTATAGCCCGCCTCTTGCAACGCACCGCGAATGAAGCCGTATTTGGCATCCATAATGGCAGTCTCAGAGTCGGTACCGGTCTCTTCCTTTACACGTCGAACGGCCGTGTCGCGAGCCGACAGAATCTCGTCGCGCTCAGGGAGAGCGGCGATGGCTTCTTCAGCCTTAGCGTCCTTTTCGAGAAGCTTCAATGCCAGCCAACGCGTACTATAGCGCAGACGCAGCAAGTCATTACCCTTCAGATACTTCTGCATATTGGCTATACCATTTTCTATCTCGTGTCCGTGATTAATATGGATGTGGCGATAGTAATTGTCGTGGCCCTCCTGACTCTCAAAAATGTGTATAACTTCACGCAGGAGTTCGGGCAAGCCCCTACCCGATTTGAATGACGTCGGCACCATGGGGATACCCATCAGCGAGCTGAGCGTCTCGATATCAAGACGGTCGCCGCGACGCTCGGTTTCATCGAACATATTCAGGGCACACACCACACGCAGGTGCATATCCATAAGCTGGGTAGTGAGATAGAGGTTGCGCTCAATGTTGGACGAGTCGATGACGTTGATGATGACATCGGGCGTATCCTCGACTAATTGTTTGCGGACGTATAATTCCTCAGGCGAATAGGCCGAGAGCGAATAGGTACCTGGCAGATCAACAAGTTTCAGACGGAACCCCTCGAAATCGGCATAGCCCTCCTTGGCATCAACGGTGACGCCACTGTAGTTTCCTACCCGTTCGTGAGCGCCAGAAGCGAAGTTGAACAACGATGTCTTGCCACAATTGGGATTGCCTACGAGGGCGACATTGATGGTGTGACGAGCAGAATGAACGGCATAATGGGCAGGAACGGCCACATTTTGCGGTTCACTGACATACTGGGCATCCTGAGCGTTGGTACTGACCTCAATCTTATCAGCCTCCTGACGACGCAGACTCACCTCGTAGCCCATGACCTTGTATTTGACAGGGTCCTGTAACGGTGCACACTGCAACACCTCGACACACTGGCCCTTGATAAAGCCCATCTCGACAATGCGCTTGCGGAAACCGCCGTGTCCCTGTACCTTAATAATATAGGCCTTGTCGCCCGTATTCAGTTCGGAAAGTTTCATTGTTTCTTACTATTTGCCTGCAAAGATACAACAAAAATTCCACATGGAGAACTTTTTGCCGACAAATACCTAAAAATAATGATGATTAATGGTTAAAGGTTAACGGTTAATGGTTATTGTTTAGCGGTTTCACGAATTTCATTTCGTGAAGGATGCGGTTCTGGCGTTTTAACATATAGGCTGAAGGGCGGGCACTGTTGAAACGGCGCGGATTGGGCAATGTGGCAGCAATCAATGCACATTGAGCCTTGGTCAGTTTGTCGGCCGTCGTACCGAAATGCCACTCTGCCACCGCATCGGCACCATAGATGCCGTCGCCCATCTCAATAGAATTAAGATAGACTTCCATGATACGCTCCTTGGACCATATAAGTTCAATGAGTACGGTGAAATAAACCTCAAAACCCTTGCGCACCCACGAACGGCCAGGCCAGAGGAAAACATTCTTGGCGGTCTGCTGGGAGATAGTCGATGCGCCAAGCTTGCGTTTCTCGGGGTGTTTCATGTTGCGCATAGCAGCATGTTCGATGGCTTTGTAGTCGAAGCCGTTGTGCTCCAAGAAATGGGCATCCTCAGAGGCCATTACGGCTGTAGACAATGAGGGAGAGATATCCTCCAGCGGTACCCAGTGGTGGTGAAGCGTCATCGGCTGCCCTGCCCCAACCTGCTGTGCTACGCGGATGAACATCAACGGAGTAAACCATACCGGCACCCATCGCAGGGCGACAACAGAAAAGATAGTGGAGGCAAAGAATGCCACCACTATCCATAGGATTACTTTCTTAACAAAAGCGCGAATTTTCTTCACGTCTTACGTTTCTTTCTCACATCAGACATCATTTTGCCTGAGAATTGGCCTCGTTGATCATCTTCTGAGAGGCATACATGTAAACCTCAACACGACGGTTCTGAGCCTTACCGGCAGCGGTAGAGTTGTCGGCAACGGGATTGTCCTCACCATAACCCATTGTGCTGCGAATCTGATTGCTGGCAACACCGAGTGACAACAGATAGCTTGTCACAGCCTGAGCACGCTGCTGAGAGAGCTCGAGGTTCTTCTGCTGGCTCTGGGCGGCGGTACTATTCTTCCAACCGGCATTGTCGGTATATCCTTGAACGGCCACGTCACAGTCGGCATTGTTCTTAAGCACGTTAGCAAACTGGAAAAGTGAAGACTTGGCTGTGCTGCTCAAAGTAGCACTACCTGTGTTGAAAAGGATACCAGAATCGAAGGTTACCTTGACAGCCTGCAGACCATTAGCATCGGTAACACTCTCTACCTGAGCGTTCTTTACAGCCTCGGCCTCAGCCTTTGCCTTATCCATCTTCTTACCGATAATAGCACCGGCACCGGCACCTACGGCACCACCTACAGCAGCACCAATGGCTGTGTTACCGGCAATAGCACCGATGATACCACCAAGCACAGCACCACCACCAGCACCGATGGCAGCACCCTTCTGAGTGTTGTTACAAGCAACGAGCAATCCTACACAAAGGAACAAAGAAATGATTTTTGTCTTCATAATTGTTATCGTTTTTTAAGTGAAACATACAAATTTGGTGCAAATATATAAAATAATTATGAACTTTGAACTATGAATTATGAACTTTTTTGTACCTTTGCAGCAAAATTTAAGAAAAAAGACAAAAATAATGGCAAAAGAATTAAAAGATTTAACGAAAAGAGCTGATAATTACAGCCAATGGTATAACGATTTGGTGGTAAAGGCCGACCTCGCTGAACAGTCGGCTGTTCGTGGCTGTATGGTAATCAAACCCTATGGCTATGCCATCTGGGAAAAGATGCAACAGCAGTTGGACAAGATGTTCAAGGAGACAGGTGCTCAGAACGCATACTTCCCCTTGCTCATCCCGAAGTCGTTCCTGAGCCGTGAGGCCGAGCACGTAGAGGGCTTTGCCAAGGAGTGTGCCGTCGTCACCCACTATCGTCTGAAGGCTACCGAGGACAAGAGTGGCGTCGTTGTCGACCCTGCCGCCAAGCTGGAGGAAGAACTGATTATCCGTCCTACCTCAGAGACGATTATCTGGAACACCTATAAGAACTGGATTCAGTCGTGGCGCGACCTGCCCTTGATGTGCAACCAGTGGTGTAACGTCATGCGCTGGGAGATGCGTACACGTCCGTTCCTGCGTACCTCAGAGTTTTTGTGGCAGGAGGGCCATACGGCTCACGCAACCCGTGAGGAGGCTGAAGAGGAAGCCAAGAAGATGCTGCACGTCTATGCCAAGTTCGCTGAAGAGTGGATGGCTGTTCCCGTGCTGCAGGGTGTGAAGAGTGAGACCGAGCGTTTTGCTGGTGCCCTCGACACTTACACCATCGAGGCCATGATGCAGGACGGTAAGGCGCTGCAGAGCGGTACCTCCCACTTCCTGGGTCAGAACTTCGCGAAGGCTTTCGAGGTCACCTATCTTAATAAAGAGAACAAGCCCGAATACGTCTGGGCCACCTCGTGGGGTGTCTCTACCCGTCTGATTGGTGCGCTCATCATGACCCACTCTGACGACAACGGTCTTGTACTGCCTCCGCGTCTGGCTCCTATCCAGGTGGTCATCATTCCCATCGCCACCAAGCCCGAGCAGATGGAGCAGGTCAACAAGGCTGTTACGCCCATCATTGACACGTTGCGCAAGGCTGGCATCAGCGTCAAGTTCGACGACTCTGACAACAAGCGTCCAGGCTTTAAGTTTGCCGACTACGAGTTGAAGGGTGTTCCCGTTCGTCTCGTCTTGGGAGCCCGCGACTTGGAGAACGGCACCATCGAGGTCATGCGTCGTGATACGCTGGAGAAGGAGACACGCCCCATCGAAGGCATTGCAGAATATGTCAAGCAACTTTTGGAAGACATCCAGAAGAACATCTTCGAGAAAGCTCGCAAGTATCGCGACGAGCGCGTTTACGAGTGCGACAACTACGAGGAGTTCAAGGAGAAGGTGAAGGACGGCGGTTTCTTCCTCTGCCATTGGGACGGCACGGCCGAGACCGAGGCTCAGATCAAGGAAGAGACGCAGGCCACCATCCGTTGCGTGCCCTTTGCCTACGAGCAGACGCCCGGCACCGACATGGTCAGTGGCAAACCCGCCAAATACCGCGTCATCATTGCCCGCAGTTATTAAGCAGAATAAGTGCCACTTATCGCGCGATAAGTGGCTCTTAACAAATAATAAGTGGCACTTAAATTCCAATAAGTGCCACTTAATTATATACTCTTGTTATTCTGCGTCTGGGGTGATAAGTTTGTAACCCTTGCCGTGGATGTTGATGATTTCAATCTGCGGGTCGTCCTTCAAATGTTTGCGCAGCTTAGTGATGTAAACATCCATCGAGCGGGCATTGAAGTAGTTGTCGTCAATCCAGATGGTCTTCAGGGCGAAGTCGCGCTGGAGAATCTCGTTGGAATGGCTGCAAAGCAGAGCCAGCAGTTCGTTCTCCTTCGTGGTGAGCTTGGTCTGTTTCTCACCAATGGCAAGCAGTTGCTTCTGGGTATCGAAGGTGAAACGGCCAATGTGGTAGACTGAGCTCTCGCGGTTTTTCTTGCCACGTACACGGCGCAGAATAGCTTCTACACGGAATACGAGCTCTTCCATAGAGAAAGGCTTTGTGATATAGTCGTCGGCACCAATCTTGAATCCTTCGAGGATATCCTCCTTGAGCGTCTTGGCGGTGAGGAAGATGATGGGGATGTCGGGATTGGCCTGACGGATTTCCTGAGCAAGCGTGAAGCCGTCCTTCTTGGGCATCATCACGTCGAGCACACAGATGTCAAACTTGGTCTTGAGGAATGCCTTGTAGCCAGCCTCGCCATCGGGACAGAGTTCGGCCACGTAGCCTTTAGCTGCCAAATACTCGCGTAACAGCATTCCGAGGTTCTCGTCGTCTTCGCAAAGAAGAATTTTCAGTTTGTCGTCCATAATTCTGAATTTTTGTGGGGTTATTAATGAATTTGTTTATTATTGTGTCACTTGTTGTTTTCAGCATCTTCTTCCAATACGGGCAGGCTGATGGTAAACTTGGTTCCCTTGCCCAATTCACTCTCGACCTTGATATTGCCCTGATGAAGGTCGACAACCTTTTTGACGTAGGCCAGACCTAAGCCAAATCCCTTGACGTCGTGTTTGTTGCCCGTATGGACACGATAGAACTTGTCAAAGATTTTCTTGACATTCTCCTTCTTAATACCCTGTCCTGTGTCACGAATGGAGAGGCAGAGATGCTTGTGCTCGTCGTTCCACGTGCGCAGATAGATGTCGATGGGCTCGTCGGGCTTGCGATACTTCACGGCATTGTCCATCAGGTTGGTAATGGCATTCTGGAAGTGTACTTCGTCGACGAAAATGGCAGAATCGACAGCTTCTATCTCGGTGTATATCTTGCCTCCCGTGTGTTCGACACGCAGGGAGAAGGTCTGGGCAATCTGCTCGACCATTTCGTTGAGGTCCAGTTCCTTACGCTTAAATACAACGCTCTTTTTGTCGAACATCGACATCTGGAGTACCTTTTCGACGAGGAAGCGTAAGCGTTTTGACTCGTCGCCAATAATACTACCAAGATGCTTGGTCAACTGCTCGGTCTTAGGCACGCTCTCGTCGTTCATCATCTGTGCAGCCAGCGAAATGGATGCGATAGGAGTCTTCAACTCGTGGGTCATATTGTTAATGAAATCGTTCTTTATCTCAGAATAGCGTTTCTGACGGAAGATAACCACAATCGTGAAGAGGAAGGTGATGAGCAGTACGATGGTAAAGATGATGCTTGGAATCATGAACCGTACGCTGGAAAAAATGTAGCTGCTCATTTCGGGGAAATGCACCTTGACAACACCCATCTTCGACTGTGGATCATTTTGGAAGAGATACTGCGTGTAAGCGTATTTCTCACCTTTTTCCGAATAGTCGGGACAACGGTAAACTTCACGGCCATCGGTAGTCGACACGGTGAAGTGGTATGGGATGTTGATACCGTTATTGGCCAGTTCCTGACGGATATCGTTGTCGAGCATACGGAAATTGATGCGTTCCTGCAGGGGTTTGTCGCTAGCAGTATACAATATATTATATACCACCTCGTCGAGCAGACCTTTCTGATAGACATAACGGTTGCGGACTATTTCTTGCATGGACTTCGCAGCATCAACCAGCGAATTCTTGTCCTTACGCAGAATCATGGCCTTGGGAATGCTGGAAGGCTTCAACTCGAAGGTCTTCAGCTGGAACGAGGAATAGACAGTACCATCGTCAGCGGCAACGGCAAACTGATGGGAGTGTTTGATAGAACCCAGCCCGTCGCTGAAAACGGAGTCCTGCTGATAGGCACGGCGCTCAGTTTCCTTAATATCTTTTTCCAAATAGCGTGCGGTCTCATTAACCTCCAGATGGTGGGATGCCTGATAGAGACTGCGGTTAACACTCTCGTCGAACTGCTCTTTCTTCATTTTGACCATCTCCTCAACATAGGAGAACTGAAGATAGAGCAGCGCCAGGAATGAAAATCCCATAATGATGGCAATGGCCCAAATAGTAGACTTCTTCATATCGAGTGCAAAGATAGCATATATTTCGATACGAAGAAGTCTTTTAGTTAATTATTTCCGTTAATTTTAACGAGTTTAACGAAAAATATATAGTTTAGTTTTGTATATTTAATTTAAAAATGTATGTTTACGTCCATTCCAAACTGAATAGGGTTACCTCGCTGGGCAAAATAGCGCGTACCTCCGGCAGCACTACTCTGTACGGCAAAGGTATTATAGTGCGTGTCGGTCAGGTTGCGTCCCCAGAGGGAAACAACGACGGGGCCAAAGTCGTAGTCGGCATGGGCACCCAGCAGTGCATAGAACTTCTGGGCGTATGTGTTGGCTTCGTCCCACCACGTCTTACCCTGACCAGCGACGTTAGCACCGATGGTAAACTGCCCGATATGATAGTCGGCCATAGCGCTAAACGCGTGCTTGGGCACAAAGGGAACGTCGTTGTCTTTGTATGTATCATACTCGTCGAACTTGGCATTGGTGAAGCTGTAAGTAACAGCCCAGTCCAGGGCATTGTCCAACAGACGTCCGCGAAGCGATGTTTCCAGTCCGCAAGAGTGACTCTTACCCGCATTGACCATCATACGACCATAGTTGCTGTTGGGCTCCATGATGGACAGTTGCTGATTGCGTATCTGCATATAATAGAGCGCGAGGTCGAAATGTAACAGATTGTCGAAGAGGTTCAAGTGCGTACCCAACTCGTAGTTCCACGACTCCTCAGGCTTGTAACTGATGGTTTCCTCGATGGCATCGTAGTCGGCGGCAGTATGTTCCACATCGTAATCGCCACGCATAGCATCCTGTTGGTGGGCATTGAGTTCGGTCTGAAGAACGTCCGAGAACATCTGGATGTTGAAACCTCCGGCGCGGTAACCCTTTGACACCAGAGCGTAGACGTTGCCAAGATTCTCACCAAGGAAATAAGTCAACCCTATCTTGGGCAACAACTGGGTGTAGGTCTTCGAGCGATTGTCGACTACGTGTGAGGTAAGATGATAGGTGGCCTGACGCTCGGCGGTACCACCCGTCATATTCATATAGGCAAGGGCGTCGTACTCAATCTTCACCTTATCTATATTAAGACGCAGGCCAAGGGTAAGCTTCAAACGATTGGTCAACAGGATATTTGACTCATGGAAGGCAGCGAGCGTATAGGAAGGAGTCTTGAATGACTCAGGGACAGCCATCTCAGCACTCATTGTCACACCGGCAATGGCTTTCTGCACAGCTGCTTCAGCAGCAGCAGCGGCCTGTTTTTCAGCTACAGCCTGAGGCATGCCCTGAGCAATCATCTGCTCAAGCATCTGCTGATACATACGCGGATACATGGACTGACGCATAGCTCCCTGCATAGCATTCGTAATGGCATTACCAATAGGACCTGTGATGGCGTCGCCAAAATACACGGGAGCATCGGTGCGAAGCCACTGGTAGGATCCATAAAGTCCTGTGGCATGCTGCCAACGATTCTTGTCGTGAGAACGGAGTACGAACTCCTGCGTCAGGGCGTTCATCTTCTGGCGCTGTTCCAATTGCAGATAGTCTGGCGTCATGTAGTCCTGATCCATCAGCATGCGGTCTTGCAGGAACTGATAACTTGTAGTCGAGGTAAAGAGCAGGTTGTCCATGTCGTAGCTGATGGTGAGACCTGTGTTCACCATGTTACGCTTATAGCCATTCATGATAGTGGTGGCAGGGTCCTCGACATCAAGGCTATAGGGCTTTACCGAACTTTCGGGCATAGGCTGAAACTCGCCATAGCCAAAACCGTTCTGGTTCACCCATTGGTAATCAACGGTCAGATCGAATTTTAACTTTTGAGTGGGCGCATAAATCAGTCTGGCCTTGCCTCCTGCCTCAAGGCTCTTGTCGTTACGCTCATCGAAATTCTGGTTTTTGAAAAAGCCTTTTAAACCGCTATAGAAACCAGCAACGCTGAAAGCCAGCTTGTCGCTGGGACGATGGTAATGAGCCACCTCAACGTTACGCCAAAGACCTGTACCAATGCCCAAGCGGATATCTGAGCCCTGATAATTCATGGGGTTCTTTGAGTAGATACGCACTAACCCACCCTCAGTATTCTGACCATAGAGCGTTCCCTGTGGGCCACGAAGGATGTCGACGCGATCCAACATGTAAAAATGGTTATTGAAAGCAGCCTTCGACATCAAAGGAATATTGTCGTAATAAACACCAACGGCTGGGTTGTTGATGCGCGAGCCTATGCCACGCATATACATAGAAGAAGTAAGACGCGAGCCATAGGCTGGCATAGAGAACGAGGGAACATATTGCGACAGCTGACTAAGGTCGCGGACATTGAGTTGCTGCATCTGTTCACTACCGAAGACAGAACTGCTGAGGGGTTGTAAGCGCAAGCGCGTCTGCTCCTTTGGCTGAGCCACAACAACAACTTCGTCCAAATCCACAACACGGGAGGTATCGTTGACAATTTCCGATACAACACCAGCAATACCTTTCATACAGAAAAGTATTACTAAAAATAAGAGGTATATTCTTTTCATTTCAAACATAATTTCATTTTCCGGCTGCAAAGGTACAATTATTTCCAAAGACCCACAATCCATATTAATGAGGATTTTACACTTTCGGGTATGATTAGGAAGTTATTTCTTAAGATAAATCAATTTTTCAATCGTTTGCGCAAAGGATTTTAAGGAAAAACAAGAATTGTGTGGGCGCACAAAAAATATTTTTGTAATTAAATGATAAAATGTTTGCAGGTTAACAAAAAAAGTCGTAAATTTGCACCGTTATCCTGAAAACAATCTTTTTACCTTAAAAGGACTAATACCTATTGAAGATATAGAGCGGTTGCCTGTGAGGGTCACCGCTTTATTATTTCAAAAAAGTTGATATTGCTATCCGTTTTTCATCCTTATATATATAATAAGGTATTGATATAAGTTAATAAATCATAATTAAACAGGGATTACCCATGACAAACACCTGCTGTTTCATAATTTTTTAGTAATTTTGCGTCCGATTTAGTCCGTGGTGGCTCAATAAAGTGGTTGCACGAAGCGACACGCCATGCGGAAAAACCCGTTAAACAATTAATAAACAACAATGTACGCAATTGTAGAAATCAACGGTCAGCAGTTCAAGGCAGAGCAGGGAAAGAAGCTCTTTATCAACCACATGAAGGATGTGGAAGCCGGTAAAACTGTTGAATTCGACAAGGTACTGCTTGTCGACAATGAAGGTTCAGTACAGGTAGGTGCACCCACCGTAAGCGGTGCGAAGGTAGTATGCGAAGTGGTTAATCCGCTCGTAAAGGGTGAGAAGGTTATCGTTTTCAAGATGAAGCGTCGTAAGGATTCTCGCAAGCGCAACGGTCACCGTCAGCAGTACACCCAGGTAGAAGTTAAATCAGTAATCGCTTAAAACGTAGGAGGAACAAGTAATGGCACATAAAAAAGGTGTAGGTAGTTCTAAGAACGGACGCGAGTCAGCAGCACAGCGACTTGGCGTTAAGATTTTCGGCGGTCAGAAAGTTGTTGCTGGTAACATCATCGTTCGCCAGCGTGGATCTAAGCACAACGCAGGCAACAACGTAGCTATGGGTAAGGACGATACTCTGTATGCACTTGTTGACGGAACAGTTCAGTTCCACAAGGGCAAGCGCGACAAGAGTGTTGTATCAGTAATTCCTGAAGCATAAGGCCGAAGAGAACAAACAACAATAATTTATTCCAAACAAACAATAAAGGGGACCTTCGGGTTCCCTTTTCATTTTATTACAATCATAGTCCGAATACAGTTATGAATCCCTTCGGATATTGACAAAAAGAAGATTGGTTGTCTCACGACAACCAATCCACAAATTAACCTTAATAATCTAATACCATGAAAAACACACATGCAAATATAGTAATTATTCGCTTCCCACGCAACATTTTTTTCTCAAAACGTATGTTTCTTAAAACTCTTTAACGAATTTCTCATCCCAATTAAAAGTTGTTAACTGTTTTGAGGTTTCTTTTTGCTCTTCATTTGCACGTGCATCCAATCCGTTTTCCGAACAAAATGTCAATTGAGCATCCTGGTCATTAAGTGTTGCAACTGTCATATCTTCCGGCAACTCTATATAATCGCTGACAGACAATGGTTTCCACTTAAGTGAATAGAAACTGATAGTGCTCTCACGAATATCCGTGCCATAAGTACTTACCATACAAACAATCTTCTGGGCACTGTCAACAGGAGTATCGACATGCAAGAGACGCATAGCAATATCTGATGACTCGTTTAAACGAATAGAAACAAAGTCGTCAGTCAATTTATTCATTTGACTCCTGCCACCTAACGAGTTGGTAACAACAGCATCCATATTCGTATCAGAGAAATCAATCATATCCAATAGGTTGTTCGCTGACAGATATGGAATCAGGGAATCGGGCATTGCCTTCAACACATCACGCATTGTCGTCTGGGCAGAAGAATCCAGACATATCATAGCAAGTAAAAGAAGTATTATCTTTCGCATAGTTATTTTATGTTTTACTAAGTTGCATCATCATTACTGCCGACAATCCAGCAGTCTCGGTCCGTAATCGACTTTCCCCCAAATGTACAGACTGATAGCCATTGGCAACGGCAAGACGTACCTCGTCTATCGAGAAATCACCCTCAGGACCTATCAAGACGGTAGCGTCTTCGATTTCGGCTGGCTTACGCAACTCATCGAAAAGATAGGTACGCGGAACTTCTTCATAGCAATGAGCAATGAACTTACGTCCTTCACGAGGTTGATTGATAAATTCCTTGAAACTGACAATATCGCTCAACTGCGTCTTCCAAGCTTTATGACTTTGTTTCATAGCAGCAACGACTATTTTGTCCAAACGAGGAAGTTTGACAACACGGCGTTCGGAAAACTGACAGTTAAGAAATGATATTTCGTCTACACCAATCTCAACAGCCTTTTCCAGCATCCATTCCATGCGGTCCATCAACTTTGTTGGGGCAATAGCCAAATGTATATTGCCACTCCACTGACGCTGTTGAGGGAAGGTTTCCTTGATTTCATACAAACAACGTTTGGTATGAGCCAGAGTGACTTCAGCACGATAGAAATTGCCACAGCCATCCATAAGCATCATTTCATCGCCTGACTGAAGACGAAGCACACGCAAGGCATGCATGGCTTCGTCGACAGGCAGTTCGTTGTTCGTTGTTGCTTCTGGAGCGTAGAAGAATCTGACTTCTTTCATATTGAGGATTGAGATGGATGAACCATCTCACACACTTTAATGCTTGATTTCAGTAATGGGCTTCTTCTCTGGTTTAAACACCAATGCGAAGGTGATACCTGTCACAAGGGCAAAAGCAGCGAAGATAAACCAACATGTCTGCCACTCACCAACAAGAAAACTCTGTTTCTCACCATTGACGACAAAGTCCTGCCAATTGCAGAAACTATTGACGATTTCACCAGCTGCCAATGTACCGATGGTAGCACCAAGACCGTTGGTCATCATCATAAACAAGCCCTGAGCTGATGCCTTAATCTTAGGATCACACTCTTGGTCGACAAAGATACCGCCAGAGACATTGAAGAAGTCAAACGCTACACCATAGACGACACATGAGAGAACGAAGAAGATGACTCCAGGTACAGCGGGATTGCCAATACCAAAGAAGCCAAAACGGAACACCCATGCGAAGAGCGACATCAACATCACAATCTTAATGCCGAAACGCTTCAAGAAGAACGGAATCAACAGAATACAGCAAGCCTCACTTATCTGAGAAATAGAGGTAAGCAGCGTGGCATTGTTGGCAGCAAAAGAGTCGGCATACTCGGGAATACCCTTGAAACTCGTCAAGAAAGGACCTGCAAAGCCGTTGGTAACCTGCAGGCACATACCGAGCAAAGCTGAGAAGATAAAGAACAATGCCATCTGGCGACGCTTGAAGAGTTTGAATGCATTCAATCCAAGACTCTCGGCAAGTGATAGCTTACCCTCCTTCTTCTCCAGTTTACACTGAGGCAATGTAAAGCAATATACAAAGAGCACAACGCTCAGAATACCTGACACAAAGAACTGCATATAGGTATACTGGAACTTATGTGCATTTTCAGCCAAAGTGAATCCAAATCCGCTGTCATCAATGAAAGCACAGTTGACAAACCACATAGTGGCGATAAAGCCAACGGTACCCAGCACACGGATGGGCGGAAAATCACGAACGGTATCAAGACCCTCAATTTTCAGGATGGTGAATGCCACCGTATTGGTCAACGCAATGGTAGGCATATAGAAAGCACAACTCAAGGTATAGAACGCTATAAAGAGTGACTTGTCTGCCAGTTCGTTTCCGAATCCAGCCTGCTCACCCATCCACCAGCATCCTATCATAAAGGCTCCTGCAACGAGATGGCAGAGTCCCAACAAACGCTGTGGCTGGATATACTTGTCAGCGACAATACCCATCAGCGTGGGCATAAAAATGCTCACAATACCCTGAATAGCATAGAACCATGAGATTTTGTCACCTAATCCGGCTACTCCCAGATAGTTACCCATACATGTGAGGTAGGCTCCCCAAACGGCGAACTGTAAGAAGTTCATTACCGCTAAACGTACTTTTGTATTCATAGTCTTTTTGTTTTAAGTTAATATTTTTCCTTTATAATATGCCCGGACAAATCCATCAGCGCCTTTCCTTAATACTAACTGGCCCTGCATCCATTCGGTGTTGGGAATCTCCATTACCAATGGGTACAGGTTGGTTACTACTCCGTCCTTCAATTCTATCACCTGTTGGAACAGGCATTGGTTTTCGGGGGTCATCACCTCGTTGGAGGCTATCCGTCTGAAGACTGTCTTTGCTTGTTTCATTCTTTAACTCTTTATTATGAAACCTGATGAGTTGCATTTGGCTGATAAACATCAACTTTCGCGTAGTCTCGTCATTATTCCCTCCACTCAAATAGATGAAACCGTACATCTCCTTCAATTTCTGTTCCCTATTGGCTGGCACACGAATCTGCGAGATGCCCGATACCGAAATGTGATTAGACGTCTGAATGATGCTGTCGCCCTCATACTTGGTAACAATACACACGGTGGCTTCTTTCGAACCAGACTGCCAAATATATTCAGACATAAACTGGAACATAAAGGAGTCACCTTTGTAGAAAGACGTATCGACTTTGACAGTAAAATCAAAGCGGTTCATCGTCGGGTACGGAATCAACAACAAATCTGTCCTGTTATTCCATATATTCGCCGTATCGCCGAAAGCACTATATTGTGAATATCGCCCGATAGAACCGACAGAAGTACCCAATACCTTGGCTTCATCGGACAATCGTTCGTTAACCTCCAGATAGATGTCCTTTAATCTGTCCAAATGGCCATAGTAATACACCATTGATGAATCAAAATCAGCCTGAGTAACACCATGCTTCTCCAACACAGCCAAGAAATACTTGGTGCGCTCGAAATTCATATTGTCACTATGTTCTTCTGATGCCAGAGCCTGAGCAACATGATAGTCATAGAGGATATCCTCCATGTCACCAGGCTGGATAAACTCTTTGGGAACACTTGGTTTGCAAGCTATAAGTGTTGCCAGAGCAGCTATGGCAAGCAGAACAAACAGGCTATGCTTCATTGGCTTCCGATTCTTTGTTCAATGATTCTTCAGTTTCCTTGTTCAACGATTCATTGGTTTCCTTTTTCAGTGAAAGCTCGCCTATCTCTCTGCGGTAGAACAACAAGAGCAGCACTACTCCGACAGAAATGGCCGAATCAGCAAAGTTGAAGATTGGCGAAAAAAACACATAAGGCTGACCACCTACGAAGGGTACCCAATCGGGCCACGTGGTGACGATGAGCGGGAAGTAGAACATATCTACCACTTTACCCATCAGGAAGGGAGCATAACCTGTGCCAAAAGGCACGAAGTAACTGGCGTAATACTCTGAACTAGCGTTAAAAATGAGTCCGTAGAACATCGAGTCGAAGATGTTTCCGGCAGCACCAGCCATAATCATCGAGAGGCAAATCATGTAACCCCAACGGGCATGTTTCTTCGCTTGCATCGCGATGTACCACCCTAGCAATGCAATGGCCACAATGCGGAAGATGCTCAAAACTAACTTCGAACCAATTTCCATACCGTAGGCCATACCGTTGTTCTCAATGAACACAATCTTAAACCACGAGAAGATTTCTATCTGTTCGTGCAAAGTCATGTGGGTCTTGACCCAAATCTTAATAATTTGGTCGATAATCAGGATGGACAGCACAATCAGTGCCGCCATCCATCCCCGCTTGACTGTCTTCGGATTACTCATTTACTTCTTACCAGCCATCTTCGACTCTACGCTCAAGGTAGCATGAGGCACAGCCTTCAGACGCTCCTTGGGAATCAGTTTGCCAGTAATGCGGTCGATGCCGTAAGTCTTGTTTTCGATACGTACCAGCGCAGCCTTCAAGCCCTGAATGAACTTCTGCTGACGCGACGCCATCTGAATCAACTCTTCTTTCGACTGCGTAGCACTACCCTCCTCCAATGCCTTGTAGGTGGGCGATGTATCGTCAACGTCGTTTGAGTCCTTGTTCATCAAGGCGTTCATCATCTGATCATAGTCACGCTTGGCCAAAGCCAGCTTCTCATTGATAATCTCACGGAACTCTTCTAATTCTTCGTCCGTGTAACGAGTTTTTTCTGCCATAATTTATTAGATTTTTGTTATTTGAATATTCAGTTTAAAGTCGTCGAATTCCACTGCCTGACCATCGTTAGCCTCCAGCTTCAGTTCGTCAGCCAGCACCTGACGTGCAATATAGTCGCCAAAGGCCTCGACAGCCTTTGTGGATGCCTCGTTGGGCTCGATGCTGACACGGATGTGGTCGGTGATTTCCAAGCCGCTCTTCTTGCGGATGTTCTGAATGCGGTTCACCAGCGTACGGGCCATACCCTCAGCACGCAGTTCATCGGTCAGTGTAATATCAAGGGCTACAGTCAGGTTGCCGTCGTTGCCTACCAACCAGCCAGGGATATCCTCACTGATGATTTCCACGTCCTCAGCCAGAATCTCATAGCTACCCAGCTGCAACTTGCCGTTAGTTTCCAATTCAGCAATCTGCTCCTGCGTCATCTCAGCAACAGCAGCAGCTACGGCCTTCATGTCCTTGCCGAACTTCTTACCCATCGTGCGGAAGTTACACTTCACCTTCTTCACCAGAATACCGGCACCCTCCACAAACTTCACCTCCTTCACGTTCACCTCCTGCAGGAAAATCTGCTTGACGGTCTCGATGGCTTCGCGCTGAGCCTGGTCAACGGGAGGAATCATCAGCGTCTGCAGAGGCTGCTTCACGGCAATGCCTTCCTTCTTACGCAGTGACAGCACGACGGTGGTAATTCGCTGGGCAATGTCCATACGCTCTTCAAGGTCTTTATTGACGAGAGCAGCGTTAAATTCAGGGAATTTATCCAGATGGACGCTATCCAGAGCGCCACCGAGGTCCTTATACAGCTGGTCGGCAAAGAACGGAGCGAACGGAGCCAACAGCTTGGCAACGGTCATCAGACACTCGTACAAGGTCTGATAGGCAGCCAACTTGTCGTTGTCCATCTCCTTACCCCAGAAACGTTTCTTGTTCAGACGAACGTACCAGTTAGAGAGGTCTTCATCGACAAAAGCATCGATGAGTCGGCCTGCACGTGTGGGGTCATAGCCGTCCATCTCCTGCTGAACCCCCTGAACCAGCGAGTTCAGACAAGAGAGAATCCAACGGTCAAACTCAGGACGCTCGCTGACAGGAATCTGTGGCGTCTGCGGGTCGAAGCCGTCCACGTTGGCATACATTGCAAAGAGCGAATACGTATTATATAAGGTACCAAAGAACTTACGGCTGATTTCAGCGACGCCCTCTGGATCGAACTTCAGGTTGTCCCAAGGTTCGCTATTGGTCATCATATACAGGCGCACAGCATCAGAACCGTACTTGTCAATCATCTCAAACGGATTCACCACGTTACCCACATGCTTTGACATCTTGTTGCCCTTGGCATCGAGCACAAGCCCCGAGGAGATAACGTTCTTGAAGGCTACACTATCAAAAATCATCGTAGCAATGGCGTGCAGAGTAAAGAACCAACCACGCGTCTGATCAACACCCTCGTTGATGAAGTCGCAGGGGAAAGCAATGTTCTTGTCGATGAGTTCGGCATTTTCGAACGGATAGTGTACTTGTGCGTAAGGCATCGAACCAGAGTCGAACCACACGTCAATCAGGTCTGATTCGCGCTTCATGGGCTTGCCACTCTCGCTGACCAGCACGATATAGTCTACATACGGACGGTGCAGGTCAATCTTGTCGTAGTTCTCTTTGCTCATATCGCCAGGAACAAAGCCCTGATCCTTCAGCAAATTGCTCTTCATGAAGCCAGCAGCTACAGCCTTCTCCATCTCGTTATAGAGTTCTTCGACGCTGCCGATGCAGATTTCCTCACCGTCCTCTGAGCGCCAGATAGGAAGCGGAGTGCCCCAGAAGCGAGAACGGGAGAGATTCCAGTCGTTCAGATTCTCAAGCCAGTTGCCGAAGCGTCCCGTACCCGTTGACTCAGGCTGCCAATTGATGGTCTTGTTGAGCTCACTCATGCGCTCCTTGCAGGCTGACGACTTGATAAACCACGAATCCAACGGATAGTACAGCACGGGCTTATCTGTACGCCAGCAGTGAGGATAGTTGTGGACGTGTTTCTCAATCTTAAACACCTTGTTCTGAGCCTTCAAATCCATGCAGATGCTGATATCCAGCGTCTCGTCCTTATCGGTCAGCGTATCGTCGTAGGCATTCTTCACGTAACGGCCTGCAAACTTATTCCATTCGTCGACGTTCACATAGTTCTTGACGAACTCAGGGTCGAGGTCCTCAATGACGAAGTACTTACCCTGCAGGTCAACAACAGGACGTTCCTGACCTTTCTTGTCAATCAGCACAATCGGACAGATACCTGCTTTCTTGGCTACGAAGGCATCGTCAGCACCAAAATTGGGTGCAATATGTACGATACCTGCACCGTCATCGGTAGTCACATAGTCGCCAGGAATCACCTTGAAGGCATCGCCCATGGGTTTGATGGCGGGCATCAGCTGTTCATATTCCATGCCTACGAGGTCAGTACCCTTATAGCGGGCCACGATGCGATAAGGAATCAGCTTCTCACCTTTCTTATATTCGGGCAGTTCACCACCATCCGTAATAGCGCCCTCAGCGGGCAGATAGGCATTCAGACGAGCCTCGGCCAGCACCAGCGTAACCTTATCGGCAGTATAGGGATTGTAGGTCTGCACAGCCACGTAGTCAATCTTTGGGCCTACGCAGAGGGCTGAGTTGGCAGCCAGCGTCCACGGTGTGGTGGTCCATGCCAGGAAGTATGGCGTACCCCACTGAGCCATCTCGGGCTTCGGATTCTTCATCTTAAACTGAGCGGTACACGTGGTGTCCTTCACGTCTCGGTAGCATCCGGGCTGGTTCAATTCATGACTTGAAAGTCCCGTTCCTGCGGCTGGCGAGTACGGCTGGATGGTGTAGCCCTTGTACAGCAGACCCTTCTTGTAGAACTGCTTCAACAGCCACCACAGCGTCTCGATATACTTGTTATCGTAGGTGATGTAGGGATTGTCGAGGTCTACGAAGTAACCCATCTTCTCCGTCAGTTCACGCCACTCCTGGGTGTACATCATCACATTCTCACGACACTTCTTGTTGTAGTCCTCTGTGGAGATATACTTGTCGCTCTCCTTGTTGTCAATGTCGGCCTTGGTGATGCCCAGTTCCTTCTCGACGCCCAACTCTACGGGCAGTCCATGGGTGTCCCAACCAGCCTTACGCTTGACCTGAAATCCCTTCATAGTCTTATAGCGGTTGAAGGTGTCCTTGATGCTGCGCGCCAGCACGTGATGGATTCCAGGGTGACCATTGGCCGATGGAGGACCCTCAAAGAATACAAACTGCGGACAACCTTCTCTCTCCGTCACGGAGCGCCAGAAGACGTTTTTCTCCTTCCACATCTGCAGCACGTCATTGTTCGTCTGCGTCAAATTCAAGCCGTTGTGTTCGGCAAATCTCTTACTCATTACGTACGTATTTTTTTCGTTGTTTTCAATTGACGTGCAAAGGTAAGCATTTTTTTCTAAACTACCAAATATCTACACGCGATTTTGGCAATTTTTACAAAACCCCAACATATTCCCACAAACACAGAGATTACAGCATCGGGGCACGGATATTATAGTGCATTAAAAAACGACCTCAACAACTGTTGTGGTAGCGTCAGAAACGGCAACGAAATCCGCGATTCTAAGGCCTATAGCCCACACGATAACCCCTTGACTATCAACAACAACCAACTGGCGGCGCTTCTCGAAGACGGTCATCTTCAGGTCGGTCATCAAGTCGCTCAACAACTTTCTGCCCTTCATGCCGTAGGGTTGCATCCAATCACCCTCTTCCACCCTACGAACGGTCAGTGGAAAGCTAACTTTTGTGGCGTCCAGCGTAGCAATATGGGGATCTTTCGACACATAAACAGGCATTTTACGTACTCGTAATGTCTTGTTTTTGGTGTTTTTGCCACCAAATTCAGCGTCAGAACCGCCCATAACATACGTTCCTTCCTCAGGAATGCGCATAGGTTTGAAGGGTTCCAGCGCAGGTTCAACAATCAAGCGCCCACGATCCTTTAAGACATCATAACCAGTCATAGAACTGATGATTTTACCCGTCTCAGCTTCCAGAATCTGGCGAACCTGATTGCCGTTGAAACCGTACTTTTTGAGCCATTCAAATGTTAAATATTCACTTGAACCGTATATTTCTATGTCGCTTAAATTCAATATGTTGCTATCATTAATCTTAGCAATTGCTACATTTAATACCTGCTGAGCTTCGACTAGATTCTCAGCCGTCCGTTGGATGTTCTCAGCGACAGCAGGATTGAGCTTTCGAAGCAAGGGGAGCACCTCCAAACGCACGATATTCCGTTGCACATCAGCCTCCAAATTGGTGCTATCCATAACGTATTTCTGACCATTTTCAGCTAGAAACGCCTCAATTTCCGCCCTCGAAACACATAAAAGCGGTCGTAAAATATTACCATTTCGTGGTTGAATACCTGTCAATCCTCTCAATCCGGTACCTCTGACAAGGTTCAAAAGCACCGTTTCCACAGAGTCATCGCGGTGGTGAGCCACACAGATTCCAGCTGCCCCAATGTCCTCACGCAGCTGTTCAAACCACTTATAACGCAGTTCGCGAGCTGCCATTTCAATGCTGACCTTATGCAGTTCGGCATATTCACGCGTATCAAAATGGGCACGATGCAGTTCTACGCCAAGTCTCTGACAGAGTTCCACACAAAAAGCTTCGTCCCTATCCGACTCATCGTCTCGCAGACGGAAATTACAATGAGCCGCATGCACGTTGAAATGGGCGTTTTTTAGCAGTAGCAATAGTGCTACACTATCTGCACCACCACTTAAAGCAACAAGATATAATTCGCTGGGTTTAAGTAGTTTATGCTTTTCTGTATATCGCTCAACCTTACTCCACATAGAGTACTAAGCCCTTCAGGTATTCACCCTCAGGATGATAGATATTGATGGGGTGATCGGCAGGCTGATGCAGCTGATGCAGGATGCGCACTTTACGCTTGGCAAGGGCTGCTGCCGTAAATACCGCATTACGGAAATGGTCTTTCGTGACCACTTGCGAACAGGAGAACGTGAAGAGAATGCCGCCCTTCTCTATTTTTTCAAAAGCCTTCTGATTCAGGCGTGTGTAGCCTTTCAACGCATTATGCAAGGCGCCACGGTGCTTGGCAAAGGCAGGCGGGTCGAGGATGATGAGATCATAGGACGTTGAACGTTGAACGTTGAACGTTGAACATTGAATTCCCTCCAGGAATTTAAAGGCATCCTCACAGAAAGCCTCGTGACGAGGGTCATTGGGGAAGTTGAGCTCGACGTTCTGCTTTGTCAGTTCGATGGCTTTTGCCGACGAGTCCACGCTATGCACAAGCTCAGCACCACCACGCATGGCGTAGAACGAGAAGCCACCCGTATAGCAGAACATGTTCAGTACACGCTTGCCTTTCGAGAACTTCTCCAGCAACGAACGATTCTCGCGCTGGTCAACAAAGAAGCCCGTTTTCTGGCCTTTCAACCAGTCTACACGGAACTTCAAGCCGTTCTCCAAAGCGATATTATCATCACTGCCACCCAACAAGAATCCGTTCTTCAACACCTCATCGGTGTCGAAGTGTGGCGTTGCAATCATATCGTCCGCAGTCATAAACGGCAACGTGGTCTCACTCTTATAATAAATATGTGAAATCCTCGATTCCATCACATCCTTCAGCGCATGGGCTACCGCCTTGCGACACAGGTGCATACCGATGGAATGTGCCTGCATAACGGCAGTTTTGCCGTATACGTCGATAATTAAGCCTGGCAGATTGTCGCCTTCGCCATGTACCAATCGGTAGGTGTTATTGTTGGGGTTGTCGGCAATGCCAATGGTCTGGCGCATCTGAAGAGCCGACGCGAGGCGGGAGTGCCAGAAATCATCGTCAATTTGCACGTCAGAGAACGTCAATACGCGGACGGCAATAGAGCCTTCCTGATAGTGTCCAACTGCGATAAAATCGCCTGAATTGGTCACCACACGCACTACTTCGCCCTCTTGGATTCCCTCGTCAATACTGGCGATAGCACCTGAGAACACCCACGGATGGAATCTCTTCAGACTCTCTTCCTTACCCTTACGCAGCCGTACTTGTTTCATCATTATCAACCTTTATCAGTTCGTAATCACCCGTCTGCTCCAGTCGCATCAGCTCTTCGTAAAGCATGATGCACGACCAGGCATCCGTAGCGGCATATAGTTTCTGCTTATCCTGCAAAATATCAGCCTCCCAATTGGTCAGCTGTTCACGCTTTGAAATCTTCTGTGCAAAGAAGTTGGCATAGAGCTTCTGAAGACTTAGGTCCTCGACGCCTATCTCACGCATATGATCCTGCAAATCAATGAAATAGCCTGCGTTGAAATCGCCTAATTTGTGTAACGACAACAAGTCGTCACGCAGGGAAAGGCCTATTTTCGGCACTCGTGTGTCCTCCAGTAAACGCTTCACCGACGGCGACATGCCAAGCTGGTTCAGACGGAAAAGGAAGCAGACATCGTATGACGACACCTGCAGGAGCGCCACCTGATGCGTCTCACCCTTCTTAAATGAAGGACGCGTTTCAGTGTCAACTCCCAATATAGGCTGTGACAGCAGATAGCGTACCGCTTTGTCTGCATCACGCTCTGTCAAAACCACTACAATACGCCCCTTGAAGAGCACCCGTGGCAGTGCTGCAATCTTAGCCTTGTCGAATTTATTATATATCGTTTTCATCATTTGAGGTGCAAAGGTACGAAAAAAGGTACAAAAAATACAAAAAAACTATCATTTTATGATGAAATCTAAGAAATAGTTAGTAAATTTGCACCTTATAAACGAAAAAAACAGTTCAACATGGCAAAAAAGAAGTCAAGCAAAGCCTCAGGAAAGAAAGTCTCAACGTTTGGAGAGGCATTAGGCTTTAACAACATATTCCACAACGAGCGTATTAACTTTGTAATAGGTTTACTATTGTTACTCATCGCAGGTTATCTGATATGGGCCTTCGTGTCGTACCTCGTAACAGGAGTCGCTGACCAGAGTTTGATAGAAACACCTCGCGACGGAGAAATACTGAACGAGCACCACGAATTCCAAAACGCCTGTGGCAGCATCGGAGCCTACGCGTCGTGGTTCTTCATCAAGCGCTGCTTCGGACTTTCGGCATTCCTCATCCCCATTTTCCTGTTGTTGCTGGCAGTCAACATGATGCGCGCCTACAAGGTAGGCCTGCTGAAATGGTTTATGTGTCTGACCATCGTGATGATATGGGGTTCCATCACTGCGGCTAAGTTCCTCACGCCGTTCTTTGAGAATGCCTGCTTCAATCCAGGTGGAGACCACGGCCTGGCCGTTTGTCAGCAGATAGAAGGCCTTATCGGCACCCCAGGTCTAACGGCTATTCTTGCCTTGACGGCTATAGCCTTCTTCACCTATTTGAGCATGGAGACGGTCATTATCCTGCGTAAGATCATGAATCCCCTGCACTATCTGAAGAAGATTCCCATGACCATCAATGTGGGCGGTGGTGACAGCGAACAAACGGATAACAGCCGCGACAACATGGACACCAATCGCGTCTATGACAATCCTGAAACCGAAGAAGTCATCTTCGACCTTGGAAACGACCAGAAAGAAGATGACGAGACAGACAATATTGTCGACGACTCATACGAGGAGCCCGATGAGACGACTCAGAAAACGGACGACACCGAGTTTGTCATTGAGGAGACGGAAGAGGAGGAAGCTGCTGACGGTAAGAATCTGGCAGGCAACTATGGTGACATCTCGACTCCCTATGACCCCAAGCGCGACTTGGAGAACTACCGCTATCCGGAACTCGACCTGTTGCAGCAGTATGAGAGTGACGGCAAGCCCTTCATCGACATGAACGAGCAGAACGCCAACAAAAACCGCATTGTCGACGTGTTACGCAACTTCGGCGTAGAGATTTCAAGCATCAAGGCTACGGTAGGTCCTACCATCACGCTTTACGAGATTACTCCAGCTCCAGGCGTGCGTATCTCACGCATCCGTAATTTGGAGGACGACATTGCCCTGTCGCTGTCGGCTCTGGGCATTCGTATCATCGCGCCTATCCCTGGCAAGGGAACTATCGGTATAGAGGTTCCTAATGCCAAGCCAGCTACGGTATCCATGCGTTCTATCCTCGACTCCAAGAAGTTCCAGGAATCGACGATGGAACTGCCCTGTGCCGTTGGTAAGACCATTACTAACGAAGTATTCATGTTCGACCTTGCGAAGGCTCCACACCTGCTCGTTGCTGGTGCTACTGGTCAGGGTAAGTCTGTTGGTCTGAACGCCATCATCACCTCTTTATTATATAAGAAGCACCCTGCCGAGTTGAAAATCGTGCTCGTCGACCCCAAAAAGGTTGAATTCAGCGTCTATTCGAGCATCGAGAAGCATTTCTTGGCCAAAGTGCCTGACGACGAAGCAGAACCCATCATCACCGATGTCACAAAGGTGATTCGCACGCTCAATTCACTGTGTAAGGAGATGGATACCCGTTACGACCTGCTGAAGATGGCTCAGGCACGTAACATCAAGGAATACAACAAGAAATTCATCGACCGCCAGCTCAATCCTGAGCACGGCCACCGCTTTATGCCGTACATCGTCGTGGTTATCGATGAGTTTGGCGATCTGATTATGACTGCTGGTAAGGAAGTTGAGTTGCCTATCGCACGTATTGCCCAGCTGGCGCGTGCCGTAGGTATCCACATGATTATCGCTACCCAGCGTCCTACGACGAATATCATCACTGGTACCATCAAGGCCAACTTCCCAAGCCGTATTGCCTTCCGTGTGGGTGCTATGATTGACTCGCGCACCATTCTCGACCGTCCAGGTGCCCAACAACTGGTAGGACGAGGCGATATGCTTTATCTGAACGGTGGCGAACCAGTCCGTGTGCAGTGTGCCTTCGTGGATACGCCTGAGGTCGAGCGCATCAACGACTTCATCGCTAAACAGCAGGGCTACCTCAGTGCCTTCGAACTGCCTGAGCCCGATACCGATGAGGATGGCGGTGGCGAGAGCCGTGACGTGGATATGCAACATCTTGACCCGATGTTCGAAGATGCAGCCCGTCTGATTGTCCGCGAACAAAGTGGTTCTACAAGCTTGATTCAGCGTAAGTTCGCCATTGGCTACAACCGTGCAGGCCGTCTGATGGACCAGTTGGAGAAGGCCGGCATCGTAGGTGCTGCTCACGGTTCGAAGCCTCGCGAAGTATTAATTATGGACGAAACAAGTCTCGAAAACCTATTATCACAATGGAAATAAAGAAGAAATGTGCTCGATGGTTCAGCCGTCGAGGGGCTTTAGCCCTTATAATGGCACTCATTGCGGCAATGCCCGTTAGTGCCCAGTCTGCCAAGCAAATACTCGACAAGGCCGCTGCAGTCGTATCAGCCAAGCAAGGTGCACAAGCTGATTTCACCATCAACGGCCAGAATATGAATGCCAGCGGTACCATTGCCATCAAGGGCCGTAAGTTCCGTGCTACGACGGCTCAGGCGATTATCTGGTATGACGGAAAGACGCAGTGGACTTATATGAAGCAAAACGACGAGGTGAACGTGGCTACTCCCAACGAAACCCAGCAGGCTGCCATCAATCCCTACAATTTCATCTACATGTACAAAAACGGCTACAAGTACACAACAGAGAAGAAAGGTGGCAATTTCGTGGCTCACCTGACGACTACCGACAAGAAGTACATCCTCGAGATGTACATCACCATCAACCAGAAGTCGTACACCCCGTCGCAGGTACGCTATCGTACTGCCAAGGGCTGGACAACCATCGATATCCGCAACTTCAAGCAGACGTCACTTTCCGATGGAATCTTCCGTTTTAACGCCAAAGAGTACCCCAACGCAGAAGTCATCGACTTAAGATAAACCGTGCTCGACGGTTCTGCCGTCGAGATTAACCATACACCAACATGAACAAGATTCAACTATTCTTCCTGCTTCGCAAGAACACTAAGCTCAGTGTCAAGCGCCACCCGATGTTCGAGGCCAACCAATACGGCAAGTTCTTCGGCTACCTTAGCGTCGCCATCGTTGCCATAGAATTCATTGCCTTAGGAACCTTCCTGGGATGGATTGCCGCAAAAGAGGATGCCCCCGAGGTGATTTTCTATTCCTTGCCCTTCATTCTGATTCTCGACTTCGGTATGCGCTTTATGGCCCAGCAGACGCCGATGATGCTGGTGAAGCCCTATCTGCTCACGCCCATCAGCAAGTATTCGGCCATCGAGTGTTTCCTCACCTCGCAGCTTCTCGACTCAGGCAATCTGTTCTGGATGACCCTCTTCCTGCCTTACATGTTCATCGTCTGGTGCGGAGGAATGACCACTTGGGCTGCCATCGGAATGCTCGTCCTGTTGCACCTGATGATCCTCGTCAACAGCCAGTGGTACCTGCTTGTGCGCACACTCGTCAATCAGAGCCTCTTTTGGTGGGCACTGCCCATAGCCTTCTATGGTGCGCTCATCCTGCCAATCTTCGTGCTACCTGAGGATATGCTCGACAAGATATTCGATGGAATCGGCAGTTTCATCAGCAGCAGTGCCTTCACGTGGGTGACGTTCCTCGTGTTTGCCGTGCTGTTCTGCGTGCTCTTCATGATTAACCGCAAGCTGCAGATGAGCCTCGTTTACGATGAAATATCAAAACAGGAGAAAACCAAGCTGAAGACCGTCTCAGAATTCAACGCCTTGAACCGCTTCGGACAGATTGGTGAATACCTGAAACTGGAAATCAAGAGCACCATGCGCAACAAAGCCATCCGTTCGCGATTCATACAAGGTGTCTGCTTCATCACGTTCTTCTCGCTGATGATAGCCTTTGGCGACATGTACAGCGGACGCTTCTCACGCAACTTCTTCTGCCTCTACGCCTTCGTGTTCTTCGGTGCAGTCAACCTCACGAAGGTGATGTGTCCTGAGGGCAACTACATCGACCTGCTGATGGTGCACGAGGAGAATATCCTGACGTTGCTCCGCGCCAAATACTATTACTACAGCATCATCCTCCTGTTGCCCTTCCTGCTGATGCTGCCAACGGTCATCACGGGCCGCATCTCCATACTGATGATTCTGGCCTACATGCTGACCGCTATGGGACCCGTCTATTGTATGTTGTTCCAGCTGGCCGTGTTCAACAAGGACACCCTACCCCTCAACGAGAAAATAACAGGCAAGAACCAGATGGAAAACAAGTGGCAGGCCATCCTGTCGTTGGTGGCTATGTTTGCACCAGTCGTCATGGTGTTCATCTTCGAGGCCATCTTCGACGAAATAATTGCCTACATCCTGCTGATTGTCATTGGTTTGGCGTTCGCAGTGACTGAACCCATGTGGTTGCGCAACATCTATCGTCGCATGATGGTACGTCGCTAC
Organism: uncultured Prevotellaceae bacterium; assembly: GCA_900318885.1. GTDB lineage: Bacteria > Bacteroidota > Bacteroidia > Bacteroidales > Bacteroidaceae > Prevotella. The sequence continues at coordinate 17,093 of ONMN01000007.1, read as the reverse complement.
AGCAACCTTGAAGGCTTCCACGCAACACGTTGAACATTGAACGTTGAACATTGAACGTTGAACATTGAACGTTGACGGATGAAAACGATTCTCATTCAGGTGGGCAAGACGGTGAACAAGCACTTCATAGCCGGCATCAACGACTATGTGGAGCGCGTAAACCACTATATGCCCTTCGAGGTCGTTACCATTCCTGAACTGAAGAATACCAAGAATCTGACGGAAGACCAGCAGAAACAGGCCGAGGGCGAACTCATTCTGAAACAGCTACAGCCTTCCGATACCGTCGTATTGTTGGACGAACACGGCTCCGAATACCGTAGCATTGAGTTTGCCCGCTGGTTGGAGCAGAAGCGCAACACCGCCCGCCGTCTTGTCTTCGTCATTGGCGGACCCTACGGATTCTCAAAGGATGTCTATGCACGGGCTAACGAACAGCTAAGCCTTTCGAAGATGACCTTTTCGCACCAGATGATTCGCCTGACCTTCACGGAACAGATCTATCGCGCGTGTACGATAATAAAAGGAGAACCCTACCACCACGAATGACGGCAGGGCTCTCACAAAGAAAATCAACATAAACTATTTCTCGGGAATCTGTTTCAGCACGTCCAGCAAGTGGTCCCAAACCATCTGCACGGTGGGAATGTGCAGGCGCTCGTCGGGTGTGTGGACGAAACGCAACGTAGGACCGAACGACACCATATCGAGGTTGGGATAACGCTCTGAGAACAGGCCGCACTCCAATCCGGCATGGATACCACGCATAATGGGCTCCTTGCCAAACAGCTTCACGTACGACTCCTTCACGATACGCTGCAGGTCGCTGTGTGAGCGCATCTTCCATGCAGGATAGCCGTCCGAATGAACAACCTCAGCACCAGCCAGACGGAAGCAGGCACCAATGGTGGCACACATATTGTCGAGGTTCGACATGACGTTCGAACGCTGCGACGCAACAATCTTGATTTCCTTCTCGCTGGTCTCAATGCTGGCAATATTGCTCGACGTTTCCACCATACCGTTCAGCGCAGGGTCTTGGCAGATGGCGTAGATGCCGTTGTCGACAGCCTGCAGGGCGAAGATGAACTTACGACCCACCTCGTCCTCAATGACGGGCTCTGCATCCGTCGATTCCATCGTCCAAACCATCTGGGTGTCCGTCACGCAGAATTCTTCTTCCACCAGCGAGGCAAAGATGTTCCAGTCGGCCTTCACGTTTTCCTTGATGGCGTTGGGAACGGCAATGACGAACATACCGTCGCGAGGAATGGCATTGTGCATCTTGCCTGAATTAAACTGAGCCAGACGCACACCCTCGTACTTGTTAATGGTCTGATAGAGGAAGCGACCCAGCAGTTTGATGGCATTGGCGCGCTGTTTGTTGATGTCGTCGCCAGAGTGACCACCCACGAGTCCCTTCAACTGCGCACGCATGAAGAAATAGCCCACAGGCACCTCCGTGCGCTGGAAGTGGAACTTCACCGTCGTGTTGCGACCTCCGGCACACGAAATGAAAATCTCGCCCTCGTCCTCAGAGTCGAGATTGATGAGGTAGTCGCCTGTCATGAAGCCGGCCTTCATGCCCTCGGCACCCGATAGTCCTGTCTCTTCGTCGCGTGTAAAGACGCACTCGATGGGGCCGTGCTCAATGTCGTCAGCGGCCAGAAGTGCCAGTTCCATCGCACATCCGATGCCGTCGTCGGCACCCAGCGTCGTACCCTCGGCTGTCAGCCATTCTCCGTCGATATATGTCTTGATGGGGTCCTTGTCAAAATCTATCTCATAGTCCACCAATTTGTCGCACACCATATCCATGTGGCTCTGCAGAATCACCGTCTTGCGGTTCTCCATACCCTTCGTGGCACCCTTGCGGATGATGACGTTACCCGTCTCGTCCACCTTCGTGTCCAACCCGTGGCTCTCGCCCCACTCTTTCAGGTACGCAATCATCTTCTCTTCACGCTTCGACGGACGCGGAATCTGGTTAATCTTCGCAAACTCCTCGAACACCGAGGCTGGTTTCAGTTCAATCTTACTCATATCTTTTGTTTTAATTAGTTTGTATTTCTTGTCGTTTCAACTTATTGATGGCAAAATTACGAAAAAAAAGCGGACTAACCAAACGTCAGCCCACCTTTTTAATATCTTTTAGCCGGTTTACTTGAACAGCAACTGTGCAAACTGATAGAGGCTGCGACGCCACGTCTGCCACTCGTGGGCTGTTTCGGGCGAGATGTACGAGTAGGCGTTGATGCCCAGCTTCTTCAATTCCTCAGCGGCCTTGCCAACACTGCCGTCACCCTCGGCCATACCCGTCTCGCGACCACCGGCACTCATAAACAGCACCTTGTTGGTAGCCTTGAAGTCAGCAGCATCCGTCAGCTCGTCGGCTCCGATGGTACCACCGCTGAAAATGCCTACGTAGGCGAACGTCTTGGGGTTGTTCAGCGTGATGCCGTGCGTCTGCATACCACCCATCGACAGGCCAGCCATAGCACGATGCTCGCTGTCGGCAATGACGCGGTAGTTCTTCTCCACCATCGGGATGATATCCTTGATGAGCACCTCTTCGAAGGCACCGCCCATGCGACGAGCCATCTGTGCGAAACCGGCACCACCCATGCGGGGACGCTGACCAGGGCCACCCTGAGGAGCACCCTGCGGACGCTGACCAGGCGCACCTTGAGGCGCACCCTGAGGACGTGGGCCACCGAATCCGCCGAATCCAGGCTGTTCGCCCGGCTTGCGAGCATTCAGACCGTTGTCCATGTAGATGATAAACGGCACGGCCTTGCCAGCGGCGATGAGGTTATCCATGATGATACCCGTCTTGCCCTGAGCACTCCAGCCCGTCTCGTTCTCACCCATGCCGTGTTGCAGATAGAGCACGGGGAACTTCTTCGTGGGATTCGTATAATACTCGTTGGGCAGATAGATGTATCCGTGACGCATCTGACCGGTCACCGACGAATAGTAGTACACCTCGTTGACAGAGCCCTGCGGCACGTTCTTCACCGTGTAGAAGTCCTCGTCCTGAGCAGGCACGTCAATGCCACTGCCCCAACGGCTCGCACCATAGAAATACAGGCTGTTCGGGTCGGGCACAGAGGCACCGTCGATGTTCAGCTGATAGTAGTGGAAGCCCTCGTCTTGAGGCTCCGACGTACCCGTCCACACGCCGTTCGCGTCCTTGGTCATCTCATAGATCTTGCCCGCAATGTCGAGCCCCACGAACGTAGCCTTCGGAGCCACGATCTGCGCACGAACCATGCGCTGGGAGTTCACTGCGGGGAACTGCTTGTTCTCCTGATTCGTCGTAGCAGGTTTGAAGTCCTCAGTCACGTTTGCCGTCACCGAAGGCACCACGGGATTCTGTCTGGGCGCACCGAACTGAGCCCAAGCCGTCAGGCTCGCAAGAGCCGTCAACGAAAGAAAAAGTCTTTTCATAAAGTTTGGTTGTTAAAAATGTTGATAAAAGTATTGTTATTTCTTATTTTGACTCCCCCACCCGCCAAAAGTCAAACGTCCCCCTGCATTTGTTATGGATTTTTAACTAATCCACACGTAGCGTTCAACTTCTGGAAGTGTCCCTGTCGCAGTTTCTTCACAACGCCTGCCTCAATCAGCTTTCGGATGCGTCCTGAGGCGGTGGCATTCGACGTGTAGCCCCAGATTGTTTTCACGTCGTTGGTGGTAAACTCCTGAGCCAACTGCTGGAAGTAGTCGTTCGTCTTGTCGTACATGATGCGTGGCTGTTCGTCGCGCTGCTCGTTGTCGAAGTAGTCCTGCCACATCAGTCCAAACAATGCTTCCTCGCAGGCATAGAGCACTTCGAACATCAGCGTGGCAAAGTCCAGATGCTGACGGGTAATCTTCACGGTCATCGTCTGCTGGAACTCGTCCCACGACTTCTGCGTCGAAATGACCTGCGGAATACAGAGTGCCATCACCTTGTCCTGCATGCGCTTCATCATGGTCAGCGTCACCTCGTCACCCGCGTTGCTGGCCTCCTCGGCACGCAGCGCCACCATGTTATAGACATGAGCCACCAACTTGTCCAAGCCCTTGATTTCACCCTGCAGACTGTCGAATCGGCGTGCCCACATTTTCATCTCGTTGGCTGCTTGCATGCTCTTGGGCTTCTTCGACATCGGACGCATCTTGAAATTGCCCGTAGGCATCACAAACACACTCAGTCGTGTGGCCAGACCGTCGCCGATGTTGCTGGGGTTGATGAACTTCTTGAGCGACGTGCTCGTACCCGTAGCCACCATATTATAGAATACGGGGAACAGGCCATTCACGCTGTCCTTGTTGCTGTAGTCCACACCGTTCATCTCGTTGTGGAAACTGTGCAGCATCACGTCACGCTTCTCCTGAAACGAGCCAGACGCCTTCACAATCGACAACAGCTCGGCAGCAAACGTGTAGAGATGATAGTAGTAAAGTGCACCCTCGGCCGTGGGCACTGTCGCATTTTGCATACGGCGGTACATCACGTTGTTCGAGGTCTTTACAGGGCAGTCGCGCACGACGGCCGTAGGACGCTTCAACGCCTCTTTCTTCTGTTCCTTCTGCGACGTCTCGCGCTCGTTCAGTCCCTCTTTGTACTGACGTTCCAACTCACGCCCCTCGGCATCAGCCTCGCGCAACACCTCCATGATGTACTCGTCCTGCTTCACGGCAAAACCCTTACCTGTGGCTGGCCCGCCAACAACTATCGACATAATATTCAGGCGGTGCTGATAGCCCTCCCAGTCCTGATACTGCGTCTTGGTGAGCAGCGTGTCGAACATGCCGGCAGCGGTAATCACACCACCTGGCTTGACCTCATCGTCGTCGATGTAGGCAACGGCTGGAGCATAGCATCCCAACTGCAATTTGTTCAGTCTGCGAGCCCAGTCGCCATAGGGCAGGCGGTGCTTGCTAAGCCCAGAAAGCTCGTCGACACCAGCGTCACGCAAGGCGTGGTACATGCGTTTGGGCATGCGCTTCTCTTCCTTGTAGGCAAGTGCCGACTTGACGGTCTGAGCGACGTTCTCGTTACGCTCGTTGACGATAGCCTGCACCCAAGGCTGAGCGCGCAGTACGGCCTCAATCACTGCAGGGTCAGCGTCGCAGATGTAGCGCAGCTGGTCGGCCAACTCCAGTGAGGTCTTGTGACGCTCGCCAGGCTCTGGCTGTTTGTCGCCCACCCAACAATCAACAATCTTCTGCACGGCCACATTCTTGTACTTCAAGTTCGAAATGCTAAACTTCTTAACATCTAAACTCTGAACTTCCTGTGGTGCAGCACCCTTGCTGTCACCCTTGCGATAGGCCTCACCAAACAGCTCGTCGTACTCAGGATTTTCGTAGCTGAACATGCGCTCAGCGTCATAGAAGAGGATGTCGCCTGCCTGACGCGAGGGCGCAAACGACATGCGCGAGGCATCCTTGCCACTCTCGTCGGCCTTCAGTCCCAGTTGACGGGCCAGTTCACAGGCATTCTCAATCAGATTGCCCCACTCCTTACGAGCGATGAACACAAACTTGATACCCTCATTGGAAGAGGTAACGAACACCAACAGCACGCCCAACTCGCGCAGCTGCTCATCCGACCACTGACGGAACAGCACGCGAGGATCCTGCTCCAAGTGATCCACATCGAGCACGGCAAGTCCGTTCAGGTGGGCCGACTTCTGCAGTCGCCACTTGCCAAGCTCCATCACTTCCTGCTTCTTGCCGTTTACAACGATGTTGACAGGCTTCTCGCACTCGGCAAAGTCGTCGGCCACGAAGATAAGTCCCTCCAGCGAATTCTTGATGCTGTTGGCTTTCTTCAGGTCGCCCTTCTTGCGAGCCTCGCGAATCTGACACACCTTGCGGTAAGTCTCAGGATTGTTAAACACTCCTTCCAGCTGCTCGGCGGTAGCAATCTGCTCCGTCATGGCTGAAAGCTTCTTTTGAATTGTAATCGTCGCCATAAATACTAATAACACGATCTAAAAATTTGACATTGACGAGGCCCGATTTTGACCCCGCTGAGAACTTTTCTCACCGCGAAATTAGCCATATAAAAATAGGTATAAATAAAACTGAGACCCCTATCATTTGAGGTCTCAGAAGTATCATTTTTACGTTCAGTCGTTCAGCCGAACTATCAGTTTTAAGGCCGTTTAGAAGCCCTTCATCCTCAGCGATTTCTTCAGCGTTTCAGCCAACTGATTCATGCGTTCAAAGGCCGTCAGCCAACGGGTACTGGCATCCTTTGGAACCTTCAGTTCCCACATGGTGAACGGGAAGCGGAAGATGTCTTGCGTGATATTGCTCAGTGTGGCCATATCCAGCTCGGCATTCACCTTGTTCAATTGCAACTTCTCTATCAGCTCTATGAATTCCTTGTAGCGGTTCTCCCTGATGCCACACACCTGCAGGTCTACAAAGATGCGGAACACCGCCCACCAGTGGTTTTTCTGGCAGAACAGCGGCAAGCCCTTGGCATCCTTCAGCGCCATCAGCTCCTCCAACGCTATCTTCGCCTTCGAGCGCATCATGAATTCGTCCATCTTTACCTTCTTCAGCTGCTCCTCTGCCGACAACTTCTCCGTCTGCTCCTCCTCTTTATAAGGTTTATAAGGCGTCAGTCCCTTCTGCTCGAACACCTCCTTCACGTAATCGGAAAGCGTCGTGTCCTTCGTGTGGATGGAATGCAACAGCGCAGGCGTAGCCCAACGGTAGGTCTCCAGACTGTTGTCCGCATCCTCCATCAAGCCCAGCACCAGCCGCAACGTTATCGGGCGCTTACCCATCAGAAACATATCGTCCAGCTCCATCCTATTCCTCCTTACGCTCCAGATAGTCGTTCAACTCGTTGTTCAGCTTGTCAATCAATGGCTCAAGAATCTCCAATGATGAGCTGAAATGGAATCGATAATTGGGGTTGATTTTCAGATAGGCACGTGCCTGATTGACGTATTCCATAAAGATTTCATCCCATTTGATATGTACGCCTTCCTTGTCAGCGTATGCCCAGAATGGCACCATAAACAGGATTTCAGTTAGGTCGTTCACTAACATACCGACACCACTGCCATCCTCACGACCATTAAAAGTGGTAATGTGTATCTCCTGCAACTCCTTTTCAGGGAATATCAGCTTAATAGCATAGGATTTCAACTCTTCAAGGAATTCTTCCAAGTCAAAATCCTCAAAGTATTTGCCTGTCTGAAGCTTGAAACATAGCGCATTAAACCTCAGATAATTCAGTGAGCGAACCTTCGAAAGGCAAAGCACCGTACAATCATCTACCGAAACATCGTCGAGTACCCTTCCGTTTGCAGGAGTCAGCGTGCCAAAAAACTGAAACGTGTTTCCAGAATCGTCAGGCATATCAATGGTGGTTTGAGCCACAACAGGATGGCTATGTGTCTTTATTTCATATTCAACTTTCTTCGTTGATGTATCCTCTACAACGGTTAGCGTGCCTATCTGTTCGTAGATCACGCCTTGGGGAGTTACAATCAGCCAGCGAGGCTCCGGCAGCGGAATATAGTGCGAATTAATAATCTTCATACGCGTGTACATTAATATTTTATTACTGAGGGCAAAGGTACGAAGAAGTGAGTAAAAAAACAAATTTATTTGAGCTTTTTCGAGCATAAGATTGTATTGCAACGCCACTATTCACCTTTCAGGTAAGAGAACACAGTTCAAGCCATAAAGAACTACCCATTCATCCTCGGGGCCCCATGATTCATAGAAAAATCACAGATTAGTGAACTTTTTCCTCTTTTCCTTTTGCTGTTATATAATTATTTAGTATATTTGCACCCAAATTGAGATAATTGCAATGAAGATTATATATCCAGAGCGCATTGAGGAGTTTGCAGATCTTCATCCAGATGCCAAGGGAGCATTGGAAAGATGGTGTGCCGTTGTCAAGGCTGCCACTTGGAAACACCACGCTGACTTGAAAAAGGATTTTCCCTCTGCGGACTATGTTGGCAACAACCGCTATGTGTTCAACATCAAAGGGAACAATTACAGAACGGTGGTTATGCTTGTGTTCTTTGCAGGAACCGTGGCTATCCGTTTCATAGGCACCCATAAAGAGTACGATAAGATTAAGGACATAAAAACGATATGAATTATGGTTATAAAGAGTGAAAAGGAATATAAGGACTATGAGGCCCGTGCAGAAAAGCTGATGCAGCGCGGTACGGAGTTGGGCGACATGGAACTGCTCACTGATGAGGAGAAGGCGGAATTCATGCGACTGAGCGAGGCTCTTGACGAATATGGCAGTGCCTATCATCCTCTCCCAGGTCAGATGAGCTCGTTGCTTACCGATGCCATTCTCTTGCAGGTAAAAGAAAAAGGACTTAAGCAGAAAGACGCAGCCCGCATGATAGGTATCAGCTCCACCATGTTCAGCGACCTTATTCATGGCCGTCGCTCGCTGAGTTTCGAGGTTGCTCGAAACATACATAAGGTGCTTGGCATTCCCGCCGAGGTGGTGCTAGCATAATTATCACTTAATAATGGCAAGAGCGAGCCTTCGCTGAAAATCGTCAGAGAATTGAGCCGTCAGCTGAACATCGACCCTGCTGTGGTGTTGGGAGTGTGAGAAGTGATTAGTTGAGTCCCCATGATATCATTACTGTTTAATTTCCTATATTTTATGGTTATATTTGACATCCCTAAGACAAAATTCACTCAACGATATGAATTTGAGATTGATAAAATTAAAATCCGATATACTGGAGAGTGGCGTAAAGGTGTTGCTATTGGATATGGTAGTAACCCCATGAGTTATCAAGATATTCCTTATCTCATTAGCAAAGACAAAATTCTTTATCGTGGAGATAATGATTATTACCATGTAGACGAGATTTATCGTACCTCTGAAGGCCATTATCTTGTGTACTATTATAGGGACTGCTCTGCACCAGGTAAAGATTCAGACTATAGGGGACCATTTCTTAAATGCGTCATTAGTGAAGATGGAAAAACTAAAATTTCTCCGTATAAGATGAAGAACGGAAATATTGATACGGGGTGGTATGATTCTAATAACAAGAAGGTATTCGTTCCAAAAGAAATGGGGAATGGTATCGTCGAGTTTGATAATTCTTTCTATCGACTTGATGACTATGAGAAATTATTTGAAATACCACAGAAATTCAAAATCGAAAGCATCTTTGAACACGGATTATGCATTCTTTCCGTCCCAGAGGATAATCGTGATTTCATCGTTACGGTCAAAAATAATGAGGCCGTAGATTATGTAGAAGTAAACGATGCAGACAAACTTGTCAAATTAATAGAGAAGACAAATAATACATCGCTCATCAAGTATAGTAATAGGGAAGACAATGCTGTTATAAATGTTATCAGGAAGCAACAAGAAACTATAGAAGATAAAGAGTACTTTGAAAAGTACGAACGTCTAAAAAAAGTCTACTACTACTCTGAATATACATATCCGCTTAACTATATTTCAGAGGAATCTGCTTCTAAAACGGATTTTGAAAATGGTATAACCCTTAGCCATGAAGAACTGACTGTTATTCAAGATCTTTATGAAACCGTCTGCAAAGAAGGTGAAGACAAAGAGAGAGAAAAATATCGCTTCCATTTAAGGAATGTGGAGCATATTCGCGGATATTGCCTTGAGTGCATGTTTTATAAAGATTTCATGTTGCTTAGAATTGGCGGCAACAAATACGATGAGCATAAGATGTTCCGATTCTATTCACTTGACGGCAAATGTTTGTCAGAAAAGGTTTATCAGAACCTTCAAAGCACCAAAGGCTGTAAAGTTGAAGATGATAAGAACTTTAACAACTGCCACTTCCATTATTCAAATGGACGTAATGAAAGAGGCTTCGTTGTTATTAAGGATGGCAAACTATATGATAATTCGATTTCAGAATTCATGTTCAACCAAGGTGCTCATGGCTACAGCATTAATATTTATGAGCATTTCTTCTCGTATGGGGGCGAAAGATACGACTTTTTTTTCAACAAGATGCAGATGAACTATGTAGACATAAGAGTTAAAGAGGTTATCAAAAAATATCTATTTAGAATGGACCCAGAGTTCGATTGTTATATTTCGACAGATCATCAAGCTCATGAGAAGTATGTTAACGGGAAATTATATTATCCAATGCCAGGAAAGCTAAGTGACATACAAAATGAGTTACATTTTAGGTACAAAAACATTCCTAACCATATTAAAGAAGTTATCCATATTGCGGACTATATGGATGATAGGAATGAGCCATATACTCTCTATCTGTTTAAATGTCGTCCTCAAGCATATTGTAATACAAATGGCAAAGTGTTCTATGATTTCAATCCCGACAAAGTTAAGTTATAGATGCTATAATACGATGAAAAACTTGTGTTGTTGTGACGAAGGACAGGTACCATTGACACGTTCAGCGCTCAGTGGTAACTTTCCAATTGAAAATGCGGGAGATTTTCTGAAGGTGCAAAGTTATTAAGTAACTAGGCTTTACGCTCATCGAGAAACGGCATGTTGCTGTTAGTGGAACGGCATTTCTCTCTTTGGGTATACAAAAGTTAAGAAGTTAAGAAGTTTAGCATTTATAGTAAAAAAGAAAAAAATTATAATTTTTATATTTACATATATACTAAAAATCTAAACTTCTAAACATCTAAACTTCTAAACATCTAAACTTTGTCGCCTCGGGCGTGTTGCTGTTCGTAAACTGGCTGCTACAGGACCTTGCTAGAACGGTAAATGAATATTTTTCTTCCAATTATTTGGATATTTGGAATAAATGTATTACTTTTGCAGCATGAACGAAGATATTAGAGAAACTTTCCACTCTGCGGAGTACGATGAATACTACGCCAGCCTTGATGCTAAGACGAAGGCGAAGTACGACTACGTGGAGACGATTATAAAGACGCAATATGTGGTCAATAAGAAATTCGTAAAGAATCTCGAAGGAACGGAGTTCTATGAGGCACGTATTTCAGTGGGCACCAATGAGCATCGCACGATAGTATTTGCTGTTGATTCCGTTTCGTTCATGGAGAGCAAACAGGTGCTTTTCTTGAATTCATTCTTGAAAAAGGACACCAAGCAATATAAGGGTGAGATAGAAACCGCCCGTCAGATTTTAAACAAATATATCCAAGGAGGACAAGAAGATGATAAAGCTTGATGAAAAGAAACTGGCCGGGCTGAAAACCGGTTCACAACATTTGACAGAGACGTATGGTGAGAAGGGAACTCCCAGCCGTGAGGAGTTTGAGGCAAAGGCCAAGGCTTGGTACTATGCCGAGTTACTACGTGACGAGCGCAAGCGCCAGAAACTGACCCAGCAGCAGCTGGGTGAGCGCATCGGCAAGAAGCGCGAGTACATATCTGCGCTTGAGCAGGGGCAGACTGATATGCAGCTCTCTACGTTCATGCTTATAGCAAATGCATTAGGGCTGAGATTCTCTCTGGTCGTTGGCTGACCACTTCCTTTGCGTCGTCGGTTTACTACCGGTAGACCGCCCGCTTAGTTCCTTTAGACTGCGCGCTTACTACCGGTAAACCGAAAGCAGTATTCAAACAACCAGCGAGCAGTATTCAAACCGCCAGCGAGCAGTATTCAAGCCATCGACGAAAATACCGCTCATTTTTCTTTACAAAGTTTTTAACCTAAAATCACACTAAAGACCAGTATTAAAGGAAAAATTTGTTCCCTCACTAGGGAAATTTTGCGCCCTAGTATGGTAGCAATTTTTATCTCCAAACCCAGCTTTTTGCGCCATTTAACTTATTATGAAATATCTTAACAATGGCTTTTGTTTAGAAGTTTAGATGTTTAGAAGTTTAGATTTTGACATATACTGGAAACCGCCAGAGCGCAGGTTCTATGCCCGTGCCCCAAGTCGTCTGCTGGAGACGCAACCATCAATAAAGAGGACTAATAAATGCAAAAAGGTGGGCTGAGGTTTGGTGGGCTCATTTTTTATTTGTAATTTTGCAGGCGATTTACGTAAATTAAGAACAATGCCAGAAATATCAGTACGCGGACTGGAGATGCCCGAGTCGCCTATCAGGAAGCTCGCACCCCTTGCTGCCGCAGCAAAAAAACGTGGAACAAAGGTCTATCATTTGAACATCGGACAGCCCGACCTGCCTACGCCGCAGGTGGCACTGGACGCCCTGAAGCAGATAGACCGCAACATTCTTGAGTATTCACCCTCGCAGGGCTATCTGAGCTATCGCGAGAAACTCGTCAGCTACTATGCGAAATATAATATTAATGTGACGGCTGACGATATCATCATTACCTCGGGAGGTTCGGAGGCGGTGCTGTTTGCATTCCTGTCGTGCCTCAATCCGGGCGACGAAATCATCGTGCCTGAGCCTGCCTACGCCAACTACATGGCGTTTGCTATCTCGGCAGGAGCAAAGATTCGCACCATTGCAACGACCATTGAGGAGGGCTTTTCGTTGCCGAAGGTAGAGAAGTTTGAGGAGTTGATCAACGACCGCACACGCGCCATCATGATTTGCAACCCGAACAACCCAACGGGCTATCTGTACACACGCCGCGAGATGAACCAGATTCGCGACCTGGTAAAGAAGTACGACCTGTATCTGTTCTCGGACGAGGTGTATCGCGAATACATCTATACGGGGTCGCCATACATCAGCGCCTGCCACTTGGAGGGTATCGAGCAGAACGTCATCCTGATTGACTCCGTGTCGAAGCGTTATTCGGAGTGCGGTATCCGTATCGGTGCACTCATCACGAAGAACGCAGAAGTGAGGAAGGCCGTGATGAAATTCTGTCAGGCACGACTCTCCCCTCCCCTTATCGGACAGATTGTGGCCGAAGCGTCGCTGGAGACACCCGAGGAGTATCTGCGCGAGGTGTACGACGAATATGTGGAGCGCCGTAAGTGTCTGATTGACGGCCTGAACCGCATCCCTGGCGTCTATTCGCCCATCCCCATGGGAGCGTTCTATACCGTTGCCCAACTGCCTGTCGACGATGCCGAAAAATTCTGTCGCTGGTGTCTGGCCGAGTTCAACTACGAGGGCGAGACGGTGATGATGGCTCCTGCAGCCGGTTTCTATACGACTCCCGGTGCCGGCACGAAGCAGGTTCGTATAGCCTACGTGCTGAAGAAAGAAGACCTGGAGCGTGCACTCTTCGTATTGCGCAAGGCACTGGAAGCCTATCCCGGACGCGACGCATAAAGTTCAACGTCCCTGCATTTGTCGTTCAACGTTCAATGTTCAATGTTTAACGTTTAATGAATCTCCCACTATTCATTGCCCGCCGCATCAACGGTTCCGAAGGTCAGCGCCGTGAGGTCAGCCGCCCTGCTATCCGCATAGCCACCATCGGAGTGGCCATCGGACTGGCGGTAATGATTATCACGGTGTCCGTCGTGTTCGGTTTCAAGCATACCATTCGCGACAAGGTAGTGGGATTCGGCAGTCACATACAGGTGGAGAACTACATGGCGCAACAGTTGTCGGCGCCTGTGCCCATCAGTATCAGCGATTCACTGATGAACGTGATGAAGCAGTTGCCTGGCATCCGCCACGTGGAGCGCTACGCACTGACGCAGGGCATCCTGAAAACTGACGACGACTTTCTGGGTGTGGCCTTCAAAGGCGTAGGCAGCGACTACGACACGACATTCCTCAGCGAACATATCGTGGAAGGCAAGATGCCGAAATTCAGCGACGGACAGTCGAAATATTCGTTGCTCATTTCGCGTATGATGGCTGACAAGCTGCAACTGAAGGCCGGAGAGAAGGTCTATGCCTACTTCATTGGCAACGACGACGTCCGCGCCCGTAAGTTCACCATCACGGGTATCTACGAGACCAATATGACGCAGTTCGACCAGTCGCTGTGCTTTACGGATTATAATGTCCCCATACGCCTAAACGGTTGGGAACCAGACCAGTGCAGCGGTGCGGAGCTGCTCGTAGACGACTTCGACCAGTTGGAACAGGTGGCCGAGGAGGTTGTGGCAAAAGTCAATCGCCGGACGGACAAATACGGAGCAATCATCACGTCGCAGACCATTCGTGAAGCCCATCCGCACGTCTTTCAATGGTTGGAACTGCTCGACATCAACGTGTGGATTATCCTTGCGCTGATGATTTGCGTGGCAGGATTCACGATGATTAGCGGACTGCTCATCATTATTCTCGAACGGACACAGATGATTGGTATCCTCAAGGCTTTGGGCATGCGCAACAGTACCGTTCGCCACACGTTCCTGTGGTTTGCAGCCTTCATCATCGGACGGGGAATGCTTGTAGGTGACATCATCGGCATTGGTCTCGTCGTACTGCAACAGCAGACGGGATTCATACACCTCGACCCTGCCAGCTACTACGTCGACACTGCCCCGATGGAACTGAACATCCCGATTATCGTGCTGTTGAATGTGGTGACGCTGCTGGTGTCGCTGTTTGTGCTCATCGCACCGAGTTTCCTGATTTCGCACATTCACCCCGCGAGGTCGATGCGCTACGAATAAAGGAATCACGGAATCATGGAAATATGAAATAACGAAATATTTATAAACAACTTAAAAACAAAAAGACTATGGAAAGAACTTGGAGATGGTTTGGCAAGAAGGACAAGATTACGCTTGCACAGCTGAGACAAATCGGTGTCGAAGGTATCGTCACCGCACTGCACGATGTGCCCCTTGGTGAGGTTTGGACACGTGAGAAGATTCACGATTTGAAGACGTATATCGAGAGCTACGGCATGCGCTGGAGCGTGGTAGAGTCGTTGCCAGTCGTTGAGACCATCAAGTATGGCGGTCCTGACCGCGACCACCAGATTGAGGTGTATAAGGAGAGTCTGCGCAACCTGTCGGCAGAGGGCATCCATTGCATCTGCTACAACTTCATGCCCGTTTTGGACTGGGCGCGCACTGACCTGTTCCACGACAACCCCAACGGTGCCACGAACCTCTACTTCAACTATGCCGAATTTGCTTATTTCGACATCTATATCCTGAAGCGCCCAGGTGCTCGCGAGGAATGGGAGAAGTTCCAGTTCCCAGAGGGTTGGGGCGAAGGCCGTAGCGTGATTGCCGAATGCGACGAACTGGCTAAGACCATGACTCCTGAGAAGGACCACAAACTGGTGGAGAATATCGTCATCAAGACGCAGGGCTTTGTATCTGGTAACTTCAGCGAGAACGACGAGGCTCCCGTGCAGAAGTTCCGCGAGTTCCTCGATCTGTATAAAGGCATCGACAAGGCGAAGTTGCGCGCCAACATGAAGTACTTCCTCGAGGCTATCATGCCCACGTGCGAGGAGTGCAATATGAACATGTGTGTTCACCCCGACGATCCCCCCATCGAGATTCTCGGTCTGCCTCGTATCGTACGTACAGAGGAGGATATCCAGTGGTTCCTCGATGCTGTGCCCAACAAGCATAACGGCTTGACATTCTGCGCTGGCTCACTTTCTGCTGGTGCATATAATAATGTAGTAGAACTGGCCAAGAAGTTTGCTTCGCGCACCCACTTCGTTCACCTGCGTTCGTGCCATATCTTCCCCAACGGCGACTTCACGGAGGCCAGCCATCTGGGCGGACGCGCAGACCTCATCGAGCTCTGTAGGATTTTCGAGAAGGAGAATCCTGAGTTGCCGATGCGTGTGGATCACGGAATGACGTTTACCGACGAGCCTGGTGGTGTATTCGACGAGAGCAGTCACGGACACAATGCCGGTTATACCCTACTCGGCCGTATGTTTGCGCTGGGTCAGGTACAAGGAATCCTGGCTACCGTCGACCGCGAACTGGGTATCGACTATAAGCAGCCAGGATTTTTCGATTAATGATATGGTGTTCTCCGATTCGGTCGGAGAACATCTTATTTCTTTATCTCTGCGGCGATAATCTCCGCCATACGGTGAGCGCCTTTGCCGTCAGGATGAATACCATCGTCAAGCATCTTATCGCCATCATTGGCATAGAGGGTGTGCAGGTCAATGACTTGCACGCCATATTTTTTAGCAACAGCCTGCTGGATGGGGATAATCTCGTTGACAATGACAGCGTCGCTGATGTTCCACGTTGACTTGAATGCGGGAATGGGCGTGCAGAGGTAGATTTGAGGCTTTTGCGGAACTACGGCCTTCTTGGCTTTCTTGCCCTTCTTGGCAACGGGCTGAGCCAACGTTGGGCAGAGAGTCGTCAGCATTTGCTCCAGGTCCTGTCGGAATTCAGCACCATACTGCCAGTTCTCGGGCTTCGAATCGTTGGTGCCTAACTTGATAATCACCACGTCGGGCTTAAATGCCAACGCGTCGCGCCAAGCCTGTTCGTTCATATAAGGATAGTCGCCTTTATTTAATAATGTACGCGAGCTGACACCGAAGTTCTTCACCCAGTAGTCCTTACCCAGCAGCTTCTGCAACTCGGCGGGATAACCGTAAGCACTAGCCATATCGATGCCGAAACCGTCGGTGATGCTATTGCCGATACATGCCACACGGATGGCATCGGGTTTCGGTGTCTGACGAGCCTTCAACCAAGCTCCGAGATCGTCAAGCATCTGGTCGTGATACTTGAACCAAGGACCGAAGCCAAAGCCGTGATCACCAGTGGGATACACATACATGGCACAATCGTTACCAGCATTGCGCATAGCTTTATAGTATTCCAGTCCGTTAGTCACGAAAGGCACCAAACGGTCGTCGCTGGCCGAGATGATACAGGCTGGCGGGGTCAGGTGGCGACGCACAGCCTGATTGGTAGAATACGCTTTCACAAGTTTGGGGTCATTATGTCCCTCTTTGCCCAGGAAGTTGATGCACGACCACTTGTGCGACACGCGCTCGTCCATCGAGATAACAGGATAGAACAGAATGGTAAAGTCGGGACGTACTTCGTAGGGAGAGAGCGTCGAAATGACCGAAGCCAGATGGCCGCCAGCCGAGAATCCCATGATACCCACGTCGCGTGGATTGATGCCCCATACGGCAGCAGAGTCACGTACCGTTCGGAACCCGTTCTCAACGTCACTAATGGGTTTTGTGCGGTCGCCCTGAGGCAGACGGTAGTTCACCACGAAATAG
>ONMN01000093.1 GCA_900318885.1 uncultured Prevotellaceae bacterium | reverse complement strand
TAGTCGGTCACAAACTCGCCCGCGAACGAAAACCACGTGATATGTTCCCTGTCGTCGCTGATGCCGTGAGTCACATACTTGAAGCAACCATCCGTCACGAAGCCCAACCAACGCGACGGGTCGCCCTCGCGCTCCATCTGATCACCCTTGCGGTAAGACACCGCCTCACCCTCACGCTCACAAAACTCGCGCAGCGCCTTGATGTCAATGCTATTTTTCCCGAATTTCTGTTCCATACTTCACCGAATTTGGTTGCAAAGGTAGTGAATTTTGGCGAATTTCCGTACAAACCGGTACGGTTTTAACTCTTTTCAAGGAGAATTAGCAAAGGAATGACAGGATTACGGGGAAAAATGTGTAACTTTGCACGCAAAAATATGGGCTTATGCAAGACATGTCAAGAAAGAGCCATAAACGCGAACTGTTCCGCGTGGCATTTAAGATGTTCATCCTGAAATCGTTCGACGGGGTGAGCATCCCCGATATTGAAAAGGCGACGGGTTTTACGCGCGGCACCATCTTCCACTATGCCGACACGAAGCTGGACCTGTTCCGTCAGGTGGTGGAATACTATGTGCTGGAGCGACAGGACATTGAGAGGAAGATTCAGGTCGCTGATGACTGCACGCTACGGCAGTTTATCGACACATACGCAAAGGGCGTTGAGCGGACGATGGAGGCACTGCACGAAATTGTGGGCATGGACGTGCCGATGAGGGACTGCAGCCGTGCGTATCTGAACATGATGTCGCAAATGTCAGTATTGCTTCCCGAAATACACAAGACATTTCTGAACGCGATGGCGAAGGAGGAAAAGCTGTGGATGGAGGTGATAGGACGTGGCGTGGAGAATGGCGAACTGCAAAACGACGTGCAGCCCACCATTCTGGCCAAGATCATGATGAGCCTCTTCTACGGTCGCGCCTTCCAGGACTCACTTATTGACGGCATGGACCCGAAACTGCTGAAAGAGGAAATGCTCGCGGTGTATGAGAGGGTGAAGAAACGATAAGAGACTATTTCAGATACCTTACAAATTCTTATTCTTAGTTAAAGTTTATACATACAGCATACAATTTTGTACGGTTTTGTAGTTTTGTTGTTTGGGAATAGTCCCAAAACCTACAAAATTGTATGAAATGAAAACAAAAACATTGTTTGCGTCAGTCTTGGCAGTGCTGGGGCTGACGGCGTGTGAGAGAACGCTCGACGTTGGGGATGTCGGGAACGAGCAAGTGAAGAACTCTGTGCTACAGGTACGGACACGTGGAGCATCGGGCGACGGAGCAACGGTGGCATACCCTGTTGCGGTGTATGTGTTTCAGGGTGACGAGTGCAAGGGGGTGCAGACCATCGGCGACGAGGGGCAGACGCTGAACATCGGACTGACGGAGGGGACGTATTCGGTGTATGCCGTGGGCGGTGTGTCGTCATCGGACTATGTTCTGCCTTCAGTGTCGGACGCTTTGACAACATCGGCGATAGCACTACAAGAGGGAAAAGAACAGACCGATCTGATGACGGCTTCGGCTACGGTGACGCTGGTGGACGGCGGGACGAATACCGTCACGCTGGGCATGACGAGGAAGACGATGCTGATTCAGGACGTGACCATCAAGAAGGTGCCCTCTGCGGCTACGGCTGTCACGGTGACGATTGCCCCGCTATGGCAGAGACTGACCATCGGCGGGACGTACAGCACGACGAACGGCAACAGCACCATTACGCTGATTCGCCAAGAGGACGGGAGGACGTGGAGGAACAGCGGCAGTGCCTATCTGCTGCCACCAAGCAGTCAGCCCGCCAGCGTGAGTGTGAACATCACCGTGGACGGCACAACGAAGACTTATACCTACAGCACCAGCGACGAACTGGAGGCGGGATATAAGATCAATATCGACGGCACTTATACCGAGGCCGTGGGCGTGAACCTGACTGGAACTATCACGGGCGCAACGTGGCTGGGGGAAAGGACAATTAGCTTCACGTTCGACGAGGACGGCAGTAGTACGTCGGGGAACGACAACAACGGTGGCAGTGGTGGTGATACGCAGAACTTCCCATCGGTCGGTGACACGTACCAAGGATGCTATGTGCTGGCCGTGACGGTGGAAGATGATGGGCAGTCGGCTGAGGTGGTGCTGCTTTCGCCCAATGAACGGGCGGTGACGAGTGCCAGTGATGCAGAGTCGGCTCTTGCCAGTTTGGGTGTGGACGGCATCAGCGATTGGACGGTGCCAACCAAGGCGCAGATGGATGCCTTTGCAGCAGCACGGAACGACGTGACTCCTACACCTGCAGCCGGAATCTACCTCTATAAGAATAACAACGGGAATTATTGTCAGTACAATCTGGCCACTGGCGCAACTGGCTCTGCCAATTATCTTACAGGCATTAATCTCCGTCCTGTCGCCATCGTTTCTATCACTAAAGACTAAACCGCTATGAAGAAGTATTTGTTTATCGCTCTCGCCGTACTGGTTGCAGCGTGCGAGAAGCCCATCCTCGACGAAGAGGATGCAGTCACAAGAAAAGAGGCGAATGTCATCCTGCACATGACGCAGTATGAGCAGGAGGCGTTTGGCAATAGTGGAAACCGTGCGGCTACCCGTGCCGCCACCGACATCACGGAACTATGCTCGCGTCTGAACATCGCCATCTTCGATGATGATGGCACGAAGGTCAAGACCGTGGCGCAGAAAGAGGGCGACGCGTCGTTTGGCACTGTTGCCCTGACGCTTGCTGCCGGGACGTACCAATTGGTGGTCATTGCCCACAACGCCGAAGGCTCGGCCACGATTACCTCGACGGAAAAGGTGACGTTCCCGAACAATAAAGTGACGGACACCTTTTATTATTATGGCGACCTGGTTGTGACCTCCGAAGTACAAAGCTACGACCTCACGCTGACCCGCGCCGTCGCCATGTTCCGCTTGGTGCTGACCGACGAGGAAATCCCGTCCACGGTGACAAAGTTCAAGTTCTACTACACGGGCGGTTCTTCGACATTCTCGCCATCGGCAGGCTATGGCTGCGTCAACTCGAAGCAGACGGAGATCCGTCCTGTTGCCGACTATGGAACTTATGAAATCTTCACTCTGCCCCACACCGAGGAAGATGTGTTGACGAAGCTCACCGTCACTGCCCTCGATGCCAATGACAACACCATAAAGGAGCGCATCTTCGAGAACGTTCCTGTCACCCGCAACCAGATTACCCGCTACACAGGCAGTTTTTTCGGTAGCGGCGGCAGCGGCCAGACCTCCGACGGCACCTTCCGCCTCACCGCCGATCCCGATTGGGACAGCGTGAACGGCTATACGTTCTAACGCATCCTAATCCTCTATCTACATTGAGAGCCGAGGCAAAGCGCCCCGGCTCTCAATGTGCTTAATCTGCTATAGGTTTTTCATATATCTTTTTATATCCATCTCCATCCCGCTATGTCGCCTTTCATACGTTGGCTTCACTATCGTGTTCTTTACGATTTTCTCTGTGCAAAGGTAGCAAGCCCTTATGACATGGAAAGTACCGCTTTGCTATTTCAGGAGAAAGTTCTAACGGATGCCCCGCGATTTTTCTGCTGAAATTCCTTGCCGTAGTCATTGCTTGGGCTTGCTTTTTTACGCACAAAGAAAAGTCTAAACCCGATAGGGAATGCCGATGATAAAAAAAAGCTCCTTCGCAGGAGATGGACTTAAAAAGAAAAGTCTCCCCCTCCTGGGAGTCCGATAAAAAGACAAGTTTCACAATAAAACAACAAGCATTATGCACGCAAAGGTTTATCAAATCACAAAGCACAGAGTGGACAAAGAGAACTACCTCAACGAGAATACTCTGACACAGGGAGATAGCAGCGATTATGACTATTGTTCCGAAATCTCCGAAGAAGAGAGGGCGGAATCGATTGACACCTTAGTCAACCAAATTCTCCCAAAAGGTATGTTCGCCCTCATTGGCAGCGATGAACTCGTTTTTAGGGGCGGTACACCCGAATGGATTCACCAATGGGTACAAACCATCCACAAGAAATCAGAGGATGTCAACGTCATGAACGTGACGCATTGGATAGGTGCAGCCTACCAACTGCAGAAGGTTATCAACAACCCTCTTGGGACTGACTCGCATTTCTATTTGTCTGAGGACACTACCCAGACGTATGGCGAGGAGTCGGCAGAGCTGATGCGGATGGTCTGCAAGCTCAGAATAGGCGAACGCCTCTATGTCGGTGGAATTATTGATTATCATTTTTAATAGCTATGATGAGACTTATGAGCAAGGAGTTGGCGGAATCTCTTGAAAAATATCCGCTTTACAGTCAGGACGGCAAGAAAGCTGATGCCGTAGTGGTGGCCAAGTATTTCTTCCCGTTAACTGCCCTCACATGGTACGTCACCGAAGGACGCAGGGAGGATGATGACTATCTTTTCTTCGGATTGGTAGTCGGTACGGACACCAGCGCAGAAATGGGGTACTTCTCTCTCTCCCAGTTGTCTGAACTGAACGTCTGTGGGCTGAAAGTGGAGCGCGACATGTACTTCAAGCCTAAGAAACTTGGTGAGATCTGCAACAAGTCAGTAAGGGAGTACGTCAACCACTATTTCAAGGAAGATTAATCTGTTTTGTTCACGCACCCCGAACGTCGGGCAACCGGCCAAGGGGTGTTTTTTTGTTGTAATTCTCTTCTCTATTCCTTCGGCCCACCCGCCAACCCAAGGCAGCGGCTCTTTTCTTTTATACCTTGCAGGTTTTATATGGTCTATGGCCTATGGCTTCGCTTGTTTTCTCACTTTATAGATGCCCCTGTCCGAACAGGGTATCTGGCAAAGGAGAGGCCTATTTCTTATTCGTTTTCTCTTTATCTCTATTCTTGGTATTCGGGTCTTGTTACCCTTATCTTCTGGACATTTCTGATGCTTAGTGGCTACAAGTTTCGTGTTGTGGACGGTCTTTATTGGTACACTCTGCGGGCGTAACCCTTCGACCATCACGACACCCTTTGTCAATAGTTCTGGCATGTAGCCTTGATGCTTTTCCTTTGCCTCAGAGGATTGCACGGCTTTCCTTGCTGTGCCTTCTCCATGCGTCTTTGATGCTCTTCTCTGGGCAGATACGGTCACGGGCTGGTTGACTCTCGTTATTCATTTCGGTATAACCTGGCATCGGTCGCTCTACGTCTTCACATCATTTTTTCGGGCGATGTCATATACAATTTTCCGTTGCAAAGTTAGCGACAGCGGCGCTCGTCAAGGGCGCACATCCTGTTTTGCTCGAAAAAAATCAAAATAAATTTGGGGAAGGCTTTCCTTAATCCAAATTTGTTCAGAGCCGCAAGGGTTTATTTTTTGGCAGCGTAAAATTTAAATATTAACATCTAAAAAAATTAAAGTTATGAAGACAATGAACAACTTTCAGATTTCAGGTTTTGTAGTAAACAACGCTACCATCAACCAGTTCGCAACCGCATCAATCGCCCGCTTCGGCCTCTCAGTTCGCCGCACGGAGAAGATCGATGGCACAGAGAAAAAGGTTTCCGCAATCCTCAACATCGAGGCATGGAAGAGCAACGAGGCTTCTGACAGCTTCAACATCCTGACCAAGGGTACTCGCGTGACGGTCGAGGGTTACTTCAAGCCCGAAGAGTGGACGGACAAAGATAACGTTAACCACAACACTATAAAACTCGTGGCCACCAAGTTCTTCGAGATGAAGGACGAAGATAAGAGCGACGAGACCCCGGCTGAACAGCCAAAAGAGGAGAAGAAAAAGAAGGCTAAGAAATAACGGCCTTCTCCCTTTTCTGCCAGGTGCCTCTGTTTTCGGACAGGGGCATCAATCTGTTTTATTATCTGAGGATTGTATTCTTTCTATGTGCTTTCACCCTGGGCTATCTACACATTTCTTATTTATATATAGGCATTTCTTGGGTCTATGTTTTTCAATTTTTCGTGCTCATAGTAAGCTCTTGTATCTCTCGTAACAGGTACGTTATGAGAAGAACAACAGCCTGCTATGAGCACTGGGCAGACGCGGACATATCCTTTGAAGGATCAAAGGAAAAGACCGCCTGATGTCTGCCTGCACTTATCTCTATGGCTCCGCTACACTTTGCTTTTCTCGGTGCTATCATTTCCCGGCCACCCAGCCCCTGTTTCCGCTTGAAAACGCTATCCATTTCACGGCAGCCTACGTTTCTGATGGCTGGCTGCTATCGTCGAACCTTTCCTCCTGTATTTCTCAAATGACAGTCTTCAACGCCATTTGAAAGATACTTCCAGAAAGGCTTGATGATGGCAGCGGCTTGAACTGTCACGGCTGCTGTGAGGTGGATGGCTAATATCGACGCTACTGGTTTTGTGCTCACAAAAAGCTCTTGCATTTCATGGAGCAGGACACCTGCCTCACGAAGTGCAACAGCCTATTCTGAGCACGAGGCAGACGCGCACATATCCTTTATGGCAAAGGAAAAGTGCGCCGGATGTCTGCCTAAACTCTTTATTATATCAACTCCCGACCACCCGCCCCGTACTGTTTTCATATACCCTTTGGGACTTCTCCGTCGCCTTTCAGACGGCAAAACTGCTATCAGTTATTGACGACTTTCCCCTGTGCAAAGGTAGAGAGGCTTGATGAATATGCAAGTACCGCAGGCTATTTCGGGAGCAAGTTAATGAATGAACTTCCTGCCGAAATTCCTTGCCCTTTCATCAACTCACCTCTCTTGTTCTTGGCACAAAGAAAAGTCTATAACTGATAGGATATGCCGATGAAAAAAAAGCTTCTCCGAAGTGGGGTTCTCAAAAAAGAGAAAGTCTAACTTCCAGGAGATCCGATAAATCTTGCATTCCGACAAGTGAGTGTGAGGCAAGTGTGTAATAACGGCGGCTGATGGGCGACCAGGGCTGCCAATAAACGATATAATTGAAGATGACTATGCAACTGATAGTGCTCTATATACTGTGGCGTTTCACCAAGGCAATCCTCGTGGGATGGTCTAAGGATAGCCATTACAGAGACCGCTGAACAGAGCCTGTTCTGGTGTCTTTTCTGGTTGTCACCCTTCTAATTCTTGGGCGACAGCTATTGTCGTGTCCTGATGCTAATGGGTAAATGTTAAATTTGAAAAGGTTTTCTGCAAAATCCTGAATGAGTCGTTTTTTAGCTGTTCCTTTGCACCATTTATTTCAGGATTTCACTTAAAATTTTAGAAAAATGAAAGCAGTATTTAATTTCCAGATCAAGCTCGACGACAAGCAGACTTCGGTTCTTTTCGGTATGGAGGAGTGCAAGGGTGTGGACATCGAGCTCTTTAACGAACTATCGAAATTGTTAAAGGAAACGAAGTTGAAAATCATCAAGACATTGGAGAAAGGAGGAATAGTTGAGAAGCCCGTAACAGAGAAACCGGCAGCGTCGGAGGCTCATGGCGGGTCAAAGGATAGTGAGTAATAGTTTTATAAATCTGTGTCATTAGTTGCGGGTGTGTATGGTGTGATTGGCACTTGCACATCCGCTTTTTAATTCAAAAAACTCAGTTATGATCAAGAAATTTTGTTTGAAAACGTACATGGGTCTGATGGCTCTGGCTGTCATCACCATGTTATCGGGATGCCAGAAGAAGGGTGTCCGTGTGAAGGATGTGAATGGTGCTCTGGCGGTATGCAAGTCGGAGCTGACTGTACTCCAGTCGAAGAGTTCTGCATCGATAGACGAGCTGGTGGAGTATATCAACCTGACAGAGCAGATGGAGGATTCCATCATCTCTTTCTCTATGCGTGATACGGCTTATGCAGCCAACCAGAAGATGCAGGACGAGGTTTTAAACGTCAGCGATTCTCTCAGAACGGAGATTCTCAGACTGGCTTTCTCGAAGCCGCGTTCACTGGCTGATGTGGTGTTCATCAAGACGAACACGGCTAACGGAGCGAAGAAGTTCATCGATGAGAAATCACAGAAACAGGCTGACAGGTTCTTTGCGAAGCTGGATAACAACGCGACATACAAGGATCTCGACAAGACTCTTCAGGAGTATGACCGTATCTTGTCTGACCCTAACTATATGCATATTGAAAGCCGTGAAATATTCAGGGATTTCCTGAAGAAGGAGGATATATGCTTCCGTTCCATGCTCCAGTTCCTGCCTATGGTTCCCCAGCAAAAGCTTCAGGAACTGACCGACCAGACAGCAAGGATCTGCAATACATTCTATGGTACCGGCAAGGATTCCTTTGCCTCCATCGATGAGATAGCAACGTATATGACCATGCGCTATAACCGACGTATCTTACAGAATGCAGAGGTGTGCAGAGACCAGATTATGAACGGTCTGAAGATAAATCCGGTCATCGCAAGGAACTACCGATGGATGCTCATGCAGCCGTATTTTACCATTGATGAAATATCTATGGCTGCGCTCTCTTCCGGTCAGCAGCAGCTCATGCTGGACATTGCCCAGGATATGCCGGAACTCTACATGAAGCTGGATAAGTGTCCGTCCAAGGCCAATAATGATGAACTGCAGTTCCTCGATAAAATATCGGTGTATCTTCTGAAAACTCATATCAAAAACATCATATAAATATAATGGAAAATATCAAGATTAATCCAAGCCTCTCTACTGAGGCAAAACATGCCCAGTCTGGGCTGTCCGTCATGGACTTTAACATCAATGAGATTTGTAAGAGACTGACCATTTTCATGAATGCCTGTCAGGAGTCTAAGGCTGTTGAGAAGGCCGTTGAATGCTCAGTCGTCAGCTATTCTTTGGACCGGCAGATGATGATTGATGATGTCATCCAACAGATTCAGGAACTGCTGTCTTTGACAGTTTTGCTTGCTGTCAAGTCAAAGGACGGCAGCAGCATGGAGTGTGTCGCATATACGAAGCCGACGCTGGGAAACATGGCTGTCGTGCATCTCTATTCTTCTATGCATGGCTGTCTGGAATCGTTCTTTATCAACGTATATGACTCGGCTGAGATCATGTACGAGGCGCTTCACAAGCGGCTTGAACGGCTCCAGAACGAGCAGGATGTGGTCATCATGGAGTCGGTTAATCCTATTCAACTTATCAAGGACTTTCACTAATATTCTATCATATGGAGAAATTCTTAGTATCAATAAGACTGCTATTCTTCCTGGCAGTAGCCATCATCACATTCTTGGCTACAAGGCCTCATGGCTATGGCTATATCGGCAGGAAGATAAGGGCTGCAAAGCAGCGTTTCCACAATTTCCACGAGCGCATGAAGACTTCTATCAATGCACGGAAATACTTCATGTTTATCATTGAGGTGTGCCTCATTTCCATCCAGTTCATAGACTATACCCTGCTGACGGACTACCACTATTATTTCGACTTCTACATGTTCCCGACGGCTCAGTTCTTCCTCTGCTGGATATTGACACTTATGTTGTTCCCGTTTGGCAGAGGTTATAAGTTCGCTGACCGGTTGTATTCTACCTACAACAGAAGCCGGAACGCTTTCGGTGGCTTCGCTACCTGCGAAATCATTCTGGTTTTCTCGCCGTTCATGCTGTTGGCTGATGTCGGTTTCATCATCCTCATCGCCATGATCATGTACCCGGATATGGTGGCAGAACCCAACCCGAAAGGACGCAAACCGATACCTCTTCAGACGGAAGAGAAGCAGCTGAAGAAGGCCGCATAGTCAACTGATTCTTGTATTTATAAATGATATTTTCTTATGGAATCACGAACTTTTTTAGTGTATCTCAGTGACAGTCTAATCCGTTATCTGGGCAAGTCATTGCCCAATAAGGCCTCCCGTTATGAGGCGTTTCAGTATATCATCGGCAAGCAAAAAGAGAAGATAGATTTGGACAGAGACGGAGGGGCAAACGTTCCTTTTCTTGCCAAAGTCAGTGACCTTGCCAAACGCTGGAACTGGAGCAGAAACACAGTCTTTTCGTTCCTCAAAACGCTCCAAGACGAAGGGCTGATCGAGGTAAAACAATGTGCTGATGGCACACTGATTCATGTGGTTGGCATCTATACGTTGATGCCAAGAAAAGCAAAAATTAATGGCAATCTCTTTTCGTCTGAACGCTGATTCAGACCTCATGAAGCACCGCTGCCTGGGCTGCCTTGCGTGGCTCATGGCAGCGGCAGAGAGGTCAACTGCGAAAAAGCGTCAGGCCATCGTAACTGACCCAAAGGGGCTTGCCCTGCCTGCTCACTTTTTCTTGTTGGGAAGCCTAATTCCCCTAAAAGTTCATTTTAGGGAGGTGGCGGCCTTGGGAAGAGCAAGCTCTGGCCTTTGTTTATCAGGGGTTCCGGGCACGGATGGCAGATTCAAAAATTTTATGGAGTAATACAATTATGGCATATCAAGTACTTGACATCAAGACACAGAAAGGCATGACCGAAGCGGAGAGTGCCGAGCATCTGAGGAGAAACACCAAAGAGGCATTGAAGTTTGCCAAGCGACAAGGCAACTATGATTTTTCACGCGAGCATCTGAACTTTGAGGTGACCAAAGGCGGTGTCATCTCTGAGGTGGATAAGAAGCACAGCATCCCCAAGCGGATGGTGCTTAATCTGGCAAGGCGTGGCATACGGGACAAGAACGAGGGACTGAAGGAGCCGAGATACCGTACCATTGTCAACCTGATTCTCGGTGGCTCTCGTGACCAGATGAGACACCTGGCATTCGGTGACCAGAAGCTCAACGAGAATCTGGGGGATGATAACTCTCATCTGACACGCAAGGAGGACATCGAGAACTGGGCAAAGGATATGTATCAATTCTTGGCCAAGAAATATGGGGAGGACAACATCCTCGCTTTCGTCGTTCATCTGGACGAG
>ONMN01000104.1 GCA_900318885.1 uncultured Prevotellaceae bacterium | reverse complement strand
GACTCGTAGACGGCGCTATGCTCCAAGGAATTGTGCTTGCCGGGGTAGTTGGCGCGGGCGTCAGCTAAGTGGAGCGAGGTGTTCTTGTCATAGCCCACGCCAATGAGCAGTACGTAAGCATCGAGATTGTAAAGGCGACCTATTGGAGAACCGTCGCCAAAGATATTCTGTAGGTCATGGCTCTTCGTCAGCCGCCGGGCGTGCCTGCCGTTGGCAGCGACGGAGCGGGCGGGATGGTCGCTGCGGAGCGTCCCTGGCCACTGCCGGAACATCTCAGCCACGGTTCCCATCGTCTGCGTCGGGGTCAGCCGCTTGTCGTAGGCTGGCCAGTGGTCGCGGAGTCTCTGCCAGTCGGCTTCACTTATTTCGCTGTGTACCCCAACGTCGGGGTCGAGATTCTTCCACGATTGCGTGGGCATCACGATGGTCCCCTCACGGGTAACCGTTTCCAACAAGGCTTCGATGACTGTCTGCGCGCCGCCGCAGACGTAGCCGAGGCTACTCAGTGAGGTGTGCGTCATCACCGTCATTCCCTGCCGTATCCCGAGTTCACGGAATGCAGCGAGAATGTCTTCTTTTAAGATAAGCGGTTTCATAATTCAAGGATTAACGTTTCACGGGGTTGCAGTTGGATATCTTTGCTGATGTCAACGGTACAGCCACAGACGATGTCGGTGGCTTGGCGATGCTGGCCGATGACTTCGCGATAGCGGCTGACGGGCATGGTGGTGACGTGGTTGGTGCCATTGAGGATGGTCAGTACGGTCTTTCCCGTGTACTGCCGCGCGATGACATAGATGCCGCGATGAGGGATGAACTGCGTCATACTGCCTTTGGCGATAACCTCATTGCCCTGTCGCCAATGCAGCAGACGGCTCAGCCAGCGGAACATGCTGTTTTCTGCAGCAGTGCGCCCTTCAGTGGTGAAAGCATTGCGACTGTCGTCCCAGAATCCGCCGGGGAAGTCCTGGCGCACGTTGCCGTCGCTCTTTTCTTTGGTTCCGTTTAGTAGAATTTCTACGCCATAATATAATTGTGGAATGCGCGGTATGGTCAGAAGCAAAGCCAGTGCCTGTCGCAGTGCTAATGTGTCACAGCCGTCAGCGAGAAAGCGGTCGGTGTCGTGATTCTCGATGAAGGCCATCACGCTGCGGGGATTGGGATACAGGTAGTCATAGACCAGTGAGTTATAGATGCGGTTGAGGCCACGGCCATAGTCATTAGTGTCCTCACCGGCAGCCTGCACCATGCGGTCGTAGAAGGCGAAGTCCATCACAGTCGGCAGATGGGGATTCACCTTCGTCAGCCGGTTGTCCTTTTGCCACGAGGCGGTGTAGGCAGGCTCTGTCACCCAGGTCTCGCCCACCACGTTGTAGTTGGGGTATTCCTCGTTGATAGCCTGCATCCACCTGGACATGGCATCCTCGAAAGCGTAAGGGTAAGTATCCATGCGGATGCCGTCGATGCCGATTGTCTCAATCCACCAGATGGAGTTCTGAATCAAATAGCGCAGCACGTGTGGATTGTGCTGGTTAAGGTCGGGCATCGTCGGCACAAACCAACTCTTCGTTGTTTCGTGCAGGTCTATCTCAGAGGCATAAAGGTCGCGTACGGGTGTTAACTGGTAGCTGGTCTGCTGATATTTTGCATTGGGTGTTGGTTCGCCCTTGGCATCCTCCAGCCATTCTGGGCAGTTGAACCAGTCGCGGCTGGGTATGTCAGCCACCCAGGGATGCTCAAAGCCACAATGGTTGAAAATCATGTCCATCACCATTTTCAGCCCATGCTCGTGTGCTTCGTCGCAGAGTCGGCGGTAGTCATCATTGCTGCCGAAGCGAGGGTCTATCTGATAATAATTCGTGGGGGCATAGCCATGATAGGTACTATAGCCGTCACGGTCGGGAGAGTTGTTCTCCAAGACAGGCGTGAACCACAGGGCTGTCACGCCCAGCTCATTGAAATAATCGAGGTGTTGGCGGATGCCCTCGAGGTCGCCGCCATGCCGGAGATTGGGGTTGGAACGGTCGCACTGGTAGCGGTTCATCGTGATGAGTTGGTCGTTCTCCACCGTGCCGGAGGCAAAGCGGTCGGGCACCAGTTGGTAGAGCACATCGGAGCAGGTGAAACCGATGCGCTCCTCACCGCGCTTCTCACGCTGTTTCAACTGGTATCGAATCCGTTTCCCGTTAACTCTCAGCATCATCTCGCCAGCCTGTGCATCGGCGATGTTCAGATAGACCAGCAGATAGTTGGGACTGTCGAGACGGACTATCGAATCGACTCTGACGCCAGGATAGTCTGTTCTGACTGTAGCATCACCTACATCTTTCCCATAGAGCATCAGTTGCAGCGTAGGGTTCTTCAGACCTACATACCAGTCTGTCGGCTCTATGCGTATCGGGGCTGATGCAATGACATTGGATGATACGCCCGCCAACAGACATAAAATGAGGACAGGCTTGCTCTTTTCAGATTTAGACAACACGCGTCTAAGTTCTTTTGCCATGAACCAGATAACCATAGCGACTACGGTAGCGGTCACAACCAAAGCTGACGTATAGGCAAAAGACTGAACAGAAACATCAGGTCGGGAAAGCAGTTCATAACATAGCCAAGGGAACCACAGCAGCGCCCACAACAGTCCAATAACAACATCTCTTGTCTTCTTCCGTTCTACAGAAACAAACAATCCGCTCATAAAGGATAAAATAACAAGAGCCATAGTTCCATAAGCAAAAGGCTTGGGCATATGGCAGTTGTCAACATACACCAACCACACGACGGCTGAGGCAGTCATAGCTGCGCAAAGTTTCTTAACAATGGCTATGCAACTTACATGCGAAGGGCCTGAACTACTGGATTGTGTACAATCGTCTAACTTTCTTTCTTGGATATTTTTCTCCATACCTTTATTATTTTAGTGAAACATTTCGTATCTTTGCACCAGAGGAATAAAAGTGCGGTGCAAAGGTACGAGGTTTCCTTCAGCCGTGCAATACTGATTTTTAACTATTTATGGATGTACTAAGACGAGAACTACAGGAGATTTTCCACCGTCAGCCGTTCGACACGACGCGGCTTTCCGGGCAGGATGTGGAAAAGTGCCGCTACATCATCAAGGCCTTTACAGATGTCAGTCAAGGCTGTGCTATACTGACTGATATAGCCGTGGGCAACAGCTATTCCTCTATTGGCAGGTTGGCCAATAAACTGGGGCTACATCAAAACACCGCATTGGAAGAGCTGACCGACGTCGATGAGGACTTTATCTATGAGCGCATCCATCCGGAAGATCTGGTGGACAAGCGCATGCTCGAAGTGAAATTCTTCGAACAGGTAGAACATCTACCCTCAGAGGAGCGTCTCAAATACCATGCCACTTGTCGTATCAGGATGCGCGATGATGTTGGGAACTACGTCTACGTTTCGAATCTGACGCGCATACAATCCAACTCGACTGACGGATATATGCGACTGGTAGTCTGCACCTACGAGCTTTCGCCTGAGCAGGAACCCATTCACGGCATCAATCCCCACATTATCAACATGGAGACCGGCCAGTCTGTTACCCCTTTCCTCTATGAAGAACGCTTCGACATTCTGACCCGCAGGGAAAAGGAAATCTTAGGTCTCATCCGCCAGGGAATGTTGAGCAAGGAGATTGCAAGCACCCTGCACATCAGCATCTTCACTGTGAACAAGCATCGGCAGAATATCCTCGAAAAACTCTCTGTGGATAATTCAATGGAGGCCGTTCAGAC
>ONMN01000087.1 GCA_900318885.1 uncultured Prevotellaceae bacterium | reverse complement strand
CGATATTGCGTTCCGCGATTTCGGTCACGACTCGGCAGACTTCGAGCAAGCTCAGTCTGCACTCGCTGCTCGCCGAAATTCACTGGGCGTCATGCCGTAGGCGTTACGGAAAAGTCGGGCGAGGGTGGCGCGACTGGGAATGCCGGAAAGTTCGCCGACGATAGCAATGGGGTCGCTAGTGGTCTTCAGCAGACGGGCAACATGTTCCAGGCGGTAGCGGTTGATGAAGTCGCTGACCGTTTCGCCCTTCGAACATTGGCGGATGGCCTGCTCCACATATTTTTCGTTGGTGCCCGCCATTTGTGCCAGCGTGTCGCGGTTCAGGGTTTCGTCGGTATAGGGCTGCTGCTCGTCCATCAACGTACAGAGGCGGCGGAAGAGTTGCTGCTCGGTGGTGAGTTGTTCCTCCGGAGCGGCCTGCAACAGCTCCATCTCCTGCTGCTGCTCCTGTCGGCGCTGTTCTATCTCCTCGTAGAGCTTGCGGTTCTTTTCGGTTAACACCTTATTATATTTATAGGAACGCCAGAGCAGATAGGCGATGAGTAGGCATACGAGGAATGCGCTGGCGAGGATGATGCGGTGGACAACGAGTGACTGGTGCTTGCTGGCAATCTCCTCTTCCTGCTGCTTGATTTCCTGCAACTGCTCCACGTCGGCCTGCCGTTCCTGCTGGCGGATGGAGTCGGTCAACTGACGTATACGGTCACCCAGCGCCAAAGCCTCTGCCGTGCGTCCCGCCTTTTGCAGGGCTTCGTACTTGTAATTAAACAAGGTCTTGACATAGAGGTCGATGACGGGGTCACCATTGGAGCGCATTATAGAGTCGGTTTCGTCGAACAAGCGGACTGCCTCGTCGTAACGGCCCGTCATCGACAGATACAGTCCTTCAGCTGCCTTGTCTAACGCGCCAGAACCTTGGAACTGCTGATATTCGCGGAAAAGGGTTTCTGCCTGCTCTTTCTGATTATTGGCTGCATAGACCATCGCCTTACTGATGGTCACATTGTTGCGGCGCTTTTGCATCACCCAGTCGGGAGTGTTGGGGCAACGTGTCAGACGTGCCATCGCCGTGTCCATCTTCGCCATTAGGGGCAGCGCCTTTTCAGGCATCTTATTGTCGATATACAAGTCGTTGAGCGAAAGCAACGTATAGATGAGCGGATCAATCTCCCCATAATCGGTGGCGCGCTGTGTACTCGTCATCAAATCATCGATGCATTGCAGGAACAACTGTTCAGATTCTGCAATATGCCCCAGTTTGTTTTCACAATCTGCCATCTGCATAATTGCCCTGCATTTCATCTCCACGTCATTTGGCGTTGTGCCGTCACCCACGAATGCAAGGATTTCCTTGGCGAGGGTGATTGATTTACCATACTCGCCATCGGCGTATGCATCGTTACCCAGAACACAGCGAACCTTACAATAAAGGCTGCTGTCTGCCGACGTGGCGATGGTATGTCCCGCCTCTGCAGCAATCGCTTTCTCTGCGTAATAGGCCGCCAGCCGCCTTCGGCCGGCATTCTCATAGATAATTGCCTTGATGGTATTGGCACGTACCGCCGTGAACAAACCGGCCTGCTCCGCACTATCCACTCGCTCCACAGAATGACCAACGTCGGATAATCCATGGTTGACTATCTCTTTGCTCAGCGCAACAGCCTCATCGCTGCGGTCGGGCTTTGTACAGCCCACCGTCAACGTCAACACGGCGACAACAGTTGTCAGTATGATAATATATCTGCTCATTTACGTTTATTTACCCGTCTGCAAAGATAATAAGTTTTTCCGAAATACCCAAATTTTTGAGTATAAAAACGCCCCACCGCCCGTCGAATCAGGGCAGCGAGGCGATGGAGTTGTGATGCTATACCAGCTTACAGCTTCTTGTGCTTCTTCATATAGCTGTGGTAGGCATCCACCATTTTCTGGCGCTGATCGGGCGTGACGGTAATCATGCGGACATTGTAGCCCTGCTGAGGTACGAAACCATCCTTGGTGTAATTGAAACTGTAGTTCATTTCGCCGTGCATGTCGTCATAGACCTTGCCGTCTTCACCGTATAACAGCTTCAGCCCTTTGCCTATCTCGGCGTCACCATCGTCATCAAGGCCGCCCAGCCAACCCATCAGCGGCATCTCCACATTCCACAGGTTCATGGCAATGAGAATATACTTCTTGCCGTCAAAGGTAAATTCGGGCAGCTTGTCGCCAAACGACTTACGGTAATTCGACAACAGATTCTCGTACAGGATGACGGTCATCGGGTCAGAATAGTCAATGCCCGGTTTATTTTCGGCAGTGGCAAGTTTACGCACATCCAGCATGTTACACAAAGCCTTCACAGCATCACCGTTCATCAGGTTGAATATAGCACCCATCATACCACAGGTGATAATATAATCCTTATTGATGTCTATGCCTAGTTTTTCTGCACGCATCAACTCGTCTGCGTAGAACAAGACCTTCTTCACGTCCTTCTTGTCTGTAGCCACCGTCATCAGCGCGACAATTGACTCGAAGATAACGGAGTCGGGCACTTCCTTGTTGAAGCCAGCGCCCTGCTGGTAGATGCGCTCATAATATCTGGCGGCACGCGACTGGTTATAGACTCCGCTCTCTTTGTCGAGCAGCATGTGGCCCACCTCCAGCTGAGCTTGCCAGTTGGTGGGGTTCTCGTCGGCCTCCTTCGACAGGCGCAGATACTTGTCCATCTTGCTCTCGGGCTCTGCCGTCTGAGCGTTCACTACTGTTGTCATTGCCCAGCAAAAGAAGAAGGTGAGCACCATTCTTCCGGCTACATCAGTCATAAAATTTTTTTTCATACTTATTTATTATTTTGTTAGTAAAGTTGAATTTGAGTGCAAAATTAGCCTATCTTCAAGAAACAACCGTCTCATGGTAGGAAAAAAGCGTCTCAAAATAGGAAAAAGTAAGCCTGGCAGGAATTGCCAGTCTTAGAAATCCCGATGAAATGGGCGTTTTTTTTATTCTCCGTCAATGCCTTCAAGACCCCGATTTTAATCCTCGACCGCTAGAAGGCACGGATGGTTATGGTTCCTGGAATTCCGGCATGCCAACATCCAGCGGCACTTACGGCGAACTTTATGTCACCGTATCCACGAACACCTGGACGCTGACTCCAACGAATCCTAACCCCTAAATCATCCATACATCTACATACAAATCAAGGGTGCTCAGAATTCTGAGCACCCATTGTTTCATCCGATTTACTGTGTGCCGGGCTGTGTGGCGCTCTGCTCCCTAATCGTTGGCCACGATTCAAGCAATGTCGGCCCGACATTGGCGGGCAGAGTGGCAGACACTGGCGGGCATGGTGGCAGACTAACTTTTTATTTGCTTATTTCGCGGTACAGTGCCAAGCCCTTTACCGTCAGGAGGTACTTCTGGCGGGGATGACGGGGGGATTGAGGGAATAGCAGGCGGATATATCCGTCGGCAATAGCGGGATTGAGGTAAAGACTCAAAACATTCTTTCTGTCTTTCAGACCAATAAGTTCCATCATTTCTTTTACAGACAGTTCCTGCTCGCCTACTACTTGCACAAGTTTTACGATGTTGGGATTATCAGTGTGCAGTTTATCCTGTACTTGTAGGGTACTTGTGGGGTACTTGTGGGGTACTTGTCCTGTACTTGTCGGGGTGCCCGAAAAGTTTGGCTGTACGCTCCACTCCTCGGTAGGATGTATGTGCAGGTAACGGTTGCGCAAATCCCACTGTTCGCCCAGCAACATGTTGCGGAAGAAACGTTCCAGATAGACGGGTGTATAGTCTCTCCCTTTCGCTACATTATGGTAATTTGCACGCACCAGCGCATTGCGGAAATACCATGAGTGTTTTGCAAACATGTCGTTATCCACAGGCTGCACCTCGGAAATAAAAATAAATCACGATTTATTTTGTATTTCGCTCGATTTGCACTACCTTTGCACACAGAAAATAAAAACAAAGGAAAAGTAAAAAGCATATGAATCATTCACGTTTTTCATTGGTTTCGCTCCTCCTGCTGCTGACTATGCAGGTGTGGGCCTACAAACAAGAGTCAATTGACATTAAGGTCAACGGCAAGACACGCAACATGGTTGTGTTTACGCCAAACACGCTGCCGGCCAAGTCGCCGCTGATGATTGTCACGCACGGCATGAACCAAAACCCGGAATATCAATACGAATCGGACAAGATTTACCAGATGATTGACACGGCGAAGTTCGTTGTCACCTATCTGCGCAGCGACGGTAATATGTGGGACACGAGCGGCACGGGCGACCAGACATTCGTCACAAAGACCATTGACGAGATGGCTACACGCTACGACATCGACCGCGACCGCGTCTATTGGTCGGGATTCTCGATGGGTTCGATGCTTATCCACCATTGCATTGCCAACATGCAGAACAAGATTGCAGCCTTCGCACCTACCAGCGGCATCCAGTTCTCGGAGCAGCCCTGGAATAATTGCAAGAAGCCTGTGAATATGCTGGAATGTATTGCCTACGCCGATGACGTGTTCGGCTATGAAGAGTACGGCATCCACGCCTACATAGAGAACTATGCCAAGCACGACCAGCATAAGCAATATAGCAAGGAGATAGGCTATAAGCCCATTGGAGCATGGAGCGACGGCGACTTGGAAAAATGGACTGGCGGGCCCAATGGTGGCGAGGTGTGGCTCTATTCTTATAATAATGGCGGCCACTATCCCACAGACCAGAACCGCCACTTGATATGGAACTTCTGTAAGCGCTTCTCGCTGAACCAGCCCTCGGCACGTATCACAAAGCCCGAAGGCGAGACGACGTATCTGACCTTTATGCCCGAAGGCACGGCTACGTTCCCTGACGTCGCCGTAGAAGCCACCGCCAAAGCACAGAAAGGCGAAATAGAGAAAGTGGAAATATACGAGGGCAGCAACCTGCTCGCCACCACGTCCGAAGCATCAGCATCAGGAACCTACGACGCAACGCTGACGGCCCCCAAGACTGGCAAGCATACCCTGCGCGCAGTGGTGACCGACAGTAATGGCAAGACCAGCGACGCCGCATGTGTGGTAAACTGCGAAGCCCCGAAGTTGAGCACCAACTACAGTCTGAGCAGCCATTTCAATACCGAGGGCATCGTACCACAAGACTGGTACGTCAGCAACGGCACAAGTTCGACGACACGTGTGGGTGGCGGAATGCCATACACCAATGGTCCCCGTCTGCTGCATTTCACCAACGAGCAACGTGGTATGGAATACGGTCTGCTCGTACAGAACAGTGCGGGCAAGGAGAAGGCCGCATTTGCGAAATTCGGCGTCAGCAAGGGTCGTTCGAACATGATGTTGTCTGCCGGCCGCTATACCGTGAGATACAGGTTATACAACTGGAACCGTCCGGATTTCTCGCCCATCACCGTCGTCATAGAAGATGCCAACGGACAGGAGGTGGCGTCGAAGGTTTGTACGCCTACCAAGAACATCGGCGGCAAGACAAGCAACGCGTTCCCCGGCGTCCGTCAGCCGACGTTCGAATTCAACATCACCCAGCCGGGCTATTACGTCATTGCCTTCTACGCCGATGCCGAGAAGAATGCCGACTTCGTGCTCGGAGTGCCGATGATTACGGCGAAGGAATATGGCGAGGCCGGCATTGAGAATATAGTGAATAGTGAAGAGCTGAGAGATAAGAGTTATTACGACCTGAACGGCCGCCGCCTCAGCGCACAGCCCAGCCGCCCCGGCATCTACGTCACCGGCGGCAAGACAGTTGTGGTTAAGTGAACATCAGCAGTGAGTTATGAGTAACATCCCCCAAGAGTTCAACAACTTCTTTCTGAAGGACGTGTCGTTCGTCAACCTGATGACGCGACGCATCTTCAACGTGTTGATAGTAGCAAACCCGTACGATGCCTTCATGCTGGAGGACGACGGACGCGTGGACGAAAAGATTTTCGACGAATACATGGAGTTGGGAATGCGCTATCCGCCCACGTTCACGCAGGTGTCGACAACGGAGGAAGCCAGCCACGTGCTGGAGACGACGGACATCGACCTGGTGATCTGTATGCCGGGTAATGCCGACAACGACGCCTTCGCCGTAGCACGCGACGTAAAACGGATGGCCCCGCACGTCCCGTGCGTGGTGCTGACGCCTTTCTCGCACGGCATCACAAAGCGGAACCTCATCCTGAGCATCATCAAGCTCATTGAGGACCAGATGAACATCGAACACGACATCAAGGAGGCCGGCGTGCAGATGATACTGCTCGTCGAGGATAACATACGCTTCTATTCGTCGGTGCTGCCGAACCTGTATAACTACATCCTCGCGCAGTCGAAGAATTTCTCTACCGAGGCTCTGAACCCACACGCCGCCGCGCAGCGCAAGCGCGGACGTCCGAAGGTGGTGCTGGCAACGACCTACGAAGAGGCTATCAATTGGTATGAGATGTATCACGACAACGTGCTGGGTGTCATCAGTGACACGCGATTCCCGTTGAAGGGCGTGAACGGTCGTCTGGCACACGTCGAGGAGGGTGATCCGGAGGCTGGCTTGAAGTTGCTGCGCGAAATCCGCAAGCGCGACGAGTATGTGCCGCTGATTCTGCAGAGTTCGGAGATTGTGAACAAGGAGAAGGCGGAGAAAGAGCACTTCCATTTCATCGATAAGAACTCGAAGAAGATGAACGTGGACCTGCGCCAGCTCATTGAGGAGCACATGGGGTTCGGCGACTTCATCTTCCGCGACCCCAAGACGAAGGAAGAGGTGGCACGTGTGCGTTCGCTGAAGGAACTGCAGGACAACATCTTCAAGATTCCCGCCGAGTCGTTCCAGTATCACGTGTCGCGCAACAATATGAGCCGCTGGCTCTGCGCCCGAGCCATATTCCCCGTGTCGCAGTTCCTGAAGACGGTCACATGGCATAAACTGCAGGACCTGGACGCACACCGACAGATTATCTTTGACGCCATCGTGCAATACCGCCGCATGAAGAATATCGGCGTCGTGGCAGTGTTCGACCGACTGAAGTTCGACCGCTACGCCCACTTCGCACGCATCGGTGAGGGTTCCTTAGGCGGCAAGGGGCGCGGTCTGGCATTCCTCGACAACATCATCAAGCGCCATTCGGAACTGAACCAGTTTGACAATGCCACCGTGCAGATTCCGAAGACCGTCGTGCTGTGTACCGACTTCTTCGATGAATTCATGGACAAGAACAACCTGTGGAGCATCGCACTGAGCGACGCACCGGACGAGGAGATACTGGAGCATTTTATGCGGGCACAATTGCCGGATGCACTGATTGCAGACTTCTTTACGTTCTTCGAGGCCATCAACTCACCGATTGCCGTGCGTTCGTCGTCGCTGCTCGAGGATTCGCACTACCAGCCGTTCGCAGGCATCTATTCGACATATATGGTGCCGTATCTGGAGGACAAATACGAGATGTTGCGCATGGTGGCGTGTGCCATCAAGGGCGTCTATGCTTCCGTCTATTACAAGGACTCGAAGGCGTATATGACGGCAACGTCGAACGTCATCGACCAGGAAAAGATGGCGGTCATCCTGCAGGAGGTCGTCGGCAAACAGTACGACACGCGGTTCTATCCGACGTTCTCGGGGGTGCTGCGCTCACTGAACTACTACCCCATCGGCGACGAATTGGCCGAAGAGGGTATCGCATCGCTGGCCCTGGGTCTGGGAAAATATATCGTCGACGGCGGACAGACGCTGCGCGTATCGCCCTACCATCCGAAGCAGGTGTTACAAACCTCGGAGATGGAGACGGCGCTGAAAGAGACGCAGACGCGCTTCTATGCGCTGGATATGAGTCACGTTGGCGACGACTTCAAGGTGGACGACGGCTTTAACATCCTGAACCTCCGCGTCAAGGAGGCCGATAAGGACAACTCGCTGCAGGGTATCGCATCGACATACGACCCCGTTGACCAGATTATCCGCGACGGCATCTATGAAGGCGGCCGCAAGGTCATCTCGTTCTCAGGGGTCCTACAGCATGGCATCTTCCCGCTGCCGGAAATCCTCCAGCTGTCGCAGAAATACGGCTCGGAGGAGATGCGCCGTCCCGTGGAGATAGAGTTTGCCTGTAACCTCGCACCAGACGGCGCGAGCGGCGACTTCTATCTGTTGCAAATTCGTCCCATCGTGGATTCGAAACAGGTGTTGGACGAAGACCTCGCCGCCATTCCCGACGAGCAGTGTCTACTGCGTTCGCATAACTCACTGGGGCACGGCATCTCAGAGGATGTCGTCGATGTGGTTTACGTCAAGACGGACGAGGAATTCACGGCCGCCAACAACCCGCAGATTGCCGACGAGATAGAGCAGATCAACCGGAAATTCCTGGACGGCAAATACCTCCAGGAAGACGGCACGGGCGCCAACTACGTGCTCATCGGACCGGGACGATGGGGCTCCAGCGACTACTGGCTGGGCATCCCCGTGAAGTGGCCGCACATCTCCGCAGCACGCGTCATCGTGGAGGCCGGACTGAAGAACTACCACGTAGATCCCTCGCAGGGCACGCACTTCTTCCAGAACCTCACCTCGTTTGGCGTGGGTTACTTCACCATCAACACCTATACGGGTGACGGCATCCTGCAAACCAACGTGCTCGACGCGCTGCCTGCCATTGAGGAGACGGAGCACGTCCGTCACGTGCGTTTCCCTCACCCCATCAAAATCATGATGGACGGCAAAAAGCAGCACGGCGTTGCCC
Organism: uncultured Prevotellaceae bacterium; assembly: GCA_900318885.1. Classification (GTDB taxonomy): domain Bacteria; phylum Bacteroidota; class Bacteroidia; order Bacteroidales; family Bacteroidaceae; genus Prevotella. The sequence continues at coordinate 4,869 of ONMN01000087.1, read as the reverse complement.
TCCTGCCACAGGAATAAGATATGACAAAAATACGACTTATAATCCTACTGGGACTGATACTGCGCCTTGCGACAGCAACTGCACAGACGGCAGATTTCAGAAAACTCTCGGGCTTAGCCAGACAGGCAGCACTGGAGGAGGCGGCATTTACACGAAGGGCTTTCCACGGCCGCACCATCACGGCCTTTGTCAAAACAGACAACGACGACATACTGGCAAGGTTCGGATGTCGCCGACATGCACGTTGGGGCGATATCATCATAGCCAGCATTCCTTTGAACCAGTTGGCAGCACTCTCGCGCGAACCGTCAGTGCGACGCATAGAGGCTGGGGCTCATGCCACGCTCTGCGTCGATACAGCAGCTATGGCCGTCAATGTGTTGCCTGCGTATGAAGCCACTCCAAACCATTCGGCCTATACGGGGGATGGTGTCGTCATGGGATTGATGGATGTGGGGTTCGACTTGACGCATCCGACATTCTACGACCACTCGACGACGCGCTACCGCATTCACGCACTCTGGGACCAGTTGTCGAAAGACACCATCGGCAGCATTCTGCCCGTTGGACGAGATTATATCGGGACGGAGGAACTGCTGGCTTACGGACAGACTACCGACGCTGAGTCGGAAACGCACGGCACCCTCACCCTGGGCATTGCGGCAGGAAGCGGCTACAACAGCCGCTATCGGGGTATCGCCTTCGACAGCGACATCTGTCTCGTGGCTAATGCTGTCAACTCCAACGCGAAGTATATTGACTCCACAAACATCTACAAATACACAACGGCAACCGATGTCTTGGGATTCAAATACCTCTTCGACTATGCCGACAGCCAGCAGAAGCCCTGCGTCGTCTCCTTCAGCGAAGGCTATCCACCGTATCTCGATCAGGATGACAGCCTCCTTTCTGCCGTACTCGACAGTCTGACGGGACCAGGACACATCCTCGTGGCCGCTGCCGGCAATGAGAGCATTAACGACACGTGGTTTATCAAGACGGCTGAGCGGCCTGTGGCTGGCGCTTTCATACAGACAAATAAGAATCAGGCCTTGTATAGGCTGACCGCAGAGGGTGACGCACGGATTCATTTCTATGCCTATCGCGGGGAGAACGGCATTCCGACAGACACGCTGACGCTGGATTCGCAACAGATTCCCTCCGACTCCGTCATGGTGTTCGCCTTTCCCTGCGGTCTGGACACGCTGACGGTATCGTGCTATCACAATGCCTCGTCATTTATTGATGATGATATCTGGCAGGTACTGCTTCAGTCAGAACAGGCCATCAGTCAAATCGTTCCCGTGGCGCTTGTCGTAGAGAGTGAGGGTGAGATTCAGGCGTTTGGTAGTACCAACTATTCCTTCAAGAAAAATGACGTTGACCCTCGATGGGCCGATGCACAGAAAGGGCATAACATCCTTGCGCCGGCCTGTTTTCAGGCGGTCATCAGTGTGGGGGCAACAACCCATCAGCCTGACGGGAAAATCGATTATTACTCCTCTACGGGTCCGGCCATGAACGGTCTGAGGAAACCCGAAGTAGTAGCACCAGGAACAAAGGTGGTATCTTCCAAGAGTCATATATATGCGCCAGGTAAGATCGTGGGATATTCTGAATTCAATGGTATCAGCTATCCTTGGGGATCCGACTCCGGCACGTCGCTGTCAACACCTGTCATAGCAGGTGTCATTGCCCTATGGCTGCAGGCGAAGCCGGACCTGTCGCCCCAAGAGGTTCTGGCACTCTTCGACCGTAACTGCTGGCATCCCGACGACAGCCTTGACTATCCGAACAATATCTACGGCTACGGAATGCCTGACGCCTATAAGGGTCTGCTCGATATCTTAGGATTGACAAGCATTCAGACTATCAGTCACTACCAACCGCAGGAGGTCGACATAATTTCTGACGGTGGCGGGTTGCGCCTGACATTCGCCAGTGAACCTACAGCACCCCTGAAAGTAAGCATTTACCAACTATCAGGCTCGTGCGTCTTCCAAACAACACTGTCCGCCGCTGGCCGTGAGGCGTTCATCCCTATTCCTCCTCTCGGCGCCGGTGTCTATGCCGTCCAGCTCGATACCTCCCTGGCCACACATCGCGGCTCCTGCCTTGTCAGGATAAAATAAAAAAAAGTGGGCTGACGAAAGGGTCAGCCCACTCTTTTTATCGAGATTCGAAATAGAATGCTTATTCAGCCTTTGCCTCTTCAGCAGCAGGTGCCTCAGCAGCGGGAGCTTCCTCAACGGGAGCTTCAGCGGGAGCCTCGACAGGAGCTTCAGCCTTAGGAGCCTCAGCAGCGGGTGCCTCAGCCTTAGGAGTAGCAGACTTGCGTGAACGGCGAGTCTTCTTCTCAGCCTTAGCAGTCTTCAGCATGTTCTCGTCGAAGTCAACAAGCTCGATGAATGCCTTCTCAGCAGCATCGCCCTGACGGAAGCCGAGCTTGATGATGCGGGTGTAACCACCGGGGCGGTCACCGACTTTCTGTGCTACAGGGCCAAAGAGTTCCTTCAGAGCTTCCTTGTTCTGCAGATAACTGAATACTACACGACGGCTGTTGGTGCTGTCGTCCTTAGAGCGCGTGATGAGGGGCTCTACATATTTCTTGAGTGCCTTTGCCTTGGCGAGGGTCGTAGTGATTCTTTTGTGCATGATCAGTGAAATGGCCATGTTGGCAAGCATGGCACGGCGGTGATCAGCAGTACGGCCCAGATGATTGAATTTCTTTCCGTGTCTCAGTTTATACTTTGAAATATCGGTTCCAAACGACAGATTCAGACTCTCGAGCAAATCATCAAGCTCAGTGAGCGATTTCTTACCGAAGTTGCGGAACTTGAGGAGGTCGGTCTTGTTGTACTGAACAAGATCGCCAAGGGTCTCGACATCGGCAGCCTTCAGACAGTTCAGCGCACGAACCGAGAGGTTCATGTCGACCAACTTGGTCTTCAGCAACTGACGCATGTGGAGAATCTCCTCGTCGAATTCCTGATTGCCCTCAATATCATTGTTCTCCAGCGTGATCTTCTCGTCAGAGAAGAGCATGAAGTGATAGATGAGGATTTTTGCAGCCTCCTTCAAGGCGTCCTTCGGGTGAATGGAACCATCCGTTGTCACCTCCAGCACGAGCTTGTCGTAGTCGGTCTTCTGCTCGACACGATAGGGCTCAACACTGTACTTGACGTTGCGGATTGGGGTGTAGATTGAGTCGATAGCTATCACTTTGGAATCTAAATGACAAATCACCAAATCGGGATTTAACACTTCAAATCCAGTCAGATACTTGCCTATATCACCGGCTTTAAACTCGGTAGAATTCTCAACGGTGATTGAGACTTTCTCGTTCTCGAATTCTTCCACTACTTGCTTGAACCGAACTTGCTTCAGGTTCAAGATAATGTTGGTTACGTCTTCCTTGACACCGGGTACTGAAGAGAACTCATGCTCAACACCCTGAATACGGATGGTGTTGATGGCATAACCCTCGAGCGATGAAAGAAGAATGCGGCGCAGGGCATTACCAATGGTAACGCCGAAACCGGGCTCTAACGGAACATTACGACTTTATCAGGTTTTTGAAATGCTAATATCGCCATTAATTTAAATGATTTTAGTTCTTAGAGTACAACTCAACGATTGACTGTTCCTTAATATTCTCGGGAATGTCTGCGCGCTCAGGCAGGTGCAGGAACTTGCCACCCTTCTGGGCCTCGTCCCACTCAATCCAAGGATACTTGCTGTGGTTGAAACCTGCAAGTGCGGCCTCGATGACCTCGAGAGACTTTGACTTCTCGCGAACTGCTACAATCATACCGGGCTTAACCTGGAATGAAGGAATGTTGACAACCTGGCCATCAACAGTGATGTGCTTGTGGCCAACGAGCTGACGGGCAGCTGCACGAGTAGGAGCAATACCAAGACGGAACACTACATTATCGAGACGGCTCTCAAGCAACTGGAGCAGCACCTCACCGGTGATACCCTCAGCCTTAGCAGCCTTCTCAAAGAGGTTACGGAACTGACGCTCCAGCACACCATAGGTGTACTTGGCCTTCTGCTTCTCTGCCAGCATGATTGCATACTCCGACTGCTTGCGGCGGCGGTTGTTACCATGCTGTCCCGGGGGGAAGTTCCTACGGGACAAAACTTTGTCCGGGCCGAAGATGGCTTCTCCAAATCGGCGGGCAATTTTTGATTTCGGTCCAATATATCTTGCCATAATTCTAAAAAATATTTTTAATTCTATTGTCTAGATATTCTAGAGACTCTAGATGTTCTAGAAATTAAACTCTACGACGCTTTGGAGGACGGCAGCCATTGTGTGGCAGCGGCGTAACGTCGATAATCTCAATAACCTCAATACCAGCACCATGGCAGGCACGGATAGCGCTCTCACGACCGTTACCGGGACCCTTCACATAGGCCTTCACCTTACGCAGACCGAGGTCGAAAGCAACCTTGGCGCAATCCTCAGCGGCCATCTGGGCAGCATACGGGGTGTTCTTCTTAGAACCACGGAAGCCCATCTTACCTGCAGAAGACCAAGAAATTACCTGACCCTCGTCGTTGGCGAGTGATACAATGACATTATTAAAAGAGCTGTGTACGTGAAGCTGACCGATAGCGGTAACTTTCACATTACGTTTCTTGGAAGTGACTGTTTTCTTTGCCATAATCTTTAAACTTTAACCGTTAAACTTTAAACATTACTTCGTGGCCTTCTTCTTGTTAGCAACAGTCTTCTTCTTACCCTTACGTGTACGAGCATTGTTCTTAGTGCTCTGACCACGAACGGGCAGACCGTTACGATGACGGACTCCACGATAGCAACCAATATCCATCAGTCGCTTGATGTTCAACTGGATCTCA
>ONMN01000085.1 GCA_900318885.1 uncultured Prevotellaceae bacterium | reverse complement strand
CTTTGGGCACAGGCCAAAAACAACTATGCCGACTACGTGAGTACGCTCGTTGGCACTGACTCCAATTTCGAATTATCAACGGGTAATACCTATCCCGCCACGGCCATGCCTTGGGGCATGAACTTCTGGACACCACAGACAGGCCACATGGGCGATGGGTGGGTTTATACCTACACGGCCAACCGCATACGTGGCTTCAAGCAGACCCACCAGCCAAGTCCGTGGATGAACGACTACGGACAGTTTGCCTTGATGCCCACCACAGGAACCCCCGTATTCCGTGAAGACGACCGCGCCAGTTTCTTCAACCACAAGGCTGAGACGGCCCGTCCCTATTATTATCAGGTCTATCTGGCCGACTATGACATCAACACCGAGTTGGTGCCCACGGAGCGTGCCGCCATGTTCCGCTTCACGTTCCCCGAGAACAGCCAGTCGTGCGTGGTCGTTGATGCACTGGACCGAGGCTCGTCAGTGACTATCATACCAGCCGAGCGCAAGATAGTAGGCTATTCCACGAAGAACAGCGGCGGTGTGCCTGGCAACTTCAAGAACTACTTTGTCATCGTCTTCGACAAACCTTTCACCTACACTGCCGCCGTTCCCAACGGTGACATACGCACTGACGAACTTGAGGCCACGGGCAACCACGCAGGTGCCATCATCGGTTTTGCCACAAGGAAAGGCGAGCAAGTACATGCCCGCGTAGCATCTTCCTTCATCAGTGCCGAGCAAGCTGAGTTGAACCTCAAGGAACTGGGCACACAGAGCTTTGATCAACTGAAGCAGAAGGGTCGTGACCGCTGGAACGAAGTACTGAGCAGAATAGAAATCGAGTCCGACAACATCAATGAGTTGCGAACATTCTACAGCTGTCTGTACAGAAGTACCCTCTTCCCTCGCATGTTCTACGAGAAAGATGCAAAAGGTAATATCGTACACTACAGCCCACATACCGGCAAGGTGCTGCCTGGCTATATGTTTACCGACACAGGTTTCTGGGACACTTTCCGCGGACTGTTGCCACTCATCAACCTTGTATACCCAGAGATGAGCGCACAGATGGAGGAAGGATTCTACAATTCCTATAAAGAGAGTGGATTCTATCCTGAATGGGCAACACCAGGTCACCGAGCCTGCATGGTGGGCAACAACTCTGCATCCGTAGTTGCTGACGCATACGTGAAAGGAAATATCAAGAAGGACACACAGGCTATCTTCGACGCTTTGTGCAAGGATGCCAACTCTGTCCATCCAACAGTAGGCTCATCTGGCCGTACGGCATATAAGGAGTACAACCAGTTAGGATATGTTCCATCCGACGTAGTTGGCCAGAGCACCTCACGCACCTTGGAATATGCCTATGATGACTGGTGCATCTACCAGATGGGTAAGAAACTGGGGCGTCCAGCCAGTGAGACAGATATCTACAAGCGGCGTTGTCAAAACTACAAGAATGTGTTTCATCCAAAATATGGTATGATGAGCGGTCGCGACTCTAAAGGCAACTTCCCAGATGACTTCAAACCAGATGCCTGGTGGGGACCGTTCACCGAGGGAAACAGTTGGCACTGGACGTGGTGCGTGTTCCATGACATCCGCGGTCTCATCACGCTGATGGGCGGCGACCAAGCCTTTGTCGACAAACTCGATGCTGTGTTCAAGGAGCCCCCGACGTTTGGTGGAAATGTCGATACCCGTAAGCAACTCATCCACGAGATGCGCGAGATGCAAGTTGTAAACATGGGACAATATGCCCACGGCAACCAGCCCATCCAGCACATGATTTATCTCTACAACTATGCCGGACAGCCATGGAAGACCCAGTACTGGGTACGCGAGGCCATGCGTCGTCTCTACTACCCCACACCAGACGGATATTGTGGTGACGAGGACAACGGCCAGACCTCAGCGTGGTACATCATGTCGGCTCTCGGATTCTACTCCGTATGTCCTGGCACCGACCAGTACGTACTTGGCGCTCCACTCTACAAAAAGGCCAAGATACATCTGGCCAACGGTAAGACCGTTGAACTGTCAGCCCCTGCCAACAGCGATGAAAATCGCTACATCGAGTCGCTTAGCATCAACGGCAAGGCATACGGCAAAAACTATGTGACCCACGACCAACTGCTGCGCGGTGCCCGTCTGCAATATCAGATGAGCAGCAAGCCCAATATGCGCCGTGGCACCCAGCCTGCTGCCTACCCATACTCTTTCTCAGACAACAACGAGTAGCAGCCGACGAATATACCTATAATAAACGTGGCTGTGTCAAAAAACAGGAAGTGAGCACTTCTTCATTTTGGCACAGCCACGTTTGTGGACTACTGCATAAACCCGTAAGGGCACCTTTCACTATCAGTGGTTTCTTTCAGGATTGTTTTTCCAATCCACAAATCAGTTCCAGGTCTATTTATTGCTCTTAATCAAAAAGCATCCAGCACAGACGGTGTGTCGTCTTGCCGGATGCCCATTTCCTGATAACAATCTTATACATAACTTATACTTAAACTAACTACTAACTACTAACTGCTAACTACTAACTACTAACTTAAACTACTCTGCTGCAAAATTACCCATAAAAATACAGTCTTCTATACCAATTTGTGCCAAATCTGCAAAAGATACAGACTTGGCACAAATTATTTTATTCTAATTTCTCTGTCGGGCAAACTATAAAAATAGTCTGGAATAGTGCAGGCTTCCCCTTCTCGTACGCCTCAACTCGAGGCCGAGATTATTTCATGCGGAGAGCGCATAGGAAGAAAACACTTATAGCGATTCATCTTTTGTCTGGTAAGATTCCCTATAAGCCTTTGGTGTTGTGTTGAAATGCTTGCGGAACTCGGAATAGAACAGCGACCGAGTGTCGAAGCCCGTCTTGAACATCACCTCAGAGATGGTCATGCGTGTGGTTGTAAGCAGGTGGGCAGCCGCATTGATGCGATACTCCCGTATGAACTCCTTGGCAGGCGGCAGTTGGGCACTCTCAAATTTCCGATAGAGGCTGCGGCGACTCAGGCCCATGAGGGTAGCCAGAGTGTCGGGGGTTAAGTCAGAGTTGCTCATATGCTCATCGACTATCTTGGTCATTTCCTGTACGAACTGCGCATCATCTTTACTGACCAGTGTCCCTGCTGAGTAGGAATAGACAGATGCTGCTGAGTTATAGTACTCCTTCAGTATGCTGCGATTCTCCAACAGGCGCTTGATAACCGATATTAGATAACTAATGCTGAATGGTTTGGTGATATACATGTCGGCACCGCTCTCGAAGCCCTCTATGCGCTCATCGACAGCAATCTTGGCCGAAAGAATGATGAGTGGTATGTGCATGGTATGCTTATTCTGTTTCACGCGCTGTGTAAACTCCAGTCCGTCCATGCCCGGCATCATCAGGTCAGTAATAATCAGGTCGGGCGTTTCGTTCTTTAGCATCTCCAGTCCTTTCCCGGCATCGGTGGCTGTCAATAGTCGGCAGTTCTGCAGACTTTCGGTGAGCAGGTTGAGCAATTCCTGATTGTCGTCTATGACAAGTAGGGTTGGTGCCTTATCGCCCGCAAACTTGTATTGCTGCCGCGGCCGATGGGCTGCTGCGTTCTCATCCTGTGCAGCAACGTCGTATTCCTGAGAAGTTGCTGTCTGTACTGTTACGATGGGTTCATGCTCGGCACCGGCTGGCAGGGTGCGCTGAGGCAGTACGACATTGAAGCAGGCATAGTGTCCCACCTCACTGTCAATGCTGATGCTTCCGCCCAGCAGTTCCACCATCTTGTGACAGATGGCCATGCCCAGCCCGTTGCGTGTAGTCTGTCCGTAGCTGCTGCTCTCATCAACGCTGTTGAACACAGAGTAGTAGTCGAAGATGCGCTGCTGATCTTCTGGTTTGATGCCTTGTCCGGTATTGTAGACAGAGAATAGCAGATGCTCTCCGTCACGCCGTAACGTCACCTTAATGGTGCCTTCACGCTTGGTGTATTTGAATGCGTTGGAAATAAGATTGCCAACGATGCGTCGCAGCGCCGTCTCGTCAGAGTTCCACACCACACCCGGTTCTATCTGTTGCTCGTAAACAATATGGTTGCGACTCGCCATCTCGGCGAACGATGCCGTGTAGTCGCCGACAACGGCCGACATGTCGACACGACGAATGCTGACCACATGATGGCCGGTGGTGATACGGCGGAAGTCTATAATCTCCTGTATGAGCATGTTCAGCCGTCCCAGATTCTGCATAATCATCGACACGTATTTGCGTACAAAGGTGTCGCTTCCCAGACGAGCCATGATACGTTCGCATGGGCCGTAAATGAGTGTCAACGGAGTGTTCAGTTCATGTACCACGTTGGTAAGAAACTTCATCTTTTCCTCGTATAAGGCATCGCGGTGCTGCTCGTTGAGTCGGGCTATCTCCATGGCCTGTCGCTCTCTTTGGTCGTTGCGCCATCGGTTGAACAGCACGTAGGCCAGGCCCACAAAAGCCAACAGATAGAGCACATAGGCCCACCATGTGCGATACCAGGGAGGCGTGATAACAATGTGCAGCGTCCCCAGAGACCTCTCCTCGCCCGTATTGATGTTCTGGGTTTTCACGAAGAGGGTGTAGTGTCCGGGGGCCATTTTGGCAAACGAGAACACTGTGTTGCGGCCGTTGTCTATCCACTCATCGCGCTCTGATAGCTTATAATAATAGTGTATCATTGGCTCGTTCAGATAGTCGTAGGTAGACACTCCCACGTTGAAGTAGTTCTGGTCGTAGTTCAGCGTGAGCACAAGTTGCCCTTTCTGCTGAGTCAGAAATTGGCCGATGTTCTGCTGTATGCCCATGAGGGAAAGCCGTGTGAACTCCAGTCGATGGTTCACCTCGCCAGACCTTATCTGGTTGTTATAATCGATAATGACATGGCCTCCTATGCCACCGAAGGACATCATATTGCCCGCGACGAAGACGGCTCCGTCGCTATACTCCTTGATGTCGGGCAGCGTATGTTCGTCGACCACCATCATCACCTGACCATCGGTGGTGAGAGCCACCAGTCCGTTGTTGGTCGATGCCCACACATCTTTACCGCCCCGGCAGGCCAGCGCATGTATAGTGCTATTGGGAAGCCCGTCGGCCATCGTGATGTGCCTGGCGCTACCGTTTTTGTGAAGAATGTATATACCAAATCCTGTGCCTACCCACAAGTCATCGCCTACTGGCAGCAGCGTATAGACATCGTTGATGCAGGGATTGACGGTGGCCTGCACTGGCGGATGATGCTTCAGCGTGTCGTGCTCCAGGCTGTAGAGCCCCATGCCACGATTACCGAACCACCACCGTCCTTGGTTGTCTTTTGCCAGAGAGAAGAAGTAGTTTGATGACAGTTTGCCGCCGTCCAGCACGTAGGTTTTCAGGTTGGTCAGCAGCGGCTGGCCGTCTTTCTCGCTGATGTCGGCTCGGCAGATGCCGAACCCCAGCGTGGCCATCCACAACTGGTCGCCATCCTCGCATGCTGCAATGACATGTTTCACATGATCAGGCAAAGCCAGATGTTTCACTTGGCGTGTCGTATAGCTATAGTAGGAAATTCCCTCGGCATTACATATCCACATCCAAGGATGACGGCTTTCAGTGAGGTGATAGACGATGTTGCTGCCTATCTGGCTGTTATGCTCCTGATAATATTGTGCATACTGGTGCAGAATGCTGGGAGGCGTAAAGACAGAAAAGTGCGGATTGGCCAATAGGCCGTTGCCCTTCGTACCCACCCAAAGCGTACCCTCACGGTCGTAGAGCAGGGCACGTATGGGGCAGTCGCGTATGGCGCGTACTTTCGACAGCATGATGGTGTAAAAGGAGTAAGGCTCATCGCTATACATCCCTACTCCCAGGCCGTCGGTACCAATCCATACGATTTCGCCGTTGCGGTCCTTCTGCATGCAGAATACGCCGGTCTCAATGCCCAAGTCAACGACCTGCCGGTTGCTGCTGTCAGACTCATTAAAGACATCGTCAAGTGATAGTCTGATAACGCTGCGTTCGGAGAAAGACACAAACAGATGGTTTCTGAATCGCAGAACATCGGTGATGCTGCCATGCGTGGCGGTTTCATGTTGTAAAGACAGATATCGGTCTAATCGCTCTGTTGCCAGACGAAAAGCATACAACTGGTTGTCTTGGTCCACCAGATACTCCACATCGTCATCGGCTGTTGCCATCTTGATGGTCATAGTGGCTATTGTCTTGCCGCGTCCTACGTCGTACCCGCTGTCGGTCTTCCTGACAACATAACGCACGATGCGGTCGTGCAAAAATACATACAGTCTGCCATTAGACAGGCTGAAGTCGCACACCTCGTTCTGCCTGATGCTGCCCAGCGAAACCGATTGAAAACGACCTTTCTTATCTAAGAACCACAAATGGCCGTCATGGAGCAGGAAACCATCGCCAGAAGGATTGCAGCGTATTCTGCGTAGCCCCTTGAACTGCTCATAGTAGTCTACCTTGCTGCCCATCGGCGACATAATGTTCAGACCGTAGTTGGTCAGCACCCACATGCTGCCGCCCACGGTTTTCACGTCCTCCACCAGATTGCCATACAATACTACTCCGGTGTTTTGTGCAGTCAGCCACATACCGTTGCCGTCGTAACTATTCAGACCGTCACAGGTACCAAAGAGCATCTCACCACTCGGACGCTGGGCTATCGAAAGCACAGAACTATTTGACAGACCTCTGACATACTTTAAGTTATAGGCTAGCACACTGCCCGCACAGCATAATATCAAAGACAAGGTTGAGAGTAGTCGTAATTTCATTATAGTCGGATATTGATTATTGCGTTACAAATACACTGGTATCACCGGTCACCTTCCAGTATTCATAGGCCAGACGTAACACATAGCAGGGGGAGTCAATCTCCCATTTACGCTCGTGCAGTTCGG
>ONMN01000084.1 GCA_900318885.1 uncultured Prevotellaceae bacterium | reverse complement strand
AGCCCGCCTGCGCCGATGGTACTGCAATGCAATGTGGGAGAGTAGGAGGCCGCCACTTTTTCTGAAGCCCTTTCATCAAAACAAACGATGAGAGGGCTTTTTTATGTGTTTATGATTGAATGGAGGGCTTTTTTTATTTTTTTCTTAAACTCTTCGCCCAAAAGTGTTGTTTTTTCATTTTAAATGTTTATCTTTGCACGGAATTTAAAACTAATCGGCCTAATGAAGACAATTTGTGTTTTGGCAGCTTGTGCATTATTTGCCAGTTGTTCTCTTAATTTGCATCCTGATGATGAGAATAATCTGACTTCTAAGTTCAATGGTACATGGAATATCCATGAGGGCATTGATCGTGATATCAATGGTGTAATTACTTATAATGCTCTACCTTGGGGTGGACTTGTGGCAAGTGTAAAAGAAAGAAACATGCCAGTTGACTGGTCGGGCTACGAGTCTATCACCTTTGAATTTGCGGAACCCACAAAAGTTCCAACGCAGATTATGATCTCGGATAAGTTGAAGACAATGGGTAAGGCTGGTATTACGTCAATGACGTGTTACTTTGATGGTCAGGATCTAACGTCTGTTGATGAAGTCGCACTTCAGTCGTCGGATACCAGTACTATTTTAGTTAAGAATGTTTTCCTGACGCCAGGTCGTAGTACTTGGGAATCCAATACTATATGGGAAGGGAATTGTGCTATAGGAAATTGGGAAAATGGTTTTGTAGTGAAACCAGAACATTTCATTTCTGCCATTGAAGGTGACAAAATAGAGATATTGTTTAATACAGATACTAGTGATCCTAATAGAGGCTATTGGTTGTTGAAAACGGTCTATAATGAAACTGATAAGACTTTGGAGGGAAACGAAAACGAGTTGAACGAATGGGGCTGTGCCATGATGGGTAGGTCATCAACGGTTTATCGTATATTACTTACCGCCAATGACATTAAGAACTTGCGAAAGAATGGCCTGTTTGTCAATGGCTACTATACGATTGTTTCCCAAGTAAATCTCCTTCGTAGAGGTTTGGCTCCAGCAGCTTCAGAGCAGTAAACATGTATAAGAAAAAAGATACGTGGGATATTTTCTTATCCCACGTACCTTATTTAATATATGACCTTGAAACCTTATACGACCTCGATACCTTGTTCTTCGCAGAGCTTCAGACTCATCTCCTTCAGCTTGAACTTCTGGATTTTGCCTGAACCCGTCAATGGGAATTCCTTGATGAAGAACACGTACTTAGGAATCTTGTAGCGTGCTATTTTGCCGCGACAGAACAGTTGTACGTCTTCTGCGGTCATCTGTGCGCCTTCCTCCAGTATGATGAATGCGCCTACGGCCTCGCCGTATTTCTTTGAAGGCACGGCAGCCACCTGCACGTCACGTATTCCAGGCATGTGGTAGAGGAACTCTTCAATCTCACGTGGGTAGATGTTCTCACCACCACGGATAATCATATCCTTGATACGTCCGGTAATCTTATAGAAACCCTCTTCGTCCTTCACACCCAGGTCGCCCGAGTGCAGATAGCCGTTCTTATCAATAACCTCAGCCGTAGCTTCGGGGTTCTTATAGTAGCCCTTCATCACGTTGAATCCCTTGCAGCACATCTCACCCTGCACACCGACTGGGCATTCCTCACCAGTCTCGGGGTCGAGCACCTTCACGTCGACAAACGGGAAATCGCGACCTACCGTCGTACAACGCTGCTCGAAAGTATCATTCAGACAAGTTTGTGTCATACCAGGCGACGACTCGGTGAGTCCGTACACGCTGGTGATGGTCATATACATCTTCTCGCTCACCTGCTTCATCAGTTCGATTGGGCACAGACTTCCTGCCATGATACCCGTGCGCAGACAGCTCAGGTCGAACATATCGAACATCGGATGGTTCAGTTCAGCGATAAACATCGTAGGCACACCATAGACAGCGGTACACCTTTCTTTATGTATAGACGCCAGCACCACGAGCGGGTCGAATTTCTCAACCATCACCTCGGTACATCCGTGCGTCAGACAGTTCATCGTTGCCAGCACTACGCCGAAACAGTGGAACAATGGCACGCATACACACAGCTTATCGTCCTGGGTGAATCCCATGTTCTCGCCGGTAAAGTATCCGTCGTTCGATATTCCGTAGTGCGTCAGCATTACACCCTTGGGAAATCCCGTCGTACCGCTGGTGTATTGCATGTTGCACACGTCGTAGCAATTCACCTGCTTCTTCATTTCGTTCAGCGTCTCGTCCTCCACGTTCTGACCAAGCAGCAGCAACTCTGCGGTATTGTACATGCCGCGATACTTCTCCATACCTATATAAACGACGTTCTTCAGGAACGGGAAACGCTTGCTGTTCAGGTGGCCGCGCTCGCAGGTCTTCAGTTCGGGCAGCATGGTGTAGGTCATGTCCACATAGTTACAATCCCATGTACCATCGGTGATACAAAGCACCTCCATGTCAGAGTCCTTACACAGATACTCGAGCTCGTTCTGCTTGTAGTTGGTGTTCACCGTTACCAGCACCGCACCAATCTTAGCCGTAGCATATAGGAACGTCAGCCAGTCAGGTACGTTGGTAGCCCAGATACCCACGTTGGAGCCGCGCTTTACACCGATGGATATCAGACCCTTGGCCAGATTATCCACACGCTCGTTGAACTTGCTCCATGTGAAGCGTAGGTTACGGTCGCTATATACGATATATTCCTTATCAGGTGTGGTCTCAGCCCAATACTCCAGCCATTCGCCGAGTGTCCGTTCCCACAGCTTATATCCCTCCGATCCGGTCTCAGCAGGATAAGTTCTATCGGGCAATGGCCTGCCCGCCATATCAAGTCTTACGTTGCTCATTTTCTTAGAATGGAATATAAACTACAGCGAGAATCTTAGCTGATTTGCCAGGGGCACCGTGCACGTGATGCTTCACGATAGAATCGTAGAAAATCGAGTCACCCTCTTTCAGGTTGTAGGTCTCCTTGCCGTACACAATCTCTACCTCGCCCTGCATCACATAGATGAACTCCTCACCCTCGTGAGCCGAGAGTTGGAACTCGGGACTTTCCTCAGGATTGATGTCAATGACGAATGGCTCCATGTGGCGACCGGCCTTCTGCTGAGCCAGCGGATGATACTCCATGTGCTTGCGCGCATCGGTAGCACCATTGCTGAAACTGATGCTATCCTTCTTCTCACAATCCTCAGCGCGCGTTACGACAGGTCCGAGAGCGTCATTGTCGTCCATAAACGTTCCCAGTCGCACGCCCAGAGCACGTGCAATCTTAATCAGCGGACCTAACGACGGCATATTCTGACCGTTCTCAATAGTGGCAATCTGCTCTATTGACAGACCGCTGCTTTCTGCTACTTCCTCAATGCTGAGGTTCTTGGTTTCCCTGATTCCTTTGATTTTGGAACCTACAAAAGTGTTGTTATCTGACATGTCTTTACAATATTGAACGTGCAAAAATACGAAAAAATGCCCAATTACTGCATAATCTTCTCGAATTTAACACATTTTGCGAATAGATATTCAATAAAATTGTAGTTGTTTACGTTATTATAGTCGTATGCAGTGGACAGATAGAATCAGACAAGTGAAAATTCTGCTGGTGACGTTGGCTATCATTATTGCCATCGCGTCACTGCTGATTTCCCATTTCCTCGTGCGCGACCTGTCGAAAGAAGAACAACGCCGAATGGAAGTGTGGGCACAGGCCTTGCATGCTCTCAACGAGGCCGACGAGACAACAGATGTCACGCTGATTTCCAATGTATTGGAGGGAAACAACACCATTCCTGTCATTGTCGTTGACGACGAAGGAATCATAGGCGATTATCGTAATATTGAAGATACTACTCATCTGGAGAGTTATGCAAAGCGTATGATGCAGGCTGGTGATACCATCCGCGTGGACCGGCAGATCGTCTGCTACGATGAATCCATTATGCTCAAGCGCTTGCAAGCATGGCCTTATGTCCAGTTGGGCATTGTACTTATTTTCGTCGTCGTGGCAATCTTTGCATTGCTCTCGTCCAAGCGTGCCGAACAAAACAAAGTCTGGGTTGGACTCTCCAAGGAAACTGCCCATCAATTAGGAACGCCGGTATCGAGTCTGATGGCGTGGGTCGAGATGCTGAAAGAACAGTATCCTGATGACGACCTTTTGCCCGAGATGGACAAAGATGTCAAGCGTTTGCAACTGATCGCTGAGCGTTTCTCGAAGATAGGTTCACTGCCAGAACCCGTTGCAGCCTCGATGAACGAGGTCTTGGCACATGTTGTTGACTACATGGACCGCCGTACGTCAAGTCAGGTTCAGATGATAAGACAATTGCCTGATAATGAAGTAATTGTCAAGATGAATGCCTCGCTGTTTGAATGGGTTATAGAGAACCTCTGTAAGAATGCTGTTGATGCTATGGAGGGCAAGGGAACCATTACACTGACATTGATGGAAGAGTCAGACCGTGTAGTCATTGAAGTACAGGATACCGGCAAGGGCATTCGCAAGAAAGATATCAATAATGTCTTTACGCCTGGCTTTACGACCAAGAAACGCGGTTGGGGACTTGGTCTCTCGCTGGCTCGTCGTATCGTAGAGGAATATCATCGTGGACGTATTTTCGTCAAACATTCCGAGTTGGGAAAGGGTACGACATTCCGCATCGAAATGCCCAAATAATTGCACACCCCACACCCGTAGTGTGCAAACTTTGGCCTCGTTAGTGGCTGATTTACAATAAAAAGCGAAAAATTTCTTAATTCTTAATTCTTAATTCTCAAATTTTTTGTAACTTTGCAGCCCGTATGTGTAGTTTGGAGACATATAAGATTGATTTGAAGGGGTTGATGGAGGACGAAACCGTTCTTGACTTCGACCTCAACGATGATTTCTTTCAGTCTTTGGACGGCTCTCAGTTGGAACATGGAACATTGCATGTGTCAGTGTCTATACGCAAGATGACTGGCTTTTTCGAACTCCACTTCCTGACGAAGGGCTTCGTGACGGTTAGCTGCGACCGTTGTCTTGACGACATGGAACAACCCATCGAGGCAGACAATGTATTGACGGTGAAACTTGGCGACACATACAGCGACGACGATGATACCGTGACTATCGACGAGAACGAAGGAATACTCGACCTGTCGTGGTTCATCTATGAGTTTATTATGCTGGCCATACCCATCAAGCACGTTCATGCACCTGGAAAATGCAATAGTGCGATGACACAGAAACTCGAAGAGTTGAGTGGCGCTGTCCGAAGCGGCGAAGAGGAGGCAGAGGCGATAGACCCGCGTTGGGAAAAATTAAAGAATTTAAAAGTTTAAAATTTAAAAAGTTTATAGAATTATGGCACATCCTAAAAGAAGACAATCGAACACTCGTACCGCTAAGCGTCGTACTCATGACAAGGCAGTAGCTCCCACACTGGCAGTATGCCCCAACTGTGGTGCTTACCACATCTACCACACCGTATGCCCCACTTGTGGCTACTATCGTGGCAAGATTGCCATTGTTATGGACGAAACCGCTGAATAATGAGTAAAATCAATGCTATAATCACCGGCGTTGCTGGTTACGTGCCTGACTATGTCCTCAACAATGCGGAATTGTCTCGCATGGTAGACACCAATGACGAGTGGATTATGACGCGTGTTGGTATCAAGGAGCGCCGCATCCTCACTGAGGAGGGTCTCGGTACCAGCTACATGGCCCGCAAGGCTGCCAAGCTGCTGATACAGAAGACTGGCGTTGATCCTGATACCATCGATGCGCTCATTGTCACTACTTCGACCGCTGATTATAAGTTCCCATCTACAGCCAGCATCGTGCTTGGAAAGCTCGGACTGAAGAATGCCTTTGCGTTTGATTTCTGGGCTGCTTGCTGTGGTTTCATCTATACGCTCGACGTAGCAGCCTCCATGATTCAGTGCGGGCGCTACAAGAAGATTATCGTGGTGGGTGCCGACAAGATGTCTTCCGTGACCGACTACAAAGACCGTGCTACCTGTCCGCTGTTTGGCGACGGAGCAGGAGCCGTGCTGGTAGAAGGAACCGAAGAGCAGAATATCGGCGTGATGGACTCTTACTTCCGTGCCGACGGCAAGGGACTTCCCTTCCTGCACGTCAAAGCCGGCGGTTCTGTCTGTCCTCCCAGCCACTTCACCGTTGACCACCGCCTCCATTACCTTTATCAGGAGGGTCGCACGGTGTTCCGCTATGCAGTAACGAATATGAGCGACGACTGTGCCCTCATTGCCGAGCGCAACGGACTGAACAAGGACAACATCCAGTGGGTGGTTCCTCATCAGGCCAATATGCGTATCATCGAGGCCGTTGCCAAGCGTCTGGAACTGCCGATGGAACAAGTGATGGTCAATATCGAGCATTTCGGAAATACCTCAGCAGCTACCATTCCTCTGGCACTTTGGGAAAATGAACACAAGTTGCGAAAAGGGGACAACGTCATCATGACAGCCTTCGGAGCAGGCTTTGTTCATGGAGCCAGCTACTACCGCTGGGCGTACGACGGCGAAGTAAAATGATTGAATATGCATAAAGCAGGATTCGTGAATATTGTTGGTAACCCCAACGTAGGTAAAAGTACGCTCATGAACCAGTTGGTTGGTGAGCGTATTTCGATTGCGACGTTCAAGGCACAGACGACGCGTCATCGCATCATGGGTATCGTCAATACCCCTGACATGCAGATTGTGTTCTCTGATACTCCGGGTGTGTTGAAACCCAACTACAAGTTGCAAGAGTCGATGTTGGCATTCTCCGAGTCAGCATTGCAGGATGCCGACGTGTTGCTCTATGTGACTGAGAAGATGACTATTCCCGTCATCCTGCTCATCAACAAGATTGATAGCCTCACCTCCGACCCCTCTCCAAAGGGCGAGGGGAGTAGTCAGTCTAAATTGGCAGCTATCGTTGAGAAATGGCACACGTTGCTTCCCAACGCAGAAATCCTGCCTATCTCTGCCAAGAACAAGTTCGGCACCGACATGCTCTTGAAGCGTATTCAGGAACTGTTGCCTGAGAGCCCGGCCTTTTTCGACAAGGACCAGCTCACCGACAAACCCGCCCGTTTCTTCGTCTCGGAAATCATCCGCGAGAAGATCCTGCTCTATTACGACAAGGAGATTCCTTATAGTGTTGAAGTCGTCGTGGAACGTTTCAAGGAGACAGACAAGAGCATCCACATCAATGCCATCATCTATGTGGAGCGCGACTCGCAGAAAGGTATTATCATCGGACATCAGGGTGTCGCGCTGAAGAAGGTATCCACCGAAGCCCGCAAGGCACTGGAGAAATTCTTCGCCAAGCCCATCTATCTCGAGACCTTCGTTAAGGTCGATAAAGACTGGCGCTCGTCGCAGCGTGAGCTCGACGCCTTCGGCTATAATCCAGAGTAATAATCATCAAACAATATGAGTAACTTAGTAGCAATCGTAGGACGCCCCAATGTTGGCAAGTCCACCCTGTTCAATCGTTTAACCAACTCCCGTCGCGCCATCGTCAGCGACGAGGCTGGCACCACCCGCGACCGCCAGTATGGCAAGTGCGAGTGGAATGGTCGTGAGTTCTCAGTGGTCGATACCGGCGGATGGGTTGTCAACAGCGACGATATCTTCGAGGAGGAGATTCGCAAGCAGGTCATCGTTGCTACTGAGGAGGCCGACCTCGTGCTGTTCTTGGTTGATATCAAGAATGGTCTTACCGACCTCGATCAGGATGTTGCACTCATCCTGCGCCGTTCTAAGCTGCCCGTCGTCCTCGTGGCAAACAAAGCCGACGACGGCAAGGACCTCTATGGTCAGTACGAGTTCTATAAACTTGGCCTCGGCGACCCCTTCTGTGTCAGTGCTGCTACGGGTTCAGGTACTGGTGACCTGTTGGATCACGTCCTGTCGAAGCTTCCTGCGGTCGACATTTCCGATGTCGACGACAACACCCCGCGTTTCGCCGTTGTAGGTCGTCCCAATGCCGGCAAGTCCAGCATCATCAACGCCTTTATCGGTGAGGACCGTAATATCGTCACTGAGATTGCCGGTACCACGCGCGATTCTATTTATACCAAGTACGACAAGTTCGGCTTCGATTTCTATCTCGTCGATACTGCCGGCATCCGTCGCAAGAACAAGGTGACGGAAGACCTCGAGTTCTACAGCGTCATGCGCTCTATCCGTGCCATTGAGAATTCCGACGTCTGCATCCTTATGATTGACGCCACACGTGGCATCGAGGCGCAGGACATGAACATCTTCCAGCTCATCCAGAAGAACAACAAGTCGCTCGTCGTCGTTGTCAACAAATGGGACCTCGTCGAGGACAAGTCGCAGGCTGCTATCACCACCTTCGAGACTGCCATCCGTCAGCGCATGGCACCGTTCGTCGATTTCCCCATCATCTTCGCTTCGGCTGTCACCAAACAGCGCATCTTCAAGGTCCTCGAGACCGCCAAGGAGGTTTATCTCAACCGCAAGTGCCGCATTGGTACCACCAAGCTCAACGAGGTCATGTTGCCTATCGTCGAACAGACACCGCCTCCCTCTATCAAGGGCAAGTACATCAAGATCAAGTACGTCTCGCAGGTTCCCGACACGCAGATTCCTACCTTCGTGTTCTACGCCAATCTGCCCCAGTACATCAAAGAGCCCTATCGTCGTTTCCTCGAAAACAAGCTCCGCGAAAACTGGACGCTCACCGGCACACCCATCAATGTGTTCATCCGACAGAAGTAAACCACGAAGTTCTTTTTTTGACCACGAATTTCACGAATGACACGAATGAGCAGGCTTCGTTTTTCACTTATCATTTTTCTCTGTTCGCTCCTTTGGGCTTGCTCCGACGGAGGCCCTGAGGAACAGGCCGCTCGTGCTGCACGCATCTACTACCAGCATTTGGTAGACGACCGTCCTGCCGAGTTCCTCGACGGTAAGATTGGTGCCGACAGCCTGCCTGCCGACTACCGCGCCCAGATGCTTGCTGCCATCAATCTCTATCGTGCTACGATGGTCGACAAGCACAAGGGTCTCGTCGATGTCCAGATATCCGACAATGTCGCCCGTCAGGACACCACCCTCCACCTTACCTATGCTTTCCTCCTCCTTTGCTACGGCGACTCCACGCAGGAGGAAATCGTCGTCCCAATGGTTCATCATTCCGATCGCTGGCTGATGAAGTAATCAGTCGCAATATTTCTCTTTGAGGTAGTCGGCGAAAATGCGGGCAGCACTTTCGACCTTGGCGGCGCAGGGACGCGTCTTGTAGTATTCTGCGGTGCGCGGAGAGGCTTCGTAAGTGCAGTGGGCGCGGTCGTGTCCCTTCAGTCCGAGAATTTCGGCACAGATGAGGCTGCCGTTCTGCTGTTCGGAACGCGCTAACAGTTCCTGTACGACTTTATAGCAGGCCGACTTACCCTCGCGGTCGCTACCTTCCGTCTGGCCGCAATCGAGGCCGACGAGCATGACGATGCCCGAGACGGCTCCGCACATCATACGCAGACGACCTACACCACCGCCAAATCCTGCTCCGAAGCGCAGGGCGGTCTTCTCGTCAACACCATAGAGGTCTGCAAAAGCTGCTACGACACTCTGACAACATCCATAGCCGGCCATGAAGTTGTCCACAGCCCGCTCTACCCGTTTGTCTAACTCTTGATTTGTAATCTTCATGTTGCAAAGTTACGAACTTTTCCGATGAACGGCAAATAAGTGGCGATATTTCTTGTTAATTGTTCTTAAATGTTATAAGACGCGTTTGGATTTCTCGGAATAACGCGGTAATTTTGCAAAACAATACACAACTAACGTTACTTTATAAATTTATAAGCAATGATTTATTCAAAAGAAGTTGAAAACATGTGTAGCGTTTGCAAGGGCGCTTATCATGGACCTGCACCCATTCCCGAGGAGGGCAAATGGATTCAGGCAAAGGAGATTAAGGACATTTCTGGTTACACCCACGGTATCGGCTGGTGTGCACCTCAGCAGGGTGCCTGCAAGCTGTCGCTGAACGTGAAGGACGGTGTGATTCAGGAGGCTCTGGTGGAGACCATCGGTTGCACAGGTATGACTCACTCAGCTGCTATGGCTTCTGAGATTCTGCCTGGTAAGACCATCCTCGAGGCGCTGAACACCGACCTCGTTTGCGATGCTATCAACACCGCTATGCGCGAGCTCTTCCTGCAGATTGTCTATGGCCGCACACAGAGTGCTTTCTCTGAGGGTGGTCTGGCTATCGGTGCTGGTCTGGAGGACCTTGGTAAGGGTCTTCGTTCACAGACTGGTACACTTTATGGTACTGTTGCCAAGGGTACCCGTTACCTCGAGCTCACCGAGGGTTACATCACCAAGATGTATCTCGACAGCAACAACGAGGTTTGCGGTTACGAGTACGTACACCTGGGCAAGATGATGGAAGCCATCAAGAACGGTATGGACGCCAATGAGGCTATGAAGAAGAACACCGGTTCTTACGGTCGCACGACTGAAGATCAGGGTGCAGTAAAGGCTATTGACCCACGTAAAGAATAAGGAGGATACGACTATGATTAGAAAAGTACAGTTTGAGAGTCAGGAGCGCCGTATCAACCAGGTTCTTGC
>ONMN01000071.1 GCA_900318885.1 uncultured Prevotellaceae bacterium | reverse complement strand
TCCCGACTCCCTGTATTTTGCTGAGCTCGAGAAATACATGCAGAGCCAGCACATGCGCGGCAAACCCTATATCGGCGAATATCTCGACGAGACGACGGGCTATTGGTTGAAGGGCGACCAAGAGCGCTCACGTTACTACAACCACTCTACGTGGAATGACCTTATCATCACTGGACTTTGTGGCCTGCGTCCTCGTGCAGACAACACCCTACAGGTCAATCCTTTATTGCCAAAAGACAAGTGGGATTACTTCTGTCTCGATAACGTGCTGTATCACGGCCATAACCTCACGATACTTTATGACAAGGACGGTTCACGCTATCATGCGGGTAAAGGTCTTCGCATCTATGTTGACGGGCAGTTGAAAGGCCAGCGCGACGACTTAGGTAAAATCATTATTCCGAATGTACTATGAAGAAAGTTGTGTTTTTACTTTTTTACCTTTTTGCCCTTTTACCTTTAACCTTTGCACAAAATGTCTTTGGTGATGCCAAGTGGATTGGTGCTATCACGAAAGCTGATGCCAAGACACCTGAGGGAAGACACTATACTGGCAACGTACTCAAAGAGACCAAGGCCGAGTGGGATCAAGCTGACCCGCTGTCGCGCAGAAGTATCATTTTGCGTCGTAGCTTCTGGCCATATAAAACGGTAAAGCACGCCGAACTGCGTATCTGTGGATTGGGGTTCTACGAGGCGACCATCAATGGCAAGAAGGTTGGCGAATCGGAGTTTGCCCCCGCATGGAGCGACTATGACAAGACGGTGTTTTTTAATACCTATGACGTCACCGAATATATTCATTCAGGCGACAACGAGTTGCGCGTGTTGTTGGGCAACGGTTTCTACAACGAACAAGGCGGCAGATACACCAAGTTGAAGGTGTCGTTTGGCCCCCCAACGCTACTTTATTTCCTTTATGTCATTTATGAGGACGATATGCGTGAACACGTCTTCAGTGACGAAAAATGGCAATGGACAGAGAGTCCTGTAACCTTCAACAGCATCTATGGTGGCGAGGATTATGATGCGCGTTTGGAAATTAGCAGTCAGACGGAAGAAGGCCGATGGAAACCCGTCGTAGTGATGGAAGGTCCTAAAGGTGATTTGTGTCCACAGATAGCGCATCCCGTAAAAATCATGGAACGTTATGGGGTAAAAGAGACTTTGCGCAAGGATTCTGTCCTTGTGCTCGATATGGGCCAAAACCTTGCAGGCTATCCTGAAATCACCGTTCAGGGCAAGGCTGGTCAATGGCTCATACTCATTCCTGGTGAGACGTTGGACAAAGACGGGTTGGTGAATCAGCGACAGACAGGCCGTCCGCACTATTATACCTATACCCTTAAAGGTCGGAATGACGAAGAAGTGTGGCATCCGCGATTCTCTTATTATTCCTTCAGATATCTGCAGATTGAGGGCGACATCGATGTGCTGAAGAAGGTGGAGTCATGTTTCGTCTATAATTCTGCCGAACGCACGGGTTCGTTTGAGTGCTCTAATCCACGCATCAATGCTACCCATCAGTTGATTGACCGAGCGATAAGGAGTAACTGGCAGGCTGTATGGACCGATTGTCCCTCGCGCGAAAAACTCGGTTGGCTGGAACAGGACTGGCTGAACGGTGAGGCATTGGTGTACAACTACGACGCCCATAAAATGATGGAACAAACCATGCAGAACATTGTGGATGCACAGCACGACGACGGTTCTATGCCAGAGATTGCCCCAGAATATACGCAGTTCACTGGTTCGTGGGCTCGTCCATTCCAAGAGTCGCCAGAATGGGGCGGAGCCATCATCGCCCTACCCATGCTCTGCTTGCGTCATTATGGTGACCTCGATTTGGCCAACCACCACTACGACGCTATGAAGCGCTATGTAAACTATCTGGCCACACAAGACTCCTGCTACATCCTACGACAAGGATTGGGCGATTGGTACGACTACGGACCAGGACGAGCTGGTTTCTCGAAGAACACGCCTATGCCTTTGGTATCGACCGCCCATTACTATCAGTGGATGTGTAACATCTATGTGTTAGCCAAACTGTTAGGACATAAAGAGGATTCCGAACGCTTTAACCTACGAGCAGACAGCATCCGTCAATCGTTCAACCGTACTTTCTACGATTCGCAGAAGAAAACCTATGCTACCGGCAGTCAGTGCTCGCTGGCTTTACCGCTCTATCTGAAATTGGTTCCCAATAGCGACTATCAGGCTGTACTTCAGCATCTTATCGACGACATCAAAGCCCACGGTAATCGTCTGTCGACAGGTGATGTGGGCAACCGTTACCTGTTCTCCGTGCTGATAGAGAACGGTCAGCGCGAACTGCTTTACACGATGCTAAACCACGACGATGTGCCAGGATACGGCTATCAAATAAAGAAAGGCCACACCACGTTGACAGAACAATGGGATCCTGATATGGGCGCATCGATGAACCACTTCATGATGGCGCATATTGAGAATTTCCTGATTCCTGATCTCTTGGGTATTCAGCGTACAGGCGATCTGATAGAAATCGAACCGCATCCCGTTGGTGATATCGTTTGGTGCAAAGGGGCGACGATGAGTGCCCATGGCCCTGTCAAGGTAGAATGGCATATCGACAAAGACGTCTTTACATTGGATATTGACATTCCAGAGGGAGGCTTTGCTGATGTCTATATGCCTTTCTCCGGCCATGCGGAAAGTGTGACGGAGGGACACCATAAAATAACGGAGAAGATTATCAAGCCGTAATTGATTAGCGTTTCTTTCGCTTATAGCACTTCTCAAACGTGCAGAGTCCGCAGGAATAGTCCAACTTGCGCACATCCTGTCCTACCCCAATAATACCGCTGACGCTCTTGATGGGTACCATGAGTGATGAGTCAGTAAGTTGGACACCACACGTATGACCATCAAACAACGGGAAGAGCACTTGCTGTTGGGCGACGTGCCAACCACAATAGCCAGGCGAAAAACGGTTGGTATGTTTCCACTCGAGTTTGTCGATATTTTCCTGTAGGGCCTGTTCCATCTTGTCGGCACATTTTTCGGCAATCACCGACCCTAACGCGTCGGCAATAAACACCCGCACCATATCGCCTTCTTGTTTCAATCGTTGTTGGAAGGCTTCGAATTCCGTTCCGCTGGTACAAATAAACAGGGCGTAGGCCTCAGCGCCTTGCAACTGGTGTTCGATAATCCTACCCATTTCAAAGGGTGGTAACGCTTGTGTGACGAAGAAGCAAAACTGGGGGCGCAACCATGCTCGCACGTCGTCCATCAGACGCAGAGTTTCACGCTGTGTCGCCTCGTCTGGTTCCACACCGTGATAGCCCATCTGTTCGTAAACGTCGGAAGGGACAATGCCTAGTTGGTCGTATGTCAGCGTTTTCTCTGTCATTGCGTAATTTTGCAGTCTTTCAGTCTGCAAAATTACGCAAAAAAACTCAGATGACAAAACAATATGCCGTCCGTCTTAATAAAAACGAACTAAAAAAGCTAATAGAACAATGGAAACAAGATTCAAGAAGCCCCTGAGTGGCATCATACCACCATTGGTAACACCTCTGAAGAATAACGAGACGCTCGACGTAGAGAGCCTCGAACGACTCATTGAACACCTCATCGAAGGTGGCGTACACGGACTCTTCGTTTTGGGAACAACAGGTGAAGAGCAAAGCCTGTCATACGACGTGCGCAAACAGATGATCAAGGAGTCATGTCGTATCAATCGCGGTCGTCTGCCTCTGTTGGCATGTATCACGGATACAAGCATTGAGGAGAGCATCCGTCTGGCGCGCAAGGCTGCTGACTATGGTGCTGACGGTGTTGTCTCAGCGCCTCCATATTACTTTGCAACGGGTCAGCCCGAACTGGCTCAGTTCTATGAAGAGCTGGTGCCTCAGTTGCCGCTTCCCGTGTTCTTATATAATATGCCCTCACACGTCAAGGTGAGCTTCGCACCTGATACCGTTGCCCGTATTGCGAAAAACGAGCAGGTCGTGGGTTTCAAGGACTCCAGTGCCAATGCCGTTTACTTCCAAAGCGTGATGTACAAGATGCAGCATCGTCCAGACTTCGCCATGCTCGTAGGTCCTGAGGAGATTACAGGCGAATGTGTGCTCTTAGGTGCGCAGGGTGGCATCAACGGTGGTGCTAATATGTTCCCAGAACTCTATGTGGCAATGTACAATGCTGCATCCGCTCGCGACATCAACCGCGTACTCGAATTGCAACAGCTCATCATGCAGATTTCTACGACGATATACACCGTTGGCCGTCACGGCTCCAGCTACCTGAAAGGTTTGAAGTGCGCCCTCTCGCTGCTGGGTATCATCAACGACGATTTCGTGGCTTCTCCGTTCTATAAGTTCGAGGCCCCTGAGCGCGACAAGATCCGCGCAGCCCTCGACGCTTTACCCATCAAGAATGGCAAGCTATGCATCTGATTGATTTCATCGTCTTTATCGCCTTCACGCTGGGTGTTGTCGTCTTCGGCTGTTCGTTCTTCAAGAAAGGCTCCAGCGCCGATGAGTTCACCTCTGCGGGCCATTCTATTCCCGGCTGGGTGGTGGGTATGTCTATTTTCGCTACCTATGTCAGTAGCATCTCCTACATCGGCTATCCGGGCAAGGCGTTTGCAGCTGATTGGAACGCCTTTGTATTCTCCTTGTCCATACCCATTGCCTCCTACTTTGCCGCCAAGTATTTCGTGCCGTTCTATCGCCATTCAGGTTCCGTATCGGCCTATACGTTTTTGGAGGAGAAATTTGGCGCCTGGGCTCGACTCTATGCCTCGGCATGCTACCTGTTGACGCAGATTGCACGCATGGGTTCGATACTCTATCTGTTAGCCGTACCGATGTATATCCTCATGGGCTGGGACATGCACACCGTCATCATTCTCACGTCCATTGGCATCATCATTTATTCGATGATGGGAGGCTTGAAAGCAGTCATCTGGGCAGATGCCATACAGGGTATTATATTAATAGGTGGAGCCGTGCTATGCTTAGGAATTCTGATGTTCTCAATGCCAGAGGGACCTATGCAGACCTTTGAACTTGCGGCAAATAGTCCTGAGGGTAACAAGTTCTCGTTAGGTGCATTTACCAGCGACCTCACCACCTCAACATTCTGGGTATGCCTCATCTACGGCATTTTCA
The DNA here is from genome assembly GCA_900318885.1 of uncultured Prevotellaceae bacterium. Taxonomy (GTDB): domain Bacteria; phylum Bacteroidota; class Bacteroidia; order Bacteroidales; family Bacteroidaceae; genus Prevotella. Next base: position 4,797 of record ONMN01000071.1, on the reverse strand, counting down.
TCAACCTGCAAAACTACGGTATCGACCAGAACTACGTACAACGCTACCATGCAGCCAAAACGGACAAGGACGCGAAGTTTTCAGCACTCTTCGGAGGCTATCTCTTTATCCCAGTCTCGGCACTGTTTTTCCTTATTGGTTCGGCACTCTACTCGTACTATCAGGCAGGCGTGGCACCCTTGCCCGCAGAGATTCAGGCTAAGCCCGACTACGTCTTCCCGTATTTTATTGTCAATGGTCTGCCCGTAGGTCTTCGTGGTTTGCTTATTGCCTCTATCTTTGCCGCTGGCATGAGCACGGTCTCGACTTCCGTCACCTCTGCCGCTACGATTATCCTGACCGACTACGTGCGTCCCTTCTTCCTGAAGGCTCGCAAGGTTACTGACCGTTTGCGCCATCACGACCCAGAAGATCATCATAAGCATCAGAAGTTAGAGTTGGCTGTGGTCCGCTTTTCCAGCTTTGGCGTAGGTATGTTAGGGGCCTGTGTGGCTATTGCAATGCTCTCGGTAGAAAGCATCATCGACGCTTGGTGGACGCTCAGCTCGATATTCAGCGGAGGCATGCTCGGCCTCTTCCTGCTGGGCTGCATCCCTCAGAAAATCAATCGTCTGGCGGCTCTGCTGGGTTGTATTGCAGGCATTGTGGTCATTGCGTGGATATCGTTGGCTTCCATGTGGGATCTGCCAGGCATCCACCTGCACCCCTATCTGGCCATCGTACTCGGCACGACGGTCATCTTCCTGACAGGATTCCTCGTCACTTTTTTGCGTTTTTCTTCTCGTCTTCAATAGAAAAGTATTATCTTTGCAAGCGAAAAGCGAGAACAAAGAGAAAATGAACATATACGATATTCAAAAAATACGCGAGGATTTTCCTATTTTAGGCCGTGAGGTGTACGGCAAGCCATTGGTGTATCTGGACAATGCGGCAACGACGCAGAAACCGCTGATGGTGCTGGACGCGATGAGGGACGAATACCTGAACGTGAATGCCAATGTACATCGTGGCGTACACTACCTGAGTCAGCAGGCTACCGATCTGCACGAGGCGGCACGCGAAAAAGTGCGCCAGTTCATCAACGCCCGCAAGACGGAGGAAATCGTGTTTACGCGTGGCACTACGGAGGCCATTAATCTGGTGGCCAGTTCATTCTGCGAGAGCCAGATGAAGGAGGGCGACGAGGTCCTCGTAACGGAGATGGAACACCACTCGAACATCGTCTCATGGCAGTTGCAGGCGATGAAGCGTGGCATCGTGGTCAAGCACCTGCCCATTACGGACGACGGCCGCCTCAATCTTTCAACTCTCAACTCTCAACTTTCAACTAAAACGAAGTTGGTAAGCATAGCTCACGTCAGCAACGTATTGGGCACCGTGAACAATGTTTCTGACATTATCAAGATAGCCCACGCACACGGCATCCCCGTCTTAGTCGATGGTGCCCAGAGTGCGCCTCATTTCAAGGTGGACGTGCAGGCGATGGATTGTGACTTCTTTGCTTTCAGCGGTCATAAGATGTATGGCCCGACAGGTATCGGTGTGCTATACGGCAAGGAGGAGTGGCTGGAGAAACTTCCTCCTTATCAGGGCGGTGGCGAAATGATTGACAAGGTGACATGGGAACGGACGACCTTCGAACGCCTGCCGTTTAAGTTCGAGGCTGGCACGCCTGACTACGTGGCTACCCACGGACTGGCCAAAGCCATAGAATACATCGACGCCATTGGTTTCGACGCCATCCAGCAACACGAGCAGGAACTCACCCGCTACTGCATGGAACAACTGCAAACCATCAAGGGCATGAAAATCTACGGTCCTACGGATAATGTTCAATGTTCAACGTTCAATGTTCAATGTCCAAAGGACGCCGTCGTCTCCTTCAACGTCGGCAACATCCATCACTTGGATATGGGCACCCTGCTCGACCGCCTGGGCATTGCCGTCCGCACGGGTCATCATTGTGCCCAACCGCTGATGGACCGTCTCGGCATCTCCGGCACTGTCCGCGCCTCGTTTGCTCTTTATAACACGAAAGAAGAAATCGATACCCTCGTGGCCGGCATCCGTCGCGTCAGTCAGATGTTTTAAACATAGAATTTTGCATCATTCTCTGAGAAACAGCAGACAATGATTTCCCCTTGATAGCCATTCTGTAAATGCTCATTCAGCACACGTTTGGCAATACGGGCAGCCTCATCTTTGGGGAAGCCATAGACGCCCGTACTGATACAAGAGAACGCAATGCTCTTAATACCATTCTCCTCAGCCAGACGCATGGCCGTATCATAGCACGACGCCAACAATTCCCTTTCATGCTGATTGCCTCCATACCATATAGGCCCTACAGTATGAATAACCTTTTTGCAAGGTAAATTATAGGCATCCGTCATCTTGCTCTGTCCTGTTTGACAGCCCCCCAGCGTCCTACATTCCTTTAACAAGCCTGGGCCCGCAACACGATGGATTGCTCCATCCACACCGCCACCGCCCAACAACGACCTGTTGGCCGCATTCACAATGGCATCCACCTTCAACGTGGTGATGTCACCAACTACAATCTTAATCTTATCCATAATCGTCAATACACTACGTTTCCTTTTTATTCGAACACCATTTCGCCTGAATACGAAATGCGTTCACGTTGTTGAGCCTGTACAACTATGTCTGAATTGCCATTGTCAAACACGTCAATCACATAGAGATAGTTATCCTCGTTGTTCTTCACGTTTATCTCTATATGCCGACACCCGTTCTTTACCACCGACTCCCGATAGCTGCCTATTCGCTCAGAGAAATTCAGGCCCTTGCCCCCACCGTAAGGCACCTGATAGGCACGTCCGAAAAACGGTAGATAAGAAAACAGCGAATCGTTCCTCACCTCCACCGAATAGCTTGACGACACGCTCTTCGAACCTCCCCTCGTCGGATACATGTGATCAACACGAATCTTATAGTGCCGTTCCGTCAGCGCGACCTTCACTCTGGCTGCATGCTCAGCAGCCCTTGCTGCCCTCTCTTCAGCCGTCGCACATCCTTCCAAAGCAATCACCGCCAACAGTGCCAGCGCCAATGATAATAAAACCTGCTTCATAATCATTCCCTTTTCTGCCGCAAAATTACGAATAAGCAAGGAAAGAACCAAAGGAAAAATAATAATTTTCTTTTTATTATTATAAATCCTAAACATCTAAACTTCGAAAGTTCTCAGTTTCCCAAAAACAAAAAAGTCGGAGAAGATGATTAACCTCTCCGACTCCAATGATTTTTGTGTCTGTTGTTTTTCTTTGAACTATTTGACTAACACTTTTTGTCCGTCAATAATGTTGATACCCTTTTGTGGCGAGGCCAGTTTCTGTCCTCTCACATTGTAGATAATGCCATTTTTCATATCGTTCGTCCTGATATTCTTGATGTCAGACGTATTTACATTAACAGCAAATGATGCATTCTGATGTTGATGGCTGACAGCATCCGACGCGGAAGAACGGACTGTAAAGAGGTGCCCGTTTCCGCTTATGGCATCGTTTGCAAAGATTATAGGAATGGTCAGCAATGTACCGTTGCTAAGTTTTGTAAAATCCATGCTAAATATCACGAAAAGATAATTACCATTATCCATTCTGCTGACTCTCAGCGTATGGTTCGAAGCGGCATTGCCGAGTGCACATCCGCTTTCGTTGATGGTCACATTGGCAGGCAGCGACATATTGAACTGCAATGCTGTTGCAGATGCAGCATCCGACAATTTGACGGTCAGCGTCTTCTGTTCGCCCGCTGTCGCCTCAACCGACGCTACCGAAAGCGTCTGGGCGTTTGCACTTCCAATAAATGTCAGTAGCCCAATGACAGTATTTAGTATTCTTATATTCATAGTTTTTATTTTTTGAATATTGCATTTACTGCTGGTGCTCTACCAGTTCCAGTAAATAAATCATATTGTGTTCCAGCTATAGTTACTTGTGATTTTGTATATGCTGCTGAGTCAGGAGCTGACCCTGTTGAATCATATGCTTGGAAATTATATGAATGAGGTATTGCTATATACCATACTTCAGGTGGCATTTGTGGTCCTGCATATATTGTTAAAGATTCTGGTTTAGATGTTAATTGTGTCCATTTATTGTTACCTGTATTCTCATCAGGGTTATTCGGGTCAGTTGGTGATATTATCCCTACATACCAATAGTATTTTGTCTCTCCACCTGTTCCTCCGCCATTCTTCATTATGTCGATAATGGCATTGATGTCGGCAATGTCAACCACACCGTCTTCATTTACGTCACCCTTAATAGGTGTTCCGCCACTTTGTGCATTTGCACTTACACTAAACAGCATCAAAAATGCTGCCAGTAAAAATACGATTTTTGCTTTCATACGTTTTTGTTTTTACGTTTGTTACTATTTATGTTATAAGTTTTAAATGATTTGCTTGAAGCACACAAAAAGAAAACGTGGACAAGTACTTCGTCTACGTTCCTGAGGTATCGGCAAACACCTATGTTTCTTAAACGAGTAAATGCCCACGCCTGCTGGCGTGAACTCCTACTTCAGATCTTGAAACATTCTTTGAAAATTTTGCCGATTTTCAGGAACAAGAATCTAAAAGCGGATATTCTTTGACCTGAAGGTGCAAAGCGACCCGGAGGTCGATGACACCCAATATGTCAATATGTCCTTATGTCTTTTTTATATTTCTCTCTCAGCCCATAGGCATCATCGTTTTTAGGGTTCAACATTATCTTTAAGTTCATCTAAATACTTTACCATCTGTTCGCGAATAGGTGCTAAATCGAC
>ONMN01000083.1 GCA_900318885.1 uncultured Prevotellaceae bacterium | reverse complement strand
CCCGTCGTCTCGTCGAGATATTCGCCGATATAGGGTTTGCCGCGCATGTGCTGGCTCTGCATGTATTTCTCGAGCTCAGCAAAATACAGGGAGTCGGGAGCCCCAGTGGGAAAACCGCTGGGCACATTGGTGTAGTCGTTAATGAAATTGGCCATAGCTGTCAGCGTCTGACTGGTGGCAAAGGGCCATACGGCACCATCCCACTCACACTTGCCTGTGCCATGAGTGCGGAATAGGGGATGGCGACGCTCTGCAGTGGTCTGTCCATAAGGGGCAGAGAAACCTTCTGGGTCGCCAGCCTGAAGCCATGCGACACTGTATTTCGGTTCATCATAGGCCATGTGGGTGTACCAAGGCAGGAAGCCAATGGCCTCGCGAACGTTGGCGCTGGAATCGATACGATGGGTCTCAAAGAACTGGTGTTGCTCGTTCCATAGTTTTGCGTGTACCTTTTCGCTGAGGTCTTCGGCTTTGGCGAAGTAGATGCGGGACTTGCCGACAGAATCGGCAAGCGCAAAGATCTTGCCGATGGCATATGCATTGCCATACATGTAGGCATTGATGCTGGGGCGCAGGTACTTTTTTTTGCGACCGCCAGAGATGGTTTCTTCCATCGCATCCTGCACATCGGCTTGCCAATAGAGGCCTCCCTCGCGAGTATGTGTCGTCTCCCAGTGGTTGTATTCCCACTCCAATGAAGGCAACATAGAGATAATCCAATCCTTGCGCCCATCCACCAGATAACGACCCCATAGCGAATGCGCCATCCATGAGGAATAATTCGCAATTTTCTTCATGGGTTTGCCCTCGTTACCCTTATACCACGTATTCATAATCTGGTCAAGATAGGTAGTGTCGCGAAGCCAACGACTCTCGTGGATATGATGACCCACTCCAGAGGCAATCAGATTGTACTGATCAGCATAGGAACGTGGTACCAAAAACTCCGTCATAGCATAGCCTACGGGTGTCTGCTTAATATGCTTCCTTAATGTCCACCAGCGGAAATACCACATCTCCTCGAAGCCGCGGTCAGGACAATCGAAGAGGGGAATGTTCTGCGTCATCCAGTCCCACGCTTTTGCGTTGGGAATGGCCTGCACGATGGTTTCCGGCTCCATCGTGTTGAAGTAATCGACGTAGTGTTTGTAGTCGTCGTAGCGGAGGAAAGCGGGAGTCTCAGCGGGCAAACCGCTGAGCACACTGACAGGAGTAGTGGAAAAGGCGGCAATGGCGAAAGTCGACTCTGGGTCTGTGGCGCCAGCATTTTCAAGGGTGTCGTCCCAATCAGCAGGGGTGTCAACATCTGGGAAACGGCGTTCGGAACCAGTTCGGAACATCACACGCTCGATACTCTCCACGGGGGCAAAGAACATTCGCTGGCCTGCCTTCTTGCCATCAATATAAACCTCAATCATACGCTTCGAGACGCTGAGTATGGCTTCGATATGATAAGTCTTGTCGGCCTCATATTTGCCCAGACCGCCATAGCGAGCTCCACCCTTGCAACGCATCTGACCTTCATCTGTTAGTTCGATACGTGAACAGGCAGTACCATGAGCATCCAAGAACTCAATCTGCAGGAGGCCATGATTGTTTTGTCCTGCTTTTAGGTCGAAAGCAACCTTCAGTTCCTTTGTTGCTGGTATCTTGCGCTCCACGCGAGCATAGTCGAAGGGGTCGCTATCAGACAGGGTGAGCCAGCCATCGTTCAATGAAACGGGGGCCATCACGGGGGAGTATATGTTCCAGGTGGCGAGATCCGAAATCTCGCCCACTCTGAACTCGGTGCCATCGGCGTGGCTATGCGCCTCTGTCTGTACGGGCACAGGGATATGAGCCACCCACATATCCTCTTTATTCATAGAGTAAGCCACCCAAAGGTCTGAGTCCTTAGGAATGCCGTTACCTTCCTGGATGCCTCGAACATATTGAGGACCATACGACTTGTAGTTGCCACCATAGCGCATAGGGGGAACTTCGCCTTGCACAAGATTCAGCGTGGTATATTCATAGCCGTCCTTGGAAAGGCTGATAGCCAATGGCCAACGATATTCTGAGGGATTATAAACGGTAGCATAAGTGCCATCCGTCAGTCGCTGTCCCCAAATCTTTGCATTGCTGTTTACAAAACCCTTGGCTCGCTCAACAGGTTGTGCCCACGTCAGGCCACCATCCGCAGAAGTCGAGGTGAGAGCATGTTTCCAAAGGGAGGCAATCTGGCCATCGGGCAAAGTATAGTCGCAATAGGCCTTATACTCTTTGTGAAACGGAATCAGCGGGTCGTTCCTATCAGCTTCCTCTACCCATTGCATCCGATAGCGGGGGTTAGCCAGTATTTCTTCGCAGGCGGCTTTTACGTCTTTTGGGGCTTTGGTATAGTAGGGGAAGATATCTTTAGAGTTTCTAGAAGTTCTAGAATAACTAGAGTTTAGATAGATAAAGTATATGGGGCCTAATGTGCCATCTTTTCTTACCTCACGAATCACGCGTCCAAGACCATTGCCGTCGTTGGGGTCGTCCTTTTTGTCAAAAGCCACGCCGTAGTTGCCGAGTGCCCAGAGTTGTCCGCTCTTCGAGACATACCAGCCCACACGTTGGTGCATAATAGCAATGAGGTCGTGAGCCTTCTCTGGACGATTGGGCTTCTGAAAACCTTCAGGCACCTGTACTTCTGGAAAGAGAATCTGTGGATTGCTCCAGGTATAACCGTCTTTCGAGGTTTGATACATCGTATGTGAAGGTGGCACATGCTCATCCTTGGGGTCGCAAAGGTAGTGAACGTAGAACTGGTCGTTATGATACGCCATCACGGGTTGATGGTTATAGGTCCAACCATTGCCATTGGCCTCAGATGGATGTTCGCGATTGGCTCGCAGAATCTGGATATTATGCACCCCAACAACAGGCGACAGACCGCCATCGTGCCGATTGGGATTGCTGAGTGTCTTGCCAGTATAATGTACCTTCCGTGCATTCAACAGTCCGTTGAGAATGGTTTCATCAGCCTCAAAGATGGTGCCGTGCTTGTGCAAATCAGGGACGCTGACTTTATCGGAGACATCCTCGAAAGTCACAAAGTCCTTGGTAAAATGGGCACCAAAATCCTTCAATTGATAACGGTCGTAGTAGATAAGCCAACCGTCCTTGTAAGAGGTGAGGGGTGAGAGGTGAGAGGTGAGTTTTAACACTGTCGGCCCTTCCATCATCTTACCAGTAAATGGTTCTGAGGCTTTCGACCAAGGACCATAAGGTGATTTAGCGTATGCCACCTTGATGTCACGTTCAGGGCGGGTGTTGTCCTTCAGCACCATCACATAGTCGTTCTTGCCTCGTTTCACCAGTGTTGCGTCGATACACGAGAAGCCTGGTTCTATCATGAGTTTGGCAGGTGTGAACTTCTTAAAGTCCTTTGTGGTAGTATAATACAAACGATGATTGTTTTTGTGTTCCTCCTGTCCGTCAGGGAATTTACCAGGAATGCACGAAGCCCATACGATAACAGCCTGTTGCTTGACATCATCCCAAAAGAGTTCTGGTGCCCATACATTCACCGTTGTCGTATCTGTCATTACCTCGATGAAACGCTGCTCACTCCAATGCACCAAGTCTTTCGAACAGGCGTAGCCAAAACCCCTATCCCCTCGCCAACTGCTAGTCCACACGAGATGAAACATCCCATCGGGCGTACGGATTATCGAAGGATCACGCATCACTTTCTGTTGTCCCACCTCAGGGCGCAACCAAATGCCGTCAATCTGTTGCCAGTTCCAACCGTCATAGCTGTATATGAACCTCAATCCGTCTGTTGCAGGTTCATGGAACGATGTGGATATATACACTTTTTGCTGTGCTGAGACCGTCAAAAAAACGGTCAGCAAGAGAAAAAAGACACTAAAACGTTTCATCATCTTACATTATTATTTATAAAAAAGACGAAAAACTTGGTGGTTTGTAACTAAATTAGTACCTTTGTCGTCCGAAAGCTATAATAAGACGAGAAATGATAAAAAAGACCATTCTAACATTAAGCATTGCATCGGTTATGATGATGTCATTTACTGCCTGTGAGCAGACACAACGTGAGAATCCATTGTTAGCGGAGAGCGAACTGCCGTTTGGAGCCCCAGACTTCAGCAAGATTCAGGTGACGGACTATATGCCAGCTTTCCTGAAAGCGATAGAGCAGAATCGTGAGGCAATTAAGCAAATCATTGAAAACAGTGATTCGGCTACATTTGAGAATACTATCCTTGCTTACGAGAACAGCGGACGTATGCTTGATCGTGTAAGTCGCGTATTCTTCGCTTTGACGGAAGCCGACAAGACGGACGAGATTGGCGAGATAGAGAAGACCGTACAGCCTTTGCTCACCGACCTTGAAAATGAGATATCCTTCAACAAGCCCCTCTTCGAGCGCATCAAGAAGGTTTACGACACCCAGTATGAATCGCTTCAGGGCGAGGACAAGAAGTTACTCGAAGAAATCTATAAGGATTTCGTGCGCAAGGGTGCCCTGTTGTCAGACGACAAGATGGCTCGCATGAAAGAAATCAATCTGCGTATCTCCGAACTTCAGCAACAGTGGGGCGACTCCCTACAAGCTGCTACCAACGATGCCTTGGTGTGGGTCGATAAGGAGGAAGAATTGGCAGGATTGAGTGAAGCCGATATCGCTCAGTGTAAGAAGGACGCCGAGAGCAGAGGAGGCAAGGCTCCGTATGCCATCGTCATTGTAAATACCACCCAGCAACCCCTCCTTGCCAGTCTCGACAATCGCGAGTTGCGCAAAAAGGTGTTCGAGGCTTCTGTCCATCGTGCTGACGGTACAGGCAAATACAATACTTTCCCCCTTGTCTGCGAGATTGCCAAGCTGCGTGCCGAGAAGGCTGAGATCATGGGTTATCCTAACTACGCCGCCTATTCACTGGAGAATACGATGGCCAAGACCCCAGTGAATGTCTATGCTTTCCTGATGAACCTGATTAAGGCCTATGTGCCCAAGGCTGATGCCGAGACCAAGGCTATCGAAGACTTTGCCCGCAAAAGCCAGGGTGCCGAATTCCAGTTACAGGCCTACGACTATTTCTACTATTCTGCCAAGATGAAGAAGGAATTGCTCAACGTGAGTGATGACGAGGTAAAGCCCTACTTCACTGTCGACAGCGTGCTTCAGAATGGCGTCTTCTATGCAGCCAATCGCGTGTATGGCCTTACGTTCAAGGAGCGTACAGATATTCCGACCTATCATCCTGACATGAAAGCCTTTGAGGTGATAGATAAGGATGGTAAGACGCTCGGCCTCTTCTATGGTGACTATTATCGTCGTCCTACGAAACGTGGTGGCGCCTGGATGGATGGTTTTCAGAAACAGAGCCGTCAGTGGAACCAGTTGCCTATTATATTTAATGTATGTAATAGTGCCAAGGCTCCTGAGGGTCAGCCCTCGCTGATTACCTGGGACGAGGTGACTACGATGTTCCATGAGTTTGGTCACGCTTTGCACGGTATGCTCTCCAACTGTCAGTACAACCGTCTGAGTGGTACCAGTGTAGCTCGCGACTTTGTGGAGATGCCTTCGCAGTTTAATGAGTCGTTTGCCTCGATTCCAGAAGTTTTCGACCACTATGCGCACCATTACAAGACGGGTGACCCCATGCCTGCCGACCTGAAGGAGCGCATGCTCAAGAGCATCAACTTCCAACCGTGCTATGCTCTGGGTGAAAACCTTGCTGCCACCTGTGTTGACTTGGCTTGGCACATGCTCGCCTCGAAGGATATTCCCACAGTTGACAAGGCCATGGAGTTCGAGACAGAGTCATTGCGTAAGGTGGGACTTCTGAATCCTTTTATTCCGATTCCGCCACGCTATCACACCAGTTACTTCAATCATGTATGGGGTGGGGGCTATGCAGCCGGCTATTATAGTTATCTGTGGACGGAGGTGTTGGCAGTAAACATTGCCGACGTCTTTGCCAAGTGTGGTGCCCTAAAGCCTGAGACTGGTCAGGATTTACGTGACAAGATTCTGAGCAGGGGTAATACGGGTGACCTGATGCAGATGTTCACCGACTTTACTGGTATGGCCCAGCCCGATGCGTCGAGTCTGCTCAAGGCCAGAGGACTATGATACAAGAAATAATAAACATTAAATAATAAAAAGTATGAAAAAACTGATGATGATTGCCGCCCTGATGCTGATGAGCATGGGCGCATTTGCACAAAACGAAATTGGACAGATTACCGTGAAACCAATGGCAGGTGTGAATATTGCGACAATGACCAATATGAGAACTGCAAAAACACGTATTGGTGCTGTTGCTGGTGTAGAAGGAGAATACGGTTTCGCTAAAAATTTTTCCATTACAGCTGGTTTACTGTATTCTATGCAGGGAGAGAAATCTTCTGATTCAGAGTATAGTTCATACAAATACGATTACCTCAACATTCCTATTCTCGCCAATTACTATGTTTATCCAGGACTTGCCATTAAGGCTGGTATGCAACCAGGCATCAAACTCTCTGCAAAGATTGACGACAGAACCAATGATGACGCAAATGGCTTTTATTTTTCCTTCCCTGTAGGTGCCTCGTATGAATATTCTAATTTTGTCATTGATGCCCGTTATAATTTCGGTGTATCTAAAGCTGATAACCCCGGAAGTGCTAAACACTCATGGTTCTCTATCACCGTGGGCTACAAGATTCCCATTAATACTAAATAAGCATCTGAAAATTAACAAAATAGTGCGCTTTCTACCTGCGAAAGCGCATTTTTTGTATTAAAAAAGCAAATAATTGGTTAAAAATTTGGAACTTTAAAAAAAATTATCTAAATTTGCCCCCGATTTCAAGATAACGGTGCTCGAAAGTGCACCAAAGTATAATTAAAAATAGAAAAAAGATTATGAAGAAGATTTTTGCTCTTGCACTTGTTGCAATGATTGGTTTGACAGCAAACGCTCAGGTTTACGTTGGTGGCGGTATTGGTTTCCAGACCAGCTCTAACGATGGTAATAGCGAGACTACCATCAAGATCCTTCCTGAGATTGGTTACAATCTCGACGAGAACTGGGCAGTAGGTATCGCTCTCGGTTACGGTGAGAACCAGACCAAGATTAACGGTGTAAAGGTTAAGAACAAGGTTTTCGAGATTGCTCCCTATGCTCGTTACACTTTCGTTAAGCTCGACAAGATTAACGTATTCGTTGACGGTACTGTTGACTATGCTCATGCTGATGCTGATGGTCTGAAGAGCAATTCTTTCGGTGTAGGTGTAAAGCCCGGTGTTGCTGTTAACCTCAACCGGTGTAGGTGTAAAGCCCGGTGTTGCTGTTAACCTCAACGACAAGCTCAGCTTCGTTACTCACTTCGGTTTCCTCGGTTACCAGTATGACAAGCTTGACGTAGATGGAGCTAAGGCTACAAACACCTTCGGTTTCGACCTCGATGGCAACAACCTGACCTTCGGTCTCTACTACAACTTCTAATTCAGACAACGAATTTAATATTTATATAATGCGTTTCCCGCTTGCGGAGACGCATTTTTTTGTTTTGAAATAGAAATAATTGGGTAAAAATTTGGAACTTTCAGATATTTTTCCGATATTTGCCACCGATAAATCATTTTTTTATTAACTAAAACAAATAATTATGAAAAAGCTAATGATGATTGCCGCCATGATGCTGATGAGCATGGGCGCATTTGCACAGAACGAAGTCGGTCAGTTTACGCTGAAACCAATGGTTGGTATGACCCTTCCTAACATTACCAACTACGATGGTAAGATTAAGGTAGGTTTTGCTGCTGGTGTTGAGGCTGAGTATGGTATCACCGAGACATTTGGCGTTTCTGCTGGTGTTCTTTACTCTATGCAGGGTTGCAAGAACAAGGATGTTTCAGATTATAAGACAACTCTTGACTATATTAACATCCCCATTCTGGCCAATGCTTATCTGTTCAAGGGATTTGCTGTAAAGGTTGGTGTTCAGCCTGGTTTCCTGGTTAACGCTAAGGAGAAGTATTCTAATGGTGGTATCACAGTTGATGGTGACATCAAGGACGCTTGCAACAAGGTTGATCTGTCAATTCCCATCGGCGTTTCTTATGAGTACGCTAGCTTCGTATTCGACGCTCGTTACAACTGGGGTCTGACAAATACTTGGAAAGATGATGCACGTAACAAGAAGAGCCACAACAGTGTCTTCATGTTCTCCGTAGGTTACAAGTTCGCTCTCTAAATCAGACCGAATTAAATATTTATACAATGCGCTTCCCGTCTGTGGAGGCGCATTTCTTTCGTTGGGAAGTAAGCAAACCGCCCTTGGGAAGTAAGCAGGCTATCGTTGGGAAGTAAGCAAACCGCCCTTGGGAAGTAAGCAGGCAATCCAAAGGAACTAAACCGCCTGTTTAGCGGAAGTAAGCTGTTTATTCCCAGGGAGGGAATTTTATTTCCCTAAGCAGCGCGCAAAAATTCCCTAGGCAGGGAATAAATTTTTATAGTGAGGGAGCTAAGCAACCCAAATCTTCACAGATTCACAATTCACAGTTTCTTTTTTGAGCCCTGGGGCGTTTAGACCTGCATGGGGGGTGTTAATATTTATTAATATATATAAATAAGTATATATAAAATAGACTATAAAAAGGGGGTACCCCTTAAAAATAAAACTGTGAAACTGTGAAACTGTGAATAAGACAATTTGTAATTATTCCCAGCATTCGAGTTCGGATTCGAGTTCGGGCAGTTGACTGCGATGGAATGTGGGTTCCTTGATGCCCTGACGCTTCTGACTGCGGTAGTCGTCGAGCAGACGGAAGGCGTAGCGACCAAGGAGGACGATGGCAATGAGGTTGCAGGCCGTGAGGAAGGCCATGAAGAAGTCGACGATGTTCCAGACAAGTTCGAAACTGGCAATAGCTCCAAAGATGACCATCACGCCAGCAGAAAAGATGCGATAAACGGTCATTATCGTCGTATTCGGTGTGATAAAACGGATATTCGCCTCACCGTAATAATAGTTGCCGATGATGCTGGAAAAGGCGAAGAGGAAGATGGCAATGGCCACAAACACTGGTCCTGCGGCACCCACCTCCGACTGCAAAGCCGACTGTGTGAGGGCAATACCATTCAGTTCTGGCACGCTGTAAAGCCCGCTAATGAGGATGATAAAGGCCGTACAGGAACAAACCAGCAGGGTGTCGGTAAACACGCCCAGCGCCTGAATAAGCCCCTGTTTGACGGGATGCGTCGTAGATGCCGTTGCAGCCACGTTGGGCGCACTACCCTCACCAGCCTCGTTCGAAAACAAGCCTCGCTTCACGCCATACATAATCGTTGCTCCGATACCGCCTCCAGCAACCTGTTCGATACCAAAAGCGTCGAACACGATGACCTTGAAAACGTGAGGAACCAGCTCGATATTCATCACGACAATCACGATAGCCAGCAACAAATATCCCAGAGCCATCAACGGCACAAGGACACCGCAAACCATCGCAATGCGCTGGATGCCGCCAAAGACGATGATCAAGCCTAAGGTCGCTAACACCAATCCTACCCATGCAGGCGACCATCCGAAGGCTTCCTGCATGGCACCACAGATAGTGTTTGCCTGGATAGAATTGTTGGAAAGTCCGAACTGACAGGTAATAAGTATTATTGTTGTCCGCTAAACATGATAGACCTGTCTGAACTTGTTGTTTTTCCAACGAGTTCAGACGATTTACGTCTTTCCAAGCTCTCATGCGCGTGT
>ONMN01000082.1 GCA_900318885.1 uncultured Prevotellaceae bacterium | reverse complement strand
GGTTTCTGGGTGGGCCTCACGGAATTCAAAAGTAAGCATATTGGCTGCCTCGCCCATAATCATAATATTATAGATGACAGCATGATATGATTTCTTGTCCGCAAGGAATGTCTTCATATCACGATTATCCACATACTGGAAAATCGTGTCTATTGCCTGCAGGATATCCTTGAGGCGCTTGGGATCGTTACGCGGCTCTCTCATATATAAGGATTTTATCACGATCTGCACTTTCACGGGCAAAAGGCATCAGACCTCCGTCCGTTATCAAGTCTATATCACGTCCCAAGAGGTTCTTTAAGTCCTCATACATCCCGCTCAAAGTGAAAAGGCTGAAATGCTGCGACTTGTCAGGAAGAATCAGCAAGTCAACATCGCTGTTTTCGTGCTCTTCTCCTCGCGAAAAAGAGCCGAAAAGCCAAACCTTCAAGACCAAGACGGGTTGTGTCTGGAAGTAGTCAGCTATCTGTTGAATCATCTCCTGCGTTGTCATAACCATAGTTGTGATGTTTACTCGCTGCAAATATAGGCAATATTTTCGAAAGTTCCAAATAAATATTAAAAAAAAACGGTGTTATGGCTTGGAGTTAGGAGAAATTTTGTAATTTTGCAACGGAAATAATAAAATAAGGACAAATGCACGCAAGCGACAGCATCGTTATCATACCTACGTATAACGAGAAGGAGAACATCGAGAAGATCATCCGGGCCGTGTTCGGACTGGAGAAATGTTTCCATATTCTGGTGATTGACGACGGGTCTCCTGACGGCACAGCAGCTATTGTGAAGGGAATGATGGCGCAGGAGGAGTTCAGCGACCGGCTGTTTATCCTTGAGCGTAGTGGCAAGCTGGGCTTGGGTACGGCCTACATCACTGGATTCAAGTGGGCATTGGAACGCGACTATGGCTATATCTTCGAGATGGATGCCGACTTCAGTCACGATCCCAACGACCTGCCTCGATTGTATTCAGCTTGTGCTGATGAGGGTTACGACGTGGCCATTGGCAGTCGCTATGTGAGTGGTGTGAACGTGGTGAACTGGCCTATCGGGCGCGTGCTGATGAGCTATTTTGCCTCAAAGTATGTGCGAGTGGTTACTGGTTTCAAGGTTCACGACACTACTGCGGGCTTCAAATGCTACAAGCGTCGCGTGCTCAAGACCATCGAGCTGGACAAAATTCGCTTCAAGGGCTATGGCTTCCAGATTGAGATGAAGTTCACCGCCTATAAGATTGGCTTTAAGATTAAGGAGGTTCCCGTCATCTTTGTCAATCGTCGCGAGGGTGTCTCGAAGATGTCGGGTGGCATCTTTGGCGAGGCATTCTTTGGTGTCATGCGTCTGCGCTGGGATGGCTGGACGCGGAAGTATCCTGAGATTATCAACTAATAACGAAGGGGGAACCTTCGCACACGGGCTTACTGGTCAGGATTATCCACAAATCCCTGGTATTCAGGTGCTAAGGCCGACATCACCGAGTCGTAGGCCTGATTCATTGTGGCCTGGACGTTTTGTGCGCCCTGCCCAATGGGATAGACGGGCTGATGGATGGTCAGCGACAGGGGATGCCACGTGGCAAAATGCCAGTCCTTCATGCGAGGCATCACGTCGAACGAGCCATTGATGGTCAGTGGCACAACGGGCAGTTGCAGTTCGTCAGCCAATGCGAAGGCACCCTTCTTGAACGCGCCCATATGGCCAGTAAACGAGCGGGCACCCTCAGGAAACACCACCACGCTACAGTTGCCAGTCTTCAGAATATGACGTGCAGCCTCGTAGGTATGACGCACCTTCCCCACCCCACGCTTGTCGACCATGATCTGATGTGACTTCTGGCAGGCATAGCCCACGAAGGGAATCTTGTTGATCTGATACTTCATCATCCACTTGAAGTTACGACCCAGGAAGCGTTGGACACAAAGACATACGACTGGTTGGGTTCCAACTGTTCGCGCCCCTCGACCTTGACAGGCAACAGGAACACACGCGTGATGGTTCGCGCCCACCAACGACCAGGGTAATAGCCCCAATAGTGACCATCGCCCAACGTGCATCCTACGCCCACCAGGAATGCTGTCCAGATGGTCATCACAATGGTGACGGGAATAGCAATAAAAACCTGATAAATACAATATAGAATCCTCATATCAATTCTTACTTCTAAGTGTGATGACCGCAATCTCGCCAGGGAAACCTAAGCGGAAAGGAATGAGTGCGCCCAATCCTGTAGACACAAAAATGCCACGGTCGCCCTCATAGGTCCAGCCTCCCCATTCGTCGTACGAGAGTGCAGCCGGTGACCAGCCAAAGACTTCGAACTGTCCGCCGTGGGTATGTCCACTAAGCGTCAGTTGAGCCTTACACTCAGGCAGAATTTTCTCTCGCCAACAGGTTGGGTCGTGCTGAAGCATCACAACAAAGGCATTGTCACGGATGCCCGCCAATGTCTTCTTGACATCACCCTTGCGAGGCATGCGTTTCACCTTGCCCCAGTTCTCCATACCGGCAATGACGATGGAGTCAGAATCGCGACGAATAATGGTACGCTCGTTGAGCAATAGGCGCCATCCAAACTGCCGTTCTGTCTGTTCTGTCTGGGTGACAAGACGGGCTTTGGTGGCTTCGTCACAGTCAAGATAGGTGGGATAGTCGTGATTACCCATAATGCTATAGACGCCATCCTTGGCATGCAGTTGTTTGAGCAATGCTGTATGCTCCTGCAGTTCGTCGGGATGCAGATTTTCCAAATCGCCTGTAAAGACAATCACGTCAGGCTTGAGCGCGTTGATACTGTCAATGGCACGCTGCAACATGCCCTCAGGACTATTTGACTGCGAACCCACATGGGCGTCGCTGAACTGCACTATGCGATAACCGTCGAAAGCCTTGGGCAGGTCGGCTGAGGCGAAGGTGTAGCGATGCACCTCAAACGACTGGAAGACCACGAAATGGCCATAGAGCACCAAGGCCCATATAATTAATGTACACGCGAAGGCACCTTTCTTCCAATGCTTGCGTGGCATGAGCCAACGGCATAAGAGTGAAAGGACCAGAGGAACTACAATGAGTCCCATCAGAAAGAAAAAAGGAATGGCATAACGGGCTATCATAACTCGGAATGATTAAAACGGATTTCTTCTCCAACAATATGAGTATTCACTTGTCCGTTGGCATAGACAGAGTGACCATTACACAAGGTACGCTCTACCTTCCAATTGAAGGTATGGTCCTCCATCGGACTCCACTTACACTTGCTCTCGATGAGGTCTTTCGTAACTGTCCAAGGCGACTTAGGACGAACGATGGTGATATCAGCACGATAACCCTTACGAAGGAAGCCACGCTGACGGACACCAAACAACCGGGCAGGATTGTGACACATCAGCTCTACCAGTCGTTCTATCGACAGCACTCCGGCATCCACCAGTTCCAACATGGTGACCAGCGAGAACTGAATCATCGGCATTCCTGAGGCAGCCTTCACGCATCCGCCCTGCTTCTGCTCCAACAAGTGGGGAGCATGATCGGTAGCTACCACGGCAATACGTCCGTCGTTCAAGGCTTCACGCAACATAAACTGGTCGACGGGAGTCTTGATAGAGGGGTTCACCTTGATTTTTGCTCCAAGGCGCTCGTGGTCGAGCTGGGTGAAATAAAGATGGCCCACGCAGGCTTCAGCGGTAATTTTATTGAACATTGAACATTGAACATTGAACATTGGCTGCGCTTTAGAAGAATAGGCAATGGTCAATGGTGAATGGTCAATGGGAATCAACTCAAGCTCTTCGGCGGTAGAGACATGGGCAACGTGCAGGCGGGTGCCGTATTTCTTGGCCAGTTCTACAGCCTTACGCGAAGATGCCAGACAGGCCTCCTCACTACGAATCAGCGCATGCAAGCCAACCTGAGGATCTTCGCCCCAAGCCTTCTTGGCCTCCTCCATATTGCGGTTGATGATATCTGTATCCTCACAATGCGCCATCAAGGGCAGCTTGCAAGTCTTAAAGATACGCTCCAACGCCTCCTGTCTGTCAACCAGCATATTGCCTGTCGAAGAACCCATAAACAATTTCACGCCAGGAATGCGCTCAGATGGCAATTGGGCAAAAAGGTCGCAATTGTCGTTGGTAGCACCAAAGAAGAACGAATAGTTGACGTGGCTTTTCTCGCGGGCCAGCGCGAATTTCTCTTCCAGCGCCTCCAGCGTGGTTGTCTGAGGCACGCAGTTGGGCATATCGAAATAACTCGTCACACCACCTGCAGCAGCAGCACGGCTCTCTGTGTCAATGTCGGCCTTTGCTGTCAGTCCAGGTTCACGGAAATGTACGTGATCGTCTATCACACCTGGCAACACGTAACAACCCGAGGCATCAATCGTCTCATCAAACGATGCCTCGGGCTGTTGTTTGGTAATCTCAATAATGTTGCCGTCCTCAATGACGATAAAACCGTCTGAGGTTCGTCCTTCGTTGACGATATGTCCTCCCTTAATCAGCAGTCTCATGGCTTAGGAACGTTGGTCAACGGAGCAGGAGTCTGAGGAATCAAGGAGTCTGTGGGCAACTGCGCTGGAGCTGGAGCTTGTGCTTGTACTGGTGCTGCTCCTGCTGGTTCTTTCAGACCGTTCATACGCTCTTCGTTCTCCTGAGCAGTTGCATAGTATTCCCTCACGAAACGGTCTTTCTTGAACGTATCCGTAGCCTTCGACATGATATACTCTATCTGAGGGGTAAGTATGGGGAAACGATACTGACTGACTATCATTCTGAATACGCCAGGACCAAGTACATTATCGAAGTTATCCTCAATGAATTTCGTCACCAGGTCGTCTTCCTCGGCAGTAATCCGTGCAGCTTCGGCATTCAACTGTTCTGCAATGGAGTCTTCATCGATTCCCTCCAGAATCATCTGGTTTTGCTTGTGGCCCAACTCGTTCATCTGACTGATCAGCTGGTTGTGCTTATCCAGGAACTTATAGAGGCTGTCGTTCAAAGGTGTTCCACCCACGCTGGGACCAGCAGGACCTATCTTCACCTGAATGTCACCCTCTTCCAGTACAACAGGCAACAGCACCTCGTCGTCCATAAAGAGGTCAGCCACACGAACTGTATCCAACAATCCGGCAAAATGGAACTCGCCATGCACAACGTCACAGGAGTCGATATTACGGACTTCGCCTGACTTCAGAGCTTTCAGATAGAGTTTGCTCCCATCAAGGGCAGACAATGATGATGAGCCAGTGACATTATAAGAACTGGCACATGAGGTAAGCAAAGCTACCATGAGGGACGCGTATAGAATCTTGTTCATAGACAATCGATAACGTTCTTTTATTTTGAAATCGATTGCAAATGTACAATGTTCTCGCGAAATAAGGAAAAATATTTGCTCATTTTAAAACATTTGAGCAATTATTTAGCATTTTTTGCGTCTTTCTCCAGTTCGTTGGCTATTCTGTGGCTGGCATAGAGTTGCAATATGGCTGCCACCAACAACACTACAATCCAGTTGTTGTGTACATATTTTATATAGGAAAGATACTGGATGCCCAGAAAATTTCCCTCGTTGGCAAACATCAGTAAAGCTGCCACAAGAAACAACACATCGCTAATGATCAGGATGCGACGCAGACGGCGAATCACGAAATTGCTACCCTCATAACGCTGGCGCAACTGCATGGCCACAAACAATACGGAACCTGGGGCAAACACATAGGGCGCCCAAGACTGCAGAAACAGGCTCGCACCAGAACCTACGACCATCAGCAGTCCACCCAACAGCAGAAGGGCCGACTCCACGTTACTCAGCTGTCGCATTCTGTTCCTCCTCCAGATCGTCGCTGAGCACGAAGATGTCCTCGTCGTCAGTCTTCATGAAATAACGCTCACGGGCTATCTTCTCAATAGCCTTCGGATTGCTGTCCAGTTCACGTATCCGAGCCTGATTCTTCTTGTTCAGGTTGTCGTACTTCTCTATCTCGCCCTCCAGTTCGCTGATACGTTGCGTGTTACGCATGTGATGCCATACGCTATTCTCGTCAACAAAACCTATCAGCACCACCGCCAAAACGGTTACCAAGACGTACTTCAATCCTGGGACATGCCAGATACGTAGTAGCAAAGATTTCATCTTCTTCATACCAATTTCACTTTTCGCTTGCAAAATTACAAAAATATTATGAATTATGCATTATGAATTATGAATTATTTCGTACCTTTGCAGTCACAATTATATAAAATATGGAAGAATATATTGTTTCGGCCCGTAAATATCGCCCTGTCACCTTCGATACGGTGGTGGGACAACAGGCACTGACTACTACGCTGAAAAATGCCGTGAAGAGCGGAAAACTGGCTCATGCTTACCTCTTCTGCGGACCACGAGGTGTGGGTAAGACCACCTGTGCACGCATCTTTGCGAAGGCCATCAACTGTATGTCGCCCACGGAGAACGGTGAGGCTTGTGGACAGTGTGAAAGCTGTCAAGCGTTCAACGAACAACGCTCGTTTAACATCTTTGAGCTCGATGCTGCATCCAACAATAGCGTGGAGCACATCAAGACGCTGATGGAGCAGACGCGCATCCCGCCGCAGGTAGGCAAGTACAAGGTTTTCATTATTGACGAGGTTCACATGCTGTCAACAGCTGCCTTCAATGCCTTCCTGAAGACGTTGGAGGAGCCACCCGCACATGTCATCTTCATCCTGGCCACGACGGAGAAACATAAAATCCTGCCTACCATTCTGAGCCGTTGTCAGATTTACGACTTCGAGCGCATGACCGTCCGAAACACTATCGACCATCTGAAGTCGGTGGCTGAGAAGGAGGGCATCACCTACGAGGAAGAAGCACTGGCGGTGATTGCTGAGAAGGCAGATGGCGGCATGCGCGATGCACTCTCCATCTTCGACCAGGCGGCCTCATTCTGTCAGGGTAACATCACCTACCAGAAAGTGATTGAGGACCTGAACGTGCTCGACTCGGAGAACTACTTCCAGATTATCGACCTCTCTATTATTAATAAGGTGGCAGACATCATGGTATTGCTCAACCAGATTATCAACAAAGGCTTCGATGGTGGACTGCTCGTTCAGGGACTGGCCAAGCATGTGCGTAACGTGTTGATGGCAAAAGACCCGCAGACATTGCCTCTGTTAGAGGTTAGCGACCAACAGCGCGAGCGCTATCAGGCACAGGCAAAGAAGTGCCCCACCCCATTCCTCTATAAGGCGCTGCAACTGATGAACCAGTGCGACATCAACTACCGACAGTCATCGAACAAACGCTTGTTGGTGGAACTGACGCTTATCGAGATAGCGCAGATTACGCAGCCTGAGGATGCGCCTGGCAGTGGGCGTAAGCCCAGAAGATTGAAATCCCTGTTTAAGCAACTGATTCAGCAGTCTCAGCCCAAGACCACAGCCCCGCAGGTAGCTGTGGCTGAACCTGCTGCATCAACCCCAACAAGAGCAACCCAACCTACAAAACCCACAACCCCTACTGCACGCGCCCCCAAGCTCAAGAGCAGCATCAGCCTTTCTTGGGGAAATATGCGCCAAAAGATGAATGGTGGCAAAACCATTCTTCCTACCGACGCCTCTCAGGACAATAGTGATTCCGAGAACAATCAACCTTTTACCCCTGAGGAACTTCAGATAGAATGGTTGTCCATGTGTAACCGCATGCCTCAGCACCTGAGTGGTGTGGCTACACGTATGAAGAACATGAATCCTGTCATCACGGAATTCCCAGCCCTAGAGGTCGTAGTGGAAAACCAACTGGCAATGGAACAAATGGAGCAGATAAAGGGCAGTATTGTCAACACGCTGAAACGTGACCTACACAATCAGGGCATCACGCTCTCCATGCGTGTGGCTGAGCACAAAAAAGGCGAACGCATCCTCACGCGTCGCGAACAATACGAACTGATGGAGAAAGAAAATCCCTCAGTAGCTAAACTGAGGGAAATATTCGATTTGAATCTGGCCTAACGCCATCTTACATCTTACATCAAATCAGCGGCATTCCAAGTTTCTTGCATTCGGCACGCATATCCTCAGGCCAGATGCTTGCTTGGATTTCGCCGATATGACCTTTGTGTAGCAGTACCATACACAGACGGCTCTGACCGATACCACCACCAATTGACAGAGGCAACTCGTCGTTCAGCAGTTTCTGGTGGAAATACAGGTTCTTGCGTTCTTCCTTGCCCTCAATTTTCAACTGGCGCAGCAGGCTTTCCTTGTCCACACGGATACCCATGGACGACAACTCAAAGCTACGGCCCAGAACAGGATACCATATCAGGATATCACCATTCAAACCCTCACGGCCATTCTCGCCAACGGTGCTCCAGTCATCATAGTCTGGTGCACGACCGTCATGCTTCTCACCGTTCGACAGTTTGCCACCTATACCTATAATAAATACGGCACCATACTTCTCACAGATGGCATCCTCACGCTCCTTCGGTGTCTTGTCGGGATACATCTGCAGCAACTCCTCAGCGTGGATAAAGTGAATCTTCTCAGGCAAGAAGGGCTTGATCTGCGGATAGGTCTCACAAGTCAGATACTCCGTCCTGCGGATAGCAGCATAGATGCGCTCTACCACATTCTTCAGATAGCTGATAGTACGCTGTTCCTTCGTAATCACAGCCTCCCAGTCCCACTGGTCAACATACAGCGAATGCAGATTGTCCAGCTCCTCGTCAGCTCGGATGGCGTTCATGTCGGTGTAGATGCCATAGCCTGGCTCAATCTTGTACTCTGCCAACGACAGACGCTTCCATTTAGCCAGCGAATGCACTACCTCAGCCTTGGCATCACCCAAGTCCTTGATGGGGAACGTCACAGCACGCTCAACACCATTCAAGTCGTCGTTGATTCCTAAGCCCTGAAGTACAAACAACGGGGCTGTCACACGGCGAAGACGCAACTCGGTAGATATGTTCTGTTGGAAGAATTCCTTAATTAGTTTAATACCCTGCTCCGTCTGTTTCATGTCGAGCAGGGATTTGTAATCAATGGGGGTAATCAGTTGACTCATTTCCTTGTAATTTTCAAATTTGCGTGCAAAGATACACAAATAATATTAAATTGCAAACAAAAACTCTAAATATTTTTGCAAATTGATAGTCATTCTTGATTTTTGCTAACTTTTTGCACCGAGAACTCATCCTGTTAACAAATCATAATTATCAATTGTCAATTATCAATTATCAATTAAAAATTGTACCTTTGCAGTCGTTTTACAAAGATACGATTTCGTATCTGGCCCCGTAGCTTAGCTGAATAGAGCGTCAGATTCCGGTTCTGAAGGTCTTGGGTTTGAATCCCAACGGGGTCACAAAATGAGCGCAGTTCCTTTTCGGAGCTGCGCTCGCTTTATGTTCAGAGTTTTCTAATTACTCCTCAACAGCAGCCTGCGCGGCGGCTAACGAACACTGATTATCAGTACTTTACGGCAAATTTGGGAAACATTATGAGCATGTACTGCACATTCTGCACCCGATTTCCTCAAAATATCCGACCATTTTTGCCACTTCGACTACTTATTTCGATATTGTAGTTGTTAAACACTAACTGTTTGATCACAGATTGCATTACGACTTAAAACTTGGGAACTCAGACCTGCGTGTGTCGCGCATCTGCCTGGCCTTAGATCAACTACTAAAGTTTCGCAAGTGATGGCGCACCTGCACAATTTAACATAAAATAGGAATAAAAAAGGCTTCGAAGTTTGCTCAACTCACTGAAAATGAGTAAC
>ONMN01000074.1 GCA_900318885.1 uncultured Prevotellaceae bacterium | reverse complement strand
TGCCTGTGGCAGATGGTTCTTTGTTACAGCCATTTCTTCTGTGGCCACCTCTGACACCCTGCTCTTCAGTCTGCCGTTTTCGTTCATTATCCGGTTTATCTTGTCGGCATTAACGTATTCTATCGCCTCAATGTCGCCAACCTTTAGCAAACTCTCAGCAGGAATGGTGAGAATAAGCATTCTGCCTATTTTCTCCCTTATCTCCACGCCAAGCTCCTGCAGTTCAGCTGTAGGGCAATTATAGCCTTCCTTCACCATAGCGAAGGCGCTGAAACTCTTCACCGTGCCGTCGCTATTAAAGCTGACATTGATATCTTGTTTCACAGCAGCAATCTATCTCCTGCTGCTGACCACGCACAGCTCTTTTAGTTTTTGAAACACCATTTGCATCTGACAACAGGTTCGTCAGCCTTGCATCAATCTTCTGCGCCTGAATACCGGTAGCAAACACCAAAGCTACCACAAAAAACAAAAATCTCTTCATTATTATTGAATATTAAACATTGAACTCAGCCATCAGCCATCAGACATCAGCCATCTTCCCTTTAACCATTGACCTTTGACCATTGACCATTGACCTTTGACCTTAGACCTTAACCGTTAACCCTTAACTTCTCACTTTATCACAATTTTACGTCCATTATTCACGTAGATGCCGGGGGCGGTGGGCTGGCCTTGCAGGCGACGGCCTTGGAGGTCGTAGATGGGACCATTGACCACTGACCATTCTCCCTGAGAGAGTGTGGCGTTGCGAGGACCATTGAACATTGAGGGGGATTGGATGGCGGTGGGCCAGCCTGCCGAGAGGTCTTCGAGGGTGATGACACGATCGTCGTTCATACATTTGGTCCACTCGTCCTGGCTGGTCTTGTCGACGAAGTTGCCTCCCCACGTCTGATACCAGGGCATCCACCACGACCAGACGGCTTCTTCGGCAAACTCCTTGTCGATGTCGGGGATGGGCCCGTTCTCTGAGAGGGTAATGATCTTCTTGCCGGCGGTGAGGTTCTTGAGCTTATCGAAGGCGACATAGTTGCTGGAGTAGTCGAAGGCGTTATTATAGATGTCTATGGCGACGACATCGTAATAGGCTTCGCCAGGATTCCAGCCGGCATCGTCGACGGTGCAGGGGTTCCATACCCAGATGACGTTGTGGACACCCTTCACGCTGGTCATCTCGTCGACAATCAGCTGATAGAGCTTGGCGTAGTTGGCACCGCCGTCTGTTCCCCACCAGAACCAGCCGCCGCTGGCCTCATGGAGCGGACGGAAGATGCAGGCCATGCCAGCGCCCTGCAATTCAAGGAAGTAGTCGGCGACGGTATGGATGTCCTTGACGATGTTCTGATAGAGTTTTGACGAGGTGTTCCAAGAGCCGTCAGCGTTCATGGCGTCGGAGATCTTCATGGTGCATGCAGGCTTACCGCCAACGGTGACGTAGAACTCCCCCGTCTTGCGGCTGGGGTCGCGCCAGTGCCAGGTGAAGGCAGGCAGTCCGCCGCGATTGTAGAGGTCTTTGGCGAGGGCGATGCTCTTGTCGGTGTAGTCTTTGGACCAGGCATCCGTCTCGTTGACGCCTGTAGCATTCATGAAGTCGAAGCCTACGAGTGCCGGATATTTGCCGGAAGCCAGCCAGACGGCCTGCACATCGGCATGTTGGGTGACGTCGCCGTTGGCCGTCCCCATGTCGCCGGTCATGATGCCAGAGATGGTCTTCTTGCCGAAGTTGTCGTAGAGGAAGGCATAGACGGTCTTGGCAGCGTCGGAGGCATTGGCATCCGCAGGTGTCGGGGCGATGTCGAACTGCACGGCACTCTCGCTGTTGGCTATGGTGATGTAGTCGATGCGGAACCAGGTCCAGCTGGGTGTAAGCACAATCGTATTGTCGCCCTGATTCATAAGGTAGGGGCCGACAACGGCCTCGCCTGGACCTTTCTCTGTCGTGTTGAAGGTGGCAGCGTTGCCATTGACAGACAGATTAACCACCTTGTTGCCATACAGTCCGTCGTAGCCAACGGTGATGGTGTACTTGCCTCTTTCGGCAGCCGTGTAGGTAAAGGTGATTTTGGCATTGGCCTCTGTGAGTTCGAGGGCCTTACCGCCTGAATACTTCCCATCTTTGATGAGTTTGCAATTCTCGTAGGCAGCACTTTCTGCTTCCATCTTGGCAGCAGTCTGTGCAGAGGCAGAGATCAGTCCGCATACAAACAGCATCAGTAAAAGAGTAGTTTTTCTCATTTTGGTCACTCGGCCATTTCCAGGCGTTTGCCCAAAGAAATGAAAGAAATGAAGGAATTACTCGATAGTGATGTTGACGTTCTCCTTCGTGACGTTCTCGTAGTTGGTGAACTCGGCATCCTTCTTGGCCTTGATGACGATGTTCTTCAGGTTGATATTCCTGATGGGCATCTCAGGCAGGCCGTTGAACTCCATAGCACGTCCGGCACCATTGCACACGATATCCTGAATGTCGATATTGCGGAAGATGGGCGTCTCTTCGGTGACGGGCATCTTGGTGGTGTTGTCGGGATTGTCGCCGTCGGCCAGCATCTCGGCAACGGACTTGCCGCCATAATACATGTTGAAGGTAATGGCGTCGGTCTTGATATCGGTCATAGAGATGTCGCGAATGAAGATGTTTTCGACGATACCGCCACGACCGCGTGTTGACTTGAAGCGCAGGCCGACGTCGGTGCCCAGGAACTGACAGCTCTTGACGAGGATGTTTCTGACGCCACCACTCATCTCAGAACCGACAACGAAGCCTCCGTGACCGGCGAAGACGGTACAGCCGTCGACGACGACATTCTCGCAGGGCTTGCCACGCAGGCGGCCGTCCTTGTCCTTACCACTCTTGATGCAGATGCCGTCGTCGCCTGCATCGAACTTAGAATTGACGATGAGGGCATTCTTGCACGACTCCAGGTCGAGCGCATCACCATTCTGGGCGTAGGAGGGATTGCGGGCGAGGACATTGTCGATGATGACATTCTCGCACATCAGCGGATGGATGTTCCACGCAGGAGAATTCTGGAAGATGACACCTTGCAGCAGCACATTCTTACAACCGACCAGCGAGATCATCACAGGACGCAGGAAACGCTTGTAGTTGTTCCATTCGGCCTCGCTGTTGGCCTTGACAACATTCATATCGGCATTCTTCTCGGCATCGGCATAACCCTGAGAGGGCACCCAGTAGTCGTCGCGAACCTTCACGCCACCTGGGCGGCCGCAGACCTCCTTCCACTGAGCGGCAGTGACCTTCGCCTTCTTGACGGGACGCCAATACTGACCGTTACCGTCGATGACGCCACGTCCCGTAATGGCGATATTCTCACAGCCATTGGCCGTCAGCGGCGACTGACAGCGACGGGTGTCCAAGCCCTCAAACGAGGTCTTGATGATTTTGTAGAGCTTCTCGTCACCAGAGAACAGAATGACAGCCCCTACCTCCAAATGGAGATTGATGTTGGACTTCAGCTCGATGGGGCCCGTAAACCACACACCGGCAGGAACCAGCAGACGGCCCCCACCCTGACGGCTCAGCTGGTCGATAGCCTTTGCAAAAGCGTCGGTATTGATCGTAATACCATCACCGACGGCACCGAAGTCCTTCAGGTTCACCTGACGGTCGGGAAACGTTGGTGCACTGACCTCAGGCATCTGGAAAGGCAGTTGCTGGGTGTAGTGCTTGTAGGGATTTTCGCAGTTAGCACAAGCCTTGCCGTGCTCGCAGTTGTGCTTTTGTGCCGAGGCGCTCAACGTAACGCCTAACAGCAACAGAGAGATTAGTTTTTTCATACGTAGTTTTGTTTTTGTTTATATTATATCTTACTTCTTACCTCTTACATCTTACCTCTTATTTCTTCCAACGGAATCATCACGAAGTCGCGCTCGTGCATCAACGGATGGGGAATCTTCAAGTCGGGCTCATCGACGGTCAAATCGTCATACAGCAGAATGTCGATATCCACAATCCTGTCGGCATATATGCGCCGACCATTGACCATTGACCATTGACCATTGACCATTTTCCGTCGCCCCATGTCGCGTTCTATTTTCTGAGTGACTTTCAAGAGCTGGCGAGGGGTTAATGCTGTCTCTACGAGGATAATACCATTAAGGAAAGTGTTCTCGGAGTCAAACCCCCAAGGCTCTGTTTCGATGAGAGAGGACTGGCATATCACAACACCCACTCGTTCACCAATCAGCGTTACAGCCTTTTCGATATTCTGTCTACGGTCGCCAAGATTGCTCCCAAGCCCCAAATACGCCCTATGAACAATTCTCTCACCTCTCACCTCTTACTTCTTACCTCTAATCAGTCATCTAGAATCAGCATACAGTCGCCATAGCAGCCAAACTGGTAGCCGTTGTCCACAGCTTTCTGATAGGCTTCCATAATGAGGTCGTAACCTCCGAAGGCAGCTGTCGCCATCAGCATGGTCGACTCCGAGTGATAGAAATTGACCACCATGCGGTCGGCTAGTCCAAAGTCATACGGCGGGAAGATGAACCTGTTGGTCCAGCCGTTAAACTCCTTCAGCATGCCATCGGTACCCACAGCGGTCTCAGTGGCACGCAGCGTCGTCACACCGACGGCACAGATATGATGTCCGGCAGCCTTCGACTCGTTGACAGGCACGCAGGCCTCGGGCGTGATGATCATCTGCTCGGAACCCATCTTATGCTTCGTCAGGTCCTCGACCTCGATACTGTCGAAACAGCCCAGTCCGCAGTGAACGGTAATGAACGAGAAGTTGACGCCGCGAATCTCCAGACGCTTCATCAGTTCACGACTGAAGTGCAAGCCTGACGCTGGCGCCGTGACAGCTCCCTCGTGCTTGGCATAGATGGTCTGGAAGTTATCCATATCATCAGCGGTCACCTCACGACGGTCGACAATATAACGGGGAACGGGTGCCGAACCCAGCGCAAAGAGTTCCTGCTTGAACTCGTCGTGCGGACAGTCGTAGAGGAAACGCAGGGTACGTCCGCGACTGGTCGTATTGTCGATGACTTCTGCCACCATCGGACCGTCTTCCTCGAAGAACAGCTTGTTGCCGATACGAATCTTACGGGCTGGCTCCACCAATACGTCCCACAGGCGCAAGTCGGGGTTCAACTCACGCAGCAGGAAAACCTCAATCTTGGCATCAGTCTTCTCCTTCGTACCATACAGACGGGCAGGAAACACCTTCGTATCGTTGAAGATGATGACGTCGCCCTCGTCGAAATAGTCGATGATGCTGCGGAATTTGATAAACTCCTGGGTGTCGTTACCTTCTTCGTCTTTCTCGAACATGTCAATGGTCTGACTCTTACGGTGAACGACCATCATACGGCACTCGTCGCGGCGATAGACCTTTTCGGTAGTGCCGTCGGGATTCTCAAACACCTTGTGAGGAGGTTCCTGCGCCAACAGTTCATCGGGCAGCTTAAATCTGAATTGTGACAGTTTCATATATCTTCTTAACTACTTAACTTCTCTAACTACTTAACTTCTCTAACTTCTTAACTTCTTCCACATTTTGTTTTTCCAACCACTGGGGGAAATCGTCGATGGTGATACAGTCCTCAATGCGCACACCGCCCAGACGGGTACGGCACAAGGCCGTCAGGTAGGCACCACTCTCCAGCGCACGGCCGATGTCACGGGCCAACGAACGGATGTAGGTGCCTTTGCCGCAACTGACACGAATGCTCAGTTGCATGGTCGTGGGGTCGAAGTCTATCACGTCGATGGAATCGATGTGCACCGTTTTCGCCTTCAGCTCCACTTCCTTGCCTTTGCGCATCAGGTCGTAAGCACGGTCGCCGCCAATCTTACAGGCAGAATACTGAGGGGGCACCTGTTGTATCTCACCGACAAAACCGATGAGCACACGACGCACCAATTCTTCAGTAATATGCGCCGTCGGATAGGTTGCGTCCACCTCATGTTCCATATCGTAGCTGGGGGTCGTAGCACCCAACTGCAGGGTGGCCGTATACTCTTTGTTGTTCAGTTGCAGACGTTCTATCTCCTTCGTCTTCTTGCCAGTACACAGTATCAGCACACCTGTGGCCAGCGGGTCGAGGGTCCCCGCATGTCCTATCTTCACCCGTCGGACACCCACACGTCTCGACACACGGGTCCTCACAAAGGCCAGCGCACCGAAGGACGTCATCCTATAGGGCTTGTTGATGTATATGTATTCTCCCTCTATGAAGTTCATTTAATCGACCATTGCTAAAGAGTGACCAGTGAGCAACAGGGCAAGGATGATGCCACCCACAATAATGCGATAATAGCCAAAAGCCTTGAAGCCGTATTTCGTCAGGAAGGCCACAAACCACTTCATGGCCAGCAGGGCAACGATGAACGCCACCACACAGCCCAGAATGAGCATCGTGATATTATGCGATGTGGCCCACGCCGTATCTTCCTTCAGCAAGTCGAGGAGGTCGAGCAGCGTAGCACCGGCCATCGTAGGTACCGCCAGGAAAAACGAGAACTCAGCAGCACGCTGGCGCGTCAGCCCCTGGGTCATACCTCCCACAATCGTAGCCATCGAACGCGACACACCTGGAATGACCGAGATACACTGGTACAAGCCGATTCGGAAGGCTCTACCCTCGTTTACCTTGTTGGCATCGCTGCCCTTATTGAACAGTTTGTCGCAGAACAGCATGAATACGCCACCGACGACCAGCATGATGGCTACCACCAATACGGAGTCGAGCAACCAGTCGAGCAAACCCGACTTCTTGGCCAACAGTCCGATAACCACCGCAGGCAACACACCGACGATGAGCAACCAGTAGAAATAGTACTTATGCTTCAGTTTCTGCCACATGCTGCTACCTGCAGGCGCCGGGCTGTTGTCAAACTGGAAGAAACGCTTCCAATAGAGACATACCACTGAGAGGATGGCACCAAACTGGATGATGAATGTGAAGGCGTGGACAAATGGGTCACCCTGTTCAATGCCCAACAGGTTTTGCGTGATAATCATATGTCCTGTCGACGATACAGGCAGAAACTCTGTCAGTCCCTCGACAATAGCAATGATAACGGTCTCCAACCAAGTCATTCTGTTACCTCCTTCTCTTCTGTGGCATCGGTCTTCGGACGACGCACGACAGCATAAATCATCGACACAAAACCCAGCAGACAAACTATCGGAGCCACCTTGATACGACGGGCACTGAAAATGTCGGGATCGTAAGTTGTCTCATTGCTACCGGAACCGCTCATCAGCAGAAAACCGATAACAACCACTGCCATACCAATGGCCAGCAGAATATAATTCATGCGGTCAAAAGCAAAATCTCTCTTATTCATAATATATCTCTAAACTCTTAACTATTATCTATCAACTATATTTTATACAACTCTCCTGCCGTCATTCTCAGGAACTTGTTTACTGCGAGCCAAGCACATAGCGCTGTAATCACAATGCCGAACAGCAACACGGCGACACCAGTAATCACCAGCACCTCCCACGTCACGATTTCCTCAAAACCAGGCTGTTTCAGGTAGAGACCGTAGATGCCAAGTCCCAGCACACAGATAGCCAATATGGCGGCAATGATACCAATCCATATGGCCTGCTTCAGGAAGGGCCTGCGAATGAATCCCCACGAGGCACCAACCAGTTTCATGGTGTGGATAAGGAATCGACGGGCATAGACGCTCAGACGCACCGTATTGCTAATCAGCGAGAACGACACAAACGTCAACAGCACGGCCAGAATCAACAATATCACACTGACACGGCTCAGATTGACGTTCACACGGTCCATCAGGTCTTCCATATACGCCAAGTCACTGACGCGGGAGTCCTTTCTCAGTTCCTTTGCTATCCATTTCAGCGAGTCACGGTTGGCATAGTCGGCTGCCAACTGAATCTCCAGCGTTGCCGGGAACGGGTTGAAACCCAGAAACTCCGTGGGGTCACTGCCCAACTCCTTCACCTGCTCACGCTGGGCCTGTTCCTTGCTGATGTAATCGATGTTATGTGAATAGGGACGATGATACAGGTCACGACAGAAGAGCTTGGCGTCGTTCACCGTCACCGAATCCTTCAGCATTACTGTCACCGTCAAGTGCTCCTTCATATGTGCCGACAGGTTATGTGCCGACAGCACGAAGAACACCACCATACCCAGCAGGATAAGCACCATCGTAGTACTTATACATAAGGTAACAACCTGCATACCACGATGGTTGCGGGTCTTTTTTCGCTTCTTACTCATAGTCTCATTTAGACGTAATACACCTAATTTCGTGCAAAATTACAAAATAATTATGAAACAAAGCACAACTTTTAGATTTATTTTGTAATTTTGCCATCATTATGAGTACAGTTATTTATCCTTCGCCCATTTTCGGGCCTGTTCACAGCCGTCGCTTAGGCATTTCACTGGGCATCAATCTACTGCCCGCCGACGGCAAGGTTTGCAGCTTCGACTGCATCTACTGCGAGTGTGGTTTCAATCGTGACCACCGTCCTACCCTACCCCTGCCAACTCCTGACCAGGTTTCCCAGAAGCTCGAGGAGAAACTGCAGGAGATGACGGCCAGCGGTCAGTTGCCTGACGTGCTGACCTTTGCGGGGAATGGTGAACCCACGTGTCATCCGCAGTTTGCCGACATCATCGATGATACCATTCGTCTGCGCGACAAATACTGTCCAGAGGCGAAGGTCAGCGTACTATCCAACTCTACCATGATCCATCGTCAGTCGGTACACGACGCACTGATGCGTGTCGACAACAACATCCTCAAACTCGACACTGTCAACCCTATATATATTAATAAGGTGGACCGTCCAAACACCGCCTACGACGTCCGACAGATCATCGAACGCATGAAAGTCTTCAACGGCCACATCATCATCCAGACTATGTTCATGCGCGGCACCATAAGTTCAATGGTCAATGGTCAATGGTCAATGGTCAATGTCGATAATACCGGTGAGGAATTCGTCGCCCCATGGCTCGACGCCATCCGTGAGATCCGCCCCCAGCAGGTCATGGTCTATACCATCGACCGCGAAACACCCACCAAGGGTTTAGAAAAAGCCAGTCGCGAACAGCTTGACGCCATCCGCGACCGGGTTATTGCTTTGGGTTTCCCCTGTTCAGCGAGTTATTAGCACTGAGCGAGCTTGCCGTCAGAACCAAGTACGTTCACAATCTTGTGGATGTACATCTTCTTCATGTTCTCACGAGCAGGTTTCAGATACTGGCGAGGATCGAAGTGATCAGGATGCTCTGCCAAATACTGGCGGATGGCAGCCGTCATAGCCAGACGAGAATCTGAGTCGATGTTAATCTTGCATACAGCACTCTTAGAAGCCTCGCGAAGCTGCTCCTCGGGGATGCCTACTGCGTCGGGCAGGTTACCACCGAACTTATTGATGGTATCAACCTCGTCCTGAGGAACAGAAGAAGACCCATGGAGTACGATGGGGAATCCAGGAAGCTTCTTCTCTATCTCATGCAGCACGTCGAATGCCAATGGAGGAGGGACAAGCTTGCCAGTCTTCGGATCACGAGTGCACTGCTCGGGCTTGAACTTGTAAGCTCCGTGAGAAGTACCGATAGAGATAGCCAATGAGTCGCAACCT
>ONMN01000036.1 GCA_900318885.1 uncultured Prevotellaceae bacterium | reverse complement strand
CCTACGCTGACAATGTTGCCGTCAGCCTGGCGGTACAGCCACATATCCATGGCCAGGTCGCTGTTGTCAAACAGGAAGCTGGCTTGTGTGCCTATCCGGTTGCCGTCCAGCTGCAGTGCCACGTCGGGATTGGTGGTCTTGTCGCCACTGAAGGCGGTATTGTTCAAGTCACCCGTAATGGTGAAGTTGTCGCTCTGGCTCAGCGCGTTCACGTTGATGGCCTCGTTGAAGTTTACGTGGATGTCGTTGCGGTTGAGGAAGTTGACCGTGCCGATGGGCGACGTAGAGCCAAGCACCTTCGGACCCTTGATGTCCTGGGTAATCTCGATGGCTGGTGTCTCGAAGGTCAATTCCTGAGGACCATACATACCGAAGGTCTGTGCCTGCAACTCGAAGACGCCGTCCTCGGGGAAGGCCACCACGGTGGTAAATGGATCAGTGGTAGGCAGCGGGTCTAAGCCCTGCTCGGGTGTCTCGCCACTCTTCACCATCTGCCAGCCCTTGGCGATGGTCCATGAGCTGTAGCCCTTGCGGCGGTAGCGCACGCGGACACCCTTCAGTCCGGCATCCGTGCGGTCCAGCTTCGACAGCGTCACCACCAGTCCCTTGTGTTCCGCATAGTCCTGCGAGTTGACGGTGGTGTGCGATACGGCCATCTCGATAGGTGTCGAGGCAGGGATGAAGTGTACGCTGATGAGTGCCGGCTGGCTGACGGTCGAAGTATCCTTGCCCGACTTGAACACCAGCTCTATGTTCTCGTAGTCGTTGATGGTGCGGTCGCCCTGCGATACCAGCAGCGTCTTCTCAATGCTCTCGCCACCCTTCAACTTGAACTTGCGGCCTTCCTTGCCGTTGCTCAGCGATGTGCCGTCCATCATCAGCATGGCACCGTTAGGATTGCTGCCGTCCTTACACTCCAGCACGTATTCGCAGGTGGTGTTCGTCTCGCTGGCGTTCGAGAGCTGCAGCTTGAACTGAGCTGCCGAACCCGACGGTACATTGGTCACGATGGCATCGCTCACCAGACGCATCTCGGGTTTCTCCACGCGCATAGTCGCTTCGTCGAGCTTCACCCCTTTCTGGTAGTATTTCGTATAGGTCGCACCCTCGTAGGGGTTGCTGGTCTGTCCGCCAAGCGTGCGGAAGATGGGGCCCCACGTTCTGGGTGACTGATAGACGTTCACCGACAGGGCGGTGGTAGGCTCTGCGTCGCTGATGGTCCAGTCGATAGCCTTCGTCACCGTGGTCGTGGTGTCACTACTATGCTGCGTGCCGGTTTTCTCGTTATGAAGGATGGTGGCATAGTTACCTACCTCGTTCCACAGAACACCGAGATTCGTCTCGCTGTTGATGATGGTCGTATAGTCGAAGGTGTTACCTGCTGTTTGTTTCTTTGTGAATGCCGAAGAGTGTGTGATGCTGGTACCGCCGGCTATGCTGTAGTTCTTCTCCAGATAAGTGCCATCGTTGGCAAAGGCCGCCAGCTTGTCTTCCTCGTTCTTGGCTATCCACTGCTGCCAGACGTATATCTGGTTCAGACAGTATTGGATGGAATCGACAGAAGTGTTGCCTTTCTCCGCATCGCTTCTGCCGTCGCGGATACGATAGCTGGGCCATCCCTTGGCGGCTTTGCGCTCCTCCTCGGTAAAGGCCTTGTCGGCATTGCTCAGACCAAAGCGTGCGTCGCCTTCCTTATACTTGGTGTAGTATGTCACCTGGCCACTGATAATCTTGGCCTCGTCGTCGTTGAGCGGGTCGTTGACGGTTACCAGCAGGTTCTTGACCGCCTGTTTCCAGTTAGGTATCAGCGTCTGTTCGATATACGCCTGCGAATAGACAAAGGTGGTCGAGAATTCACGGCCGACACAGAGTGAAGGTTTCTTATCAATCTTGTTCGAACCGTCTGTCTGCTTATAGACACCGATACGGTCGCCCCTGCCGAAGAGCATATTGGTGGAGCGGCCTATATAGGTATCGCCGTCGTTCTGGGTATAGGTACCTCCCGAGGGCGTCGTCATCTTCTCCTTCACCTGGTAGCTCTTGGCAGACCCTGTCACTCTGGTGGTATCCATGACATGGTTTTTACCGTTCTTCGTATTGTTCAAGACGCGCCATTCTATTTCTTGAGGCATAAATGTATATGTCGCCTTAATCTTAGGTCCTATGCTGGCGTAGTCTTGTCCGCCGTTAGTCCCTGCATCATGGTCTTTGTAACCTTCAGAGGTACAACGCACGGAATCTACAGTCCAGGAGGCAACACCTCTGCTGCCGGGCGGGCGGCGCAAAACCATATCCACAAAGTCGGGTGCCTTGGTGATATAGTTGGTGCCGGTAAGCACACCACCCAGCACAATCATCTCCAGGGCATTCTGGGTCGTCGTGTTCTTATTGGGTGCCTGCCATACCGTGGTGCGGTTGCCTACGGTGACACTGATGTTCAGATTGCGCAGGTAGTTGCCCACCACGTTAGGATAGCCTGCCGCGAAGCTGTATTCCAGATCGCCGTCCTTGTCAGGCTGGGCCTTGATGGTTTGTGACTGATAGACTTTACCGGGCTCGAACGTCTCGCCATTCTCCGACATCGTCTCACCAGACACTGTGGTCGAGGCGCTGGCCTCGTTGTTGATGTAAATCTCGGCATCCTCGGGAATCTCCTCCACCACCTTTTTGGTATCGACGTTGTAGTTGCTCTCCTTCACGTGGATGGTCATTGTATAGGTTTCATCCTGCAAGAATAGCGGATAGCCGAAGGCATAGCTGAAGGAGTTGCCGCTATAGTTCACGGCATTCACCTTTTCTTTGGTGTTGTCCAGTTTTATCGCCTCCACCTGCTCTTCACCGAAGGCGTCCTTCTCCTTGGCGCCACTCTGCACTACCGTGATTTCCACATTGTTGCGCAGCTGGTGCACGAACTTGGCAGTGTACTGGTAAACCTGCTTGGTGCCGTTTTCTTCCAGCGTATCGGCCTTAAGGGCTTTCTCCGAGGCAAGGCTGGCATTGATCATGGGCAGGTTGTTGGTGAAGAAGGGCAGGTTGTTATAGCGTGCCTGGTCGCCCGTCGCGTCGTTGGGGAAGCGGATGCTCTCCACCTTGTAGTTCAGCGGTGGCAGCAGGGCAGAGAATTCGCCCGTCTTGGCGTCGGTCTTAATATATATATAATGTGTATCCTGATTGTCGCTCGCCGTAGCTGCACCACGATAAGCGGTACTGGCTATGCTGGGGGTAGCGCTGGCCACGTTGATGGGCGTGGTGCCGAAGTTACCCTCACCCTGGTCGTTCACCACATAGTTGAACGAGCTGTTGGCTTCGCGACCTAGGCTCAGTTTCAGCTCAGCCTGTCCGATGCGGTTCACGCTGCGTCCGAAGCCCAAGGGTGCGTCCTTGTCGGCAAAGCCGCTGTTGATGCGGCCAGTAACGTTCACCAGCGTATGGTCGAAGAAGTTCACCACCTCGGGCTTGTTAAAGTTATAGGTATCCTTCTCACTTTGTGGGAAGGCGTCGAGCTTGTGGCCCTCGCGGTAAGCCTCGATGCGGTGGTTGCCGATGGGCACGCTGATTTCGTATTTTCCTTCCGTATCGGTCATGATGGGACCGTGTTTGCCCTCTACAAACTCACCATCCACCTTGAATCGTACGCTATCGACGGGGATGTTGGTATTCTCATAGAATATCTGTCCCTTGACGACGAAGGCCGACTTGTCGCTGAAGTCGTAGTTGTTCTGCGTCAGCGAGTTGGCACTGATATAAGCCGAGCGGCTCAGCGGTTCGAAGCTGTGAACGCCCTTGCTTGGCGTGATGGTATAGCTGGTGCCGGAACCAGTGAACGGAATGCCTCGGATGACGTAGTTACCCTGGTCGTCGGTCACGCCGTAGCGCGACAGTTGCTCCGTGGTGGGAATCAGCTTCGAGGCCTGGATGTTATCATCCACCGTGGCGTGGCGACCGTTGGGATAGTCGTTGGTGCAAGAGGCGTCGAAGGCCAGATGGCCGACGGACTCGTTCAGCGGCCAGTAGATTTGCAGACCTTTTTCATATCCGCTCAGCGTGCGGTCGTTGTAGTTTTTCTCCTCCTTGGCGTTCAGCACGTGGTCCCAGACGCGCACCTCCGAGAAGTTGCCGTGGAAGGCGGTCTCGTTGGTAGCATCCCAGGCTCCGCCGACAGAGAACTCGAAAATATAGTCGTCGTAAAGATTGTCCCCCTCAGGTAATGTTGCCACTTCCGTAGCCAGTGTCTTTTCCACGATATCCCAACTCCTAACCGTTCCATCTTTGCTGTTTAAATAAGCTGCATCTACCTCAGAAGCGGGATCTACATCAAACGGAACTTGTTTCAGTACTGTGATTTCCTCGCTTAAATCATACGTTGATTCTGGACCAATGGACGTTTTCGATGTCGAGGTCTGTTCTCCGACCTTCACGGTCAGATTGCCCTGGTCGTCTTTCAGCAGGTTGAGCAGTGAGAACTCGTTGGCAGGAAGCGTGATGCCTAAGTCGTACTTTTCGCGTCCGTAAACCGTATGGTATGACTTTATGAGCGAATGGTCGGTGACTGGCTGCCTTTTGATAAAGAAGTAAAGTGCCAATTCACCATGTATTGTACCATATGTAGTGAAAACTCTACCCTCGGTGAAACCATCCTGCTTCCATTGGCTGGTGAAGGGCCAAACGTCATGTTCAATATCGTCTATATTATAAAGATTATATTCATGACCGCCAATATTGATGGTAGATATCGTCCCTTTATAGTCATTATGATGTACTATCACCGCCCTGACTAATGGTTTTTCAGTATAGCAGGTTGCCACCTTATAGGTGTTGGAGTACTCTGACTTCATCTGCAACCTGAAGGTCTTGTTGTCAGCAGCAGTGGCATCCTTCTCCAACAGGAAATGGCCCATGCCTGGTATGGTGCCCAGAATGCCCTTGTTCATCACCGAATCGGGACGTACGAACATCTGGACGGTGTTGGCCTTCTTGAATAACTTGGCGTTGGCGGTGTTGTCTGCATTCCAATAGATACCCCTTGAGACTCCTTCCACCTGCTTGGAATAGTCGTCGGTGGCATTGTCGCCACTCGCACCCAACGTGATGCGTACATTATCTACCGCACTGTTGCCGTTGGCGTAGGTGATGCGGCCCGCGATGGTTCCCGTAGTCTGGCAAAAACCGACATCCGTCATGCTGCTGGGCTTGTTGGTGTTAGCAGCCAAGGCACCGGAATAAGCCATGACGCGATAGTCGTAGTAGAATCCCGGGTTAGCAGCATTGTCCTGCCAGGTATAGTTGTCGGCAGTACCGCTGGTGGTGTGGATGTCCTGCCAGGCATCATCGTCCTCGCCAACAATGCGGCGGGAGATAACGAAATTGGTATTGGCAGTACCCGACTGGTCGGCCTTCCACTGCAGGACAACACCCTTCTGGTGAGTTCCCTTCGAACAAGTGAACCCTTCGACGGTCGTTCCGGAAATCAGTCCGCATTCGGTGGCGTCGCTCTCATACACGTTCTCGCCCGAATTGAGCGAAATAACGACCTTATAGCGATAGCGGTCCAGATTGCTGGTGGCCGTCTCGTCTACATAGTTAACCACCTCGCCTGGGTTCAGTTCGGGCTTGGCTTCGAAGGTTCCTATTTCTTTCCAGTTGTTGTTGCCGGCATCACAACGCTGTATAGAGCCTTTCGGATTGCAGTCCTTCGGTATTCGCGAGTAGCTGATGTTCAGCTTCACCTTCTTCTCGACCGTGGAGTCTTGCGCAGCAGGATTAACCTTGACGTAAGGTTCGGTGCTGATGCAACTCTCCGTCACATTGCTGCCCAGCGAGTTCAGCACATCGTCAGTGATAGAGACGGTAGGGGTGCTGGCAACCCATTCGTCGGGAATGTTCACCACGCGGTATTTGTAATACTGGTTGTAGGAGACACCTCCGTTGTCGGTGAAGTTCATCGTACCTGTGGTGACGGCCGTCTTCAGATGGCCGCGCAGCGACCAGCCTTCGCCGCTAAGGGGCTCGCCGGTCTTGTCGGTCTTGATGCGGTAGATGTAGGGCTTCGAGTTGGCGATGTATTTATAGCTGTCGCCATACTGCTGTACACCCGTCCAGTTCAACGAAATCTTCTTGCCAAACTGGTCGAAGCTGCCCGACACGCTGCCCGGCACAGGCACACTCGGATAGGCATTCGACTTGTTGAAGGTGGTTGTCTTATGGTAGTAATAGCCCTCATCGTGCTTGTCCTTGTACTTGTCTATACCAGACTTATACACATCGTGGGCCTCGATATCCATATCGACACGCTTGTAGTTTCCCACCGAGTTGGGAATCTTAATAGTATGGTTCGTTGCCATTGGCGCACACTCCACAGAGTCACGTGCAGAGATGGTGGTATTGTCGAAAAGGGTGTAGGTTGATTTCACAATATACCAGCCTATGTGCTTCTGTTCCTGCTTGACAATCTCATTGCTGCAATTGTTCGTGGGCAAAGCCGGTGTCTTAAATGTGAAGTTCTTTGCGTCAGTACGCGTGATTTCATAGTTGCCGGCATTGAGTGCATTGCGACCCAGGTCGCCCCTGCAGTCAACCCAACCGAGTTTCTTATAGCTCCAACTGGATCCAGTGTCTCGTTGCGCATAGTACATTATGTACCATTCCTTTCCTGCCATCTCTGGGCCCCAATAGATAGAGAGTTCTG
Organism: uncultured Prevotellaceae bacterium; assembly: GCA_900318885.1. GTDB lineage: Bacteria > Bacteroidota > Bacteroidia > Bacteroidales > Bacteroidaceae > Prevotella. The sequence goes on along the minus strand of ONMN01000036.1, from coordinate 16,830 downwards.
CTTGCGGATAGTCGTAGTCACTCTGTTTGAAGATGGAGTATTCTTTCTCCGTATGGTCCAGTTTGGTATAGTTAAAATTGTCCAGAATCACCGTGGCACCTTCCATGAGTGATTGGGCCTTGATTCTGTGCATGGGAAGGCCGTTACCGTCTTGGTCAAAGGTATAGACCCTGGCAATGTCAATGTAATCGACGGGTTCTACATAATTATAATGTACGTCAGGCTCTTTGACGTAAGCCCTGATATAGCCGTCTTTCATCCACGAATCGCGACCAACAAGGTCAGCCACCAGCACCTTAACCGTGAAGTGGTCAGTGTGAGTTTCTATATTGAAATAGCCACTCTCTAGTAATTTATCGGCCTTTACGGTCTGCGACGACAGCAATATCGCAGAAATTAATACTAATAAAAATCTCATAATTAATTCTATTATGGTTTATATTTTGGCTCAAAGGTACTCAAAATAATCGAAACATACAAAGATAATAGCGTCGCGAGCAAAGATTTTGCATTAGCTGAGACTTTTTTGCATTAACTGAAAGTCACCCTACCCTCCCGCAGACTTACGCATGAACGATTTTTTAATCTCCATTTTTGCGTATTTTATATCGGAAAATGCCGATGGAATGGGGGAAAATTAAACTTTTTGGAGAAAATTTGCGCGATTTCACTGGAAAAGTAGTAATTTTGCACGCAAGAAGCGTACGTAAAAAGAAAGATATGCCTGAACAGATAACTCCATTGTCGATATTGTATCTCCTGCTCCACGGTGCAGGAACTGCCGTGGCCACCGTGCTGTGCCTCTACCTGCTGTTGTGTCGGGGAAAGGCTATCGCGCCCAACATCACGCCTCCCGCACGACTGCGCCGCTGGGCAGCAGCATTATTCGGCATCATGGCCTTGGCCCACGTCTGGTGGATACTGTTCTATACGTACTCGGACGACACCAGTTCGGTGATTTACGGGCTGCTCGTCGCTATAGACTGTATGGCGCTGCCCCCCGTCTTCGTCGGAACTCTGCTGACCATGCTGCAGGACCGCCGCCGACCGCTGTGGCCCATTTTCGTCGTCATGACGCCCTGTGCGGTGATCGCAGTGCTGCAAATCGCCCTGCCATCCATCGACCTTACGACTCCGAACAAGGTCTATGGGCTGATCCTCGCCGTGGCCTTTATTATATATATGGTAGTAGCCGTGAGACAATATGGGCGTTGGTTGCGCGACAATTACGCCGACCTGGAGCACAAGGAGGTGTGGCTCACCTTTACGCTGCTCATCGGACTCGTGCTATTGCTCATGTGCTATGAATATACTGACAATTACGTGATGTCCACCATCGCCCACCTTGCCGGATTCCCGCTGGCGGGTCTCCTGCTGTGGCGCGTGGAGACATTGAAAGACCTGAGCTCCGCCAGCCTTACCCCGCACTCGGTCCAAACGGACGCTTGCCTAAGCGAAAATCCCTCTCCCAAGGACAAGGCTTCCCATATCGGCCAACTGCTGGCGAAGCACTGCGAGGACACGCAGCTCTACCTACAGACAGACCTGACCTTGTCGCAACTCTCGGCAGCCGTCGGCGTGAACCGCTACTATCTCAGCCAGTATTTCACCAGTCAGGGCACAAGCTACTATGAATACATCCACGACCTTCGCATCGGTCACTTCATAGCCCGCTACCGCGAGCTTGCCGCTGCACATGAGCCCATCGTCGCTCAGCAGCTGGCCCGGGAGAGCGGCTATCACAGCTACAGCACTTTCAGCACTGCCTTCAAGCGGCGCATGCACAAGAGCGTCACTGCGTGGATGGGTGAAGAGTGGAGGGTGGAGAGTGAAGAGTGAAGGGTGGAGAGTGAAGAGTGGGGTTTGTCGTTTGGTGTTTACTTTCTGCCGAAGTCGGCAGGAACTTCGCCCCATTTCGACGTTTCCCACTTGATGATGGGATTGCGGAAAGTGTGGGTGCGTAGCCAGTTCTCGGCGCGCTGGATAATCTGGTAGAGCTTCTCTGTTTCTGGGGTGCGCTCTAACTTGGTCTTGCACTGGCGCTTGTTCACCCAGAGGATGGCATTATACGAATCCGAGTAGATGGTCTTGTCGTGCAGTCCTTGCTGTTGCATCAACGCCAAAGCGTGCACAATAGCTAGGAATTCGCCAATGTTGTTCGTACCCTTTACGGGCCCAAAGTGGAATACACGGGCTCCTGTTGCCAAATCAATGGCCTGATACTCCATCGGTCCGGGATTGCCGCTGCATGCTGCATCCACGGCCCACGCGTCTGCCCGCACCTCCATGGGCAGGGGCAGCACCGTGTCGTGTCTATAGTCTGGAGGATTCTGAACCATTAACCAATAACCGTTACATGCGCTCAGGAACCTCGATGCCCAGCAGGGCCATGCCGTTCTTGATAATCTTGGCGACGTTCTTGGCAATCATCAGGCGCACGGCCTTCTTCTGCTCGTCGGGCTCGTTGAGGATGCTGAAGTCGTGATAGAACTGGTTGAACACCTTCGTCAGTTCGTAGCAGTAGTTGGCAATGCCAGAGGGAGAATAGTCCTTACCGGCCTGCTCTACAGCAGCACCGAACTCGCTCATTTTCTGAATGAGCTCAACCTCTTTAGAGGTTAGAGGTGAGAGGTGAGAGGTGAGAGAATAGTTCGTTCCCTCGGCCTTGCGGAGAATTGAGCGGATACGGGCGTACGTGTACTGGATGAAAGGACCGGTGTTGCCGTTGAAATCGATGCTCTCCTCGGGGTTGAAGAGCATGTTTTTGCGTGCGTCCACCTTCAGGATGAAGTACTTCAGGGCACCCATACCCACGATACGGGCAATCTCGCGGCGCTCCTCTTCGGTCATATCGTCAAACTTACCCAGTTCCATTGAGGTCTTGTAGGCATCCTCTACCATCAGCTCCATCAGGTCGTCTGCATCCACCACCGTTCCCTCACGGCTCTTCATCTTACCGTTAGGCAGTTCCACCATACCATAAGAGAAGTGAACCAGTTCCTTACCCCACTTGAAGCCCAGACGGTCCAACAGGATGGAAAGCACCTGGAAATGGTAGTTCTGCTCGTTGCCAACGACATAGATCATCTTGTCGATGGGATAGTCCTTGAAACGCATCTCGGCAGTACCGATGTCCTGCGTCATATATACAGAGGTGCCGTCGCTACGCAGCAGCAGTTTCTGGTCCAGACCTTCGTTGGTCAGGTCAGCCCATACGGAGTTGTCCTCGTGGCGCTCAAAGAGACCCTTGGCGAGTCCCTCTTCCACCTTGGCTTTACCCTTCAGGTAAGTCTGACTCTCGTAATATATCTTGTCGAAGGAAACGCCCATCTTCTTGTAGGTCTCGTCGAAACCGGCATACACCCAGTTGTTCATCTTCTCCCACAGGGCGCGCACCTCAGGGTCGTTCTGCTCCCATTTCACCAGCATCTCGTGAGCCTCCTTGATGAGCGGAGCCTCCTGCTTAGCCTTTTCTTCAGCCTGCTCAGCAGGTAAACCGCTGGCCACAAACTGGGCGGTCAGTTCTTTCACCTCCTCGCGGTAGTGCTTGTCGAAGGCTACATAGTAGTCACCAATCAGGTGGTCGCCCTTCTTGCCAGATGATTCGGGAGTCTCGCCGTTGCCGTACTTCAGCCAAGCCAGCATCGACTTGCAGATATGAATACCGCGGTCGTTCACGATATTTGTCTTCACCACCTTGTTGCCGTTGGCCTCCATAATCTGAGCCAGCGACCAACCCAGCAGGTTGTTGCGCACATGACCCAAGTGTAGGGGCTTGTTGGTGTTGGGGGAAGAATATTCAATCATCACGAGGGGAGAATCCTCGTGCACAGGTTTCATGCCGAAACGGTCGTCCTGATCCATAGCCTGCAGCAATGAGAGCCATGCCCCTTCACCAATGCTCAGATTCAAGAATCCCTTGACGACGTTAAACTTACTGATAGCGGTACAGTTGGCAACCAGATATTCGCCAATCTCCTGTGCCGTCTGCTCAGGGCTCTTCTTAGCCGCCTTAACGAACGGGAAAACCACTAATGTCAAGTTACCCTCAAACTCACTTCTTGTTTTCTGCAACTGCAGCATTTTTTCGTTGGCGTCCATGCCATAGAGTGCCTTCACGGCCTCACCTGCTGCCTTGCTAATCAATGCTTCAATATTCATATCTTTCCAATTTTGGGCGCAAAATTACCAAAAAAAAATGAGCTGACCAAATGTCAGCCCACCTTTTTTATTCGTACGCGTTATTGCAACGGCGTCAATGGGTAGATAATATTCACGATGAAGATATTTGCGGCGAGGATGATGATGTTCATCAACAGACCGATACGCAGGAAGTCGCTGAAACGGTATCCGCCAGGGCCATAAACCAGCATGTGAGTGGGTGAACCGATGGGCGTGGCGAAACTGCTGCTCACACTGATCATCAAAGCAATGAGGAAGGTATAAGGTTCGTACCCCAGCTTCTCGGCAGCCTCATACATAATGGGGAAGAACATTGCTCCCGCTGCCGTGTTTGAGATGAATTCCGTGATAAACGTCCCCACAAAACAAACGGCCGTCATCACGATAATCGGATTGGTACCGCAGACGTCGAGAATGCCTGTGGCTAGCTGTTCGGCAATACCCGTCTTCTGGATAGCCAGTCCGAGAGAGATACTGCCCGCAAACACCATGATGATTTCCCAGTTGATGGCCTTCATGGCTTGTTCCAAGTTGCAACAGCGGCACAGCAACATGGCGGCAGCAGCAAGGAAGGCACACTGCAACAGCGGCAGGACACCCAGTGCCGACAGTGTCACCATCGCTATCATGATAACCGTCGAGACGAGTGTTCCTACACCCATGTTCGGTATGTCATCTGAGTCGAAGAAATGGAGGTCGTTCTTCAGGGATGAGGTGTCAACCTTGATGTGACTTGGATATACTAACAGCAGCGTATCACCTGCCTGCAATACTACCTTGCGCGGCGCCTCGTTGATGCGACTGCCGCGACGGGCGATTGCGGCAACCATCAGATTGTTGTCCTTCTCGAAAGTTGTCTCGGCGATGCAACGGCCGATGAGACTGCTGCCAAAAGTGACGAATGCCGTGCGTACCTTGCCGTTCATGTCCACCTCGTTTATGGAGAAGACATGATGGTCGGCGGTAACCAACTGGTGGTCCATTGCCATCTCGTACAGTTCATCTATCTGTCCGGCATACACCAAGTGGTCGCCACCCATTAGGGGTTCATCCTCGGTAACGGGCGACGGAATATCATCGAAATGAAACATCTTTATCAGGCTGCCGCCCTTGATATGATAAAGCCCGGCCTCTTCCAGTGTCTTGCCGATGAACGGATTGTCCGACGGCACCCGCAACTCGACGGTATAATCGCCCGTCGATTCGAAGTCCGACTCAGGAGCCTTCCTGTCAGGTAACAGCCGCTTCATGGCAATAATCGACAGTACACCTACCGCCAGACAAAACAGTCCGGGAATGGTCGTCGCCAACACGTTCATCGCCGTACCCGTCATATCGGAATAGAGCCCGCTGATAATCAGGTTCGGCGGTGTACCAATCAGCGTACACACACCACCCATACCCGAGGCATAGCTCAGCGGAATCAGCAGCTTCGACGGTGAAATACCCAGTTTCTTCGACCACATCTTCACGATGTTTACAAACATTGCCACCACCGTTGTGTTGCTCAAAAACGAACTCAATCCCGCCACTGGCAGCATCAGTCTCACTACTGCCTTGCCGTAGCTGTCGGGCTGTCCTAACAAGTTGCGCACAATCCATTGCAACACACCCGTATGCGTCAGTCCTGCCACCACGACGAACAATACACCGATGACCACCACCGATGTCGAACTGAACCCCGAGAAGGCCTCTTTTGCGTCGAGCACGCCTGTGACAAACAATATGCCGACCGCACCCATAAACACTACGTCGGTGCGTAACTTTGTAAACAGCAGGATGCTGAACATCCCCAGCACCGTCACAATGGTAATCCAAGCATACAGGCCAAAGCCCAGAAATAAATCTGTTTCCATGATAATCCTTTTATTTCTTAATCGAATATAACTTAGCCACTAACGCACCGCTGATGTTGTGCCAAACGCTGAATACGGCTCCGGGGATAGTGGCTAACGGATAGGCTGCGAAATGCAGTACAGCCAAAGAGGAGGCCAGCCCTGAGTTCTGCATGCCCACCTCGATGCTGAGCGCCACATATTTGGGTTTCTGCAGGTGGAGCAGCCGACCCACAATGAAGCCGATAGTCAGTCCGAGCAGGTTATGAATGATGACTACTGCCACCACCATCAGACCTGCTGTCAGCAGTCGATCAGCATTGTGTGATACGACGATGCCTGCCACCAGTGCTATTACTACCGACGAGAACGCGGGCAGATAGGGTGTCACGCGTTTGGTCACCCCGGACAGGAACCGCTGACAAAGCAGTCCACATATGATAGGCGCAATGACTACATACACGATACTCATGAGCATCCCCATCGTATCTACATCGACCATCGTACCTGCCAACATCCACACCAGCAGGGGCGTCAGCAGCGGAGCCAACAGTGTCGAGGCGGCAGTCATTCCCACCGACAGCGCCAAGTCGCCCTTTGCCAAATAAGTGATGACGTTCGACGCTGTGCCGCCCGGACAACAGCCCACCAGTATTACGCCGATGGCCAGTTCCTTTGGCAGCGCGAAGGCCCACGTCAGTCCTATGGCCAGCAGTGGCATCACCGTGAACTGCGTCAGACAACCGATGAGTATATCCTTGGGGCGGCTCAGTACAATCTTAAAATCCTGTGGCGAAAGTGTCAGTCCCATGCCGAACATGATGACACCCAGCATCGGATTGATGGCCCATGTGTCAATCCATACAAACGATGCCGGAACCACCAGTGCCAGTGCTGCCACCAGCAGCACCATTGCTCCCATCCATCGGGCTATGAAATCACATATTTTCTTCATTATTCTTTATACTGTTCGAGTTTGTTCAGACAGTAGCGGCGAACGTCGGACCAATGGTAGTAGGGTGCGGAATGGGTAGGGATGGGGAGTCTGGCTTCCTGTTCGTTGAGGAGGACCTTGACGAGGACATCCTTGTCCTTGGGACTGCTGCGGTAGAAGATGAACTGCACATTGGCACCCATGGGGAAGACGCTGGAGCACCACCAGCCGCGCTTTTCAAGTTCGTCAAGGTTGCCGGTGGAGAGGTCGTAGCCATTGATGCCGATGAGACATACCAGTGGGAGAATGACGGTCTCGTGGCCGAAGCGCAGTTGAGCTCCTGGACGGTCGAGGAGTATGCAGCTGTCAGCGTCGGCAATGAGCTGTCGCAGGAGGTGGCGCTGAGTATAGGGCTGTCGTCCGCCATTGAGCTTGCAGGCTCCGTGCTGGATGTACCAGAGGGCGTTGTCAATCTGCCACATGCGGTAGAGCTCTTCGGTCTGAAAGAGGCTTAACAGGAAGGTCTCGGTCTTCATGTGGGTATTGAGGATAAAGAGTCCCATCTTCATAAGGTAGTAGTTGAAGAATGTCTCGTCGACGATTTCCTTGACGATGTCGGGATTCTTGAAGATCATCTCCATCAGACGGCTGTTACCCGTTCGCGGAGCGACGTAGGCGTCGTAGGCCTTGCGAGCTTCGGGGGTCATATAGCCCTTGCGTAGCACGGGATCCTGGAAGTTCATATAGTGCTGCGTGCGCTTGGTGGACTCCATGGTGATGTGCAGTTGGGGGTTAATCCGGGCCAGTTCCATGAGGGCATAGCTCATCGATACCATGCAGCGGGGAACGATGGTGCTGCGGGCACTGACATTGGCGGCACCCTCGAACACTTCTGGGAAACGCTCAATCATGCGACGGGCAATCTGGCGGTGCTGCTGGGCTCCGATGTAGGTCAGTTCGCCCCATCGGTCCTCGGAGTCGCCCATGATGGCTTTCATCTCCTGCAACACTTTCTTGCCGATAGGTGTGAGTTCGTCGACACTTTCAGCCTGCAGCATCATCTTGTAGGGCATGTCATAGCCCGTACGGTTGCTGATGTATCGTGAACCGTGACGACCGTAGTGGGAGATGTAGAACGGCTTCTTGCCTGCTGGTGCAGGAGTCAGATTGTTGGGAACGCTATCGGGATAGATGTCGTAGTTACACGAGGAATAGGCAGGGTGTTGCCGGATAATTTCCATCACGGGCTGGGCGTGGATAATTGACAATTGATAATTGATAATTGACAATTGGAGGAGGGCAAAGAGTATTGCGAATCGTCTCATAGCGTTATCGGGTTTTGTCGAGTTCGTCTTGGCGGGCTTTCTCATAGCGGTAGAGCTTACGCAGATAGTAACGTTTTACGTCGTTCCAGTGGTAGTAGGGTGCACAGTCGCTCTTGAAGGGCAGACGGGCTTCGTGACCGTTGAATATAACCTTGATGAGTGGGTCGTCGTCGTTCTTGTCGCGGCGGTAGTGGATCATCATGATGCTGCCGCCCGGCGGTGCGATGTTGTTGTCGAGCCATCCGAGAGCTTCAAGACTGTCGAGGTTGGCGGTGGCCACGCCGCAATTGTCGAGTTCCATGAGACTGGCCATGGCGAGCATTACGCCCTGATTGGTGTAGCGCAGGTTGAACACGGGGTAGTCGTTCTTCATAATGCTGTCGCCCATGTGCATCATGTTCCACAGCGGTTCACGCTGGATGTAGGGCTGATGACCGCCGTTGAGCGTGCAGTTGCCGTAGCAGATGTAGTTCCAGGCATTCTGTCGGCGCAGGTGGCGTTGCATCTCGTCGGCTTCGAAGAGGTCGTCGAGGGTCATCGTCTTGCCGAGTTCCGTCTGGCGGATATTCTGCGAGAGGATGTAGAGCTGCTGACTCAGTGCCGGTGCGTCGATGTTGGCGATGACGTAGTTCTGGTCGTTGAACAATGCGCGCATCAGTCGCCCCGCCCCGCTATTAAGGATGGTGAAGCGGTTGTAGCGTTCCTTCGTCAGCGAGTCTTCGCGCTCGGCAAGGAGGTCCTTGTCCTGTGCGTTGAGCCAGGGCTGGTTCTTGTGCGACGCCTTCACGCTGATACGGTCGGAACGGAAGTGACGGGCCATCTCCACACCTACCTCGTTGGCCATCTGGATGCAGTGGTTCTGCATGATGCTACGGATGTCGACATAGGTGTCGGGAGTGAACATCGTCGGAAACTGCATGACGAGCTGTTGCACCTGTGCGCGCATCATCTTGCCGCCCTCGGCAGTCATCTCCCCCTCGCGACCTTTGGCTTCCTGGCACAACAGGTCGAGGCGGTGCAGGATGTCGCGTCCCAGCTTGGTCAGTTTGCCTTGTTTGTCGGCTTTGGCAAAGATGGTGTACGGTCCCTCGTAATCCTTGGGATTCAACAGATAATGGCCTGTGGCACAGCCATAGTGATTGACGTAAAACGGATGTTTGCCTCCAGGCACAGGTGTCTCTCTCTGTCCTTGTATGGTGACAGAGACCAGCACGGCCAAAACGGCCAACAAACATCTCATTCGTAGGTGGTTGTCAGATTTCATAACTGTTATTCGTAATTTGTGTGCAAAGATAGTACAAATCGAATGAAAAACCAAATTTATTTGGATTTTTCTGAGATGTAGTCTATTTTTTCCGAGGGAAAAAAGTTACGAATAAGTGAGTTTTTGATCGCGCTTGACGGTTTTCGCCTGCGACTTCCACTTGAAGTAACCGGCAATGGCGATAGCGACGTAAAGTCCGTAGAGCAAGGCCTTGAAGGGGATGCCCTTATTGATGTAAAGCCCACAACACACCGCATCGACGACAATCCAAAACAGCCATTGCTCGACGAATTTCCGTGCCAGTGCCCAGAGGGCGACTATCGAGAGGGCGTTGGTGAACGAGTCGAGCACGGGTACGGTAGAATTGGTCCACGTCACTAAGACGTAGTAGGTGGCGCCCCATGCCGCAAAGAAGAACACGATGGCAGGCAGGTACTTATCGCGCGGCATAAAGATGATGGGCAGCGATTCGTGTTTCTTGCGCGTCTTTCGGAACCGCCACACGTAGAAGCCGTAGAGTGCCGCAAAGGTGTAGTAGCACGCCATTCCTGCGTCGCCGTAGAGTCCGTGACTCCAGTAGAGCCAGACATCCAATGCCGGCATCACGACGCCTACCACCCACAGGGCGATATGAGCACGATACTCGAGCCAGATGTATATCAGTCCGAGTATCGTGGTAAACAGGTCGAGCCAGTGAGATTGCAAGAAATCTGCCATAATGTTCAATGTTCAATGTTCAATGTTCAACGTTCAATGTTCAATGTTCAACGTTCAACGTTCAACGTTCAAAAGCTTAGCGTAATATTTCCCATCATAGTGAAGCCGGCTGCCGGCATATAGCCTATCTGATAGTAGCGGTTGTCGTTGGGGTGTGAACCGCTGAGGATAGCCGAGTAAACCCAACCGCCTGCGACATAATGATGGTCGAAGACATTGTTCAGCGACAGCCCGATGACCGCCTCCTTAAAAAACTTTAAACTTTCAATTTTCAACTTTTCACTTTTCAACGTATAGCTGATGTTCACATTCGAAACGCTGAACGACGGCAGTGAGCGGTCCTTGCACTCGGTGTTGTCAAGATACTGGCGCGAGACGAAGTTGGTGTGCCACGTGGCCTGGATGCCACGCCAATGGAAGTTGACGAAACCGTTGAGCAGTGTCGACGGTGAGAAGGCCAGCGTCGAGTTGTCGTAGTGGATGGTCTCGAAGTCGCCCCAGTCCACCTGCACCTTCTCATCGAAATCCTTGATGCGGTTCTTGCTAAAGGCTGCGTTACCCTCGATGGTGAGCCAATTGGTTACATCGACGCCTGCCTGCAGCTCTACGCCCAGACGGTAGGAGTCCTTGATATTGGTGGTCAGGTTCTCGCCGATTTCCGTTACCTCACCCGTCTGTACAAACTGGTCGGTATAGTTCATGAAATAGCCATTGATGCCAAAACGCCAATTGTCGGCATTTAGTGTGTACCCTAACTCGTAGTCCGTCAGCTTCTCGGCATTGGGGGCAGGGTAAATGAAGTTGTCGGTGAAGTTGTTACGCTCTGGCTCACGATGGCTGATGGCCACAGAACCATAGACGCGATGCGGACCACTATGCCACGAGAATCCTGCTTTCGGATTGAAGAAGTGGTAGTGCTTGTCAATGTCGAGCATGTGCTTGTGGATGACGCCATTGTCGTCGGTATAATACTTGTCGTTATAGCCGCTGGTCTGGAAACCTACGTGGCGGTATTGCACGTCGGCAAAGACTGTCCACTCCTTGTTAATATTATAGGCCGCCTTCAGGAAGATGTTGCCGTCCTGCTTGTGGGCTGGCGAGTCGTAGTACTTGTATCTGCCGTCCTGAAGCAGCAAGTCACTCAGCTCGCCGTTCTCGATGTATGTCAGATATCCGAAGTGGTAGCCGTCGTAGTTCTGCACGGACAGTCCGCCGATGACATCCCAACTGTCGTCCTTGTAGTTGGCATTCCACACGAGACCATAGGTGTGCTGTTCCAGTCCTTTTTTACGCACAAAGTCCATCTTCTTATGCTTCTTGCCATTGCTGTCGATGAAGTTCTCCAGTCCGTATTTCGCCAGTTTGTTCTTGTAGCGGAACTCCTCATAGTAGCCATAGCCGTAGGTATAGTGCAACGAGGCCGAAGTGGACCAGTGCTCGTTGATGTCCCAAGCCGCAGACAGGATGTTGTGATTCTGCCAGAAATTGTCGGTGGTTTTGTCCCACAGGCTGCCGTCGGCAAACATGTAGCGCTCCGTCTGATAGCTACCGTCAGCATTCCGAACGAAAAGACCGTTCTCGTCAGTAACCAGATTCTCGTAGAGCGAGTTGTACTTGCCCAAACCGACATTACGCAGGTCGTCGTAGCTCTTGATACCCGTTGCTGTGCTGTACGTCCACGAACCGTCGTCGTAGCAGCCATCCATCAGACTATAGTCGTTGTTACCTGCCGTCACACCGTTCCATGCTTGACCCGTGCGCTCGAAGTTGCCGATATTCTTGTAGCGGATAACTAAATTATCTGATGCCAGATAGGTCAGACCACCATAGTATGAACCGCTGCGGGCACTGGTGCCGTGCAGATAGCCGTCGGTGCCTGTGGTGTGATAGGCACCGTCCAGGATGAGGTGCTTCCACAGCAATCCTGTGGAAAGTTTGCCGCCCACGTTATAGGTGTTCAGCGAACCATACGATGCCGACACCTCCAATGTGGGCGTCTGTGACGGTGTGGCACTGGCCAGTGCTACGGTTCCGCCGAAGGCTCCGTCACCATTGGTTGACGAACCTACGCCGCGCTGTATCTGTGCGGAACCCAGCAGCGATGCGTAGGAGTTCATGTTGGCCCAGAACACACACTGGTCTTCCGGTGAATTCAAGGGGACACCGTCCAGCGTTACGTTAATGCGTGAGTCGCCGGCACCGCGAATGCGCATGTGTGTCGTACCGATGCCCAGACCGCTCTCGCCCCATGCCATCACACCTGGCGTCTGCGAAAACAACATGGGCAGTTCCTGTCCGGTCTTCGAAAAATCGCCCAACTCGGCCTTCTTGATGTTCGTTACGGCAAACGGCGCATTCTTCTGCGCCCGAACGCCTTTCACTACTACCTCTTGCAGATGCTCTACCTCAGTCGAGTCATACAGTGCCTTTGTGTTTTGTGCATTCGCTGCAACTGTCGCAACAAATGCTGCCATCACTAAAAACTTCTTCATTGTCTTTTTACCTTATTTATTTGTTAATACACTAAATAAGGGGTTGTTTTGTGTACTCATCATCCCTGCGTCGGCATTGTCCGTATCAGGTTCCGAGGGTATCATCTCAGCCCACACCCGTGAGCACCCCTTGATAGTTTTTTTTAAATCGGCTGCAAAGTTACGAATAAGTGAGCGAAATGCAAAATAAATCAGCATTTATTTTCATTTCCGAACGAAAGTAAATTCTCGCGAAGCGAAAAGGTACACTTATTTTTGGAAAAAAACAAATAAAAGATATGATTTCTTTGTTTTTTCAGAATTTATTTCTACCTTTGCCCACATGGACGCTAACGTAAGACAACAAACCGAACAAACGGGGCGGATGACCATTTGGTCGCTGCTGAAGAATATCCTGCCCTTTGTGCTGCCCTACAGGTGGCTCATCACGCTGACACTGGTGCTGACGCTCGTCGGGTCGCTGATGGCACAGGTGAATGCCGTGGTGCTCGACCGCGCCGTGGATGCCATCAATGCGCTGATACAGACGGAGGGCGGTTTCCAGTGGGGCGACGCGGTGAAGATACTGACCATCATCACCATCGTACTGCTGGGCAAGGAGTTTGTGGCCCTGGTGGTCACCTTCTTCCAACGCTACTACGGCGAACAGCTGCGCATCCTCGTCAGCCGCGACCTGTCGCTGAAGGTAGTCGACCGCATTCTGTCGTTCCGCCTGGCATTCTTTACCGGCGAGGGCAACGAGACGGGCAAGCTGCAGTCGCGCATCGACCGCGGTATCATGTCGCTGTCGAACACGGTGAACAATTTCTTCATCGAGATATTGCCGTTGTTTACGAGTGCCATTCTCGCCTTGATACTGATGTTCATGGCGAACGTCTATGTGGGTCTCGTCGCGCTGTTCATCGTCCCCGTGTATTTCTGGGTAACCTACATCCAGGCGTGCCGCATGAAGGGCGGGCGACGAAACATCTTCGGCGGTCATCAGGCCGTGTCGCAGGGCATCCTGAACATCATCGAGAGCATCACCGTCATCAAGTCGTTCAACCGCGAACAGATCGAGGCCGACCGTCAGGCCGCCATCCAGCGCAACATGACGGGTCTGCAGCTCGACACACGCAAAAAAAGCTACTTTTATAATGGTCTGAAGAGTTTCCTCGAACAGATAGGTACCGTACTCATTATCATCCTGACGGCCTACCTCGTGCTGATAGACTATCCGGGCATGACCATCGGTAAGATTATGTACCACGTGATGCTCTTTGCCAACGTCAGCGCGCCCATCCGACAGCTGCACCGCATCTACGACGACATGAACGATGCGCTCATCTATGCCGAGGGGTTCTTTGGCATTCTGGATGCTGACCACGAGGTGGAACCCACCGGCGCACATAAGCCCGCCGAGGTGCGCGGAGACTTTGAACTCACTGGCGTCGATTTCACCTACTCAAACGGCACGCAGGCGCTGTTTGACGTATCGATGCACATCGAGCCGGGCAAGATTACTGCACTGGTGGGACTGAGCGGTGCGGGCAAGAGCACCATTGTCAACCTGCTGGATAAGTTCTACGAACCGCAACGGGGCTCCATCAAGCTCGACGGAATCGAGCTTCACGAGTGGGATACGCAGTGGATGCGCGACAACATCGGACTGGTGCTGCAGAAGAACCATATCTTCGACGGCACCATCGAGGAGAATATCAAATACGGTTTCCCCGAAGCTACCCACGAACAGGTCGTCGAGGCCGCGAAGAAGGCCTCCATCTACGACCAGATCATGCAGTTGCCGCACGGCTTCGACACTGCCGCCCTGCAGCTCAGCGGCGGTCAGCAGCAGCGCGTGGCCATTGCCCGTATGTTCATCAAGAATCCGCCCATCATCTTCCTCGACGAACCCACGGCCTCGCTCGACGCCATTGCCACCGAACAGATCAAGTCCAGCATCGACGCCATCAAGCAGGGTCGTACGGTCATCATTATCTCCCACAACATCGGGCAGATTATTGATGCCGACTACATCTACGTCCTCCAGCAAGGCCGTGTGGTACAGGCGGGTACGCCCTCGGAGGTCTATCAGCAGGGTGGGGTGTATAAGGACATCTTCGACGCCAGTGCCCGCAGCATGAATGCCGACAAGATAGCGCAGACCATCAAACAATGATTCACTATAACTCATAACAATATCACTATGAAGAAGACAGTTTTTTCCTTGCTGCTCATGGCGCTGATGTGCCTGACGATGACGGCAGCGGACGTACAGGGGCAGCCGCTCCTGAAGACCCATGTGGAGACGGGCGACGTACAGGGGGTACTCGAAGGTTCGCTCGCAGTGTATAAGGCCATTCCGTATGCCGCACCGCCTGTCGGCGACCTGCGCTGGCGCGCCCCGCAGCCTGCCAAGTCGTGGGAGGGTGTCCGCGTGTGCGACAAGTTCGGACCGCTGCCCCCACAGCCTACGCGTGAGGGTCGTACCGCCGACATGATGAGTGAGGACTGCCTCTATCTGGGCATTGCCACGCCTGCCACGAGTGCCAGCGACATGCTGCCCGTGATGGTATGGATTCACGGTGGCGGATTCCAGACGGAATGGTATGGCGGCGACCTGTGGAGCCATCTGGCCATGCGTGGCGTCGTCATTGTCAGCATCGAATACCGTACCGGTGCCCTGGGATTCATGGCACATCCGGAACTGACGAAGGAGTCGCCCGACGGACATTCTGGCAACTACGGACTCCTCGACCAGATCTACGCCCTGCAGTGGGTACAGCGTAACATCCGCAATTTCGGCGGCGACCCGTCGAAGGTCACCATCTTCGGCGAATCGGCCGGTGCCATCAGCTGTAGCATGCTCTGTGCCTCACCATTGGCCAAAGGCCTGTTCCGTGCGTGCATCAGCCATAGTGGCGGTTCGTTTGCACCGTGGACTGACCAACCGCGTTCGCTGGGTCTCGACGCCTCGCAGAAGGGTGCCGAAGCGCAGGGCTTGGCCTTCCAGAAACATCTGAAGAAAAAGAACCTCAAGCAGTTGCGCAAGATGGATGCCATGGCGCTGTGCGACGGTAATGTGGGCTTTGCAGGCTTCTGGCCGTGTGTCGACGGCTACGTCATCTGCGACGACCAGTATCGCCTCTACGAGCGTGGCGAATACAATGATGTGCCCGTCATCGTGATGACCAACAGCGACGAGGGTGCCCTCTTTGCACCCCGCGACATCACCGTCGAGAACTACCAGAAGACCGTCAAGAGCATCTTTGGCGACTGGGCCGACGAGGCGCTGCGTGTCTATCCCGGCAATACCGATGATGAGGCTTGGCACGGCTTTGGCGATGCTTTCCGTGATATGGGTTTTGCGTGGCCGTCGTTTGCCTGGGTCAGCCTGCAGTCCAAGACCGGCAAGAGCCCCGTCTATGCGGCCTATCTCGCTCAGCCTTCCAAGATGAGTTTCTCTCAGGACCGCCGTCGTCGCGGTGTGGCCCATGCCGACGATATCATGTATCTCAACGGCCATTTCCTGACACAGGCCGACCAATATCCTGCTGAGGCTGCTGTTGCTGAAATCCTCCAGCAATACTGGGTGAACTTCGCCAAGACGCTCAATCCCAATGGCAAGGGACTGCCTTACTGGCCTACGTTCAACGACACGAAACCCACCACCATGCAGTTCTCCAACGGTGCTTCGCTCATCACGGTGCCCAACCGCGAGCAGATCGACTTCGTCGACCGCTACTACCGCGCCAAGCGCGACGAGACCGAAAATGCCCGGAAATGACCGAGTGACCAAAATGACCGATTCTTCGGAATGCCTTTATTTAGGGCTATTCCCAGAGACGAGATATAAAAAAGCAAATCCACGCCATGCAAAATGACGTGGATTTGTGCTTAATTTTGCGCGTTTTTAAGCGCGCAAGGTTATTTTTTGACTAACGTTTTGAGTTTATCAACGTAATAGTCGAGGCCGAAAATCGAACCTGCAAGTAGGAACGCCTGTCCTACGTAGAACAACAAGCCGTTTGCCACGTCGTCAATCTCTATGACCTGGTAGGCCACAAGGCAGATGCTGGAAAGTATCAGACATACTGCGCAC
>ONMN01000073.1 GCA_900318885.1 uncultured Prevotellaceae bacterium | reverse complement strand
ACATTTAAAACTCAAACGAATTATGGCAGAATCAAATCTTCAGCGTAGTGTAACTACAGCAACAGCCAGAAGACTGGCAACCACCACCAAGACCGCCCCACAGATGGGCTCGATAACCCCGAGACTGTTACTGAAACTCCTGCCTTGGGTGCAGGTCAGTGGCGGCACGTTCCGTGTGAACCGCACGAAGGTCGAGTTACGCAAAAACGACCGACTGCCCATCCAGTATGTGAACGGTGTACCATCGTTTACAGCGAAGAACCTCAAGGCTATTCCTCTCTTCTCTGAGTTCGACGACGAGATACTGAACCGTCTGGTCAGTTCGTTCGAGGCCAAGGAGGTCGATGTCGATAAATTCTTCGTGGAGGAAGGCAAGGATAAGCAACGTTTCTTCATTGTAGCCAGCGGACAGGCTGAGGTCATCAGCAAGGGCTCTCACGGCGAGGATTTGCGGATTGCTCTTTTGGGCGACGGTGAATATTTTGGCGAGGCAGATTTACTGGATGAACAGGAATCGACCGTTAGCGTTCGTGCCATCACACCCACCGTATTCCTTGGCCTGAAACTCAAGGAACTGATCAAGTTCATTAAGGAAGTGCCCGACTTCCGCGACACGTTCGAGAAAGCGGTTGACAAACAATTGCGCCTAAAGGCATCGGTGAACGACAATGGCGAGAAGCACATCGACCTCGTCAGCGGTCACGAGGAGGACAACATCATCCCCGAGACCTACATCGACTACGAGGAGAATCCGACAGAGTACTCGCTGAACACGTTGCAGACGGTGGTTCGTGTGCATACACGTGTGAGCGACCTTTACAATAATCCCTACGATCAGTTGGAGGAGCAGTTGCGCCTCTCAATCGAGAGCATCAAAGAGCGCCAGGAGTGGGAACTCATCAACAACAAGCAGTTTGGTCTATTGGCTGCTGCCAACCCCGCCTACCGCATTACCACACGCTATGGTTCGCCCACGCCCGACGACCTCGACGAGTTGCTGTCATTAGTCTGGAAGGAGCCCGCATTCTTTATCGCTCATCCGAGAGCCATCGCAGCCTTCGAACGTGAGTGCACCTGGCGTGGTGTTCCGCCTGTGACGACCGACCTTTTCGGTACTCGCGTGGTTCTGTGGCGTGGTGTTCCCCTGATTCCTTCGGACAAGGTGGAGGTAGAAGGTCAGTACCTGACGGGCCGCGGCGTCGGCACAACGAAAATCATCCTCGTACGCGTCGGCGAGAAGAACCAGGGCGTTATCGGTCTGCACCAGAGCGGTATTCCCGGTGAGATTGCCCCGTCTTTGAGCGCCCGTCTGATGGGTCTTGACAAGTTTGGTGTAGCTTCGTATCTGCTCACGAAGTACTTCTCGCTGGCCGCCCTTACCGACGACGCCATCGCCGTATTGGAGAACGTTGAAGTGGGCTATTATCACGATTATCAGCATAGGAATAAAGTAGAGAAATAGCCTCACCCCCGACCCCTCTCCAAAGGGCGAGGGGAGTAAATAGAAATGCTTATGATAAATATTCAGAATATTAACGGATACGGTATTCAGGATCCTGGGTTCGAACTGCTGAGGCAGGTGGCGCAACAATACTGTCCCGAGGAGTTTCAGGCGGAACGGAAGGAGATTATTCCTGACGAGACGCTGAATCTCACGGAGCTGGAGACGGCCTTCAATGCGCTGCTGGCAGGTGGTAGTGGCTATGGCGAACTGCCCTACATCGGCGATGTGGATGCTCATACCTCTTCGCTGCCCAAGGACGATGGCTTCGGCATCGGCATCCCTGAGACGCAGAAGCTACGCGACCTGCACTACGAGGAGGCCGACACGCTGAACTCCGAGCAGATCAAGCGCGACTTCCCCGTACTCAATCAGAAGGTGAATGGTCACGACCTCGTGTGGCTCGACAACGGTGCCACGACGCAGAAGCCGAATCAGGTCATTGACAAGATCTCGGACTATTACCGTAATTATAATTCGAACATCCATCGCGGGGCGCATACTCTTGCCGCCCGTGCGACGGATGCCTACGAAGAGGCGCGCGAAAAAGTGCAACGGTTCATCAATGCCGCCACCAGCGAGGAGATCATTTTCGTACGCGGCACCACCGAGGGCATCAACCTCGTTGCGCAGACTTACGGACGACAGTTCATCACACCTGGCGACGATGTGATAGTCTCTGAGCTCGACCACCATGCAAACATTGTACCATGGCAGCGCGTTGCTCAAGAGCGGGGTGCCACCCTTCGTGCCATTCCAACGGATCAGAACGGTGACCTCATTCTCTCGGAGTTCGAGCGCATCATCACACCTCGCACACGGTTCGTCAGCGTGGGGCATGTGAACAACACCTTCGGCACTATCAACGACGTGCAGCGCATCATCGAGATTGCTCATTCGCACAACATCCCCGTGCTGATAGACGGTGCACAGTCGATTGCTCATACGCCTGTCGATGTGCAGGCTTTGGGTGCCGACTTCTTCGTGTTCAGCGGCCATAAGATCTACGGACCTAACGGCATCGGTGTGGTCTATGGACGCAAGGAACTGCTCGACAAGATGCAGCCCTGGCAGGGTGGCGGTAACATGATTAAGGACGTGACCATCGAGCGTACGGAGTACAACGTACCCCCCGCCCGCTTTGAGGCTGGTACTCCCAACGTGGCTGATGCCATCGGACTGGGTGCAGCCCTCGACTATGTGAGCCATCTTGGCATCCGTAATATCGAGCACCACGAGCATCAGCTGACGGAGTATGCTCGCGAACAACTCGCCCAGATTCCTGGTCTAACGCTCATTGGCAATCCCAAGAACCGCGTATCGGTCGTGTCGTTCGTCCTCGACGGCATTCCCGTTCCAGAAACAGGTACGCTATTAGACAAAGAGGGCATCGCCGTGCGTGCCGGTCACCACTGCGCCCAGCCCGCCCTTCGTGCCTTGGGCTATGAGATGAGCGTCCGTCCCACCTTCGCCCTCTACAACACCCGCGAAGATGTCGATAAACTCGTGATTGCAGTACGAAAGATTGTAGGACAGAGATAATATGCAGTACGAAACGAAAATATTGACGACGAAGTATCAGAAACCTGATGCATACGGGGCACTATCGATGCCCGTCTACTATACGGCGGCGTTTGAGTTTGAGTCTGCCAAGGCCATGGGCGACGCGTTTTGCGGTCGCTCCATGGCCCCGTCGTATGCCCGCATCGCCAACCCCACGGTGACCTATCTGGAGGAGCGCGTGCGACAACTGACGGGGGCTACGAGCGTGACGGCACTTAATACAGGTATGGCCGCCATCCACTACGCCCTCACGGCAGTCAGCGCGGCAGGACTCAACATCGTGGCCTCGAAGCATCTGTTTGGCAATAGCGTCTCGCTCATCCGCGACACACTGGGTTCTTTCGGCGTGGAGCCTCGCTTCGTCGATTTCACGAAGCCCGAGGAAGTGGCTGCGCAGATCGATGACAAGACCTGTGCCCTGTTCTTCGAGATCATCACTAATCCGCAGTTGTTTGTGGCTGATATCCGCAAGTTGGCCGACATAGCTCACCAGACGGGTGTGCCCCTGATTGCCGATACCACCATCGTGCCATTCTCCACTTTCCATGCCGTCGATTTCGGCGTAGATATCGAAGTGGTGTCGAGCACGAAGTATATCTCTGGTGGTGGCACTGGTCTCGGTGGTCTGCTCATCGACTACGGAAAGTTCGATTGGTCGCAGTCTCCCTCCCCTGTCCTACAGGCCCGTACCAAGAAAGTCGGCAGAAAACTGGCGTTTACGGCACGAGTAAAAACTGAACTAGTAACCAATCTCGGTGCCCTGATGACACCCCAGGCAGCCTATATGGAAACCCTCGGCCTCGACACCCTCGACATCCGTTTCCGTCGTCAGGCTGAGACCACGCTCTGGCTCGCCAAGCAATGTCAACAACTGCCGGAGATCAAGCGCGTGAACTATACAGGTCTGGAGGATACTCCCTTCTACGAACTTTCTCGTGAACAATTTGGCTCCTTACCCGGTGCTGTCTTCACCATCGACCTCGCCTCGAAGGAAGCTGCCTTTGCCTTCATCGACAAACTCCAGATCATCCGTCGCGCCACAAACCTCTTCGACCGTAAGTCGTTGGCCATCCATCCTGCCTCTACCATCTTCGGCCTCTTCACCGATGAACAGCGCGCCGCGATGTCCGTCCCCGACACCACCATCCGCCTCAGCATCGGCCTCGAAGCTGGCGAAGACTTACTCGAGGACATCAAACAATCCATTTATTTTTCAGAATAGGGTGACAGGATGCCTTTATATAAAGGCGCTGCACCCTATTTTTGAGGGCTCCTATTTTACTCTGCCCCATCCTCTTCCAGCCGGCATATCCTGTGAGTTTCCTTGCGGGCCTCGCGCCAGCGTGGATAATACTTGTCCATGAGGGCATGGAAGCGGGCGTTGTGACTGGGTTCTAAGAGATGGCATAGCTCGTGAACCACGACGTGTTCGACGCACCATTCCGGCAATAGTAGGACGTAGGCAGAAATGCAGATGCTATGGTCTTTCACGTTGCACTGTCCCCAGCGAGAGATAGTTGGCTTGTAATAGACGATGCTCGGCTTAACTCCCATCTCTTTGGCATGTTTTTCAATCATTGGCTCTACAAGTGCTTTCAGTCGTTTCAATGCTTCGTCGGCTTGGGCGCGAGTGGCCAAAGGCAGTTTATTGAAGAACTCTGCCCGCTGCTTCTGACGTTCAAACGTCTTCTTTCTTGTCTCGTTGATCCAGTCTTTATGCTCCTCTATGAATGCCATCACCTTCTCGCGTGGCATTCCGATAGGTGCCGACACATGCACATCGCCATTCTTTACGATGCGCATTGACAACCGACTTGTCCGTCTGTATGTTACCTTAATTTCCATCTCTTGCCCGTTCTCGCACGCATTTGCTTGCAAAGGTACAAATTGTTATCGATAAAGAACCCTTATGAGTGCAAAAAAACGCCAAAAATAATCTGAATCAGCTGCAATTCGATAGTGAGCACGCTGGTTTCCAGCGCTACCGCTTTGTGTCACTCAATGAGATGGCCAAGCGACTATAACAGCGGGGAAATCATACGCGTGAGGCTCTCCCAGAGGCGGGGGAGGAATTTCGGGCGCATCCATGAGGTGACCTTCTCGAGGGGAGTGCTGAGCGACTGGTCGTCGAGGAAGACCTTCTTCAGGCGCAGGGCCGTGCCCTGACTGTAGATAAACACATTGGCCTCGAAGTTGTTCTCGAACGAACGGAAGTCGGCATTCGTCGAACCGCAGGTCACCAGCGAGTCGTCGATGACCATCAGTTTGGAGTGCATGAAGCCCGGTTCATAGAGGAAAATCTGTGCTCCGGCCTCGTGGAGTTCGCGCAGATAGGAGCGTGACGCCCATTCCGTAAACTTTGCGTCGGAATGGTGCGGACAGATGATGCGCACATCGACTCCCGCCATTGTTGCCGTCTTCAGCGCAAAGAGCACGGGTTCGTTGGGCAGGAAGTAAGGTGTCTCCAGATAGATATAGCGTCGTGCGGAGGTGATGGCACGTACAAATCCCTGCATGATTTCCGGATAGAGCGTCGCCGGGCTGCTGGTGACCACCTGTGCGAGGCAGTTATTAGAGGTAAGAGGTGAGAGGTGAGAGGTAAGAGGTGAGAGGTGAGAGGTAAGAGGTGAGAGGTGAGAGGTGAGAGATTTGTGCTGAAGGGTGAAGGGCGGATAATAGATGCGGTTGGTGATGAGCGTACGGTCGACGAAGTACCAGTCAATGAGGAATGCCCGTTGCAGGGAATAGACGATGGGGCCCTGCAGGCGCAGCATGGTGTCGCGCCACTTGTCTGATACGTAGCGTTGGGCGATGTTCATGCCTCCGATATATCCCACCGTTCCGTCGATGATGATGATTTTACGGTGGTTGCGGTAGTTGACCTTACTGGTGAATGTGGGGAAATGTACGGGCAGGTAGGGTAGGACGTCGATACCCTCCTCGCGCATCCGTTCGAAGAATCTCCTGCGGACACGCCAGCACCCCACGTCGTCGTAGATGATGCGCACCTCGACACCCTGATGGGCTTTGTCGATGAGTGCGTCGGCAATGAGGTTGCCCAGCGGGTCTTCTTCTAAGATGTATATGTCTATGTGTATATGATGCTGTGCCTTGCCAATGTCGGCTAACAGTTCGGGGAAGAAGGCGTAGCCGTCGGTCATGATGTCGACGCCAGACACCTTGAAGGGCAGCGAGAGATTTTGATTGATGAACAGATCGACGAGCTGTTTGTGGCTCTCGGGCACGTGCAGGTCTTGCTGTTCGACGAATCCCAGCATCGAGCGTTTTGACAGTTGGTCGAGCGAACGTTGTGAGATGAGGCGTTCACGTCGGTGGTTGATGCCAAAGAACAGGTAGAGCACGATGCCCACCAGCGGGAGAAAGAAGATGACCAGTGCCCACGCCATTGTCTTGGCGGGCTGACGGTTGTCCATGACGACATGAATAACGGCTATGGCGATGATGCACCATAGCAGCGTCATGCTCAATATATACAACCACCCTTCCATTATACGATTACGTCGGAGCCTCGTTGTCGGGCCAGTGCGTTGCGCAGTTCCTGTGTCTGTTTGTATTCTTCCATCAGTTCCCGCACGCGGTTCATATCCGTTCCTGCATCCTTCAGCTGTCGCTGCACCTCCTTCATGTGTTGGTTGACGATGTCCATACGGAAATCCAGGATGAGGTGCTGAATGCGCTGGCGCAGGTCGTTCTCGCTCTCCTCGCGTTCGAAGCTGCGACTGAGCTGGTGGCTGTCGATGCCCAGCGTTGCTGCCAACCGACTGATTTCCGGATCGGGATGCTGCATGAAATAGCGGTCGGCCTTGAAGTCTGGATCCTCAGAGTGCTCCACCGCCTCCTGCAGTATCTTGTTGTATAGCGGCGTAGAGAACGACAGCTGGTCCTGGCCCAAGTCGAAGTCAACATACTGGGCGACGTTGAGGCTCACGGTGGAACCGTCTTCGGCTTCGAGGTCGCTGAAGATAATCTCGTCGCCGTGACGGATGATGTTTTGGATGATGAGGCGTTCGACGGTACTCTCGAAGGACAGACGATAGAACGACGTGTCCTCGGGCGCCTTTGTCGACTCTGTACCCTGCTGGCGCTGTTCTTCGCGTTCGGCAGTCTTCATCTGTTCCTCGCGGTCGCCGGCAATATATTTGTTCGTCTGGCTTATCAGCGTCCGTTCGTCAACCTCCAGGCGTCGGGCACACTCGGTGATGTAGGTGGCTCGTACGATAGGGTCGGGGATGACGCTGACGGAGCGGACGATATTGTTGATGGCCTCTGCGCGTTTGATGGGGTCCTTCACGTTCTTCAGCATCAGTTCGGTCTTGAACTGTATGAAATCCGTCTGGTGGGCCTCGATATACTCCTTGAACTGCTGGGCGGTATGTTTGCGTGCAAACGAGTCGGGGTCGTCGCCGTCGGGCAGCAGCAGCACCTTGATGTTCATACCCTCTGCCAACAGCATGTCCGTTCCTCGCATAGCAGCGTGGATACCGGCTTCGTCACCGTCGTAGAGCAACACGATATTGGGCGTGAAGCGTCGCAGCAGTTTGATTTGATAGTTGGAGAGTGCCGTTCCTGAATTGGCCACGACGTTCTCCAATCCGCACTGGTGCATGGCAATGACGTCGGTATAGCCTTCGACCATATACACGCAATCCTCTTTGACAATGGCCTTCTTGGCCTGATAGATGCCGTAGAGTTCGCGTTCCTTATGATAGATTTCTGAGTCGGGTGAGTTGACGTATTTCTGCTGGACGCCCTTGGTGGCAGCGTCGAGTTTACGGCCTCCGAAGGCTACCACCTTGCCACTGACGTTGAACCAAGGGAAGATGGCACGACCGGCAAAACGGTCGTAGATGCCTTTTTCGTTTTCGATACACAGACCCGTCTTCACCAGGAACTCAGGCTTATAGCCCTTGCGCTTGGCTTCGTTGGCCAAAGCGTCGCGTTTGTTGAGTGCAAAGCCCAGCTGGAACTTCTCGATGATGTCGTCGCGAATGCCTCTGCTGCGGAAATATTGTTTGCCGATGGCCTGCCCGTCGACGTCGTTCTTTAGGATTTCGTGAAAATACTGACACGCCCACTCGTTGACCACAAACATCGACTCTCGCTCGCTTTGTTCGCGTTTCTCGTCGTCGCTCAGTTCACGCTCCTGAATCTCGATATTGTATTTTTTTGCCAACCAGCGCAGTGCCTCAGGGTAGGTGATCTGCTCGTGCTTCATGAGGAAGTTGACGGCATTACCGCCCTCGCCGCAAGCGAAACATTTGCAGATCTGACGGGCTGGTGACACCATAAACGACGGGGTCTTGTCGTCGTGAAACGGACACAGTCCCTTGTAGTTAACCCCCGCCTTGCGCAGGTTAACGAATTCGCCGACCACATCCACGATGTTGACGGCATCCATAATCTTATCGACGGTCGCTCTGTCAATCATGGGGACAAAAGTATAAAAAAACACTGAGAAAGCCAAATAATATTTGCACAAAAATCAAGCTTTGTGCACAAAAGGACTATTTTTGTGCATTTTGTTTGGCTGTGTGCGCAAAAAGTTGTACCTTTGCGGGCGATTTTGGAAAATCACCCGCGAGAACAGGCTTGCACTGTCCTTGCACCCCTTTTAGGATACACATTATTTATATATATATAATTTATGGCTTTAAAAATCGTTGTGCTGGCCAAGCAAGTGCCAGACACCAGAAATGTGGGTAAGGACGCCATGACCGCAGAAGGAACTGTGAATCGTGCTGCCCTGCCCGCTATCTTCAATCCAGAAGATTTGAATGCCCTGGAGCAGGCCCTTCGCCTGAAGGAGCAGAACCCAGGATCAACAGTAGGAATCCTCACGATGGGTCCTCCACGTGCAGGTGAGATTATCCGTCAGGGACTTTATCGTGGCGCTGATACTGGTTGGTTGCTGACCGACCGTCTCTTCGCTGGTGCTGATACCCTCGCTACTTCTTATGCGCTGGCTACTGCTATCAAGAAGATTGGCGATGTGGACATCGTTATCGGTGGTCGTCAGGCCATCGATGGTGATACCGCTCAGGTAGGTCCTCAGGTGGCTCAGAAGCTGGGCCTCAACCAGGTTACTTACGCTGAGGAGGTGCTCAGTGTGAAGGACGGTAAGGCTACTATCAAGCGTGTGATTGACGGTGGCGTGGAGACCGTAGAGGCTCCTCTGCCTGTAGTGATCACCGTTAACGGAAGCGCTGCTCCCTGTCGCCCCCAGAATGCTAAGCTGGTGATGAAATACAAGCGCGCTACCTGTCCGATGGAACGTCCTGCCGAGGGCACACCATACGACTATCTGTATGACGAGCGTCCTGAACTCACACTGAACCAGTGGAGCGTGGCCGACGTAAGGCCATCAAGAACATTGTGTTCCAGGCTAAGGAGTCGAAGACTTTGACGGCTTCTGATGCTGATATCGAGGGAATGATCAAAGAATTGTTGGAAGAAAAGATTATTGGCTAATAGAGGTATGAACAACGTATTTGTATATTGCGAAATTGAAGGTACTCAAGTACAGGAAGTATCTCAGGAGCTGCTGACCAAGGGTCGCAAGCTCGCCAATGAACTGAAGGTTGAGCTCCACGCCATTGTTGCTGGTACTGGTATCAAGGGTAAGGTCGAAAGTCAGATTCTGCCTTACGGTGTCGATAAACTGTTTGTTTTCGACGCTAAGGACCTGTTCCCTTACACCTCAGCTCCTCACACTGATATTCTGGTTAACCTCTTCAAGGAGGAGCAGCCTCAGATTTGTCTGATGGGTGCTACTGTTATCGGTCGCGACCTCGGTCCACGTGTATCGTCATCTCTGACCTCTGGTCTGACTGCCGACTGCACAGAGCTGGAGATTGGTCCTTTCGAGGATAAGAAGAACAATAAGGTATACGAGAACCTGCTCTATCAGATTCGTCCTGCCTTTGGTGGTAACATTGTGGCTACCATCGTAAACCCCGACCACCGTCCACAGATGGCTACTGTACGCTCTGGCGTGATGCAGAAAGCTCTGTACAATGGCGAGTGCAAGAAGGAGGTTGTATATCCTGAGGTCAGCAAGTATGTCAGCCCCGAGGCCTTCGTCGTAAAGGTGCTCGACCACCACGTGGAGGCTGCTAAGCACAATCTGAAGGGTGCGCCCATCGTCGTCGCCGGTGGCTATGGCATGGGCTGCAAGGAAAACTTTGATATGCTGTTCCAGCTGGCCAAGGTACTTCACGGTGAGGTGGGCGGCAGCCGTGCTGCTGTTGATGCCGGCTGGCTCGACCACGACCGCCAGATTGGTCAGACTGGTGTTACTGTTCACCCCAAGGTGTACATCGCCTGCGGTATCTCTGGACAGATTCAGCACATCGCTGGTATGCAGGATTCTGGTATCATCATCTCTGTGAACAGCGACCCCGATGCGCCCATCAACCGCATCGCCGACTACGTTATCAACGGCACTGTTGAAGAGGTGGTACCGAAACTGATAAAGTATTACAAGCAGAATTCAAAGTAATATGACCACTAAGACCAAGAAGATTTTAGCCCTGATAGGCTGGCTTGTTTTTATAATTGTATGGAATATGCTTCCCGCTTATCACATTGTTGAGTACAATTATGTACTTAGCAGGGTGATGGATGTTCTTATTGTATGCATTGGCACCTACATCTTACTTTGGGTTTTTAATCCTGGTATGTTAAAAAATAAAGATAAAGAATAATTATGGCAAACTATTATAGTGACCACCCAGAGATTGGATTCTATCTGAATCATTCTCTGATGAAGCGCATCGTTGAGCTCAAGGAGCGCAACTTCGAAGATGCCAAGAAATATGACTACGCCCCCGTTGACCTGGGCGATGCCATCGAGAACTACAAGCAAATTCTCGACATCACAGGCGATGTGGCTGCCAATATCATCGAGCCAAACGCTGAGAGTGTTGACCTGGAAGGTCCGCACCTTGAGAACGGCCGCATGATTTACGCCTCTAAGACTTACGAGAACCTCGACGCCACCCGCAAGGCTGGCCTGTGGGGTGTCTCCATGCCCCGTCGTTATGGCGGTCTGAACCTGCCTAACGCTGTGTTCTCAATGCTCTCTGAGATGATTTCGGCTGCTGATGCCGGTTTCCAGAACATCTGGAGTCTGCAGAGTTGTATCGACACGCTGTATGAGTTCGGTAGCGAGGAGCAGCGCCAGAAGTACATCCCACGCGTTTGTGCTGGTGAAGGTATGAGTATGGACCTCACGGAGCCAGATGCTGGTTCCGACCTGCAGCGCGTGATGCTGAAGGCCACCTTCGACGAGAAGGAGAACTGCTGGCGCCTGAACGGTGTGAAGCGCTTCATCACCAACGGTGATAGCGACATCCATCTCGTGCTGGCTCGTTCTGAGGAAGGCACCAAGGACGGACGTGGTTTGTCGATGTTCATCTACGACAAGCGCCAAGGTGGTGTCGATGTTCGTCACATCGAGCACAAATTGGGTATTCACGGCTCACCCACCTGTGAGCTGACTTATAAGAATGCGAAGGCAGAGCTCTGCGGTAGCACACGTCTGGGTCTGATCAAGTACGTGATGGCTCTGATGAACGGTGCCCGTCTGGGTATCGCTGCACAGAGTGTAGGTGTAGAGCAAGAGGCATACAACGAGGGACTGGCTTACGCTAAGGAGCGTCAGCAGTTTGGTGACAAGATCATCAACTTCCCCGCTGTTTACGATATGCTTTCTCGCATGAAGGCTAAGCTCGATGCTGGTCGTTCACTGCTGTATGAGACAGCCGCTTACGTTGATATCTACAAGTGCCTGGAGGATATTGAGCGCGACCGCAAGCTCACTCCTGAGGAGAAGCAGGAGCTCAAGAAGTACCAGCGCCTGGCTGATGCCTTCACGCCACTGGCCAAGGGTATGAACTCAGAGTACGCCAACCAGAACGCCTACGATGCTATCAGCATCCACGGTGGTTCGGGCTTCATTATGGAGTATAAGAGCCAGCGTTTGTTCCGCGACGCCCGTATCTTCTCTATCTACGAGGGTACCACACAGTTGCAGGTTGTTGCTGCTATCCGCTACATCACCAATGGTGTGATGTTGCAGAATATCGTCGAAATGATGAACGGTATGGAGGTGCTTGACTCGCTGAAGCCCCTTGTTGCAAACGTCAAGGACTATATCAAGCTCTACGAGGCCAGCATTGCTGCCGTCAAGGACCTCAACAATCAGGAGGCTCAGGACTTCTTAGCCCGTCGTTTGTACGATATCACCGCAGAGATTGTGATGTGTATCCTCCTGTTGCGTGATGCTACGAAGGCTCCCGAACTCTTCGAGAAGAGCGCCAACGTCTATGTACGTATGGTTGGTGAGGACATTCTCGGCAAGGCAAACTACATTGCCAACTTCAAGCCCGAGTACCTCGACAGCTTCCGTGCTGCAGAGCCCGAGGCCGCAGCCGAGTAAACTCCCGTCACCTAATTACAAAGGAGTCCCGATAGAGTTAATCCTCTTCGGGACTTTTTTCGTTAATGTGATTTTTTTTTAAATGCAGCCAGTTTTATGAAATTTTTTTTGTTTGTTTCGAAAAAAAGCATTAATTTTGTGCAGTCTTAGTATAGGCAACTAAAATATGGGTATTAAAGATTCAAAGAGCATCCTCAAGTGTTTGGAGGAGACTATTCGTGAACAATGGGACTGCGACGCGTTGACTGATTATGGTACGGATGAGACATTTAAGTATCGTGACGTAGCAGTACGAATATGTTATCTGCACATGCTGTTCGAATCGCTGGGCATCAAACCTGGCGACAAGGTGGCACTCTGCAGTAAGAACAGCAGCAACTGGGCTATCGCCATGCTGGCCGTGCTGACTTATCGTGCCGTGGCCGTGCCGTTGCTTCCTGATTACAGCAACGAGCAGTTGAGAATGCTTTGCGAGCATTGCGATGCAAAATTTATGATTGCCTCCCACCGACTGGCAAACTTATGGCCGGAAGGTCAGTGTCCCATGTATATGATTGACGTGGAGGACTTGCTTGCCATGACGCCTTCGGTATTCACCGATGATGTAGAGGATAAGGCCTATAATTTGTTTGCCCAGCGCTACCCCAACGGATATACTGCCAATGATGTACATTATGAGGCCGAACAGCCTGAGGATTTGATGATACTGAGCTACACCAGTGGTTCGACGGGCAATCCAAAGGGTGTGATGCTGCCTTGGCGCTCGCTAGAGTCGAATATGCAGTTTGCTGTGAATGCCCTGCCTAATGAAAGAGGCATGAACCTGTTTCTGATTTTGCCTATGGCCCACATGTTCGGCTTCGCCTTCGACTTTCTGTATGGCCTCATATGCGGAGCCCATCTGTATATCCTGAAAAAGGTACCTGCTCCGAAAGTAATGTTGAATGCTTTTACTACCATCAAACCTCGCTACTTTCTCTGCGTTCCTTTGGTGATGGAGAAAATCATCAGGCTCCGTGTGATACCACAAATGAAAAGGCCCTTCGTGAAAGTGATGTTGAAGGTGCCAGGCATAAGGAATCTGATATGCCGAAAAATCCGCAAGCAGCTGACGGAAGCTCTTGGCGGCAATTTCTACGAGGTCATTATGGGTGGCGCACCCCTGAGCAAAGAGGTGGAGAGAATTCTGCGAATGGTAGGGTTCAGATATACTATCGGTTATGGTATGACCGAGTGCGGCCCCATCATTACCTACTCTGACTGGAAGGAGCACCGTCAGGGGTCGTGTGGCAAAGCGGCTCTTAATATGGAGGTGAAGGTCGATAGTCCAGACCCGAGGAACATTCCCGGTGAGATTATCACCAAGGGACCCAACATGATGCTTGGCTATTACAAGAACGAGGATGCAACAAATAGCACCATTGACGAGAACGGATGGTTGCACACTGGTGACTTAGCGGTTATGGACAAAGACGGATTCTTCTACATCCTTGGTCGCAAGAAGAATATGCTGCTTGGGTCCAACGGACAGAACATTTATCCTGAAGAAGCCGAAGACCAAGTGGTCACCCATTCCATCTTCGAAGAGTGCGTGGTAGTGCAACGTGAGGGAAAACTGGTCGGACTTGTCTATGTGTCAGATGTTTTATTGCAAAAATTGGGGAAGAATCGTGATGAACTCGATTTGGAAGCCATCCGTAATAAGGTGAATGAACATCTGCCCCGCTACTGTCAGCTGTCAGCACTGGAACAGCGTGATGAAGAGTTTGTGAAGACGCCTAAGAAGAGTATCCGAAGATTCCTATACAAATAAAAAAGTAAAAAGTAAAACGACATAACGTCTAAAACAATATAACAATGAATACATATCCTTTACTACAATCACAATTGGGTATTTTCCTGCAATGCATACAAAACCCACAGTCCACACAATATAATCTGCCTAATGCCGGTTTCATCCCTTCTACCGTCGATGTAGAGCGGTTGATTGATGCCTGGCGGCGGTTGATTGATGCCCGCCCGGAGTTCCGTACGCGTTTCATGATCGACGACAACGGCGATCCCCGCCAGTGGAGCGACCCTGAGATGCAGATACCCATCGTCAGACGTAAGATGAGCGAGGCTGAGGTGCAGACGTATATTCACGACGGGCTGGTGCGTCCTTTCGACCTGCTCAGCGGCGAACCGTTGTTTAGGATAGAGTTCATTGAGACTGAGAAAGGCTGGTGGGAAATGACCGACGGTCATCATGTCGTATTCGACGGTATGTCGTTCACGCCTGTCATCATGCAGATAGATATCAACAAGGCATACATGGGTGAGGAGCTGACGCCCCATCCTTATGGCATGTATCAAGCTGCTGAGGACGAGGTGGCTACCTTCGGCACGGAGGTGTACGAAAAAGCCAAAGCTTATTATGCCGAGAAATTTGCCGGTCTCGATTTTGCTACGCTGAGTCGCAGTGAATCGGGATCAATGGGTAAGATGGCACGCCGCTCAACGTTCATCAACCGCCAGTTGTGCGATGACTGGTGCAAGGAGCATGGTGTGCCCATTAACCTGCTGTTCCAGGCAGCCTTCAGCCACATTCTGTCGGTGTTGCTGCGGCAGGAGAAAGTGGCCTATTTTACAGTGAACCACGGTAGAATGGATAAACGTCTGCGCGAGTGCATTGGTATGTTCGTTAAGTCGGTGCCCATTCTGGCTGACTGTACCGCCGATACCACTGTAACTGAATTCATCAAGAGTTTCCGTACCGAACTGATGAGCACCATCCGCTACGGTGCCTATCCGTTCAATCACTTCTGTCGCGACCTGAAGATGACATCGGGCGTATCCTTCAATTTCCAGGCCTTGGCCGATATGGAGGAGGCGATGATTCTGGGCGACGAACGCATCTACGGCGTTCAGCCGGTGCGCGATATGATTGATGATGACATGACGGTGTTCATCTTCTTCAATGGGGAGAACTATGAGATGCGTGTGGAGTCAAGCAGCGCCATGAACGACGAGGCAACGTTGCAGATGATGGCCGACGCCATGTTGGCAACGATGAACAATATGATGGCTGCTCCAGACGGTAAGCTAAAGGATATTGCCATTGTTTCTCCTGAGGATGAGCAGCAGTTGCTGGCGCTGTCGAAGGGCGAGACGCTGGACTATGACACCACCGAGACGTGGGTATCCCTTTTCCTCCGTCAGGTGGAGAGCCGTCCCGATGCGGCAGCCGCCTTAGGCTGTCACAAGGCCTCGGTTGGCTACGTGCCCATCGACCTGGACTATCCCGCCGAGCGTGTTGACTATATGCTGCAGGACAGCGGTGCCAAGCTCACCATTGACGAGAAGACCGTCAGCGAGGCCCTTTCCGGTTCATATAGCGGCACCCTCCGTCCGGCCACACCAGAGAACCTGGCTTACATGATCTATACATCAGGCTCTACGGGTCAGCCCAAGGGTGTGATGATACAGCACAAGGCCCTGCTCAACTTCGTCCACTTCATTCGCAAGGAGTGGCGTCTGAGTGAACATAGCCGCATAGCCTGCCACAGCAACTTCGCCTTCGACGCTGCCGTGGAGGACCTCTACCCCGTACTGACTACCGGAGGTACACTTTACATTGTTCCTGAGGAGGCACGACTGGACATCAGCCTTCTGCGACAGTACCTGAAGGACAATGCCATCACCGGTGGCTGCTATACCACACAGCTGGGACAGCTTCTGGGCAGCGACGAACCTTTGGATGTCGACTACATCTGTCTGGGCGGTGAGAAGATGACTGCCGTTCCTCAGACCAGTGGTCGCGTGCTGAACACCTATGGTCCGACGGAGTTTACCGTTGACTCCACCTTCTTCGAGGTAGCTCCCAATAAGAGTTACGACAATATCCCCATTGGCCGTCCTCTGTACAACCTCTATGCGTTAGTGCTCGACGGCAACGGTCACCTCGTACCCGAGGGAGCCGTCGGCGAGCTGTGCATGGCCGGTCCTCAGATGGCCAAGGGCTACTGGAACCGTCCTGAGTTGACGGCCGAGAAGTTCTGTGATGTCACTATTGGTGGACGTACGATGAAGGTCTATCACACCGGCGACCTTGTTCGCTACAATGACAGCGGCAATCTGGAGTTCTTGGGTCGTATTGACTTCCAGGTGAAGCTGCGCGGTTTCCGTATCGAGCTGGGTGAGATTGAGAGCCGTGCCAACCAGTTTGATGGAATCCAGCAGGTAGCCGCCGAGGTGAAGAACGGACAGACGCTCTGTCTTTACTATACGGCATCGACAGACATCGACAAGGATGCTCTGAAAGCCTTCCTTGCCGAGACGCTTGCCGACTACATGGTGCCTTCAGCTCTGATGCAACTCGACGGGATGCCATTGACCCCCAACGGAAAGGTGAACCGCAAGGCACTGCCAGAACCAGAATTAGAGGCTGGAGAGATTGTGCTACCAGCCACAGAACTGGAGCAGCAGCTCTTTGATATTGTGGCCACCTTGCTTCAGACCGACAAGTTCGGCGTTACCACCAACCTGGTGTCTATGGGATTGTCGTCGTTAGCCGCCATGCGCTTAGGTGCTGCCATACAGAAGCAGCTTGGCCTACAAGTGAAGATGGCTGCTATCATGAAGTCGCCCACCATCAGGGACATTGTCCACCTGTTTGATAATAGTCAATCGACAAATGGTATTGAACAACTGACTCTTCATACCTACAATCGACGCGACTGCTATCCATTGTCAGAGAACCAACGCGGCGTGTACGTGGATTGGGAAATGAACCGCGACACCACGCAATACAACATACCTTTCGTCTACCGTTTCCAACAGATAGATACAGAGCGCTTTATGGCAGCTCTGAAGGCAACGGTAGAGGCTCACAGCTACCTGAAGACCCGCTTGGTGATGGCCGACGGTGACGTGATGCAGCAGCGTCACGATGACGAGGAAACCGTCATCACCCTACAGCAGCTTGACAAAGAACCGGAGACCGACTTCTTCCAGCAGATGGTGAAGCCCTTCAACCTGTTTACCGACAGGCTCTATCGTATTGTCGTTTACCAGGCCCCCAAGGCAGTGTACCTGTTTATGGACATCCATCACATGGTGTTCGACGGTCTGTCCACTAACGTTTTCCTGCATGATGCTTTAGACGCCTACAACGGCCGACAACCGGAAGCAGAACAGCTGACAGCCTACGACTTTGCCCTCTACGAACAGGAGTTGATGCAGAGCACAGAATTTGAGAAGGCGGAGCAGCGTTTCGACACGTTGGTGGCTGATGCCAATGTGCTGAGCTATCCTGCCTCGGCACAGCCCGATGGGAAGCCATCGGCCTATACGACCCTGCCTTTCAGCGGTGCTGGCATCATGGACTTCTGTGCCGCCAACAACATCACTATAGGCAGCTATATGCAGGCTGCTTTCGCTGAAGTGATGAGCCGTCTGACACGTGAGAAGGACAACCTCTATCTGACCATCACCAACGGTCGTTCTGCCGACATGGCCCTGCAGGCGTGTGTGGGTATGTTTGTCAAGACATTGCCTGTGGTACGTCCTGCCACCACGGAAGAAACCACAACTGCGGACTTTGCAAAAGCCATGCACGAACAGCTGCAGCAGAGCTATGAACAAGACTTCTATCCATACACCCGTCTGGTGGAGCGTCACAAGCATCATGCTGAGGTGATGTTCGTCTATCAAGGCGGTCTGTCAGAAGGAAACCTGACGGACGGTATAGAAGAGGTACCATTGGCACTTGACACAGCTAAGATGCCACTGGACGTATCAGTCTATCCCGATGGTGACGGATACATGCTGCTCATTGAATACGATGGTACTATATACAATAAGGTGGACGTAGACCGACTGGCACGTGCTTTTGTCAACACAGCCCAGAACATGACTGTTTGCGACCGCCTGGCTGACGTGGCGCTGGTTTCTCCCGAAGAAGAGCAGCAGTTGCTGGCACTGTCGAAGGGTGAGACTCTGGACTATGACACCACCGAGACGTGGGCATCCCTTTTCCGCCGACAGGTGGAGATGCGCCCCGATGCTGTCGCCGTGGCTGACGCCGATGGCACGTATACCTATAAGGCACTCGATGAGGCCTCCGATGCCGTAGCACTCTATCTGATTGCGCAAGGCCTCAAGGCCGATGATTTCGTTGCCATCCGCATGGACCGCTCCCGCGAGTTCATGGCAGCCGCCTTAGGCTGTCACAAGGCCTCGGTTGGCTACGTGCCCATCGAC
>ONMN01000095.1 GCA_900318885.1 uncultured Prevotellaceae bacterium | reverse complement strand
GCTCGATTTGCACTACCTTTGACCTTTGGTCAAGGTACTTCCGTTCGAAAAAGCTCAAATAATATTTGGCTTTTTGCTCACTTATTCGTACCTTTGCACGCTGAAACATGTTTCGAATAAAGAAATTAGACATATTTATTGCCAGACAGTTCGCGTTGCTGTTTTTCGCCACCTTCTTCATCTGCCAGTTTGTGCTGATGATGCAGTTCCTGTGGCGTTACGTCGATGAACTGATAGGAAAGGGACTGTCGCTCGAGGTGATGGCTCAGTTCTTTTGGTATATGGGACTGATGCTCATGCCGCAGGCTTTTCCGCTAGCTATCCTGCTGTCGTCGCTGATTGCCTTTGGTAATCTGGGTGAAAGTTCGGAGCTGACAGCCATTAAGGCGGCGGGTATCTCGCTGATGCAGGCCTTCCGCTCGTTGATTGTCATTGTCAGCGGTATTGCCATCATGTCGTTTTTCTTTCAGGAAATCATTGCCCCCAAGGCTTTCATATCGTTCCGTCAGTTGCTCATCTCGATGAAGCAGAAGAATCCTGAGGTGGAAATTCCAGAGGGTATTTTCTATGACGGTATACCGGGTTCCAATCTCTACGTACAGAAGAAGAACGTCGAGACGGGATTGCTCTATGGCATCATGATATATCGTATGAACGGCGGTTACGAGGATGCTGCGATCATCTTGGCCGATTCCGGCCGTATCCAGGCAACAGCCGAGAAGAAACACATGCTTCTGACGTTATATAGCGGCGAGTGGTTCGAGAATATGCGCCAGTCTGGTATGAATGTTGCCGCCAACGTGCCTTATCGTCGTGAGACGTTCTCCACCAAGCGTATCGTCCTCGATTTCGACAGTGGTTTCGATATGGCTGATGCCGGTTGGATATCACTGGATGCTCGCGCCAAGAGTATGAGTAAGATACTGCACGACCTCGACTCCATCCACGAGTTCAACGACTCTGTGGGCCACCAGTTCTTCAACGAGTCCGCTTTCGGCATGAGTCGCGCTATGGCGTTGAACAAGGAAGACTCTGTGAAGGTTGTCAAAGCGCTGGCCCGTCAGCCGTTGAATCTGGACTCTGTCTTTGACAAGCTTTCCAATGAGAAAAAACAGGCGGTGATTACCCAGGCAAGCAATGGTGCACAGGCTGTTCTCAACGAGATGGACTATAAGGTTGACTATTCTGAGAGTCTGAACCGCGAAGAGCGTGCCCACGAGATGGAGGCCATCAACAAGGTGACGCTGTCACTGTCGTGCCTTATCTTCTTCTTCATCGGAGCTCCGCTGGGTGCCATCATTCGCAAAGGTGGTCTAGGTGTGCCGGTCATCATTTCTGTATTGGTGTTCATCATATTCTATATCCTTGACAATACGGGTATGAAGATGGCGCGCGACGACAACTGGACGGTATGGTTCGGAAAACTCCTCGGCACGGCCGTGCTTTCACCCATTGCCGTATTCTTCACCTACAAAGCCAACAATGACTCGGTGGTATTCAATATCGACCTCTACAAACAAATTCTCAGCCGTATGCTTGGTCTGCGCTCCAAGCGTAGTATCAGCCGTAAGGAGGTTATCATTGAAGAGCCGAAGTATCTGGTTGATGCCGAGATGCTCAAGAATGTCAGTATCGAAATCGAACGCTATGGCGAGGACCACCACCTGTTGCGCTGGCCCAATCCTATCAAGGTGTTCTTCCGTCCTGGCGACGACCACGATATCGAATATATCAACAACGTACTGGAAACGGCCATTGAGGACCTGTCTTACACGAGGAACAGCTATGTGCTGATGAAACTCAACCAGTTCCCAGTCATTGCCACTCGTGCCCATACGCGACCCTTCCAGCGCAAGTGGTTGAACGCCATTACAGGTATCTTCCTGCCCACGGGCATCTTCTTCTATATCCGCATGATCCGCTTCCGCATTCGCCTCTATCGTGATTTGCAGCACATCATCAGGGTCAACAAGAAGCTCATCCCGCGTGTCATTGAACTGGGTGACGTTCAGGCCGAGGGCAGCATTACAGTCACAGACCAAAACAACTAACGTGTATATATATAATAAGGTATATGGAACAATTGAAACTGAATACAATTGAGGAGGCTCTGGCAGACTTCCGTGAAGGTAAGTTCGTCATTGTCGTTGACGACGAAGACCGTGAGAACGAAGGCGACCTGATTTGTGCCGCCGAGAAAATCACTCCCGAAATGGTGAACTTCATGCTGAAAAACGCCCGTGGCGTGTTGTGCGCTCCGGTGACCATCAGTCGTGCTGCCGAGCTCGAACTGCCCCATCAGGTGCAGGATAACACCTCGCTGCTGGGGACGCCGTTTACCGTCACAGTCGACAAGATAGAAGGCTGTACGACGGGTGTCTCAGCCCACGACCGTGCGGCAACCATCCGTGCATTGGCCGATCCACAGTCGACGGCACAGAGTTTCGGACGCCCGGGACACATCAGTCCCCTCTACGCTCAGGACAATGGCGTGTTGCGCCGTTCGGGACATACGGAGGCAGCCATCGACCTCTGCAAGCTCACGGGTCTCTATCCTGCCGGAGCGCTCATTGAGATTATGAATGACGACGGTTCTATGGCACGTATGCCGCAGCTGGTGGAGTTTGCGAAGGAACACGACCTGAAAATCATCACCATCAAGGATATGATTGCCTACCGTCTGAAAAAGGAGAGCCTTGTCGAGATGGGTGAAGAGGTGGATATGCCCACCGATTACGGCCATTTCCGCCTGATTCCCTTCCGTCAGAAGTCTAACGGTCTGGAACATCTCGCACTCATCAAGGGTGAGTGGGATAAGGACGAACCGGTCCTGGTACGCGTCCACTCCAGTTGTATGACAGGCGATATCCTGGGTTCGAAACGCTGCGACTGCGGCGAACAGCTGCATAAGTCGATGCAGATGATTGAACAGGAGGGTCGTGGTGTCATTGTCTATATGCAGCAAGAGGGTAGGGGAATCGGTCTGATGAACAAGATTGCCGCCTATAAACTGCAGGAACAGGGTCTCGACACTGTTGACGCCAATATCCATCTGGGTTTCAAGCCCGACGAGCGCGACTACGGCTGTGGTGCCCAGATTCTGCGTCTGCTGGGTGTTCAGAAGATGCGCCTGATGACAAATAACCCCGTGAAACGTGTCGGTCTTGAGGCTTACGGACTGGAAATCGTCGAAAATGTTCCCATCGAAATCACTCCCAACGAGTATAACCTGCGTTATCTGAAGACGAAGAAAGACCGCATGGGACATACATTGCATTTGAAGTAAGAGGTAAGAAGTAAGAGGTAAGAAGTGAGAAAAAAGTTAAAAAGTGACGCAAATATTCGTTTATAAGGAATAAAATGCGTACTTTTGCAGCTAAATTTATACACGAAGCAACATTATGGCACAATTATCTGACCGTTTGCAGCGTCTGGCCCCGTCGGCAACGCTTGCTATGTCACAGAAAAGTTCTGAAATGAAAGCCCAGGGAATCGACGTGATTAACATGAGCGTTGGTGAACCTGATTTCAATACCCCCGACCATATCAAACAGGCTGCTAAACTGGCTATCGACGAGAACTATTCGCGTTATTCGCCCGTTCCTGGCTATCCCGACCTGCGTCAGGCCATTGCCCGTAAACTGGAGCGCGAAAACCAGTTGCACTATACGCCGGCAGAGATTCTTGTGTCGAACGGTGCCAAGCAGAGCGTCTGCAATACCGTCCTCGCACTGGTGAACCCCGGCGACGAGGTCATCATTCCCGCACCCTACTGGGTGAGCTATCCGCAGATGGTGCTGTTGGCTGGCGGCAATCCTGTCATTGTTGAGGCCGGTTTCGAACAGAACTTCAAGATGACGCCGGCTCAGTTGGAGGCTGCCATTACGCCCAAGACGCGCCTGCTGATACTTTGTTCACCCAGCAATCCTACCGGTAGCGTCTACTCGAAGGACGAACTGGAGGGCCTTGCCAAAGTCATTCTGGCTCACGACAACCTCTTTGTACTCGCTGACGAAATCTACGAGCACATCAACTATATAGGCAAGCACCAGTCCATTGCCCAGTTCCCGGGCATGAAGGAGCGCTCGATTATCGTCAACGGTGTCTCGAAGGCGTATGCCATGACAGGCTGGCGTATCGGCTATATCGCTGCTCCGGAGTGGATTGTGAAAGGTTGCAACAAGCTGCAGGGACAATACACTAGCGGCCCGTGCAGCGTCAGTCAGAAGGCTGCAGAGTTCGCCTACACCAGCAGTCAGGAGTGTGTCGAGGAGATGCGCCAGGCTTTCGAACGCCGTCGCGACCTCATCGTAAAACTAGCGAAGGACATCCCCGGACTGGAGGTCAACGTTCCCGAGGGCGCTTTCTACCTCTTCCCCAAATGCTCCAGCTTCTTCGGCAAAAAGACGCCCGACGGCCAAACCATCGGGAACTCAACGGATTTTGCCATGTATCTGTTGGAAAAAGG
Source organism: uncultured Prevotellaceae bacterium (assembly GCA_900318885.1). Lineage (GTDB taxonomy): Bacteria > Bacteroidota > Bacteroidia > Bacteroidales > Bacteroidaceae > Prevotella. The sequence goes on along the minus strand of ONMN01000095.1, from coordinate 931 downwards.
CCATGTCGCCACCGTCGGTGGTGATGCCTTCGGCGACCCCGATTGTTTCCGCATGAGTTACGCAACAAGCGACGAGAATATTGTCGAAGCAATGCGTCGTATCAAGGACGTTTTGGCAGTTTTGAAATAAAAATTGAGAAAAATCAAGTTAAAAGTTCTTAATTTGGCATTTACTCCGCTTGAAATTGCTATCTTTGCGGAACGAACGAAAACGAGAAAACAATTCAATTCATTTATTTAATAACTAAAAAATTAAAAAGTTTCATTTATGGCAACAACAACAAAGGCTGCAGCCCCAGCCAAAAAGAATTCGGGCTTCCAGGGTGTTAAAGCTGCATGGATTATTCTCGTAATTTGTGCTATCGCAGGTTACAGTGTATGGTATTTCATTATGGGTAACCCCGACAACTTCGTTGGTGGCGACCGTTCAGGTCATCCCGCAAACCTGCTTGGTACAGTGTATAAGGGAGGTTTCGTCGTAGGTCTGATCCTTACCCTGCTGTTCACCGTTATCTGCCTTGGTATCGAGCGTTTCTTCGCTATCAAGAGTGCTTCTGGTAAAATCAATCTGGCTAAGTTCACTGCTCAGGTGAAGGCTGCCATCAAGGAGCAGAAGTTCGACGAGGCTAAGGCTCTCTGCAACAAGATGCAGGGTTCTGTAGCTAACGTAGTGCTCGCTTCTATCAACATGTATCAGACTGTTGAGACCGACTCTACGCTGAAGAAGGCCGCTAAGATCGCTAAGATCTCTCAGGCTCACGAAGAGGCTACTCAGCTCGAGATGCCTACCCTTCAGATGAACATGCCAATGGTTGCTACCATCGTATCTCTCGGTACTCTGACCGCTCTGTTCGGTACTGTGCTCGGTATGATCGGATCGTTCCAGGCTCTGTCTGCTGGTGGTGGTGCTGACTCTATGGCTCTGTCTGCC
>ONMN01000022.1 GCA_900318885.1 uncultured Prevotellaceae bacterium | reverse complement strand
CTAATACAAAAAAAGTTGCCGTCAACTATTGAATAGTTTCAGCAACTTTTGTATATTTATTCAATGGGAGTACCTTGTGTCAACAGGTATATCGTTCCCTTTTCATATGCGTAGCAATAAAATATATGCAAAGATATAATTGGATTCTTCCTAATGAATGACATATTTCTTTCCGTTCTGGATATAGACGCCTTTCGTGGGCTGGGCACTGAGACGGCGGCCCAGCGAGTCGTAGGCTGGAGAAAGGTTGTCAGACGAATACGTCGTTGGCCGAATGCCCGAAGTATAGTCTTCCAAAGGCAAAACGACACCATCATAGGTTTTTTGGATTTCTTCTACTTGTGAAGCGGTGGTATAGATGATGGTTGAAGTATCCAATCCCTCAAAGGAGAATCTATTAGGATGCTCTATTTTGCCTCTGATGATGAGATGATCAAATTTGCATCCTCTGAAGGCGTTCGCACCAATAGTTGTTACACTTGTCGGCAAATCCAGTTCCGTCAGCGATGAGCACCCTTGGAATGCGTCCGGACAAATATCTGTTACTTCATCAGGAATGACAACCGTTTTCAGCTTGCTGCAACCATAGAACATACCATTTTCTATGCGCTTTAATGATGAAGATAATTTTACAGTCTCTAAGCTTGTACAAGCCCTAAAAGCGTAACTTCCCACGAAAGAGATGTTATCAGGCAGAACTATTGATTCCAGTGAGGAACACCAGCGGAACACGCCCTCACCCATGTAAGTGACCCCATCAGGAATCTCTATCGACCTCAGGCTCTCGCAATATTCAAAAGCATAGGCACTGATATTGGTGATATGATCTGATAGCCGAACGGTTTTCAAGTTCACACAATTTCTACAAATATAGCCACAATCTGTCACGCTGTTGGGGATTGTCAGCGAAATAAGATATTGGTTGTAACCAATGGCACCGCTACAAATCTTCGTAACATTATCCGGAATAACAAATGCCTCTTGCCGCATGCCGGCAGGATAGCAATATAGGCACGTTTTGTCTTTGTTATAGAGTGTACCGCCTTCAGAACTCATGACGGGATTGTCCTCGTCAACTTCAATCCATTCAAGAGCGGTGCATCTTTGAAAGGGATTCCTTTTACTGGAACTGCCACAAAGCGGTTCGTCAGAAAGAACACCATTTACGAAATGGTTTATCGTCTTCGGTATCCTAACCTTTGTTAATTCACAGCCGTCGAAAGCCAAGTCCGACATGCCTGTCACCGTAAACGTCTCTCCGTCGTAATTCACCTCTGATGGAATAACCAATTCTCCAGAACAGGTGTTTTTATTGTTTATAGCAGCTTCATGAGTATCAGGGAACAGATAATAATTAACCCCATCAATAGTCACATTTTGGGCTTTAGCATATGTCAACGACAACAAGCACACCAAAAACGTAAATAATCTCAATTGCAGACAACGATTCTTTCTCATAGCACTAATTCTTTATTAATACAATTATTTTTGGCAAAGATACAAATAATTTCAATATGCTGTATTTAATAAGTGGGAAATTTTACTTCTTTTAATTAATTTCCCCACTTTCAATATTGACAATTGTACCAACTGGAGCTATAAATTCCTTTCCAGAAGCCATATTGATGACTCCGTTGTTCCTTATTATTAATGTACTTCCTGGTACCATAGTAATGTCAGCGTTCTGAAGAGTTCCACCATCTACAATAAGGATGCCACCTTCGCATACTCTGATTTTCGAGTTCCCTGTCAGTGTTGTTGTCCCTGAAATAGTTAATACGCCGCCATTGACTATACCCAATCGGTAGGGAGTGGAATCGTTTGTCGCATAAACTACAGGTGTTTTAATAGTTTTTCCTGGTGGTAATTCCTCAAGATACCCAAACATATTAAGCGAACCCGAATTAATGTCAGAATCATCACCATCTTCAATATCAGGAACCCATGAAGGACAATTCGACGGTTTTGGACCAATTCCCCAATTATAGTATCCATCACCATCATTGTCCTCACATACTATATTGGCAGAAGTGTATCCTGGGATAATGATAGGAGTTAGTATAGAATAAATTTCCCCCATTTGACTACAATTCTCAAAGATTACATAAACATATCCATCAGTAGGGTTGTGGGTAATATAATCAAAGGAACTATCCTTGAAAATCCAATAGGTTCGGCCTATTAATAATGTATCCTCTTCTTGGATGGTATAATTATTAACAAAAGTATTAATAGCATCTCCTTGTTTTATCACACCATAACCAACCAATACCATTGCATGCCATATACCATTAGCATGAATGCCAGCAGACATCGGGCCACCATTAATAAGTAAATATTTAATTGAATTTTCATCAGGATTTGATTGATAATGATAATAATCGGAAGCTTTAACCAGTTCATTAGTATTTATATTTTCACTTCTACAATGATCGTTAGCGGTGTCTATAAAAGGATACGAATTTTCGCTACAGACACCATGGTTAACTAAATAATCAAAAGGTAAATCATAATCACCAAGAGAAACTCCCCCATAAGGGGATGATACGCCACTGCACCATGCTAATTCCATTTCTGACAAATCAAGATTCAGATTTGTGTTATAATACAAGTTAGCTAAAGATTCCGTACACCCAACAATACTAAAAAACAAACAAAAATTACTGTCACCTTGGTCTTTTATAGAGGTTAACCAATAGTTGTCGGGCTTCCCATGCCGATATCTCCAATCAAATTCGTCAACGTATGGTGAAGAGGTTTGATTTTTACTTGCTTTGGATGATGTGATATTTCCAACTTCAAAAATTCCTCCTATATAATAGTCAAGCCCTCCAGTGTTACCATCATTTGCCATATTTAAAATCCTCTTCTTTGTTTCATAATTCTTTTTTGAGAGAGAAGAAACTCCTGCTGTCCAAAGTTTTTTGTGTAACTGATTATAATTGTTTATTCTTTGGGCTTTTGCCTTTGCTTGATGTTCCTTCAAAGCTTCAGTCTCTTTAATATATGTCTTCCCTGTTTGTAAAGAATTCGGCAATGCCGTTGTTATATTCTTTATAACAACTGTTGCATTTCTCACAAAGACACTTATAGAATCTGGGCATATGCCATTTAGTAAAAGAGTCTCTTCACCATAGTCTGACAATATGATTTTATCTTCATCAAAAAGTTCATTATATGCTTCTAATACCAAATATTCTGCACCATCTCTATCTTTAAGAAGAATACGTACAAGGTAATCAGAACTTTCTTTTGTTATATCAACATCTAAACTTAACCCTGATATTATTTCATTACTTTTAAACGGATAAAAACTACTGTTTTGGCTAAAAGTTTTATTCACACTTTTCTTGTCTGTTATATATCCTTTATTATTGGCCAATGAAAAACAGCTATCATCTTGTGCCCTAAGTTCAGAGCATAGTAATGGGATTATGCAAATTAGAAATAAAAAAGTCAAACGTCTCATTGCCTTCATTTTATTATCACCATCCGCTTCGTATCAATCACCTGCCCATTGACAATCAGAGAGTAGAGGAACATGCCCTCGCCGAGTTCGTAACCTCCGACGGAAACACTATCCATTCCCGATGAAATGGGCAATTTCTTCAGCATCTTACCCGTCATATCGAAAATACAGATGGAGGCATCCTGCACATCATCAGCCAATGAGAAACGAATAGTAGTCTGCTCCTTGAATGGGTTAGGTGTATTCTGATAGAGTACATTGCCTGTAGCAGCGGCACTGAAATCGATAGATTCATTATTAACGGAACGGGTCATAGCCTTCGAATCGCCTTTCACTGCGTCTAATTCCTGTTTCAGTTCCTGAATACTACGAATGAGAAGAGGCACCAATTCCACATAATTGACTGCGAGATAACCGTCCTGACCTTCTAGCACCAAATCGGGGTATATCTTTTGGAGTTCTTCTGCGTCAATACCGAAATGACGTCTCGCACACAGCTTCATCTCGTCTTTCATCAATTTTTCATAGGCTTTATGCTCTTCCTCCGTTTCGTTCTTTCCTATCTCATCTGTCAACTCTTCCAATATTCGGCTCTTCATATTATATTGAATCACATTCATTGAAAGCAGATTTTCCAATGCATTACTTTCTTCACCTCTCTCGTTCAGCGACACAACGTTTTCGCTCAGTCTAGAATCAGCAGGAATATATATATTGGGAATCGTAAGATTACCTGTGACGTTAACAGATCCAACAAAATATCCGGCATATTTCCCTTGTATATTAGTAGGATGATTAAAATAAAATGTGTAGTCCGCAGCATATATACCAGCACCGCTATAATTATCTCCTGCATATCCAAGCATGCCGCACAAGCCATAGTTTCTGCCATGTGTATTGCTTATCGGACTAACAACACCAAAGACTCCCATATTTGTCTCATTGGTAATACTAGAGGGTGCATTGATTGTTCCAATGACTCCAATATTTCTTTTACCTGTCATTTCTGTTGTAGAGCCAGAGATACCAACATTGGACCTGCTAGAGCCAAATGAAGAATTTCCAACCAGAAGATTAAAGTTGGTATTATTCAGGTCTGATGCAATTTTGACTTTGCCGTCTGAAGTGACTTTCAACTGGGCTGAGGCAACCAAGGATATTGCAGCCAACGTAACAAGTAATAATGTTCTTTTCATAATTATGTTTTTTAAAAATTGTTGTTTTATGAATGGTAGCAAGCGCGTTTAGCTTGCTACCCATTGTTTTAAAGATTAATCCAGCCAGTAAAGAGCCAATAACCCATGACGAGCTCAATCTGATAATCGCCTGAGAGAGTAGAAGGCAGGACGACTTGCGTCTGAATAGAGTAAACCGTCGTCGTGTAGACCACATTGTCGTCCTCATCCTTAATATAGAGGACATACTCAGGATGATCAACTTCAAATGACAAGGTATAGTCCTCAATGTAAACCACTGGTGGACACATAGAGGTCTTTCCATGACCATTACCAATCGGCTGGTCATCATCTTCAATAGAGACAGATAATGGGATTAATTCTTGAGCCAATGAACTCGTGCTTATCAAGAAAGCACCTAACATAAATAAAAAGAATTTCTTCATAATTTGTTTGTGTTAAAAGTTTTCACCTGCAAAGTTATGAAGATATATTGAAGCCTACAATAAAAAAGAGAATATAGAATTAACTAAAAATTAACCACGCTCATCCGATTAATAATCAATAAGATACACTCTAAAGTTTACCAAAAACAAATCATGTTAATTCAATTTAGTTTGCATAGTTCCTTATACAATTCCTTTGAACTACCTTTTTTACCGTATAATCCTGCTAATATTTCCGTACTTATTTTGGAAATATATGCAGGTGTTACACCAAGCATATTGGCAATCTCGCCAGCTTTAAAATGCAGACGCAATAATAGGCATATCTTATATTCTGTAGAATTGATTTGCAGATTGGATATTGCGAAGTCATAGAAACCAGGGAAGTATTCGCTAACCAAATTGCAAACATTGTCCCAGTCAACCTGTGACAATTGTTGCCCTTTATACGCCATGTCTTTTATTTGTTGGTAATTAGATGATTTTTTTAGGTCGTTTTCCGTTTTTTCTATTCCAAAATAGATAAGCTTTCCATACTTACCTAATTTTTTCTCTAATAATGCTATTCTTTTCTCGTTCTCTACAATTTGTAGCTTATTAACTGAAGCATTTTGTTTCAAGGAACTATTTTCTGTTCTTATCTTGTCTAACTCTATTGACGTAGCCTTTAAACTCTCCATTAACTCCTTGCGGGCGATGTATAACCAAGATGAGATCAAGAAAGCAGCCAATAATACAATAAAGCTAATTAATAGTTTTCTGTTTGCTGAATTTGCTCTTTTTGATTCTTTGTGTGCAATATCTTGGTTTCGAGTATAGTTGTACATAGCCTGTATACGCTCCACATCTTTTGCCGTTCTTTTGGCATATAAAGAGTCACTCATAGCATAAGCATATAGACTATATTTTGCAATAGAATCATTAACATGTAGTTTCTGATAAAGCTCAACCAAACCTTTTGCGGCAGCATTTTGATTATTATAGTCTTTCCCATCTCTCAATTCTTTTCGGAAATAATATTCTGCTGAATCCAATTTTTCTGTATAAAGGAAATAAAGCCCTTTTGTCTTATAATAGATTTCACGGCCTACTTCAATATTTCCAAGTGAATCAAACCTCCCAGACTGAAACTCGTAAATGTTCATAAAGTCTTTCGTTTCTTGCAATCTTCCTTTGATAATTAGAGGTTTAATGGCTAAACCTAATGAAATAGCAGAATATACTGTCCTGCCATATCGGTCGTATTTCTTAGCAACATCCTTGATAACCATAATGGCCGAGTCTATAATACCTAATCTATTATATGCAATGAATTTCTGTTCTTTGTTTCTTAAGGCAAGGAGTGTGTCTTTTCCTTTCCAAGCATAGTTAACAGATTGATTGTCATAGTTCAACTGTTGTCTATATAATCCTTGCTCCAAAAAAATCTGTGCCATTTGGCCATAGACCCTCGCGAGTTGGGCATAGTCGCAGTCGGTGCTGAGGGTGTCGGTAGCATCAATGGCGTCCTGATAGCACTGGAGGGCCATGGGGGCTTCGCCATGTTCGTGGTAGGCACGGCCCAGAAGGTAGTGGGCCAGCAGGCGGTCGTTGGGAGTGCCGTGATCGTCGAAGAAGTTGACGTAAGGCTGTACGTCGGCAGCGGTGAAGGGCTGGTCGTTGCGGTTGCGCTGGTTGATGCTGTCCAGCTCAGTGCGCATACGGTTGCGGTCCGCCTCTGTGGTGCAGCAGGCGAACGCCAGGAGAACGGCTATGACGGTCAGTAGATGCTTCATAGTTCTTAAATTCGCCTACAAAGGTAACACCTTTTTGACAAACCACCAAATATTCGTAGGAATAAAAAGAGTGGACTGATGATTGTCAGTCCACTCTCTATTTTGTGTTATGCTATTACTTGTTCACCTGGAACTTGGTGTCACCATCCTTGAAGAAGGCGTTGATCTGCTTGGCAGCAGCGATACCAGCGTTGATGTTGGCCTCGGCTGTCTGAGCACCCATCTTCTTAGGAGTAGAGAAATAGCGACCTTCGAACTTAGCGAACTCGTCGTTAGCGTCGGGCATGATGTCGGTAACGAACTTCAGGTCCTCACGCTCCTGCATCAGCTTGATGAGCTCAGGCTCGTTGATGACTTCCTTACGGGCTGTGTTCACCAGCACGCCACCCTTCTTCAGCTTGCCAACCAAAGCAGCATTGATGCTCTGCTTGGTCTCAGGAGTAGCAGGGATGTGGAGTGACACAACGTCGCAGGTCTCGAACAGGGCGTCCTGATTGGCAACGGCGTGAACACCTGCCTTCTCGATGACCTCTGCAGGGCAGAAAGCATCGTAAGCATAAACGTCCATACCAAAGCCCTTGGCGATGCGAGCCACGTTACGGCCTACGTTACCAAAAGCGAGGATACCCAGCTTCTTGCCGAGCAACTCAGAACCGCTCTTGCCGTTGTAGAAACCACGAACGGCCATCACCAACAGACCGAATACCAACTCGGCTACGGCGTTGGAGTTCTGACCAGGAGTGTTCTCGGCGACTACGTTGTGAGCAGTAGCAGCGGCGAGGTCGATGTTGTCGTAACCAGCACCTGCGCGAACCACAATCTTCAACTGCTTAGCAGCATCCAGCACCTCAGCGTCGACCTTATCCGAACGGATAATGAGCGCGTCGGCATCCTTCACTGCATCCAGGAACTGAGACTTCTCAGTATATTTCTCGAGCAGCACCAGCTCATTGCCTGCTGCCTCAATCTCTGCCTTGATACCATTGACAGCAGCTGCTGCGAATGGCTTCTCTGTTGCAACTAATACTTTCATTTTATTCATTGAACATTGAACATTGACCATTGACCATTATTTCTCTGCGACATCTTTAGTCGTTTTGATGATTTTGGTCAGAGTTGCTACAAGTTTTCCACAATCGTTATAAATAGATTCGAATTGCTTGTCATCTATTACGTTCGATTCATGCGACAACTCCAGCCAATATTCAGTTTCGTTTGCTTCCTTTAAAGCAATATTTAATTTGTTAATAAAATCCATTCGACTTTGAGCATTGACACTCGAAAGCCTTACTGTCAATCAATACCTGATTATCCGCCTTCATAATGGTCAATGTTCAATGGTCAATGGTCAATGATTACTCTCGAATTCCTTCATGCAAGCAACAAGTGCGTTGCAGCCTTCGATGGTCTGGGCGTTGTAGCAAGAAGCGCGGAAACCACCAACACTGCGGTGACCCTTCACACCAACCATACCCTTGCTGACTGCGAAGTCGAGGAAGTCTTTCTCCAGCTCCTTGTACTCGTCGGCCATTACGAAGCAGAGGTTCATCAGCGAACGATCCTCTACGTTAGCAGTACCCTTGAACATCTTGTTGCGGTCAATCTCACCATAGACGATCTCTGCACGCTGCTTAGCCAGCTTGTCCATAGCCTCGACACCACCGTTGCGCTTGATCCAGCGGAGTGTCTCAAGAGCAGAGTAGATGGGTACTACAGGAGGAGTATTGAACATAGAGCCCTTATCAACGTGTGTGCGATAGTCGAGCATGGTAGGAATCTCGCGAGGAGCCTTGCCCAACTTCTCGTCCTTCAGGATGATGATGGTTACACCAGCCATAGCGAGGTTCTTCTGAGCACCTGCGTAGATGGCGTCGTACTTCTTCACGTCGATAGGACGGCTGAAGATGTCTGACGACATATCGGCAATCAGGGGAACATTCACGTCGAGGTCCTTGCGAATCTCAGTACCATAGATAGTGTTGTTGGTTGTGATGTGCAGATAGTCGGCATCAGCAGGAACACTCCAGTCCTTGGGGATGAAGGTATAGTTGGCGTCAGCTGAAGAAGCCACCTCAACGACCTCACCGAAAAGCTTGGCTTCCTTCATGGCCTTCTTTGCCCAAACACCTGTGTTCAGGTAGGCAGCCTTCTTAATCAGGAAGTTGTAGGGAATCATGCAGAACTCGAGGCTTGCACCACCACCGAGGAAGATGACTGAGTAGCCCTCAGGAATGTCGAGGAGCTCCTTTACCAGAGCTACAGCCTCGTCGACGACGGGCTGGAAATCCTTTGCACGGTGGCTGATCTCCATCAGAGAGAGACCTGAGCCATTGAAATCAAGACACTGTTTTGCGGTAGCTTCGATAACCTCACGTGGGAGCATCGAGGGACCGGCGTTAAAGTTGTACTTCTTCATTGTTTAACAGTTTTTTGTTATGTATTTGTTACGTTTGATTCTAAAATGTGGCGCGAAGTTACACTTTTTATTTGAATTGGGCAAATATTTAAGCATAAATTAAACTAAAAGCCCGTTTTCTTTTGCGTTTTGTCAACTCTGCGTGGCATTTTCTGCACTTTTGTCTTCTTCAAGTTCTTTTGCCCCTTTCCTTTTGAAATGCTTGAATACGAAACGCACCAACAGGAAGTTCACCGGTATCGACACTGCATACACCCCAATGGGGGCCATCTCCGCACTGAAGCCTAACCAGATGAAGAAATTGAGCAACACCATCTGCAGAAAGTAGTTCACCAGGTGGGCTCCACCGAATCCCGCACCGTTTTCCACTGACGTCTTCTCACGGAAGATATAGTGGGCCGAGAGATAATAGTTCACCACAAATCCTGCAATATAGCCTGCAGTCCACGCTATGTTTACGTTTACCACTAGCTGCAGCAACCAGTATACCACATAGTGTATTGCTGTGACGAGCACGCCTACCACGCTGAACCGGATGATCTCCCCAATAGCTTCTTTATTTATGCTGAATGCCATAGGCCATTGGGTTACTTGACGGGTTCTACAATGGTCTTGACCCCCTTGATCTTTTCGCCTTGTGTCTTATGAAGCACCTGTTGCAGCTTTTCGCGCTTGACGGCAGCATAGGTGTAGCGGTCTTTCACATCGATGCGTCCTATCTCGTCAGATGTCAATCCACCTTTCTTACAGAGGAATCCAACAATATCACCCTTGGAAATCTTGTCCTTCTTGCCCTTGCCTATGTAGAGGGTGGACATCTTGGGGGCAGGGACATTGACCATTGAACATTGACCATTGACCATTGAACATTGACCATTGACCATTGAACATTGACCATTGACCATTTTCTGGGTGGGCTCGTAATGTTCAATGTTCAATGGTGAATGGTCAATGATAAACTCGGGAATGCTTTCCTCGCTGTTCAGGATGAAGAACGTGCGCCCTGAGGCATCCCAACGGGCCGTACGACCCACACGGTGGATATAGCCGTCTTCGCTTTCAGGCAGGTGGTAGTGGATGATGTTCTGAATATCGGGGATGTCCAGTCCGCGTGAGGCTAAGTCGGTGGCTACGAGGATGTTAGCCGAGCCGTTCGAGAAACGGTAGAGCTGGTCTTCGCGCTGGCGCTGGTCGAGTCCACCATGAAAACAGCTGATGGTGAAACCCTGTTCCTTGAGATAGTCGCTTACGCGTTCCACCGCATTGCGATAGTTGAGGAACACAATGCTGCTCTCGTCGCCAAAACCCAGCAACAACTGCTTGAGCGTTTCCAATTTATCCTTCTGCGGACTGCGAACCTCATAGAGCGTTACGCGTTCGGAGGTTTGTTCCTCTTCAGGCAGGAAGTCAATCAGCGTGCCCTTCTTGGCCATGTTGACAAACTGCGGAATCTGCTCGGCATTGGTGGCCGAAAGCAGGATGCGACGCTCCAAGCCTGGCAGGCTCTTGATGAGTTTTTGCATCTCTGCGTGAAATCCCATTTCGAGACACTTGTCAAACTCGTCGATGACGAGCCAACGGATGCCGTAGCGCTGGATGTTCTCCTTGTCCAGATGGTCGTTCAGTCGGCCAGGAGTACCAAAAATGATATGCGGGCGTACCTCTTTTAATACGCGATGTTCGTCCATTGTTGGGCGACCGCCGTAGCAGGCCATCGAGCGCAGGCCGCAACCCATGCTTTTTAGCACGTTGTCCGACTGCAGAGCCAGTTCTCTACCTGGTGTAATCACGAGCGCAGAAGGCCATTGACCATTGACCATTGACCATTGACCATTAGCTTCAATCAATTGCACGAGGGGTAGGAGATAGGCCAGCGTTTTGCCTGTACCTGTGGGTGAGAGTAAAACAACATCACCGTCGGAGCCCAGTATGGCTTCGGCGGCGTGTTGTTGCATCTCGTTGAGTTCAGTGATGCGGAGCTTTGTCAGAATCTTCTGTATATCCATCCTCTCACCTCTTACGTCTTACTTCTGACCTCAGACTTCTTTATTTCTTCTCCTCTTTCTTTTCGTCGTCCTTCTTGGCAGGAGTCTTCTTGTAGCGCTTGTTCAGACCGTTGATGACGTCGTTGGTGATGTCGAAACGCTTGGCAGCATACAGGATGTTGTCGCCCTGCTTGGTCAGGATGAGGTCGTACTTCTTGTCCTTGTTATAGGCGTCCAGGAAATGCATCAGCGAGTCGCGCAGAGCCTCGTTGTATTTCTGAGTCTCGGTGGCCAGCTCGTTCTCCAGACGGGCCTGCAACTCCTGCAAACTCTGCTGCTGACGCTGGATGGCAGCCTGCTGGCTCTCGGCCTGCTCACGACTGGTGAATCCGTTGTTCTGCAGTTTCTGCTGGAAGTTTGCTGCTGCGTTCTGCAACTGCTGGCCCTTCTGGTTCAGCGTGTTGCGGGCGTTGTTGCCCTTCTTCTGCAGCGTCAGTGTAAACTCCTTGCAGAATTCATACTGCGTCATCAGCGAGTCAACCTCAACGTAGGCAATCTTCAGACCACCAGCGGAAGCGGGTTCTGCTGCTGCGGGTTGTTCGTCCATCTTGGGGCTTGCATTGTTGCAAGAGGCCAGCGCCAGTACGGCACCTGCGGCCATCATCATGTACTTGTTCATTTCTTTTTGTTTTTTATTATTTTTCGTTATTTCGTTATTTCGATATTCCGTAATTCCGTAAATCCGTTATTCCGACCGTTTCTCATCTACGGCGAAACGTGAGCGGCGGCGCATTTCGCGGTCCTGATCCATCACGCAGTGGATGCCCCGTTCCTTCATCGCCTTGCTGTCGTGGATATGCTGTGACGAGAACTTGCCATTCTTCCTCAGCAATACCTTTACAAGCAGCAGCACCATGCCTGCGGCAATGATAAGAATACTGATGAGCAGGGTCTTTAACATACTTTTCTCTTTAAACGACTGCAAAAGTACGCAAAAAAAGTGAACTGACCAAAACGTCACCTCACCTTTTAGCATTTATTAGTCCTTTATATTTTGTTTTGTTCTTACTTATTCGTACCTTTTCGCTCCGCGAGAAGATACTCTCTCTCGAAAAAGTTCAAATAAATTTGGCTTTTTGCTCGCTTATTCGTAACTTTTCGCTCCGCGAGAAGATACTCTCTCTCGAAAAAGTTCAAATAAATTTGGCTTTTTGCTCGCTTATTCGTACCTTTGCAGGCGAAAATATCGAAAGTATAAAAAGATGATGAAAAGAAACATACGATATTGGTTGCTGGCGGCTTTGGTGGCACTGGGTGCTGAGACAGCGCTGGCACAGCAGGTGTTTAAGGACTTGCACGAGGTGAAGAAGAAGGAAACCATCTTCGGCATTGCCCGCGACAATGGGCTGACGGTGCAGGAACTGATAGACGCGAACCCCGAGATGAACCAGCCGGGCTATGAGCTGAAGAAGGGCGACGTGATCAAGATTCCATTTAAGAAAGGTCAGGAGCCGAAGGACATCGTGAACCCGACGGCAGAATCGCCGGTAAAGCCTAGCGTCGGTACGGACATGAGGAACAGGGCTATCCGCATCGGTGTGATGTTGCCGTTGCACAACGACAATGGCGACGGCAAGCGCATGGTGGAATACTACCGCGGTGTGCTGATGGCGCTGGACAGTCTGAAGGCAAGCGGCATTTCGACGGACATCCGTGCGTGGAACGTGCCTGAGGACAAGGACATCCGTCTGACGCTGTTGGAGAAACACGTGGCCGACCGCGACCTGATTATCGGCCCGCTATATACGAAGCAGCTGAAGCCGCTGGCGGACTTTGCGAAGAACAACAACATCAGGGTGCTGATACCGTTTAGCATCAATTCGACGGAGGTGTACGACAACGACTGCCTGTATCAGGTGTTCCAAAACGGCAATACACTGAACGAGTCGTATGTGTTCCGTTTCTACGAGCGTTACAAGAACTCGCATGTGGTTATTATCGACTGCAACGACTCGACGAGCACGAAGGGTGCGTTTACGCAGACGTTGCGCAGGAAGCTGGAGCAGGAGGGAATGGTGTATTCGATAACAAACCTGAAGTCGAGCGAGTCGATGTTTAAGAAGTGTTTTTCGACGACGCAGCCCAACGTGGTGGTGCTGAACACAAGCCGTTCACAGGAGCTGAACCTGGTCTTTGCCAAGCTGAACGGACTGATGCTGACGACCCCAGGACTGAAGATTTCGATGTTCGGATATACGGAATGGCTGATGTACACCAGCAAGCATCTGGACAATTTCTATAAGTTTGACGTCTGTGTGCCGACGACATACTATATGGATCCGTTGTCGCCCCGCACGGCACGTTTCAATCAGAAGTACCGCACGAACTTCCGTCAGGACATGCAGAAATACCACGTAAAGTATGCTGCGACGGGTTTCGACCATACGTACTTCATGGTGAAGGGCATGCACATGTATGGCAAGCACTTCATGGGTTCGTCAGGGATGGTGGGCTATACGCCCGTGCAGACTCCGCTGCATTTCGAACGCATCGGCAATGGCGGCATGATGAACCGTACGGTGATGTTTGTGCACTACATGCCCGAACAGCGCGTGGAAACCATCAAATTCTAAGTGACAATGAGAAAACTACTGATACTGCTGTTGCTGGTGCCGATGATGGCAAAAGCCCAGGTGGGTGAATACCGCTCGGACTTTGCTGTCGGCGTGAACGGCGGATATATGATGAGTCAGGTGTCGTTCCAGCCCGAAGTGCCACAGGGTTGGCTGGGCGGAATGACGGGCGGTGTGTCATTCCGATATACCTGCGAGAAATACTTCAAGAGCATCTGTGCCATCGTGGCTGAGGTGAACTACGCGCAGATGGGTTGGAAGGAGACGATAGAGGACAAAGACAACAACCCTGTGTACTATCGCGACGACGAGAATAAGGAGAATCCGCTGTATTATGAGCGTCGCATCAACTACATCCAGATACCCGTGATGGCCCGTTTGGGTTGGGGGCGTGAGCGCAAGGGCGTTCAGGCGTTCTTCCAGCTTGGTCCGCAGATAGGCATCTATATAGATGAGTCGACGAATACCAATATCGAACCGTATCGTGGTACCTTGACGCCCCGTTCGTCGGTGGTGACGGCCCAGGAAAGCATGCCTGTTGAGAATAAGTTCGACTACGGCATCGTCGGTGGTGCAGGTATTGAATTTTCGCTTCCGAAGATCGGCCATATCCTATTGGATGCACGCTACTATTTCGGCCTTGGCAATATCTACGGCAATTCGAAGCAGGACTACTTCGGCAAGTCGAATCAGCAGGCCATCGTCATCAAGATGAGCTATCTGTTTGACATCATAAAGACTAAAAACTCTAATATTAAATAATTATGTTTGAAGGACAACCGAAAGGACTATTTGCGTTGGCATTGGCCAACACCGGCGAGCGCTTTGGTTACTATACCATGCTGGCTGTTTTTGCTTTGTTCCTGAGAGCGAACTACGGACTGTCGCCAGCATTGGCAGGCACCATCTATAGTGCGTTTCTCATGTTAGTGTATTTCTTCCCGCTCATCGGAGGTATCATGGCCGACAAGTTCGGTTTTGGTAAGATGGTGACTACGGGTATCATCATCATGTTTGCCGGCTATCTGCTGCTGTCGGTACCTCTGGGGGGAGACAGCGTAGCACTGGTGGTGATGTTGGCGGCACTGCTGCTCATCGGTTTTGGCACGGGACTGTTTAAGGGTAACCTCCAAGTGATGGTGGGCGACCTGTATAACGACCCGAAGTATGCTGACAAGCGCGACTCGGGATTCTCTATCTTCTACATGGCCATCAACATCGGTGCGCTGTTTGCACCTACGGCAGCCATCAAGATTAAGGAATATGCCGAGACAGCACTGGGTTATTCGTCGAACGACGCTTACCACTTCTCGTTTGCCGTGGCATGTGCATCGCTGATTCTGTCGATAGCCATCTACTATGTGTTCCGTTCGACATTCCGTCATACGGAGGGTGGCAAGAAAAAGGCTGCTGCCGCTGACACCGCTCCTGTCGAAGAACTGTCGAAGGAAGAAACGAAGCAGCGCATTGTGGCCCTGTGTCTGGTATTCGCCGTGGTGATTTTCTTCTGGATGGCTTTCCATCAGAACGGTCTTTCGCTGACATACTTTGCCGACGAGTTTACGGCACAGTCGGCAGAGGGCCTGCAGGCGATGTGCTTCAACGTATGGAACCTCGTGGCCGTTATCTTCATCGTATATGCGCTGTTCTCGCTGTTCCAGAGTAAGACTTCGAAGGGCAAGACCATCTCGGCCATCGTCATCATTGCCGCAGTGGCATTCCTTTGTCTGCAATATGATCCCGAGACAGGTGTGACCGTTTCCGCTCCTATCTTCCAGCAGTTCAACCCGTTCTATGTCGTTGCACTGACACCCGTGTCGATGGCTATCTTCGGTGCGCTGGCTGCCAAGGGTAAGGAACCCTCAGCTCCGCGTAAGATTGCCTACGGTATGATTGTGGCCGCTGTTGCTTACGCGCTGATGGCTTTTGGTTCGTTCGGATTGCCCATGCCACAGACGACGATGGGTGCCGACGGCAATCCCGTAGCTGTCCATGTGGCTGACGTAACGCCGAACCTGCTGATATCGGTTTACCTCGTGCTGACCTTTGGCGAGCTGCTGCTGTCACCTATGGGTATCTCATTCGTGTCGAAGGTTGCTCCCCCGAAATACAAGGGTATGATGATGGGTGGTTGGTTTGTGGCTACGGCTATCGGTAACCAGCTCGTCGTCGTTGGCGGTCTTTTGTGGGGCGCCGTACCTCTGTGGGTATGCTGGAGCGTCTTCCTGGGCGTCTGTCTCGTTGCCGCCATCTTCATGTTTGCGATGATGAAGCGACTGGAGAAAGTATGTTAAGTTTGCTACTGGCATCATGGTTGACGCTCGTGGAACTGAACTGCGAGAATCTCTTTGACTGCCAACATGATTCACTGAAGCAGGACACCGAGTGGTTGCCTGCTTCAGTGCGTAATTGGACTCCCGCACGCTATTGGCGCAAAATGAATAGCATCGGACAGGAGATACTGTCGTGTCAGGATGATGGAATACCCGATCTCGTGGCGCTGGTGGAGGTCGAAAATGACAGTGTCATCTTTGATTTGACACGACGCTCACTGTTGCGACATGCGGGGTATGAATACCTGATGACGCAATCGCCGGATGTCAGGGGAATTGACGTGGCACTGTTGTACCAGCCGATGACGTTCCGGCCGTTGTGCTGTGATTATCTGGAGGTGGAGCCGTTGGAAGGAATGCGACCAACGCGCGACGTGCTTTATGTTCAGGGGGAAACCAGCGAGCGCGACACGTTGCATGTGTTCGTGGTTCATGCGCCGAGCCGTTTTGGCGGTGAGCATCCGACGCGGCCGAACCGTCGGGTGGTGATGGAAAGGATAATGCAGGTTGTCAGGGAGTTGCCGGAGGATGCGAAAGTCATTATTGCTGGCGATTTCAACGACTATGCCGACAGTCCGTCGTTGCAATATTTGGAGCAGCATGGACTCATCAATGTTACTCGTGAGGCACGTGGCAGTAACGGTGCTCGGGGGACGTACCGCTACCAGGGAGAGTGGGAGAGTATTGATCACGTCCTCGTCAGTCGTGTGTTGCGCGATTTTGTCGCGGAGTCCTTCATCAATGACGCCCCATTTCTCTTGGAGGAGGACAAAAAATACGGAGGAGTCAAGCCCCTCCGCACTTATAATGGTTATCGTTATCAGCGTGGATTCAGCGACCATCTGCCGCTTGTCGTCCGTTTCCGCTTCTAACTATTAACTTTTATCTAATATCTCTTAACTCTTGATATTGGGTTCTTCCAATCCAATGCCCTTCTTCTTATCGACAGCCTTCAAAACGAAACCGAGGATGAGTGCGGCAACACCCAGACCAGCCAGCATGAGCAGCGGTGCAGTGTAGTCGAACTTCGTGGGGTCAGTCACTCCGGGATTCGTTTTGTCGAGCACCTTACCGATAAGCAGCGGGAACAGCCAGAGACCGATATTCTGAATCCAGAAGATGAGTGCGTAGGCAGAACCGATGACCTTGGCGTCAACCAGTTTTGGAACGCTGGGCCACAACGATGCTGGAACCAGCGAGAATGACGAGCCTAGCACGAGGATGGTGACGTAGGCAATAACGATGCCACCGACGGCTGAATCCTTAAACATTGGCAGGATAAATGCGAATGTTAGGTGGCAGGCGATTAGCAACAGTGAGCCCAAGACGAGCATCGAGGCCGCCTTACCCTTGTGGTCAACATAAGAACCGAGGATAGGTGTGATGAGCACAGCCAACAGGGGGAATACGGCGAAGATAGACTCTGCCGACTGGCGCATGTAACCCATATAACAATAGGTAACGAGCGCAATGATGCTGACAGCGAGCAAACCGTATTTCAGATTTGCCTTCTTCTGGAAATTGCTAGCGAAACCAGCGGCAGCTACGACGAGCATGATGATATACTGCACAATGGTCACGTCAGGCTGTGCCCAGAACGAATCGCTGGCAGGCTCGGTGAGCGTCAGATTGCACTGCAGCATGTTGACGGCATACTTCTGGAAGGGGAAGATGGCCGAATAATACAATACACAAAGCAGGGCGACGAGCCAGAAACCAAGGTCGCTGAGAATGGTGCCGATATCGCTAATCTTGAAAGGATCGTCCTTCTCTTCTGCTTCACCGGTCTGTGCATCGAGCTTGCGATCCATGAAGAAATAAACGATGGTCATGATGAGTGCGATACACATCAGAACCACACCGAAGGCTACCGAGCGGCTGACACTGATATTGCCACCCAACTTGGCGAAGAACGGCGAGAAAATCATACATGTTGCAACGCCAAGACGTGCCAATGCCATTTCGGAACCCATGGCCAGAGCCATTTCGCGACCCTTGAACCATTTGACGATTCCACGAGAGACGGTGATACCAGCCATCTCGCAACCGCAACCGAAGATCATGAATCCGCAGGCGGCAAATTTAGAAGACGCGGGCATGCCGGCATAGAAAGGTGATACGCCCAGTTCATCGAAGACGGGGATGTAGTTGAGATTGTTGGTGAACCAAGTCTCCAATCCACTACCCATGAAACTTTCGCTGACAGCATACCACTTGATGATGGCTCCGACGAGCATAACAGCTGCTGAGAGCACGGCGGTAAAACGCACGCCCATCTTGTCGAGAATGATGCCGGCGAAGATGAGGAAGAACACGAATACGTTGAGGAATACCTCAGACCCCTGCATCGTTCCGAATGCGGTAGAATCCCAGCCGCGGGTCTCCTGCATCAGGTCCTTGATGGGTGAGAGGATGTCCATGAAGATGTAGCTGCAGAACATGGCGAGTGCCAGGAGCAGCAAGGCGGTCCAGCGCATTCCTGCGCTGTCGCGAAGTGTTTTTTGAATTGCTTGTGTCATTATTCTTATTTTTTTTCGTTATTTCGTGATTTCGTTATATCGTTATTTTGGTATTACGAAGGTTTTATTTCAACCAACGGTCGAGCCAGTCGAAGAACGTCCTTTGCCAGAGGATGCCGTTTTGGGGCTTCAATACCCAGTGATTCTCATCGGGGAACACGAGGAATTCAGCGGGGATGCCCTTCATGCGAGCGGCATTGAATGCTGCCATACCCTGCGTGTAATTGATGCGGTAGTCCTTCTCGCCGTGGATGCAAAGAATAGGTGTGTCCCATTTTTCCACCATCTTGTGCGGTGAGTCGTGGTAAGTCTTCTTGGCGCGGGGCATCTGAGGTCGATGCCAGTAGGCCTCATCGTATTCCCAGTTTGAGAACCAGTTCTCCTCAGTTTCCAAATACATGGCAGCGAGGTTGAAGGCTCCGTCGTGGGCGATGAACGCCTTGAAGCGTTTGTTGTGGATACCTGCGAGGTAGTAGACACTGAATCCACCAAAGCTTGCACCAACGGCACCCAAGCAGTCGCGGTCGACAAAGGGCAGTGAATCAGCAGCAAAATCGATGGCAGAAAGGTAATCATCCATACACTGACCGGTCCAATCACCAGAGATTTCTTCCTTCCACTCCTGACCGAAACCGGGCAGACCATGACGGTTTGGGGCCACGACGACATAGCCGTTGGCGGCCATCATCTGGAAATTCCAGCGGTACGACCAGAACTGCGATACAGGACTCTGCGGACCACCTTCACAGAAGAGCAGGGTGGGGTATTTCTTGCCTTCCTCATAATTGGCAGGTAACATAACCCAGACGAGTTCTTTCTTGCCGTCGGTGGTAGGCACCCAGTATTGCTGCATCTTGCCGAAAGTGAGTTGTGAGAGGATGTGGTCGTTTTCGTGAGAGAGCTGCTGGATGGCGGCGGCAAAACCACTGCCTGCAAGACCCTTTGCAGGCTTTTTGCCCTTTGAGTTTGGAGTCACCATGTAGATATCCGTAGGAGCAGAGAGACTCTGACGGGTTGCCAGGATGCGCTGTCCGTTGTTGGCCATTTGGATACTGGTCCAGTCGTCCCATGTCTCAGTAAGCTGAGTGACTTCGCCTTTCTGACTGGCAACATACATATTGCAGCATCCGTGCCATACGCTAAGGAAATAGAACTGTGGGTCAGCAGCCTTGACCTTTTTACCGCTGACGGGAGCCCAGCAGAATGCTTCCACATCACTCTGCCAATTGAGGTAGCGCTTCGAACCTGTTGCCAAATCGCAGATGCACAAACGGTTGAGGTCGGCTTCGTAGCCATCACGTTCCATAGACTGCCATGCGATGTATTTGCCATCGGGCGAGAACTGTGGATTCTGGTCGTAACCAACATTGTTCACGAGGTTCTCCTTGGCGTTCACAGCCTGAGTAGCCAGCGTAATCGTTGGATCAACCTTCGGCGCAACATAGTCGGCAGGTTTGCAGAGATTTTTTGTCTTGCGTGTACCTATATTATATAAATAGATATCCGAGTCGGTAGAGATGCTATACTCCAGTCCGGTCTTTTTGCGACACGTATAA
Organism: uncultured Prevotellaceae bacterium; assembly: GCA_900318885.1. Lineage (GTDB taxonomy): Bacteria > Bacteroidota > Bacteroidia > Bacteroidales > Bacteroidaceae > Prevotella. The sequence goes on along the minus strand of ONMN01000022.1, from coordinate 12,684 downwards.
GCAATAGTCTTCGAGTCAGGACTCCATGCCAGCTGTTCGATGCCGCCAAAAGGCTCCATAGGACATTCGTAAGGTTCACCATCAAGGATGTCAACGCCGTCGGTGGCGACAGCATAGCCGTCACCTACAGAGAAAACGAACGGATGCTGGATACTCTCCACATAGTGGTCCCAGTGGCGATACATCAAGTCCGTCACGCGACGTCCTGTAGCCTTTGGTAGGTCATCGGGATTCTGCTTGATAACCTCGTGGAAGGGCAGAGACTTGATGATGATAACCTGTTTGCGGTCTGGCGAGAACTTAAACCCCTCAACATTGCCGTCAGTTTTTGACAATTGGTGACGCTCTGAGCCGTCAGCTTTCATACACCATATCTCGCCACCGCTGACGAAAGCAATCGTCTGGGCGTCGAGCCACGTCGGATCTGTCTCGCTCTTAGCGCTGGTGGTCAGTTGCTGATTCCCGGTTCCGTCTGCATTCATGATGCAGATAACCTGATGGCTTTTGTTTTGTTTGACACTGTAATACCCAACCTGATAGACAATACGACTACCGTCTGGTGAGGCCTCAACACCTCCGATGCGCCCCATGGCCCACAAGGCTTCTGGAGTCATCATCCGGCTAGACAGTTTGATGTTACTTTTTCCAATCACGTCACTTTCCGTTGTTTTTCCTGTAGCGCTTACTGCAAGGAGTATAGCAGCCACAAAAGTCAGTATTTTTTTCATAATTATTGAATATTTGAGTGCAAAGGTACAAAAAATCCCAAACTTTTGCATCTAAACCCCAAACTTTTTGTACCTTTGCAACGAAATGAACAGAAAAAGTCATTGGTATGTATAAGTCTAAGCTACTCAGAGTCGTCATATTGCTTCTGACTGTTGTCATGAGTTTTTCGTCATGCAGATATGCCCGTCAGCAACGGGAAATCCGTGCCAGCCATGCCGATAGCATCATTTTTGCTATCGGCACTACAAAGAATTACGATTATATGCGTGAGGTGACGGACAGTTTTGAGATGGTTGGTGACATTTCTGAACTGAATGCCAACCGCTGGAGAGGTGTATCCTATTATCGTCAGGGACAATACCGTATGGCAGAGATCTGTTATCGCAAGGCGCTGGAGAATGATGTGAAGAACGACCTTGACCAGTTGAGCTACAACAAAGTAGCGCGTCGCTTGTCTGAGATTTTGCTTGTGAAGGGTGACTACGAAGGTTCGCTCCAGATTGCCATCCCGGCAGTAAAAAAGATGGAAGAATCGGGTATCGGTTCCGATATTGACTATGCCATCTTGCTAAATAATATCGGCTGTTGCCAGTTGAATCTGGGACAGGATGAAGAGGCTAACCAGAGTTTCATTACTGCTCGCGGCCATTATGCCAATCGTTGGCAGTCGGACACGACGGGACGTGGATTCCAAGAGGCTGTCATCGGTACGGTATATACCAGTCAGGCCTATATCAATACCCGTCGCTATGCGGAATCAATCTACTGGATTGACCGTACGGAGATGTTGCTGAATAAGTATCGTCAGAGACACGATGCACGTACGGAATATTTTGACGAATACCAAGGTCGTATAGAAATTATGCGTGCAGTAGCCTTGCAAGGACTTCACAAAGGCCAGGAGGCAGCCGAGGCCTACAAGCGTTTCCAAGAGACGAACTATGCCAAGACGCCAGCCGGACATATCAATGGTACAGAATATCTGGTGGTGGCCCACCGATACAAGGAAGCGGCATATAATTACCGTTTTCTGGATAAAGCCATGACCGATTGGGGCATGGAGCCCTCTATTGACAACATCCAGCTCTATATGTTGCCTAAGTACTGGGCAAATGCCGAGGCAGGTCGTCGTGATTCGGCACGTGTAGCAGGAGAGCGCATCCTGGCAATTCTGGATTCAGCCATTACGGCACAGAAGAACAGTTCTATTGCCGAACTGGCCACTATCTACGATACTCAAGGAAAAGAAAAGGCTATTGCTGACCGTGAGATGGAACTGACCCACCAACGACTTTACAGCACTGGTGTCGCACTGATTCTGCTCATCATCTTCTTCACAACATATACCTTGCACAAACGTAAAGCTGCGCATAAATTGGCTGCTGCCCATGGACGTTTGGAAGATGCGCATGGCAAACTAAAAGTAGCTTACGACCAGTTAGAGAAGACCACCAAGGCCAAAGAGCGTATTGAGAGTGAATTGCGCATTGCCCGTGATATCCAGATGTCAATGGTTCCCAACGTATTCCCCGATCGTCAAGGATTGGATATGAACGCATATATCCAGCCAGCGAAGGAAGTCGGTGGTGACCTCTATGGTTATCTGCTTCAGGGCGACGAACTGTATTTCTGTCTTGGCGATGTTAGTGGAAAGGGCGTTCCTGCCTCATTGTTTATGGCTCAGGCCATCCGTCTGTTCCGTGTGTTGGCAACAGGACACATGATGCCAGCCGACATTGCCACTAATATCAACAATGCACTGACGGAAGACAACGAGCAGGGTATGTTTGTCACGATGTTCATCGGCCTCATACACCTCGACACGGGACGTATGGACTTTACGAATGCTGGCCATAATCCGCCTGTTATCGGAACTAACGGTAAGGGTGAATTCCTGCCGATGGAGTCGAATGCACCTATCGGACTCTGGCCTGGAATAGAGTATGTCGGTGAGAGTTTCGAAAATATCAAGGGACATTCGTTGCTAGTCTATAGTGACGGATTGAACGAGGCTGAGAACACGGAGCAGGAGCAGTTCAGTGACGAGCGAATCCTTGAAGTGCTTAGCAGAAACAACTACACTAGCAGCAAACAGGTCATTGACGCACTTGTAGAGGAAGTGGAGAAACACCGTAATGGAGCAGATCCTAACGACGACCTAACGATGCTTTGCCTAAGAATAAAGTGATTATTTTACGAATTAAGATAAAAAAGTGACAATTTGTTTGGCGGTTTCCGAAGAAATGTGTACTTTTGCAGCCGATAAACGAAAAAAAAAGTAAAAATGAAAAGTCTACACCTGATTAGCAACCTGATTATTATTCGACTGCGTCAAGCTGCCGGAAGTGATAGGGTATGTATATAATTAAGGTATAAGACGATACGATACAGAGCCTTTCTCACTTCCGGGTGTAGAGAGGCTTTTTTGTATTAAGAGATAAAAGAAAACAGTAATTTAACACATATAATTAGACTGAGATGAGTGACAGATTGTTTATTTTCGACACGACGCTACGCGACGGCGAACAAGTGCCTGGTTGCCAGCTGAACACGGTAGAGAAGATTCAGGTGGCTAAGGCGCTGGAGCAGTTGGGCGTGGACGTGATTGAAGCAGGATTCCCCGTGTCGAGTCCGGGTGATTACAACTCGGTGATTGAGATTTCAAAGGCCGTCACGTGGCCTACGATTTGTGCGCTGACACGTGCCGTTGAGCACGACATCGATGTAGCTGTCGAGGCCCTGCAGTATGCCAAGCACAAGCGCATCCATACGGGTATCGGCACCAGCGACGAACACATCAAGTATAAGTTCAATTCTACGCGCGAACGCATTCTGGAGCATGCCGTCGAGGCGACGAAGTATGCCAAGCGCTTTGTGGACGACGTGGAGTTCTACTGTGAGGATGCAGGTCGGACGGATAACGAATATTTGGCGCAGGTTGTCGAGGCTGTTATCAAGGCTGGTGCAACGGTCATCAATATCCCTGATACGACGGGCTACTGTCTGCCACAGGAGTACTACGACAAAATCAAGTATCTGAAGGAGCACGTGGACGGCATTGACGCCTGCATCATATCGACCCACTGCCACAACGACTTAGGCATGGCTACGGCCAATACGCTGAACGGTGTGCTGGCTGGTGCACGTCAGGTGGAGGTGACCGTGAACGGCATTGGCGAGCGTGCTGGTAACACGTCGTTGGAGGAGATTGCGATGATTCTGAAGTGTCACAAGCATCTGGATATTGAGACCAACATCAATACGACGAAGATATATCCTACGAGCCGCATGGTGTCGAGTCTGATGAACATGCCCGTGCAGCCCAACAAGGCCATTGTAGGTCGCAACGCCTTTGCACACAGCAGCGGCATCCATCAGGACGGCGTATTGAAAAATGTACACACGTACGAAATCATAGACCCCAAGGATGTGGGCATCGACGTGGACTCGATAGTGCTGACAGCCCGCTCAGGTCGTGCTGCCTTGAAGCATCGCCTGATGATAAACGGTGTGGACGTGAGCGATGAGCATAAGATAGACAAGATCTACGAGCAGTTCTTGGCATTGGCAGACAAGAAGAAGGAAATCTCGGATGCCGACGTCATGATGCTGGCTGGTGCCGATGTAGCCGAAACACACGCCGTACGCCTTGATTTCCTACAGGTAACATCAGGCAAGGGTGTGAAGTCGGTGGCAAGTATCGGACTGGACATCAGCGGTCAGAAGTTCGAAGCTGCGGCATCGGGTAATGGCCCTGTGGATGCTGCCATCAAGGCGCTGAAGAAGATTATCATGAAGCAGATGACGCTGAAGGAGTTTACCATTCAGGCCATCTCGAAAGGAAGCGACGATGTGGGTAAGGTGCACATGCAGGTAGAGTACGACGGCAGTCTCTACTACGGCTTTGGTGCCAATACCGACATCGTGACGGCTTCTGTGGAAGCATATATCGACTGTATTAACAAATTTAAGAAACAATGAACACGCTTTTCGACAAGATATGGGACAAGCATGTGGTGCAGGTGGTTGACGACGGGCCTACGCAGTTGTACATCGACCGCCTGTATTGCCACGAAGTGACGTCTCCGCAGGCCTTTGAGGGTATGCGTGCAAGGGGATTTCAGTGTTTCCGTCCTGAGCAGATTGTTTGCATGCCCGACCACAACACGCCAACGCACGATCAAGACAAACCCATCGAGGACCCCGTGTCGAAGACGCAGGTGGATACGTTGGCCAAGAATGCGCAGGACTTCGGCTTGAAGCATTTCGGCATGTACTCGAAGGACAACGGTATTATCCACGTGGTAGGCCCTGAAAAGGGACTTTCGCTGCCAGGCATGACGATTGTTTGTGGCGACTCCCACACGTCTACGCATGGCGCGATGGGCGCTGTGGCCTTTGGTATCGGCACGTCGGAGGTAGAGATGGTGATGGCTTCCCAATGCATTCTGCAACAGAAACCAAAGTCGATGCGCATCACGATTAATGGTACGCTAGGTAAGGGCGTGACAGCAAAGGACGTTGCGCTGTACCTGATGGCGAAATTGACGACGAGTGGTGCCACGGGTTATTTTGTCGAGTATGCTGGTGAAGTGGTTGAGAACCTCACGATGGAGGGCCGTCTGACGCTCTGCAACCTGTCGATAGAGATGGGTGCCCGTGGTGGTTTCATCGCACCAGATGAAGTGACCTTTGATTACGTCAAAGGTAAAGAATATGCCCCTAAGGGCGAAGAGTGGGAGAGAGCCGTTGCTTATTGGAAGACGCTGAAGAGTGGCGACGATGCCGTGTTCGACAAGGAACTGGTGTTCGACGCCAAAGATATCGAGCCACGCATCACTTATGGCACCAATCCAGGTATGGGCATTGGTATCACGGAGACCATTCCTGCGAGTGGTGATGCCAACTTCGAGAAGGCCCTGCAATATATGGGCTTCAAGGCTGGTGAGTGTCTGCTGGGTAGGAAGATAGACTACGTATTTTTGGGTGCTTGCACCAATGGGCGCATCGAGGACTTCCGCGCCTTTGCGTCTATCGTGAAGGGTCGCAAGAAGGCTGATAACGTTGTGGCTTGGCTGGTGCCTGGCTCATGGGCTGTCCGCCAGCAGATTGAAGACGAAGGCTTGGATCGTGTACTTGAAGCATCCGGCTTCGAAATTCGTCAGCCTGGCTGTTCGGCTTGCCTCGCTATGAACGACGACAAGGTGCCTGCCGGAAAATATGCCGTATCGACTTCGAACCGCAATTTCGAGGGTCGTCAGGGACCAGGTTCGCGTACCATCCTTGCATCGCCTTTAGTAGCTGCCGCAGCTGCCGTCACAGGAGTAATAACCGACCCAAGAACACTATTATGAAACAGAAATTTGACATCATAACATCGACTTGTGTGCCCCTTCCGTTGGAGAATGTGGACACCGACCAGATTATCCCCGCACGCTTCCTCAAGGCAACCACCAAAGAGGAGAAGTTCTTTGGCGACAACCTGTTTCGCGACTGGCGATATAACGCAGATGGTAGCGTGAATGAGGACTTTGTTCTCAACAATCCTAAGTACAAGGGCTGCATCCTTGTGGCTGGCAAGAACTTTGGTTCCGGCTCATCGCGTGAACATGCAGCTTGGGCCATTGCAGGCTATGGTTTCCGCGTGGTTATCTCGTCGTTCTTTGCCGATATCCACAAGAACAACGAACTGAACAATTTCGTGTTGCCCGTGCAGGTGTCAGAATCTTTCCTGTCTGAATTGTTTTCGACTATTCAAGACAATCCTGATGCTCAGGTCGAGGTTGATCTGCCCAACCAGACGGTTACCAATCTCACGACGGGCCATTCTGAGCACTTTGATATCAACGGCTACAAGAAGCATTGTCTGGTGAACGGATTGGATGATATCGATTTTCTCGTGGCAAATAAAAATAAGATAGAAGCATGGGAGCAGAGAAGGTAAATACATATCAGAGTATGGTGCCCTTCGTGGAGATTATGGACGCTACATTGCGCGACGGTGAGCAGACCAATGGCGTGTCGTTCCTGCCCCATGAGAAGCTGGTGATGGCACGAAAGCTATTGTCTGACGTTAACGTCGATCGTATCGAGATTGCCTCGGCACGTGTATCGGAAGGCGAACGTGAGGCCGTTACCAAGATATGCACCTATGCCCAGAAGAACGGACTGCTGGAGCGCGTCGAGGTGTTGGGCTTCGTGGATGGTGGCAAGTCGATAGACTGGATTGCCGAGTGTGGCGGAAAGGTCGTCAACTTGTTGGCGAAGGGCTCCCTGAAGCATTGCACCCACCAGTTGCACAAGACGCCAGAGGAGCATATTGGTGACATCAAGAAGGAGTTAGAATATGCTGCCAGCAAGGGCATCAGCGTGAATCTCTATCTTGAAGACTGGTCGAACGGTATGAAGGATTCGCCCGAATACGTTTATCAGTTGATGGACACGCTAACTGCTAATAGCCAAAAGCAAATAGCCCGTTTTATGCTGCCCGATACGTTGGGCGTAATGAATCCCCTGCAGGTTATTGACTATTTCCGCAAGATGATCAAGCGCTACCCAGAGGTGCACTTCGACTTCCACGCACATAACGATTACGACTTGGCTGTATCCAACTCGCTGGCGGCTGTCTATAGTGGTGCGCGTGGTCTTCACGTCACCGTCAATGGGTTAGGGGAACGTTGCGGCAATGCGCCGATGGCTTCCGTGCAGGCTATCCTGAAGGACCAGTTCCATGCCAAGACGAATATAGTGGAGAGCCAGTTGAACGACCTCTCGCGAATGGTCGAGAGTTTCAGCGGTATCTCCGTTGCCCCCAATCAGCCGATTGTTGGCGAGAACGTGTTTACGCAAGTGGCTGGTGTGCATGCCGATGGTGATACGAAAGACAAGCTTTACTACAATGAGTTGATGCCAGAGCGTTTTGGTCGTAAGCGTGAGTATGCGCTGGGTAAGAATAGCGGTAAGGCCAATATCGCTAAGAACCTCGAAGAACTTGGACTGGAACTGACTCCTGAGCAGACGCGCCGTGTGACGGAGCGCATCACGGAGTTGGGTGACAAGAAGGAAATCGTGACTCAGGAAGACCTGCCCTTTATCGTTTCTGATGTGTTGAAACACGACAGTTCTGACGATAAAGTAAAGTTGATAAGTTACGTTGTATCAACGGCTTATGGCTTGCGCCCTGGAGCAAATGTTAAAGTTGAAATTAATGGTCAACAGTACGAAGCCGCAGGCACGGGCGATGGTCAGTACGACGCCTTCGTCAAAGCGCTTCGATATATTTACAAGAAGTATCTCGACCGTACATTCCCCATTCTGGCCAACTATCAGGTCACCATTCCTCCTGGTGGACGGACTGATGCATTGGTACAGACAGTCATCACGTGGAACGACAATGGTAAGATGATTCGTACACGTGGCCTCGATGCTGACCAGACGGAAGCTGCCATCAAGGCGACATTCAAGATGCTGAACATTATTGAAAACGAAATAACGAAATAAAAATATGAAACTGAAAATTGCGGTATTGGCTGGTGACGGCATTGGCCCAGAGATTATGAAACAAGGTGTGGCAGTAATGAACGCCATTGCCAAGAAATGTGGTCATGAATTCGAGTATGAGGAAGCGCTGGTGGGTGCCTGTGCTATTGATGCCTGTGGCGATGCCTATCCAGATGCGACTCATGATGTATGCATGCGTGCTGATGCAGTACTCTTCGCTGCTGTTGGCGATTTGAAATACGATAATAATCCCACGCTGAAGATGCGTCCAGAGACAGGCTTACTGGCTATGCGCAAGAAACTCGGACTCTTTGCCAACATCCGTCCTGTGGCCACGTTTGATTGCCTGCTGCACAAATCGCCGCTGAAGGAGGAACTGCTGCGTGGTGCCGATTTCGTGGTCATCCGCGAACTGACGGGTGGCATGTATTTTGGTGATAAGCATCAGGACAACGATATGGCTTTCGACACCAATATCTATACACGTCCTGAGATTGAGCGCATCCTGAAGGTTGCCTTCGAGATGGCTATGACGCGTCGTAAGCACCTCACCGTTGTCGATAAGGCTAATGTCTTGGCGTCCAGTCGTCTGTGGCGCCAGATAGCCAAGGAGATGGAGCCTCAGTATCCTGAGGTCACTACCGATTATATGTTTATCGATAATGCCTCGATGCGTGTACTTACGGAGCCCCGTTTCTTTGATGTCATCGTGACGGAGAATACTTTTGGCGACATCCTGACCGACGAGACCTCCTGCATCACGGGTTCTATGGGACTCCAGCCCTCGTCGTCGTTGGGAGAGCACACCCCACTTTTTGAACCTGTTCACGGCTCATGGCCGCAGGCTGCTGGTCAGAACCTCGCCAATCCGCTGGCACAGATTCTCTCTGCCGCTATGCTGCTGGAGCACTTTGGACTTAATAAGGAGGGCGCTCTTGTTCGTGAGGCCGTCAATGCCTCGCTGGATGCTAACGTCCGCACCCCTGAAATCCAAGTTGAGGGTGGCAAGAAATACGGAACTAAAGAAGTAGGTCAATGGATAGTAGAGTATATCGAAAAGGCCTGATAGTTATGTTGCGGAGAGGCCTGATGCTGGTTTTGCTGTTTGTTGCGACTCAGTCGCAACTTACTTTACAGGCTCAGGAAAACTGGCGCGACTCGCTGACGGCTATCAACAAACAGATTGCCGAGTCGCAATGGTCAACGGAACTGCATCTGCGCAAGGCCAATGCCAACCTGCAACTCCAGCAATGGCAATATGCTATCGATGAGTACGGACTTGTCCTTCGACACGAGGAACGCAATCCTGCAGCCTTATTCTATCGTGCTTACGCCTACACGCACATGCGACGTTTCGATTTGGCACGCAACGACCTCAACGACCTGTTGGCCATCGTGCCACGTCATTTCGAAGGACGCCTGTCGTTGGCGGTCGTACTGCAACAAATGGGACGCAAACAAGATGCACTCGACAATCTCAACCAGCTGATCCAACAGCATCCGGACTCGGCTGTAGGCTATGTTGCCCGAGCCAATTTGGAGCGCCAGCTGAAACAGGACGAAGCAGCGCTTTACGACTGGCAGCGCGCAGAGGAACTTTCCCCGCTTGATCCCGTCTATGTCATTAACCACGTTGACTTGCTGCTGGTGCTCGAACGCCGCAGAGAAGCTCGTCGTGTACTTGATGCTGCTGTCAGCAGAGGTATTCCTAAAAGTATGTTCAACGACTGGTACTGGAAATGTAAACGATAATAAGAGAAGTTACATGAAGTTAGAAGAAGTTAGAAGTATAATAAAGAAAATAAAGAATCCTACCAAACTACAGTTTACCATCGGCTTCTTTGTCGTAGTTGCCCTGTTATGGGGTGTCCGCTATCTTACGCGTAGCACTCCGCAGGACATAGTGGAAGAACCGACCGCGCTTACTGCCACCCATCATCATCGCATTCGTGGCGTCGCCAACTACAAGGTTGAATTCCCCGATAGCCAGAGCGTCCAGATTGTCGCTGCCGAACGTTGGGGCGTACGTCCTGTGCAAAACCGCGAAGATGCCGAGAAACGCAAAAAGGAACTGGTATATGTCGGCGAAAGTCCATACTGGCATGTTGACCGCCTCTCCAGCTCCATTCCCTATCTTGTACCGCGTGCCGCCACGCTGTTGCAGGACATTGGCCAGGCCTTCTACGACAGTCTCTACAACAAGGGCATTCCCTTCAACCAGCTCATCGTCACCAGCATCCTTCGTTCGATGGATGACGTAGCGAAGCTGCAACGTCACAATCCCAATGCTACCGAACGCTCATGCCATCTGTTTGGTACCACGATTGATATCTGTTACAACCGTTACCATCCCGTCACGCGACCCGTCCGCGACGACACCCTCAAGTGGGTACTCTCCGAAGTTCTCCGCGACAAGCGCAATGAGGGCCGTTGCTATATCAAATACGAAGTCAAGCAGGGTTGTTTCCACATGACAGTGCGATAACAATCAAAAAAAATGCTAAATCCTTGCAGGAATTAGAAAAAAGTTGTATCTTTGCACTTCGTGAATACTATTTATTATTTATAAACAATAGAAAACAATAATTTATGAGCCAAAAAAGAGTTTACCTCTTCGGTAATGGTAAGGCCGAAGGTAATGCAAAAATGCGTGAGGAACTCGGTGGTAAGGGTGCTAACCTTGCCGAGATGAACCTGCTTGGTGTTCCCGTTCCTCCAGGTTTCACAATCACAACCGATTGCTGTAACGAGTACTATCAGGTTGGTCAGCAAAAGATTATGGAGCTGCTGAACGACGACGTGATGGCTGCTGTGAAGCACATTGAGGTACTGATGAACTCTAAGTTCGGCGACAAGGAGAATCCCCTGCTTGTCTCTGTACGTTCTGGTGCCCGCGCTTCTATGCCTGGTATGATGGACACCATCCTGAACCTCGGTCTGAACGACGAGGTGGCTGAGGGTATGGTGAACAAGACCCAGAATCCTCACTTCGTATATGACTCTTACCGTCGTTTCGTACAGATGTACGGTGACGTCGTGCTGGAGATGAAGCCCGTCAACAAGACTGACATCGACCCGTTCCCCAACGATCCTATCGAGCAGCTCTGGGGTGCTATCTGCGCTGTGTTCCGTTCTTGGATGAACGAGCGCGCTATCCTCTATCGTAAGATGGAAGGTATTCCCGACGAGTGGGGTACAGCCGTATCTGTCATGGCTATGGTATTCGGTAACATGGGTGACACCTCTGCTACTGGTGTATGCTTCAGCCGTGATGCTGCTAATGGTGAGAACCTCTTCAACGGTGAGTATCTCGTAAATGCTCAGGGTGAGGACGTTGTGGCTGGTATCCGTACCCCACAGCAGATCACCAAGATCGGCTCTCAGCGCTGGGCTGAGCGTGCTGGCATCTCTGAGGCTGAGCGCGTAGCCAAGTATCCTTCTATGGAGGAGGCAATGCCCGAGACCTATGCACAGCTGAATCAGATTCAGGAGAACTTGGAGAACCACTACCACGATATGCAGGATATGGAGTTTACTGTTCAGGAGGGCAAGCTGTGGTTCCTGCAGACCCGTAACGGTAAGCGCACAGGTGCTGCTATGGTGAAGATTGCCATCGACCTGCTCCACGAGGGTATGATCGACGAGAAGACCGCCATCATGCGTTGCGAGCCCAACAAGCTCGACGAGCTGTTGCACCCCGTATTCGACAAGAAGGCTCTCTCTGCTGCTAAGGTCATCGCTCAGGGTCTGCCCGCATCTCCTGGTGCTGCCTGTGGTCAGATTGTATTCCACGCTGACGACGCTAAGGCTTGGCACGAGGACGGCCACAAGGTAGTGCTCGTACGTATCGAGACCTCTCCTGAGGACCTCGCTGGTATGGCTGCTGCCGAGGGTATCCTGACCGCTCGTGGTGGTATGACCTCTCACGCTGCTGTGGTTGCCCGTGGTATGGGTAAGTGCTGCGTATCAGGCGTAGGTGCCCTGAACGTTAGCTATAAGGACAAGACTGTCGAGATTGACGGCGTTGTATATAAGGAGGGTGACTACATCTCTCTGAATGGTACCACTGGTCAGGTTTACGCTGGCGAGGTGCCCACCAAGGCTGCTGAGCTCTCTGGTGACTTCAAGGAGCTGATGGACCTCTGCGACAAGTACACCAAGCTGCAGGTTCGTACCAATGCTGATACTCCACACGATGCACAGGTGGCTCGCGCCTTCGGTGCTAAGGGTATCGGTCTGACACGTACTGAGCACATGTTCTTCGAGGACAAGAAGATCATCGCTATGCGTGAGATGATTCTCTCCGACAGCGTTGCTGGACGTGAGAAGGCACTGGCTAAGCTGCTGCCTTACCAGAAGGCTGACTTCAAGGGCATCCTCGAGGCTATGGACGGTCTGCCCGTGAACATCCGTCTGCTCGATCCTCCCTTGCACGAGTTCGTTCCCCACGATATT
>ONMN01000016.1 GCA_900318885.1 uncultured Prevotellaceae bacterium | reverse complement strand
ACTGCGCCGCGACTCGTTCAATGTCGCAGGCACGGCGACGTTTGCCAACGGCGACGGACTCTGCTTCTTCAATGCCGACAACGAGTTGGAGGGCTTCCGTGTCAACCGCGCTGAAGGCAACCGCCTCTTTCCGCAGCAGATGCCGACGAATCTCCATCCGGGTGTGTCGCTCTATCGTAATAACGACCAGCAGTTCGAACGTCTGCTCAGTCGTCCCAGCAGCGAGCGTCGCATTCTCATCCGCTTGTCTCTTGGCGTCACGTCCGATGGCTTCTCGCTCTCCGCGGAACCTGTCGGAATACCGGCCGCAACGCCGGTTGAGGTTACCATCGCCTGCGAACACCAACAGGCCGCCAAACCTCAACACGATAACATCGTCCGCCAGCTGTCGAAACTCGGTGGCACGATTTACGAGTGTAGTGGGGTAGACCTCCCCGACAGTTTCGGCTATTTCATTCCTAACAGCACTTTGACCGAATTGCGTCGCTGCCTCGTGCAGGCGCTCACCACTCACTCTAGTAAATCTAGTATATCTAGCTCCTCTAGTATATCTAGCGTCTCTAGATCTTCTAGATTTTCTAGAAATTCTAGTTCCCCCGCCTACGACCACCCTTACCTCTACAACATCGCCAACCGCCTCTCGTGCGAGTTCTATGGCGTCGATGCCCCTACGGCCTACGAACTGCGTGGCGGCGACGGCCCCATCATGCAGTGCCGTCATTGTCTGCGTTATGCGCTGGGCCGTTTGAATGGCGTGAGCCGCTGTTCCTGCGTTTAGGCGACGGTCGCCGTTTCCGTCTGGAGTTCGATTGCAAACATTGTCAGATGAATGTCTATGCCGAGGATTAGGATTTACATATTGCTTACGCTTGTGGCCCTGCTGCTGACGGGTTGCTACAACCACGGACAGCGCACGCCCGACGCATGGGACCTCACCGAGCAACAGCTCGACTCCATCTCGTTCTCCACGACGCATCACTACACCCAGAACTACAACTTCGTGGTGACGACAGGCAGTCTGCCGCTGGCCGACAACCTGCCCGACATGGCCTTCGACACCATGTACGTCGTGCGTGGCGAACGCGTCGTCGTGGCAGAGATCACCACTGTGCCTACCGACTCCATCGACTCCGTATGGGTCAAGGTGGCGCGCGACCAGGTGACGCAGGGATGGATTCGCGAGAGCGAGTTGCTCAAGGGCGTGTCGCCCGACGACCCCATCTCCCAGTTCATCGACCTCTTCTCCAACACCCACCTGCTCATCTTCCTCGCCTTGTGCGTCATCGTGCTGGCCTTCTATGCCATGCGCCGACTGTTTCGACGCCGTGCATACATCGTCCATTTCAACGATATCGACTCGTTCTATCCCACGGCTCTGTGTCTGCTGGTGGCTGCTTCGGCCACGCTCTATGCCTCCATCCAGATGTTCGGTGCCGAGTCGTGGCGACATTTCTACTACCACCCCTCGCTCAATCCCTTTGCCCTGCCCGTCCATCTCGGCATTTTCGTGGCGTCGGTGTGGGCACTCATCATCGTGGGTCTTGCAACTGTCGATGACGTGTTCCACCAATTGCCTGCCACCGATGCCGTGCTCTATTTGGCAGGACTCTCGGCAGTATGTGCTGTCGATTACGTCGTGTTCAGTATCTTTACGCTTTACTACGTCGGCTATGCCTTGTTCATAGCCTACGCCGTCTTCGCCATCACTCGCGCCAGAGCCACGTTGCGAGGGCGTTAATCCAACGGATGGAAATGTGGAACCAGCGATATGCGCTGACCTCCTTGCCGCCGAATTTCAGGATGAATTCGCGATAGGGATTCTTGCGGAACGGCAGTCCGACGTCCATAAACCTTATGTGCTCCCATCCCTCGGCGTGCGCGTCGCGGATGGTGTGCCAATAGGTCACCGCATTCGGGTGCAGCGGTGCATAGCTCTTACGTCTCGCCGCACTATACCATAGGTAGGCGTCCTTCTCCGAATACACCAGCATCGAACATCCGATGACCTTCTGCTTGTATTTCGACACAAACAGCTTCGCATGTCCGCTGTCCATCAGTCCGCGAAACAGCTGGTCGGCGGGAATAAACCGTCGCGGCTTCAGCCAGTGGTGGTGGTGCATCAGTTTCGAAAACTGTCGAAACTCCTCATCCGTCTCCACCGCCTTCGTATAGATGCCGCGTCTGGTGGCGGCATCGATGCGCTTCAGCAGTCTTGGCGATATGCGTTCCTCCGGCGTCCGCGAGTGCAGCGAGTTGTGCACCTTCATCCATTTCACGGGGAAGAACTCAGCCTTGCGCAGCGTACGGTATCCGAACATCTTTTCGCTGAGGTTGCTGATTTCGAAATACAGCACTTTGTTGTTCAGCCGTTTCTTCACCGCCTTCAGCATCGCGGCAAACAGCTCGTCCTTGCGGCTCGCCGCAGCTGCCGGCGTGTCGTCCGCGCTGCCCTCGGCCGTGTATTCCCCTTCGCCTAACACGCGCGCGTGCATATATATATAAGGTGGCAGCCACGACCGGCGCGTCCGCACCGTCACCAGCATGTGGCCCACGACGTGCTTCTCCGCCGGCTCACCGTCTGGCGCAGCGTCGTCGAAGGCCACAACCATCAGCGGCCGTTGCCGCGGTGTCGCCTCCAGCACAGCCATCAGTTCCGTGCTATGGAAGAAATCCTCGCACGTCATCTCCGGCACCTCTACCGCCTTCTCGTATATCTTTACCGTCACCATTTCGCCTGCGAAGATACGAATAAAAAACGAACCCACCATCACGAATGGCCCGTTTTTTTTGTTTTTTTTCATACTTAGTGCAATATTTTGGAGATTGAGGTCGTATATATAAGTAGATAAGAAAAAAATAAATGGCTGAAATAGACATAGACCTGATAAAGGGACTGCGTGAACAAAGTCCCAAAGCCCAACGACAGGCGCTCGCACGCTATGGTAACGAGGTCTTCGCAATGGTAGCGAGGATGTTGCCTGCGACAGAGGATGCCGAGGAGGTGTATCAGGACGTGTTTGTGAAAGTGTTTAGAAACATCGCGACATACGACGCCGAGAAGTCAACACTCCGTACGTGGATATCACGCATAGCCTACAACGAGGCTGTCACGTGGTTGAGGCATAAGCGCCAACCGGTGATTTACTTCGAAGACCGCGAGGGTAGGACCGAGCAACTGTCGGATGCGGAGGTGGAAGAGACGCTGGGCCACGCCAACGAAGAAATGGTACAGCTGATTCGTGCAGCGTTGAAGCACTTGCCGCCTGAGGAACGAGCCATCGTCACGATGTTCTACTACGAAGAGATGAGCCTGAAAGAGATAGCCTACGTCACAGAGTCGATACCTACGACGGTGGCTTCGAAGCTCAGCAGAACGAGAAAGAAAATATGTAAAATCATCAAAATGTTGCAATCATGACAGAGGAGAAAATCAATGCCTTCAGACAGACGGACGCGAACCTGCGCAACGCCCTCGAAATGGACGAAGCAGAACGCCCGCAGATGCCTGCCGACCTCAACGAACGACTGATGCAGCGCATGGCCAAAGAAGATAAGCAGCCACGTCGCATCGTCTGGCCTTGGATTGCTGCTGCTTGTGTGGCTGGCATCATGGTGATATGGCTCATGCCGCCCAAGGAGACAACAACGGATGTCGTTGCGGAGAATGTTACTGATTGTCGATTCAAGAATAATGAGGTGGAAGAAATCGTTGCGGCAAAGGTGGAAACGGAAACCCCAGCGCCAATACCCACTCCTGTCAAGGTGCAGAAATCCAAGGTGAAAACCACCGTCGTGAAACGCGACGCTGCCCTCCTGGCACAGGATACGAAAACGGCTCAGACTCCAACAGCTGAAGCCACAACGATGCCTGCTGTCGAAGAGGCCAACAAGGAGTTGGCTGTTGCCGAGTCCGCAAAGCCTCAGGAAAAAATGGTAACGCTGACCGAACGCGACATCCCGATAACCCGTCCAAAGAACTATCAGTACACCCCCGAAGAGATAGCCCTCATGAAGAAACAAGCTAACGAGGCCTATCTGAAGTGGGCAGAACTGGAACTCGAAATTTCAAAATATAATTTAGAACAAGCATCATCGAAATAAAACAATTACAACTATGAAACGAATAATAATCATGTTGCTCATCGCTTGCAGCGCCTTTACAACCATTAGTGCCGATCCGTCGGCAGCACCCCAGAAGAAGCCTGAGACCGTCATTTTCACACTGAACACCATTATCCAGAAGTTTGGCCTGAACGAGGGACAGGTATATTCCGTCAATCGGAATCCCAACACAGGCATCATCGAGTCGAGCATAAAAATCGTGCCTTTCCACTGTTCGGCAAACCACATACAAAACGACAACGTGATGAATGCTGTGGCCATCAACTTTCCGAAAGAGGAACCCCTGGCCTATCAATTCCTGCATATCCAGCCAGGCAGCAACGAGATGTTCTCGCTGAAGGTCATTACCAACAACGGCATGAGTCAAGGCACGCAGCGTATTCGTACCGCTAGAGATCAGGAAATGTGGCTGATGTGCTGCAAGAACCTTGAGAATCCCCAGTTGCGCGACGCTTATGCCATCGTGTGGGATCATTATGATGAAATAGACGGCACCATTTATATGATTACCTCCCTGCGCCCCGATATGTACGAGAAGAGCATGGCTAGCAACGCCTTCCGTATCGACGGCCGTGTGGGAAACGACCTCAACGATTCGCTCTACGTGGTCTATATGGCCGACACAGCCGAAGAACTGGACCAAATCGACGATGACGCTTTTGTCGCTACGATGCCTGTAGTGAACAAACGCTTTAACTTCAGCGTCGAAATTGATAAACCCAAGGTGGGGCGCATCCGTACCGTCATGCCCGACGGCTCACTCTGCAAGTTGTGGACAAACCTCGACTTCGTGCCTGGCGAGACCTATCGCATCACGACACACAATGGCTGGTACGAAGAGGATCGCGACTACGAGAACCGCGTAGGCCGCCGCTCTGGCCATAGCCTGCTGAACGACCTGCAAAAACGTGGTATCGACGACCAGGTAACAGTAGAGGTTGTAGATTCAATTCCCGAGGAATTCAGGGTTGCTACCCCATCTCAGAATTGGCGAGATAATCTTTCGCAAGTCCATAAGCTGCAACTTGAAACGAAAGTTGATCAGGTAGCTTTGGCTGTTGGAAGTATCAAGGCTAACTATAAAGCGATTAATGATAATTTGTGTGGTTTTAGAAGTCGCGACAAAATCGAACTCCTCTTAGACCAGCTTCTTCGTCAAAACAAAGAGCTGGATAAGAAATATCAGGAGCTCATTCAACTGGCAAAGAAGTGTGATGTTCCTGCTACTGAAATGCCCGGATTATATAAGGAAATCGTTCAGTTCTATACCGAGATGAATAAGGCGATCAACGACCTCTACAAAGACAGCATCACCAATGGCAAATCCATCCGCAAGCTCCATGAGTACGTAACCAAACAAACAGAGAAATACATCAAAGAAATGGAGAATTCCCTTAAATGAAGGATGCCCGCAATAACACTGCGGGCATCTTAGTTTATAAAGTGTGAAGCCATTGCTGCTGGGCTCGTTTTTATTTAGAGTGTGACGCCGTTTTTGAAGATGGAAATCTCGCGGTAGCCGTTCTCTTCGTTGCGGGCTTTTTCGCCGGAAGCGACGGCAAGGACCTTGTCGATGAATTCGGGAACGAGTTCCTGCATGGTGCGGCCTTCGACGAGCTGTCCGGCAGAGAAATCGACCCAGTGGGGCTTATTCTTGGCCAGTACGGGATTGGTGGCGACCTTCATGGTTGGCACGAAGGTGCCGAAGGGCGTGCCGCGACCGGTGGTGAAGAGCACGATGTGGCAGCCGCAGGAGGCGAGGGCCGTGGAGGCTACGAGGTCATTGCCGGGGGCGGAGAGCAGGTTCAGGCCATTTGCTGTGAGGCGGTCACCATATTCCATGACACCGCTGACGGGTGCCTTGCCGCACTTCTGGGTGCAGCCGAGGGCTTTGTCCTCGAGGGTGGAGATGCCGCCGGCCTTGTTGCCTGGTGATGGATTCTCGCCGACGGGTTCGCCGTGGGAGAGGAAATAGTTCTTGAAATTGTTGATCATCGAGACGGTCTGCTGGAACAGCTCGGGGGTCTCGCAACGGTTCATGAGGATGGTTTCGGCACCGAACATCTCGGGAACCTCGGTGAGCACGCTGGTGCCACCCTGAGCCACGAGCCAGTCAGAGAATTCGCCGACAAGTGGATTGGCGGTGATGCCACTGAAACCGTCGGAGCCACCACACTTCAGACCGACGCGGAGCTTGGAGACGGGAACATCCTCGCGCTTGTCCTGTGCGGCCTGGGCATAGAGTTCGCGGAGAATCTGCATGCCAGCCTCAATCTCGTCGCCTTCAACGCGCTGAGTGACGAGCAGCTTAATACGCGACTTGTCGTAGTCGCCAAGCATGGCCATGAAGTCCTCTGGCTGGTTGTTCTCGCAGCCGAGGCTGAGCACGAGCACGCCACCGGCATTGGGGTGGAGACAGATGTCGCGCAGTACCTTGCGGGTGTTTTCGTGGTCCTCGGAGAGCTGCGAGCAGCCGTAGTTGTGGTGCCAGGTCCAGATGGCGTCGACGTCGCGTCCACCGGTTTCTTGCATCAGGCGGTGGGCAAGGTTTTCAGCAATGCCGTTGACGCAGCCGACGGTGGGCACAATCCATATCTCGTTACGCACGCCGACGTCACCATTCTTGCGAACATAACCCTTAAAGGATCTGTTTTCGTTTTTGATTGTAAGTGGTTCGTCGACAGGCTGATACGTGTATTCGAGCGTTCCGCTGAGGTTGGTCTTGAGATTGTTCTCATTGACCCAGTCACCGGCCTTCATGTCCTGACGGGCATGACCGATGGGGTAGCCGTACTTGATAATGTTTTCGCCTTCTTTGACGTCGGTGATGAGTACTTTGTGACCTGCAGGAGTGTCCTGATTCAACGTGATTTGCTTGCCGTCGACGGCGATGATGTCGCCCTTCTTTTTCGGTGAGAGACATACGACAACACTGTCGGCGGGATTAATTTTCAGAAATGTAGCTTGTTCCATAATTGAATTTGTTTTAGTATTTGTTTATATAATTTATCCGATATTTTTGCGGCGGTAGAAATCGATGTTCTCCTTGGTGAGGAGTTCGATGGGCATGTAGTTGACAGGCTCAACTTCCTTTTTGAGGACGATGGCCTGAAAGAGCGTCTCGACGCAGGAATAGCCCTGCATGAAGGCGTGCTGTGCGATGAGGAACGAGATAGAGCCCTGACGGACGCACTCAGCATTCTTGGGTACCATGTCGTAACCCATGATCTGGACATTGCGACGGTTGGACCTGAGCAGGAACTCGCCCACAAGATGGGCTTTGGAATTGAACGTGATGCAATGGTGGACCAGTGGGTGGGCAGTGAAGAAATCCTCGAGTATGACGTCGTACTTGTCGCGTTTGTCGTCGAGCGAGAGGTTGACCTCATGGATGGTGACGGAGGGGAAGTGGTCGTGCATGTAATGGCGGAAACCTGTCTCGCGGTTTTCCTGCTGCTTGGATGCCACGTTGCCGTTGCGCATCTGTTTCATGAGCATGATTTCCTTCTCGCGCGGGGCCAGCATCATGAGCATGCGGGCAGCGAAGAAGCCGGAGGCGAAGGAGTCCTGACCAAAGAACGACAACGGCTTGAGGTCGGGCATGTAGGAGTCAAGCAGGATGAACGGGATGTTGCGCTCGTGCATCATGTCGGTATAGCGGCGGGTGACCTCAATCGTCGAGGGCACGACGATGACGCCATCGGGTTCCTGCTTGAGTGCCTCGTTCATGACCTTGGCAAAGGTCTCTGGCGAGAAGCGGTTGTAGTAAAGTACTTTGTTGGAGATACGGAAGTCGCGGTAGCGTTCGCAGCACATCTGCTCGCCTTCCTCTACCTCCTCCCAGTAAGCCTCTGACTCGTGTTTGGGAATGATGCTGACGAAATGGTAGTCACGGTTGTAGGCCAATGCCGATGCATACACGTTGGGCTTGTAGTCCATTTCCTCGAGTGCCTTCTGCACTTTCTCGAGTGCCTTTGGCGACACGTTGGGACGATTGTGAAGTACGCGGTCGACGGTGCCGGTAGAAACGCCGGCACGTTCGGCAATGTCTTTGATTCTGGTCTTTTCTTTTGACATATTGTTGTTCTGTTTAGTTTTCTTTGGGTTCCAGCGCGGCCTGCGGTTCGTCTGGCTGCGGCTCTTGGTTGACATCTTCGTGGTGCTCCTTGGGAATGGAGACGGGATTGCCGTACTCGTCGACGACTATTTCGGCGTCGTCAATGCCGAGGCTGTCGACGGCCAGTGAATCGCTATCGGCCGGTGCCATGAAGTAGCCGCCACACTCGTAATCTGTGGGTAATACGGCGATGTTGTCGGGTTTCTTAAACCGGGTGCGGTACTGGCTGAACTGCTTGTCGTTGAGGACTGAGCCGAGGAAATAGCCGCAGATGGGCAGTGCCGTACGGTTGCCTTGTCCGAGCTGGCCGGTGCGGAAATGGATACAGCGGTATTCACCACCGACCCATGCACCGCAGACGAGGCGCGGCGTTGTGCCGACGAACCAGGCATCGGAGTGGTTGTTGGACGTGCCGGTCTTGCCGCCGAAGTCGGTATCGTTGTTGGCATTGCCGACGAATCCACGCAGGCGGGACGACGTACCACTCATGCCGCCCATGAGCAACTGTTGGACGTAGAAGGCACTCTTGGGCGAAAGTGCCTGACGCGGTTCGGCATTGGCCTCGTAGATGACATTGCCCTCGCGGTCCTCAATCTTCGTGACGAGCACGGGGTCAATGGCCTTGCCGTCGTTGACCGGCGTGCAATAGGACGAAACGAGTTCGAGCAGGTTGACGTCGCTGGCACCGAGGGTGAGTGACGGCGTGGGGTCGAGCTTCGACTTGATGCCCATGTCGTGAGCGGTGCGGACAATGCGGTCGATGCCGACCTCCTGACCGAGACGGACAGCAACGCTGTTGATACTCATGGCGAAGGCCTGTTTTAGCGTGATGTTCATATTCGAGAAGTGGCCGTCGGCATTGGTAGGAGCCCACGTAACTTCCTTGCCGTGGTCCATGACTTTCATGGAGAAATATTCGTCGCGACGGGTGTCGCAGGGGGTGATGCCCTGATTCATGGCCTCGGAATAGACGAAGAGTTTGAAGGTAGAGCCCGGCTGGCGCATAGCCGTCACCTTGTCGTATTTCCATGTCTTGAAATCGACGTCGCCTACCCATGCCTTGACGTGTCCCGTCTGTGGCTCGATGGCCACGAAGCCACAGTGCATGAAGTGCTCCATGTAGCGGATGCTGTCGAGGGTGGAGATTTCCTTCTCTACAAAACCATTCTCGTAGTCGAAGAGCTTGACGGGGTGGGGGAGGTTCAGATAGTAGTCGATGGAGTCCTGATTGCCGTCGTACTTCTGCGAGAGCATGCGGTAGACGGGCAGTTTCTTAGCGATATCCTCAATGAAATGAGGTATCTCGATGTGGCGTTCGTCCTGCCAGGGATTGACGTTGCCCCAATGCTGGTTGAAAGTCTTCTGCACCTCTTTCATCTGCTTGACGGCAGCCTCCTCGGCATAGTGCTGCATGCGCAGGTCGAGGGTGGTATGAATCTTCAGACCTTCGGTGTAGTAGGCGTAGGCACGGTCGTCACCATAGTATTCCTTGCACCACTGCTTCATCCAGTCGGCAACGGCCTCGCGGAAGTAGTTGGCCTCGCCGTCGTAGGCATTCTCCACACTGTAGTCGAGCTTGATTTCGGTCTGTTTCAGCGAGTCGCAGGCTTCGGGTGTGAGGTGGCCGTGGGTGCGCATATTGTCGAGTACGACATTGCGGCGGCCGAGGGCATTCTTCGGATTGATGCGCGGATTATAGTAGGTGGTGGCCTTGAGCAGTCCTACGAGTATGGCGGCCTGTTCGGTGGTCATGTGCTTTGGCGTGGTGCCGAAATAGGTTTTGGCGGCCGTCTTGATGCCGAAGGCGTTGGAGCCGAAGTCGACGGTATTGGCATACATGGTGATGATTTCCTCCTTGGAGAAGTACCACTCGAGTTTGTAGGCCGTAATCCACTCCTTGCTCTTCATGATGAGCATTTTCAGTCCTGGGATGTTGCCAAGCAGTCCGGTAGAATATTGGGTGCGGACGCGGAAGAGGTTCTTGGCCAACTGTTGGGTGATAGTGGATGCTCCGCGGGGCGAACGGTGGAGCACGTAGTCTTTCAGTGCTGCACCAAAGGCCTGATAGTCGATGCCGTGATGGCGGTAGAAACGTTCGTCCTCGGTGTCGACCAATGCATTCCAGAAGGCCTTGTTTACGTCTTCGTAGCTGACGGGCATTCGGTTCTCGCTGAAGAATTTTCCGATGAGTTTGCCGTCGGCACTGTATATTTCTGATGCTTCGGCGGGATGGGTATTGCGAACGTCGCTCATGGATGGTGACTTGCCGAAGAGCCACAGGAAATTGAAGTTAACCATGAGCAGGTAGAGGAAGAAGAGCACGACGAGCGTACACAGGGCGGAGAGCGTCTTGATGTACCACTTGCGTCCCTTGTAGAGTCCCTTATACCATTGCCACGCAGCGGGGAAAGCATGGCAGAGTTTTTTAAATATGTTCATAACCCTATTTTTCTCTTGTTACTTCTATATAATTCAATATTTCGTCAATCTGGTCGGGATGGAACCAACGTACCTCTTCGTCACGCTTGAACCATGTCAGCTGCTTGCGAGCATAGCGACGCGTATTGCCCTTCATGCGTTCCACCGCTTCGTCAAGCGACCACCGACCGTCCATGTAGTCGAACATCTCCTTGTAGCCCACGGTGTTCAGCGCGTTCAGTTGGCGCTGGTCGTAGAGACTCTCGGCCTCGTGGAGCAGTCCTTGCTCCATCATCGCGTCCACGCGCGCGTTAATTCTATTGTATAATTCGTCGCGGTCGCGGTTAAGCCCGATTTTCACGATGCGGAACGGCCGCTCCTTCTTGCTCTGTGTACGGAACGAGGTGTATGTGCGCCCCGTCTGATAACAGATTTCAAGGGCATGGATGACGCGGCGGTAATTCTGCCGGTCGACAATGGCGTAGTGTTCAGGGTCCAGTCGGTACAGGTCCTCACAGAGTGCCTCCAATCCTTCTTCCTCGTATCGCCGCTTCATCTCCTCGCGGATATCTTCGCGGACGGTGGGGATATCGTCAATGCCGTTGCATACAGCGTCGATATACATCATGCTGCCACCCGAGAGGATGTTTGTGTCTGCGGATTCCTCTTTCAGGGTCTCGAGAACATCTTGTTCGTACATCGAGGCATTGTAGTAGTCGTGGATGCTTTTGTTACCCACGAAATAATGTTTGGCCTGCTGCAACTGCTCCTCGCTGGGAGCAGCAGTGCCGATGCGCAGCTCGCGATAAATCTGGCGGGAATCGGCATTGATGACAGGCGTATGGTAATGACGGGCGAGCTCGATGGTGAGTGCCGTCTTGCCTACAGCAGTCGGTCCTGTAATGACGACGAGGGTGTTATCTGATGACGCCACGCTTTGAATTTTCAATGAAAGAGCAGACGTACTCCACCTCCTTCGAATCAGGATATTTAGCGCGAGCCTCGGCTATACCGTCCTTCAGTACTCCCTGAGAATAGATGATGCGGTAGGCATCGTGAATAGCCTCAATGGTTTCGTTGGGGAATCCGCGACGGCGTAGTCCGATGAGATTCACGCCGGCATAGCGCACGGGTTCCTTGCCAGCAATGACGTATGGAGGAATATCCTGTGAGGTACGGCTGCCGCCCTGGAACATGATATATCCGCCGACATGTAGGAACTGATGAAACAGACAACAGGCTGAGATAATGGCAAAGTCGTCGACGATGACCTCGCCGGCAAACTTTGTGGAGTTGCCGATGATGCAGCCGTTCCCAATCTCACAATCGTGACCGATATGCATATTCTCCATGAGCAAATTGCCGTTGCCTACTACCGTTTTTCCTTTTGAAGCCGTTCCGCGACTGATGGTGACATTCTCGCGGATGGAGTTGTTGTCACCAATTTCGCATGTGGTCTCTTCTCCCTGGAACTTCAAATCCTGAGGTTTGGTAGAGATGCTGGCACCGGGGAATATCTCGTTGTTATTGCCGAGACGCGTGCCGAAGTGCAGCGTCACGTTGTTCAGCAGTTTGTTGTTGTCGCCAATCACCACATTTTTGTCAATGACGCAGAAGGGACCGATAACGTTGTTGTCACCAAGTTTTGCCTCGGGATCAACCACTGCTAAAGGATGTATTTGGTTTGCCATGTTTTTTCGTTTTTACGTTATGACATTATTGTTATGACGGGTTATTTGTTCTTTACGATTTGTGCTGTGAAGGTTGCTTCTGCCACTACGCGGTCGCCAACGAAGATATATCCTTTCATTGACGAAATACCATGACGGACTGGAGCTAACAAGTCGACCTTGAACAATAGTGTATCGCCCGGAACTACCTTCTGGCGGAATTTTACGTCGTCTATCTTCATGAAATAAGTGCTCCAGCGCTCGGGTTCCTCTAACGTGTTCAACACCAGCAGACCGCCACACTGGGCCATTGCCTCAATCTGCAGCACACCAGGCATCACAGGTTCTTCGGGGAAGTGTCCCTGGAAGAACGGCTCGTTGCCAGTAACGTTCTTGATACCCACAATAGTGGTGGCACCTAGTGAGATAACCTTATCTACCAACTGCATGGGATAGCGGTGGGGCAGCAATTCGCGAATCTTGTTCACATCCATTACCGGTTCCTCGTTTGGATCATAGATAGGAGCCTGTATCTCGTGTTTGCGAATTTCCTTTCGTAGCTGACGGGCGAACTTGTTGTTGATATTATGACCGGGACGTGTGGCAATAATACGACCCTTGATGGGTTTGCCAATAAGTGCCATATCGCCAATAACATCGAGCAATTTGTGACGTGTACATTCGTTCTCCCAAACCAATGGCTTGTGCTGAATGTAACCGAGTTCGTTGGCATCGCGGTGCTCAACACCCAGTTTGTCGGCAAGCCAGTCCAGACGCTCCTGTGTGGTCTGACGTTCATAAATGACAATGGCATTGTCCATATCACCGCCTTTAATGAGGTTAGCCTGCAACAGGGGTTCAATATCTCGTACGAAAACGAAAGTGCGTGCAGCGGCAATCTCCTTGGCAAAATGGTCTATTTTGTCGAGTGTCGCAAACTGCGAATTGATGAATTTCGACTCGAACGAACACATGGCCGTGATAGAGAATTCGTCGTCGGGAAGGATCGTAATGCACGAACCGGTCTGTTCGTCCTTCACCTCAATTTTCTTGCGGATAATATAAAAGTCCTTGGGGGCATTTTGTTCTTCGATACCGATTTCAGCTATCTTTTCTACATACTTGATGGCCGAACCGTCGAGAATGGGAAATTCCGGACCGTTGACCTGTATCAGACAGTTGTCGATGCCCAAAGCATAAAGTGCCGAGAGTCCGTGTTCTACAGTTGATACGCGAGCGTCGCCCTTGCCCAATACAGTACCGCGCTGGGTATCAACCACGTTTTCTGCAATAGCATCGATGGTGGGTTCACCCTCCATGTCGATGCGTTGTATTTTGTAACCGTGATTCTCAGGGGCAGGGTTGAATGTGACAGTCAGGTTCAGTCCCGTATGCAGACCTTTTCCGTATAACGAAAAGCTGCCTTTCAAAGTCTTTTGTTTCATATCTTCTGTTATCTTTCAATTTCTACTATTTTCTTCAGCGCATCAAGTTCACGCTGCAGCTGGGCAATCTGGCGATACATGTCGGGAAGTTTTGCGTCCAAAGCTCTCGCCTTGAAATACATCTTCGGATTGACAGCTGGGGAACCAATCAACGTTTCACCGTCGCCCTTGGTATTGCCAATGACGCCACACTGGGCACCAATCATTGTCCTGTCGGCGACTTGGATATGACCAGAGAAACCTGCCTGACCACCTACCATACACCAAGCGCCAATTTTCGTCGAGCCTGCCATACCAGCCTGTGCCGACATCACGGTATTCTCACCAATTTCGCAATTGTGAGCGACCTGAATGAGATTGTCGAGCTTCACACCTTGATGGATAATGGTCTGACCCATCGTAGAGCGGTCAATACATGTGTTGGCACCAATCTCCACATTGTCTTCGATGATGACCACACCCAACTGCGGAATCTTTTCGTATCCCTCCTGATTGGGGGCGAAACCGAAGCCGTCGGCACCAATGACTGCACCGGCATGAATGGTCACATTCTTACCAATCTGACACCCATCATAGATAGTAACATTGGGGAATATTCGCGTGTTGTCTCCGATTTTTACACCTTCGCCGACGTACGTAAACGGTCCGATATAAACATCCTTGCCAATTTGGGCACTTGGTGACACAAAAGCCAGTGGATCTACACCGGTTTTCTTCGGCAACGACTGAGCATACATCTGCATAAGTTTGGCCACACACTCGTAGGCGTTCTTCACGCGAATCAAGGTGCAGTTGACGGGATGCTCCAGTTGCAGGTCTTCGTTCACCAACACAATGGTGGCTTTCGTTTCGTAGATGTATTGGGTGTATTTAGGGTTCGAAAGGAATGTAATGGCTCCTTCCATGCCTTCTTCTATCTTCGCAAAAGTGTGGATGTAAAAACGCTACAAAGATAAGCATTTTTTATGAAAAACGTTGATAACAGAGGTAATATTTACGTATTTTTTTAGAAAGTAAATGTACATTTAAGATTTCCGATGCTTCTGCTATGTCCTTAACAGTGCCGTCTTTGTAAAGAATTCCGATACTATCATCCTCAGGATTATACATGTCTTTTCCTATCTCCGTCAACGTCATCATGTAGCGGGTATCTTCCAACGGAATATTCATTCTTTCTGCTATTACACGTGCGATTTCGGCTATTCGCTCCTCCGAAGGACGCTCCTCGCTAACCTCCACTTTGAACAATCTTCGGTCGGTCATATCAGTAGCCAAAGTGGCAAGAATTTTGTCATCAACATGCTTCCAAGCCTTCAGAGCACTCCAAATGTCGCTGTCGTCCAATTCAGCATACACATCCAGTGTATGATCGTCGAACGTGACGTCATTTTTCAGGAAATAGGCTAGGGAAGGCGAAGCAAACAGGTCGTAACCCATCCTCATCAGTTCGCGAGCTCGTGTCAGAGCATTCACCAGCACTTTCTCGTATCCTACTGCGGTCTTGTGTAAGTACACCTGCCAGTACATCAGCCGTCGCGTCGTCAGGTAATTTTCTATCGAGTAGATGCCTTTTGCGTCGACGACAAGTCTCTCGTCAGCTACGTTCAACATCTTGATGATGCGTGCCGAGCCGATGTTGCCTTCCGTCACTCCCGTAAAGAATGAGTCGCGGCGCAGATAATCCAGTCGGTCCATATCCAATTGACTGGATATCAACTGATGGAAAATTTTGTTTGGGTATTCGTCTTTGAAAATACTGATAGCCAGTGCCAGCTGTCCTTTCATCTCTCGGTTCATCCGCTCCATCATCATCAGCGAGATGTCTTCGTGCGAAACACCATTGATGAGTGTATTTTCCAATACGTGCGAAAACGGACCATGACCGATGTCATGCAAGAGGATTGCTGCCTGCACGGCTTCTGCCTCTGAATCAAAGATGTACACCCCTTTTTCACTTAGTGATTTTACGGCTTCCGACATGAGGTAAAATGCTCCCAGCGAGTGCTGGAAACGCGTATGGCGTGCACCAGGATACACTACAGAGGCCAGTCCGAGTTGATTGATACGGTTTAGGCGTTGAAACAACGGATGCTGTACGATGTCGTACAGCAATCCACGTCTGATCTTGATAAACCCGAATACAGGGTCGTTAATGATTTTATGTTCCGTCATTGTTGTTCTGACACATCTATCGCCTCGAACTTAAAGTCCTTTTCATTTACGTGGCGAACCTCATAACCTTTCTTGTATTTTTTCATCAGTTTCAAGAACTCCTTCTCAGCCTTCTTTTTCTTCAGATAGTAGAATACCACACAAACGCGTTTCTCCTGTTGTAGCTTCTCTTCCAGATAGTCTTTCATCTGCCGTGAATATTCGTCACGAAGCAACAGGAATTTGTTCTTCGACTCTACCCACGTTCCTGGAACGTTCTGGATGTCCGTCACGTATATTACTGAGTCTTTGAACGATGCCGAGAACCCGAACATATAGACTTGATTCGTCTTCAAGGGTTTCGCGCTGGCTCCTAAGGCTGTCAAGGCCACAACCAGCAATAGTATATACTTTATTGATTTCATGCTCCTAAATATGCTTTTAATATTTTGTTCTTTGTATTGCTGCGTAAACGACGGATCGCTTTTTCCTTTATTTGTCGCACGCGCTCACGCGTAAGGCCGAATTTTGCTCCTATTTCCTCGAGTGTCATCTCGGGCTGTCCTATACCGTAAAATGCCGTAATGATGTTGCGCTCGCGAATTGTCAGCATTTTCAATGCATCCATGATTTCTGCCTGCAATGACTCTATCACCAGTTGCTTATCAGCCATCGGCGCGTCATTATTTACGAGTACGTCCAACAGCGAATTGTCCTCACCATCCACAAACGGAGCGTCAACCGATACCTGACGGCCTGACACGTTGATGGCTTCGTCAACTTTCTCCTCAGGAATGTCGATAACCTCCGATATCTCGTCCACCGACGGCCGGCGCTCGTTTTCCTGCTCGAATTTCGTCAACATGCGGTTGATTTTGTTCATTGACCCTAGCTGGTTCAACGGCAGTCTCACGATACGACTCTGCTCGGCAATGGCTTGCAGGATGCTTTGACGAATCCACCAGACTGCATACGAGATGAATTTAAATCCCCTCGTCTCGTCATATTTCTCAGCAGCCTTTATCAGTCCCACATTACCTTCGTTAATCAGGTCGGGCAATGATAAGCCTTGGTTCTGATACTGTTTTGCCACGCTCACCACAAATCTAAGGTTCGACTTTGTCAGCTTTTCCAAAGCCTTCTTGTCACCCTTGCGGATGCGCTGCGCCAGTTCCACCTCTTCGTCGGCCGATAGAAGTTCCTCTTTGCCGATTTCTGACAGGTATTTCTCCAACGCCTCGCTTTCGCGGTTTGTGATTGATTTGGTAATCTTTAGTTGCCTCATGCAGTAGTCAAGTTTTTAATGTCGGATGCAAAAGTAATCTTTTTTTCGCGATTTACCAAACTTTTCTCGTTTTTTTTCAATAATTACCAGAAAAAGTATGTTTTTTAGTCTTTTTTTTAGAAAGAAACCTGTTTTAGGCTGAAAAATACACGTTTTTTAGCATTTTTTTATGATTTTATTTGGAACTTATCGTTTTTTTTAGTTACTTTGCACCCGAAAATAAGAAAATAAGCATAAAATAGGATACATTTATTAATTTTAAACTAATTAGTTATTACAAAATGAAAAAGTTTTTTATGATGATTGCTGCTACTATGATGGCAGCTTCAGTGAGTGCACAGAATACTGCAATCACATCTAGCAAAGCTGGTGATAACTGGTATTTCGGTATCAACGCTGGCGTTACAACAAAGACAAAGGAAAGTTTTAAGGATGCTGGTGACGGATTTTTTAAGTCTATCGCTCCTACTTTTGGCGTTCGTCTTGGTAAGAACTTGACAACTGTTTTCGGTCTTGCTGCTGATGCAGATGTTTATTTTAAGTCTAACGATAAGTTCTATGGTGGCTCTAAGACTTTTATTGAGGATCTTAACGTAAACCTGTTGGGTACTTTCAATCTGAGTAACTTGTTTGCAGGTTATCAGGGTGAGCCCCGTGCTTTTGAGCTGATTGCTCTGGGCGGTTTCGGTTGGGAACATGCGTTCGACCACCTGAGCAAGACTAATGGTCTGAATTCTAAGATTGCTCTTGACTTCGCATTCAACCTGGGTGCTGACAAGGCTTGGCAGTTCTACATCGAGCCCGCTTTGACCTATAATCTCCATAGTTGGTCAGAGGGTGTTGATGCTGCTGTTGCTTATGCTATTCTGGGTGTTAACGAACCAGGTTTCATGTATGACATCAACAAGTCTGTATTCTCTCTTAAGGCTGGTTTGAACTACAAGTTCGGTAACAGCAACGGTTCTCACAACTTCAAGAAGGAGCAGCTGCGCGACCAGGCTGAGATTGACGGTCTGAACGCTAAGATTAACGAGCTCCGTGCTGACGTGAACGCTAAGGATGGTCAACTCTCAGCTAAGGATCAGCAGATTGCTGACCTGAAGGCTAAGCTCGCTGCTTGCGAGAGCCGTCCTACCGCTGCTGTCGTAGAGAAGAAAGTTGAGACTACACTGCAGCCTATCGTAATCTTCCGTCAGGGCAAGAGCACTATCGAGCCTGCACAGTATGCAAGCATCGAGATGATTGCTAAGTACATGAAGAATCATCCTGAGGCTAACCTGAAGGTTCAGGGTTATGCTTCTCCCGAGGGTTCTGCTGAGCTGAACCAGAAGTTGTCTGAGCAGCGCGCTGAGGTTGTTAAGAACGCTCTCATCAAGAAGTATAAGATTGCTGCCAGCCGCATCACCACTGAGGGTCTGGGTGCAACTGACAAGCTGTCTGACGAGATTGACTTCAACCGTGTTGCAATGTTCATCGATACTACTAAGCAGTAATCCGTAACGAACATTCAGATATCATTATTCCCCGCAGATTTGGTTCTGCGGGGAATTTTTTTGTCTTTATTTGGAGTTTTGCCCAATTCTTCGTATCTTTGTAGGCAAATTACTGATGTTATGAAACTAAAACTATTACTTGCAGTACTGTTGTCTTGTCAATTGCTGACCGCACAGACACGACGCGAAATCAATTTGAAGACATGGGAATTCTCACGTGATCAAAAGACGTGGGAGAAGGTTGATATTCCTCATGACTGGGCTATAGCGGGACCGTTTGACAAGAAATGGGACCTGCAACGTGTGGCTATTGTTCAGAATGGTGAGACGGAAGCTACGGAAAAGTCTGGACGCAGTGGGGCACTTCCCTGGATTGGCGAAGGCTGGTATCGTACGACAATCAGTGTGCCTGAGGGTTACGATGCAGCTGAACTGGTATTCGACGGTGCTATGGCTGAGCCTCGTGTGATTATCAATGGCGAGGAGGCGGGCTATTGGGCCTACGGCTATAATGCCTTCCGCGTTGATGCAACACGTTTTCTCCAAAATCCGCCTACGACGATAACCAAAGAATTGAACATCAGCGTTCATCTTCAGAATTTGGAGGAAAGTAGTCGTTGGTATCCTGGTGCTGGACTTTATCGCCCTGTGAAGCTGGTGTTGACACAGAAAACTCATATTGATGAGTGGAGTCTATATGCTCGCACGATGAGTATCGACAAAGACAAAGCTGTTGTTGAGGTTGAGTTCAGGGTAATCAATGCTGATAAGAATATGGTGGGTAATGTGATGCTGATTTCGCCTGATGGTCGTACTGCTGGCGGTCACGACATTCGTATTGAGCATGATGGGAAGGTTTATGCCCAATTTACCATCCGCAATCCTAAGCTGTGGTCACCCGAGACACCTTATTTATATAAGGTAAGGGCTAAGGTGCAGAAGATCGGTCCCGTCGGCCCTGAACATCATGTACTGTTGGATAGCAAAGAAATCAATACGGGCATTCGCACTATTCGCGTCAGTCGTGAAAACGGTTTCCAACTGAATGGTGTGACACGCAAACTGAAGGGCGTTTGCCTGCATCACGACTTAGGACCCTTAGGAGCTGCGATTAATAAGACAGCATTGATTCGCCAAATTCAGATGCTGAAGGCAATGGGTTGCGACGCTATCCGTACGTCTCACAATATGCCTTCTACGTGGCAGATGGACATTTGTGACTCGCTTGGCATGATGGTGATGGCTGAGTCGTTTGATATGTGGATTTATCCGAAGTGCAAGAACGGTTATGCCCGTAATTTCCGTGAGTGGGCCGAGCGGGATATTACCAACCTCGTGCTGAACCACAGGAACCATCCCTCAATTGTGATGTGGTCCATAGGCAACGAGATTCCTGAGCAAGGCAGCGAGGAAGGTCGCCAAATCAGCATTCAGTTGCAGGGACTCTGCAATGCCCTCGACCCCACGCGTCCAGTCACTCAGGGAATGGATCATGCTGAGAAGTCAATTGCCGGTGGTTTTGCTCAGGCTATGCAGGTGCCTGGTTTCAACTATCGTGTCCACAAATATGCCAACAATATCAAGCAGTTGCCGCAAGGTTTCTTGCTGGGCTCTGAGACAGCCTCTACAGTAAGTTCTCGAGGTGTCTATAAATTCCCCGTAGTGGTTTCCGATAATTCGCAGTATGCCTCATGGGCGCCTACCTACGACCCGACAGCCATTCTGAAAGCTGATGGACAGTGTTCGAGTTACGATGTGGAATACTGCTCGTGGTCGAACCTACCTGACGACGACTGGGTGTGGCAGGATGACTACCCGTGGGTGATTGGTGAATTTGTCTGGACGGGTTACGACTATCTGGGTGAGCCTACGCCCTATGATGAATACTGGCCTTCGCGTAGCAGCTATTTTGGCATCTGCGACTTGGCAGGACTGCCTAAGGACCGCTACTATCTTTATAAGAGCCATTGGAACACACAGGAACATACTGTTCACTTGCTGCCTCATTGGACGTGGTCCGACCGTAAGGGCAAGGTAACGCCTGTTTACTGTTATACCGATGGTGTTGAGGGTGAACTCTTTGTCAATGGTAAGTCGCAGGGTAAGGTGCGCAAGAACAAAGCTGAGCGTCTGGATCGTTATCGCTTGCGCTGGAATGATGTTAAATACGAGCCTGGCGAGATTCGTGTTGTTGTTTACGACGAACAGGGTAACAAAATCGGTAAGGATGTGCGCCAGACGGCAGGTAAGGCTGTGCAACTGGTGGCTCAGGCTGAGACCAACGAACACAAGGCTGATGGCGAAGACTTGATTTACGTTCGCGTATCAGTACAGGACAAGAAGGGAGTTCCCGTTCCCACCTGTCAGGAACAACTGACGTTCAGCGTCGCAGGTGAGGCTCAGTTCGAGGCTGTCTGCAATGGTGATGCCACCTCGCTGGAATCATTCAAGCAACCCACGATGAAGCTTTTCAATGGCGAACTGGTGGCTATCCTGCGACCTACGACGAAGGCAGGAAAGGTGACGCTGACAGTAAAGGACCGTAAGGGACGTTTAAAATCAACTATTCTAAGTCTAGAAACCATTGATTCTCAGAGTGTTGCGCAGGCTGTTGCCCCTTCGAATATCTTCGCAAATCCCAACGTGGAGCCTTTTTGGCTGGGTGCTGATATCAGTGGCACTACCGATCTTGAGGCGCGAGGTGTGCAGTTGCGCAATGCCAAAGGCGAACCTCGCGAATGTACTGCACTGATGCGGGAATTGGGGCTGAATGCCGTCCGTCTGCGCGTGTGGGTTAATCCCAAAGGTGGGCTTTGCAATCAGGACGATGTTGTCAAGATGGCGAAACGCGCCAAGGAGCAGGGAATGGCCGTGATGATTGACTTCCACTATAGCGACTGGTGGGCCGATCCTGGTCAGCAGAACATCCCTGCTGCGTGGAAGGAAATGAACTATCAGGAGATGTGTCAGGCGTTGGCTACCCATACTCGTGAGGTTTTGCAAGCCATCAAGGACGCTGGTGTTGACGTGCGCTGGGTACAGGTTGGCAACGAAACCACCAACGGTTTTCTTTGGCCTATGGGTCGTGCGCAGGAGAATATGCAGCAGTATGCCGGACTGACGGATTCGGGCTATGTGGCTGTAAAACAAGTGTTTCCGAAGGCAGAAGTCATCATTCATCTCGACGGAGCCTTTGACCCTCACCGTTATGACTTCATCTTCGACGGACTGGCTCAGTATAAGACCCGTTACGATATGATTGGCCTCAGTGTTTATCCTTATTGGGATATAAAGGGCAATCATACCAAGAGTTGGCAGGAAACGGTGGAGAAAGCCACTGCGAACATCAATCGCCTGTGGGAGAAATACCACAAACCCATGCTGGTCGTCGAGACAGGTGCCGAAGCAGCTAAACCCATTGAGGGAAAGGAGATTATCGCAGCTGTCATTGATATGGCGCGCAACCATTGTGGAGGTCATTGTCAAGGCGTGTTCTACTGGGCTCCGGAAACCGATCGTTTCTACAAATTGGGTGCCTTCCAGAACAACCAGCCAACGGCCATCATGGACGCCTTTACAGAAGCGAGTCTAAGCAGGTAAAAATTGGGATTCGGGCGGCCGCCCGCAATAATTCGGCCTCCAGCCCGAATGAATAAGACCTTCCGCCCACATTAATGCGGGCGGGAGGCCGAATCCGCTTACCTACCGACTCCCTCCCTTTTTACTAGGGACTAAATCCCGTTTCTCTCCCTGCTGTCTCCCGTTTTCCTCCTTGCTGTCAGCGTACATTAGCCTTTTACTCTCGGCTTTTCTTCATTTTTCCTCCAAATCGTTTGGCGTTTAGGGGGAAATTGCTTACCTTTGCAAGCTAAAATAGACAAAAACGAATATACGATGAAACATCAACTGAGAAGCAGTGTATGCACGGAAGGTCGCCGTATGGCTGGCGCCAGAGCACTCTGGGTGGCCACAGGTATGAAACATGAGCAGTTTGGCAAGCCTATTATTGCCATCGTCAACTCGTTCACGCAGTTTGTGCCTGGTCATACTCACCTGCACGAAATAGGTCAGATTGTTCGCGAGGAGATCGAGAAGATGGGCTGTTATGCCGCTGAGTTCAATACCATTGCCATCGACGATGGTATTGCAATGGGACATGATGGCATGCTCTATTCGCTGCCTTCGCGTGACATCATTGCCGATAGCGTAGAGTATATGGTCAATGCCCACAAGGCCGACGCCATGATTTGCATCTCCAACTGCGACAAGGTGACGCCAGGAATGCTGATGGCCTCGATGCGACTGAACATTCCGACGGTATTCTGCTCGGGTGGTCCGATGGAGGCTGGTCGCTGGCGTGGTGAGAATGCCGACCTGATTACGGCGATGGTGAAAGGTGCCGACCCCTCGGTTACTGACGAAGAGATGAAGGAGATTGAGTCGTGTGCCTGTCCTGGTTGCGGTTCGTGCTCGGGCATGTTTACGGCCAACTCGATGAACTCGCTGACGGAGGCTATTGGTCTCTCGTTGCCTGGCAACGGTACTATCCTTGCTACCCATACAAATCGCGTGGAGCTCTTTAAGCAGGCTGCTCGTCAGATTGTCAAGAACGCTTTGGCCTATTACGAGGATGGCGACGAAAGCGTGCTGCCTCGTAATATTGCCACCCGCAAGGCCTTTATGAATGCCATGTCGCTGGATATCGCGATGGGTGGTTCTACGAATACGGTGCTTCACCTGTTGGCTGTGGCTCAGGAGGCTGGTGCCGACTTCACCATGAAGGATATCGACGCCCTTTCAAGAAAAGTTCCCTGCCTCTGCAAACTGGCTCCCAATACACAGAAATACTCTGTCCAAGAGTGTGGTCGTGCAGGCGGTATTCTTGGTATTCTGAATGAACTCAGCAAGGGCGGACTGATTGACGGCTCTGCACCCCGTGTAGACGGAATGACCCTCGCTGAAGCCTTGAATAAATATAGCATTGTTGATGGTGCTATTGATGCAGAGGCAAATCGTATCTATCAGTCGGCTCCTGGTAATCGCTTCTCCACTAAAATGGGCTCGCAGTCGGAAGAGTGGGGTAGTCTCGATACCGATCGTGCCAATGGTTGCATCCGCGACCTTGAACACGCTTACACCAAGGATGGCGGACTGGCCGTGCTCTTTGGTAATATCGCTCAGGATGGTTGCGTGGTGAAGACCGCTGGTGTTGACGAAATCCTGTGGCATTTCGAAGGACCTGCCGTCGTCTTCGACTCTCAGGAAGATGCTTGCGAGGGCATTCTTGGTGGCAAGGTGAAGAAAGGCGATTGCGTGGTGATTACCCACGAGGGGCCGAAGGGC
Source organism: uncultured Prevotellaceae bacterium (assembly GCA_900318885.1). Classification (GTDB taxonomy): domain Bacteria; phylum Bacteroidota; class Bacteroidia; order Bacteroidales; family Bacteroidaceae; genus Prevotella. The sequence continues at coordinate 28,196 of ONMN01000016.1, read as the reverse complement.
GGTCCAGGTATGCAGGAGATGCTTTATCCCACCTCTTATATTAAGAGCATGCACATGGGTAAGGAGTGTGCGCTGATTACCGATGGTCGTTTCTCAGGTGGTACGTCTGGTCTGAGCATCGGACATATTTCTCCTGAAGCTGCTAATGGCGGAAATATCGGCAAGGTGAAGGATGGCGACATTATTGTCATCGACATTCCCTCGCGCTCAATTAATGTGAAACTCAGCGACGATGAACTCGCCGCACGTCCACAACAGCTCTTGAAGCGCAACCGTGTGGTCAGTAAAGCCCTCCGCGCCTATGCCCAGAGTGTTTCGAGTGCCGATAAAGGTGGAATAAGAATAATAGATTAAGATATGAGTGATAGAATAACAGGATCGAAAGCGCTGATGCGGGCACTTCGTGCGGAAGGTGTGAAAACCATCTTTGGCTACCCTGGAGGCAGTATCATGCCCACCTACGATGCGCTGTTCGACTACACACGAGGTGAGAAAAAATGCTTTGACCATATTCTTGTGCGTCATGAGCAAGGTGCCGTCCATGCTGCAGAAGGCTATGCCCGCGTCTCAGGCGAGGTGGGTGTGGCTTTGGTCACCAGTGGTCCTGGTGCAACGAATACACTAACTGGTGTGGCCGATGCTATGTTGGACTCAACGCCTATCGTCGTCATTGCCGGACAGGTGGCTATCAGTGCCTTGGGTACTGATGCCTTTCAGGAGGTTGACCTTGTTGGTGTAGCTCAACCTATCTCCAAGTGGAGCTATCAGATTCGCCACGCCGAGGATGTGGCGTGGGCCGTCTCGCGTGCATTTTATATCGCTCGTAGCGGACGTCCTGGCCCTGTGGTTCTCGACTTCGCCCGCAATGCACAGGTCGAGGAGATTGATTGGGAACCCAAGAAGGTGGACTTCATCCGTTCATACGTCGCTTATCCCAAGCTCAGCGAACAGGCTGTTCGCGAAGCTGCCGAACTCATTAACCGTGCTGAACGCCCCTTGGCGCTGGTAGGGCAGGGTGTAGAATTGGGTAATGCGCAGGAGGAACTCAAGGCATTCCTCGAGAAGGCCGACATTCCAGCCGGTCGTACCATGCTCGGACTCTCTGCATTGCCTTCCGACCATCCTTTGAATGTCGGTATGCTGGGTATGCATGGCAACTACGCCGTCAACCTTAAGGAACAGGAGTGCGACGTGCTGATTGCCATCGGCATGCGCTTCTCTGATCGTGTGACGGGCAATCTGAAGACCTACGCCAAGCAGGCCAAGATTATCCACCTCGATATCGACCGTTCGGAGATTGACAAGAACGTCAAGACCCATGTCGCTGTCGTTGCCGACTGCAAGGAATCGCTGCCCGCTTTGACAGCGCTGTTGAATAAGAACGACCACCGCGAATGGCGCGACTCGTTCAAGGAACTTGACGAACGGGAACGCGTGAAAGTCATCGAACCCGCCATCCATCCCACTGAGGGTCCATTGAAGATGGGCGAGGTGGTTAATGCCGTTGCTGAGCGTGCTCCGCGCGGCAGTGTCCTTGTGACGGATGTTGGTCAAAACCAGCTATTTGCGACGCGTTACTTCAAGTATCCCGTTAAGCGCAGCATCTGCACTAGCGGAGGCCTTGGTACCATGGGTTACGGTATGCCCGCAGCTATCGGAGCCACGTTCGCTACCGACCGTACCGTCTGTTGTTTTATGGGCGACGGCGGCTTTCAGATGTGTATCGAGGAACTTGGCACCATCATGGAACAGCAGGCTCCTGTCAAGATGATTCTTTTGAACAATCACTACCTTGGTAACGTCCGCCAGTGGCAGGATATGTTCTGGATGCGTCGTAAGTCGTTCACCAAGATGATGAACCCTAACTACGAGTTGATAGCTCAAGGCTACGACATTCCTTATCAGGCCGTTACTGACCGCAAGGACTTAGGCGCAGCCGTTGAAAAAATGCTTGCCACCGATGGTCCGTTCATCCTCGAATGTGCCATTATGGAGGAGGATAACGTGCTGCCCATGACACCTCCGGGCATGAATGTCAACGATATGATGCTGGAAATTTGAAGTGAAGAATTTGCTATCGCTATGGAAGAGAAGAAATTATATACCCTGCTGGTGTACTCCGAGAATATTGCCGGTATTCTGAATCAGATTACCGCCGTGTTTACGCGCCGTCAGGTCAATATCGAGAGTCTGAATGTGTCGGCATCCTCCATCGAGGGTGTTCATAAATATACCATCACTGCCTGGAGCGACCCCGACCAGATTGAGAAAATTACGCGCCAGATAGAGAAGAAGATTGATGTCGTGAAGGCCAACTACTTCACCGACGACCAGTTGTTTATCCGCGAGTCGGGACTCTACAAGCTTTCTACTGAGAGTGTGCTCCAGAACCCCGAGATTTCTCGTACGATTCGTCGTTTCGATGCACATATTATCGAAGTGAACCCTACTTATACCATTGTTATGAAACACGGTATCACCGAGGATATTATTGCGATCTACCGCGCCCTCAATGCCTTTGGCTGTGTGTTGCAGTACACCCGTTCCGGTCGTATTGCTGTGACCCGAGGTATGCAGGAGCAGGTCAGCGCATTCCTCGAAGAACGCGAAAAAAGGTAAAACAGTAAAAGGTGATTGGTATATGGATAAGGTAGGACGTTATGAATTCATGGCTGAGCCATTCCATTGCGACTTCAGCGGACGACTCTTTATGGGCCACATGGGCAACCACATGCTCAACGCAGCTGATTTTCACTCGTCAGCGCGTGGTTTCGGCATGAAGTACCTTATGAGCATCCACCGTTCGTGGGTGCTCTCGCGTCTGGCAATCGAGATGACTGAGATGCCACAACAATACACAAAGTTCAATGTCGAAACGTGGGTCGAGAGCGCCATGCGCTACTTCACTTCCCGTAACTTCGCTGTTGTTGGTGCCGATGGTCACGAGTATGGCTATGGTCGCTCCATCTGGGCAATGATTGACACCGAGACGCGCCAGCCCACCGATATCTTTGCCATCGACAATGGTGCCATCAACAACTGGATTGTTAAGGACAAGCCTTGCCCTATCGACAAGGGCGGCCGTGTAAAAATGTCCGACGACGCCCAGCTCGTCCGCACCATCGACACCCACTATAATGATGTCGATATCAATGGACATATTAATAGCGTGAAATACATCGAACACGTCCTCGACCTCTGGCCCCTCGACTGGTATCGCGACCACCATATCCGTCGTTTCGAGATTGCCTATGTGGCCGAGGCTCATGCTGGCGACCAACTCTCGTTCTACATGGAACAGGAACCTCTTGTCGAAGACCAGAGCTCATACAACATCCGCATTGTCCGCTCCGACGGCACCGAATGTTGCCGCAGCAAAGTTACATTCTGAAGTCCTACTGCAATATCCTCAAGATTGGGACATAAAAAAACCGCCGGATTCACATCGGGCGGTTTGCTTTTTGATTTCGTTCGGTATTGCTTACTTCACGCTATCAGCAGCAACAGTGTCAGCAGCTACAGTGTCAGCAGCAACAGTGTCAGCGCTATCAACAACTGCGATTGAATCTGAATCAACAGCCTCAGCCTGAGCGGTCTTGTTACCACAAGAAGCGAAAGAGATAGCTGCAACAGCTACGAACATAAATACTAATTTCTTCATTTTTCTAATGCTTTTAAATCTGTAAAACAATCATTTGTTTATTAAAACGCTGCAAAGTTAGGCATTTTTTCGTTACGACGTATCATTTTTTTTGTTTTTTTTTAGGGTATTTTTGTAACTTTTTTACAAATGACTGTAAATCAACAACTTACGAAATGTTAAAATTCGTGTAAAAATGCCCCTTTACCGAAAAAATGCTAAAAAATGGCAAAAAGTGCATTTTTTTGTGTACCTTTGTGGGCGTAAACAAGAGTACCTTATTTATATATGATAGATTCTTCTGCCTTTCAGGGCAAACGGGCAAAATATTTTACGCTGGGATGTAAGTTGAACTTCTCGGAGACGTCGACTTTCGGCAAGCTGTTGGCCGAGCTGGGGGTGGTGACGGCGAAGAAGGACGAGCAGGCGGATATTTGTTTGATTAATACTTGTTCGGTGACAGACGTGGCCGACAAGAAATGTCGTCAGGCGATTCACCGATTGGTGAGGGAGAATCCCGGAGCGTTTGTGGTGGTGACAGGCTGTTATGCCCAGCTGGAACCTGAGCGCGTGAGCAAGATAGAGGGTGTGGATCTGGTGTTGGGTTCGAACGAGAAGGCGGACTTGGTGCAGTTTCTGTCAGAGGCCTTTGTAAGTCGCGATACCATCGCGACATACAAGACCGTGAAGACGAAAGACATCAAGACCTTTGCGCCGTCGTGCTCACGCGGCAATAGGACGCGATATTTCCTGAAGGTGCAGGACGGTTGTGACTACTTCTGCACCTATTGCACGATACCTTACGCCCGCGGATTTTCGAGGAATCCGACGATAGCGTCGCTGGTGGCTCAGGCTGAGGAGGCTGCACGCGAGGGTGGCAAGGAAATTGTGCTGACGGGTGTCAATATCGGCGACTTCGGCAAGACGACGGGCGAACGTTTTATAGACTTGGTGAAGGCATTGGATGCGGTGGAGAGTGTTCAACGCTACCGTATCAGTAGTTTGGAGCCTGACCTGCTGAGTGACGAGTTGATAGACTACTGTGCACGGAGCCGTGCGTTTATGCCCCACTATCATATTCCCTTGCAGAGCGGCAGCAACACGGTGCTGAAGCTGATGCACCGCCACTATGACCGACAGTTGTTTGCTGACAAGATCGGTCGCATCAAGGAGGTGATGCCTGATGCGTTTATCGGCGTAGACGTGATGGTGGGCTGTAGGGGTGAGACGCCTGAATGTTTTGAGGAGACGTATGAATTCCTGAATGGTCTCGACGTGACGCAGCTGCATGTATTCCCGTATTCCGAGCGTCCAGGAACGTCGGCGCTGAGCATCCCATACGTTGTGAGCGAGAAAGACAAAAAGGAGCGTAGTCATAGGTTGCTGGAACTGTCTGACCGGAAGACGCAAGCCTTCTACGAACGACACATTGGGCAGGAGGCCGAGGTGTTGTTTGAGAAAGCTACGCGCGGCAGGACGATGCATGGATTCACGAAGAACTACATTCGTGTGGAGCTGTCGCCAGCGGAGGCTCGCGAGGAATACGACAACCAGCTCATCAAAGTGAGGCTGGGTGAGTTTAATCATGACGGTACAGCGTTGAAGGTAAAAAAGTAAAAAGGTAAAAGGGTTAAAATGGATAAGGTAGCAATCGTCATACTGAACTGGAACGGGGCAAAGATGCTGGAACGGTATTTGCCTACGGTGCTGAACTACTCGCGCGACGAGGCCACGGTATATGTGGCGGACAACGCGTCGACGGATGACTCGCTGGAGCTGTTGCGAAGTAGGTTCCCAGAGTGCAAACTAATAGTGCTGGAGAAGAACTGGGGCTTTGCCGAGGGTTACAACAAGGCACTGGCGCAGGTGGAGGCCGAGTATTATTTGCTGCTGAACTCAGACATAGAGGTGACGCACCATTGGCTTACACCGCTTGTGGAGTTTATGGACGTGCATCCGGAGGTGGCTGCGTGCCAGCCCAAACTACTCTCTATATATAATAAGGATATGTTTGAGTATGCAGGGGCGAGTGGGGGATATCTGGACCGTTTCGGCTATCCTTTCTGTCGCGGACGATTGTTTGATACCGTCGAGGAGGATAACGGCCAGTATGACTATGCGACGGAGATATTGTGGGCTACGGGTGCCGCACTGATGATTCGCGCGAAGGACTATTGGGACTGTGGCGGACTGGACGGACGATTCTTTGCTCACAACGAGGAGATAGACCTGTGTTGGCGACTGCGCATCCGTGGACGTAAGGTCTATTGTCTGCCAGAATCGTATGTCTACCACGTTGGTGGTGGTACGTTGCCCAAGTCGAATCCGATGAAGACATTCCTCAATTTCCGCAATAACCTGACGATGCTCTACAAGTGTCTACCTGACGAAGAACTGGGCTACGTGATGCGCTGGCGGTGGTTCTTGGATTATCTGGCCGCATGGGAGACACTGATTGTGAACAGAAATGTGGGTGACTTCAAAGCTATCTACAAGGCGCGTCGGGCTTTTAAGCGTTGGAAGAAAGACTTTGCCGAAGACCGAAGGCAGATACAGGCTTCGCGACAGGAGAAAAATATACCAGAGCAACGACAGTTCTCATTGCTCTGGCAGTATTACGTGAAAGGACGCAAACACTTTAGCGAATTGTAACCACAACGGGGTTTTCGGCCTCTTTGCGCCAGACTTTCAGGTGGTCAAACCATTCTTTGGCAGAATGATAGCCGAACGTCTCGTTGGCTGACGTGTAGGTCACCTTGTAGTTCATCTGACGCCCCTCGACTTTCAACACGTAGGTGTAGTTGTCCTTGTTGGCAGGTTCCTCGCTGACGATGTTCTGCTGAGGTACCAATACGGCCAGACCTACCGTCTCGCGCTTCCATTTTAAGGTGTCGGTAGAAGGATAGTCTGTACCCCAGCAGGCGCGAAGTCCATGTTTGTCGCTGAACTCCTCGGAACCCTTGACATTGATGATGCCTGTCGAAAAACGGTAGTCGCTGACATCTTTATTGAATATCACTTCGACGTCGGTATCCCTATGACCTGCATACTGGATGTAGCGTAGGGTCATATTGATGGCTGATGGTTCTCTCTTTGAGAGTGTGGCGTTGCGAGGAGGGCTGATGGTTGAGGGAGCCTGCCAACCTTGATCAATGACTTCGATGATGGTGCGCAATGGACCATAGGAGATGATGCGTTGGGTGCGCGTCTTGACAGGTTTGATGTGAGTGGGTTGCTGGCCGTCCCATCCGCGGAAGGCCCCCAGACCAAATGTCTGTCCCACCCATAGCACGTCGTCGCCATAGCCGCGTGCTTTCTGGTCGTCATCGGTGTAGAACTGTGTCTCCTTCAGTTCGAGTTGTTTCTTGAACTTGCCATACAGGTCCAGTGTCTGACGTTCGTCGAAATAGATACGGATGCCGTTCAGTTCGCTCTCGAAGTCGACACCGTGGTGGTGTTGCACGTTATAGGTGTAGGCAGCGTCGCCACGAGCCGTGAGACTCTCGATATAGTTGTTCTGCTGGTTTTTCTTCAGCGTCTTGTCCTTGGTATTGGCCAACACCATCTCGGCATAGACCCGGGCAGGGTAGGGACGTGGCTCGCCTTCGTCGAGCAAAGTGACGGTGTATTCCTTCTTTTCCTTCTTGTCGAGGTCAACCAGAAAGCAAAGCTCGTCGAAGGTGTCGTTTTTGTCGAGGTCGTCCAGTTGGCAGGGAATCTCCTGTCCGTTCTGGGTGACCACTGCCGAGCGGACGGTGCCATAGGACGTGAGACTAATAATAATAGGTACGTCCGCGCGCGCGATGTTCATCGGATTTGTGACGCTGACGGTGATGGTGTGGCTGGCAAAAACGGTCAAAGGACAACACGCCAGCAGGAGTAGAAAGATGTTTTTATTCATGTTCAAATTTGATAGTTTGTTCACTGCAAATTTCACATAAATAAACCAATTCAAGTACTTTTATGCACTTTTTTTTAATTTTTTTAGGTTAAAATTTGGATTTTAAAATATTTTTTAGTAATTTTGCATCGGATTTTAACATTTGTATAACGTTCATAGTGAAAAAGGTCTACGGCATATTGTTTAGTATATTGGTGTTTTGTGTCGGTTGCGAGTGGCAGCTGAAGCCTAATACTGCTGATGTCGCAGACGATGCAATCGTCATTGACCGTTACGACCGTGTTGAGAGCCAGTATCTGTCCACTGGTGATTTGGCAGCCCTTCAGCAAATGACTACCGCTTATCCGAAACAGACGCGGATGCTCATTGAGGATATGTTGCTCATTGGAAAGGTGGACGATCCGGACATCAATACCAAGTTCCTGCACTTCTTTCAGGATTCCACGTTGCAGACATTGCTTGTTGATGTTCAGAAACAATATGAGGAAATAGACGACATAAATGATGAATTGACGGAGGCTTTCAATCGGTTGAAAGAGGAACTTCCAGGCATTGAGTTTCCCCATATTTACACACAAGTTGGTTCGTTTGACCAGAGTGTCGTTGTGGGCGACCATTCGTTGGGCATCAGTCTTGACAAATATCTAGGTTCCGACTATCCTTTCTATTTGGAGAACTATACGGAGGACCAGCGTCGCATGATGGTGCGCAAGATGATAGTACCCGACTGTCTGTCGTTCTATATACTCAGTCTCTATCCACTGCCTGATGACGAAGAATTTGTCCAGCATAGCCGCAATCTGCATATGGGAAAGATTCAGTGGGTTGTGAATCAGGTGATGAAGCGTGATGTTTTCCAAAACGAACATGTTGACTCTACTGAGCGTTTGATGCGTAAGCATAAGGAAATGACAATCAACCAACTTCTTTCTACAAAAAATCTCCAATAATTTTTTGGTTTTTTGCTCGCTTATTCGTATCTTTGCAATCCCTAAATCAAAGATACGATGCCAGAACAGAACAATACTGCAAGTGGAACACGCAGGCGCAAACAACAGCCTGTGGATAATACCTTTGCCCACGTACAGCCGCAAGCTACTGAGATAGAGCGTGCTGTGTTAGGTGCGCTGATGATTGACAAGGACGCCTATGCCGTCGTTTGTGAATTGCTTTATCCTGAGAGTTTCTATGAACCGCGTAACCAAAAGATCTATACAGCTATTCGCGAGCTGTCGATGCATGAGTTGCCTGTCGATGTGTGGACAGTAACAGAACAATTGGCCAAGCAAGGCGATTTGGAGGATGTTGGCGGTCCGGGCTATGTGACGGAGCTGTCGTCGCGCGTGGCCTCGTCGGCAAATATAGAATACCATGCTCGCATCATCGCCCAAAAGTCTTTGGCACGTCAGCTCATCTCCTTCTCGAGCAATATCCAGACGAAGGCCTTTGACGAGACGATAGATGTTGACGACTTGATGCAGGAAGCCGAGGGTTCTCTTTTCGAGCTGGGTCAACGCAACATGAAGAAAGACTACACGCAGATTGATCCTGTCATCAAAAATGCGATAGAGGTCATCCAGAAGGCCGCTGCCAACAAGGACGGTCTGACGGGTGTGCCTACAGGATATCATAAATTGGACGACATTACTTCCGGTTGGCAGCCCTCCGACCTTGTCATCATTGCCGGACGTCCTGCGATGGGTAAGACGTCGTTTGCGCTATCGATGGCCAAGAATATTGCTGCCGACTATCAAGTGCCGATGGCTTTCTTCTCGCTTGAAATGTCGAACGTTCAGCTCGTAAACCGTCTCATATCGAACGCCTGCGAGATTCAGGGCTCGAAGATTCTGAACGGTCAACTGCATCCTGACGAGTGGGAACGCTTGGACAAGCAGGTGAACACGCTGTTAGGAGCTCCGCTCTATATTGACGACACCCCCGGACTTTCCGTATTTGAATTGCGTACCAAGGCCCGTCGACTGGTTCGTGAGCATGGTGTGAAAATCATTATGATTGACTATCTGCAGCTGATGAATGCCAACGGAATGCGTTTCTCGTCGCGTCAGGAGGAGGTCAGCACCATCTCCCGTTCACTGAAGGGACTGGCTAAGGAATTGGATATCCCCATTCTCGCGCTGTCGCAGTTGAACCGTGGTGTTGAGAGCCGTGAAGGACTGGAAGGAAAGCGTCCTCAGTTGTCTGACCTGCGTGAATCGGGAGCTATCGAGCAGGATGCTGATATGGTGTTGTTTGTGCATCGTCCTGAGTATTATCATATTTATCAAGACGACAACGGGCGCGACTTGCATGGTATGGCACAGATTATCATTGCCAAGCATCGTAAAGGCGCTACGGGTGACGTGTTGTTGACGTTCCGAGGTGAATTTACACGTTTTGAGAATCCTGAGGATGGTCGTCTGAGCCGTAAGGGTGGCAATGGCAATCCTGACGGTGAAATCTTGGGCAGTAAGGTAAATGGTGACCAACAGCCCACAGGCGGTGAGTCACCATTCGGATCTGATTCCCAAGACGGCGAAGTGCCGTTCTAGTCTTACTTCGAATACTTTTCGATAAATGTCTGAGCTTGGTCGTTGCCAAGCTCTTTCGCTTTCTGCAGGTTCTTCAGCCCCTGTTCCTTGTCGCCTTTCAGACATTGGGCAATGCCTGACATCAGGTAACCATCACTGCCTTCCGGGTCGAGACGCAGACACTCCTGTGCACTCTCCAATGCTTGATCAGCAAGGTTCACACGTAATTCATAGCTGGCTTTCTCGGCCCATAGCTCAGGGTTGGTAGGAACCAATGCCACCAAGTCATTCATGTCGTTGATGGCCTGCTGGAAACGGCGGTTCTCCATGGATAACTGTGCACGAGCTCTCAGAAAGGGTGCTGCAGTCTTCACGTATGGGCGCGTAAATTGGTTGACAGCACTATCTAGCAAGACCATCGCTTCACGTTTGTCACCCTGCTGCAGTTTGCACTGCGAGGCAGCATAGTACATCTCTGATGCCTGCAGATCACTTTTCGTTAGTTCCAGATAGATATTGCAAGCCTCATCGTACTTCTGCTGTGCAAAAAGTATCTGAGCTTGTTGCTGGCGATAGACGGGCTGAGGATTGGCAGCGTATGCTGCTTTAGACTCCTCTAACGCACGATCCATACTCCAAGGTTCGTAGGGCTGGTCGCTCTGCAACACCTCCTTCTGGTAAATCATCTGCGCATATTGGTAGTAGACGTCGTCCTTTTTGTCAGCAACCTTCAAGGCCTGCTTCATGTCAGCGTCGGCACTGGCAAACTCGTTGTTGCTGACGGCCACTCTTGCACGATAGATGTAACCGTCCGGCATATTGGGAAATTTCCCGATAAAGCGGTTGATATAGTCGCTATAATCCTCGCTATTCATGGCGCCAGCGGCCATATATAGCGCCAGCATAGCTTCATCATATTTCTCGGGCAGTGCTTTGGCAATATGTGTCTGTCGCAGCGTTCCGTCGTTAAAACTCAGTCCGTTGGCTTTCATGTCTGCAACAAAGGCAGCACTGACAGCATAAGCCTTCTCACTTTGTCCGCCAGCGGCAGGCTGTAGCATGCCTAACACTTCTCCAGCGTCGTTGAGGATAGGACATCCTACCTGTTGTTCGCTGGTCTGCATGTTAAGCGTATAGTAGCTGTATGAGTTCTGAAATAGTTCTGCCTCTTCCACCATTCCCTGTTCGCAGATAGGAGTTTTCTTCGCGGCATAAGGCAACAGCCACAGCGTAGTTCCTTTCGTAGCACTTGTCGTGGCAATGGTGAGAGCTGTGGGTTTCTTTACTGCCACTTGGAATTTTGCCACATCATACATGTCGTTAGCTCCGATGATGTTTTCTACGGCCCATTCTTTGCCTTGTGCGTCGATGATGATGGCGCGGTAAGCGTTCTTGAAGGGATTGAACGTACTGATAGCCTCGCCCTGTTCGTTGATGAAGAATCCGTTGGAACTTCCTATCAGTTGTCCATCGGCGGTGAATGTTTTCAGCGTAAACACTCCTTGTGCAGCCTTCTTTGCCCACGATTGGGTCTGAGCAAAAGAAGTGATAAGTGATAAGTGACAAGCAATGAGTATAAATAATATCCTTTTCATTTCTATTTCTTGTTATTTCATTTTCAAGAGTTGTTTTGCATTTTGAATGGCCGCCTCGCTGATGTTGCTACCGCTCAACATCTGAGCAATCTCACCGATGCGCTCGTCCTGTGACAACTGCACCATGCGGCTTGTCGTTCCTTGGGCAGTTTCTTCTTTCGACACGCGATAGTGGTACGAGCCCAAAGCGGCAATTTGAGGCAGGTGAGTGATGCTGATGACCTGACGCTCCATACGTCCCATCTCTTGCATCATCTCGGCCATCTTTTCGGCAATCTTGCCTGAGACACCCGTGTCAATCTCGTCGAAGATGATAGTCGGCAGTTTCACGGCACCGCTGATCATGGCCTTCAGCGACAACATTACACGCGCAATCTCACCGCCTGACGCTACCTGAGCGACAGGCTGGAGTGGGGTAGATGTGTTGGCTGAGAATAGGAAGCAGACGTTGTCTTGTCCACTCTTACCCAACTCGCATTTGCTAACATTTACTTCGAAGCGTACGTTGGGCATTCCCAACGGAACCAGTCGTTGGCGTAGTTGGTCTTCTATTTTCTTGGCAGCCTGCTGGCGCAGTTTTGTCAGAGCGTCGGCCAGTTTCTGGGTTTCTTTTTTCAGCAGTTCACATTTAGCCTCCAGTTCTGCCAGAGCTTCGTCGCTGTTCTCAATGGCATTCAGCTTCTGTTTCAGCTCGTCTCGCAAGACTATCAGTTCGCTTACTGTTTCAGCATGGTATTTCTTTTCCAAGTCATACAATTGATCCAGCCGCTGATTGATTCTGTCAAGTTCGGCAGGATTGAAGTCCACGTCCTCCAACGAACTCTCCACTTCGTCAGCAATATCCTTCAGTTCGATGTGACACGAATTCAACCGCTCTGCCAGTTCCGAAGCATTGGGAAGCACCTTGCTGATGCCTTGTAGGCTTTGCATAGCTCTGCGCACCATATTGACTGATCCCAGTTCATCACCGTTCAGCGCGTTGTCTGCTTCGTATAATGCCGATTTGATGTCCTCGGCGTGCTCCATCGTCTCGCTCTGTTGCTCCAGTTCTTCCTGCTCGCCTTCCGTTAGTCGGGCATTGTCCAGCTCATCGTACTGGAACTGCATGAAGTCAGTTTGCTGGCGACCTTGTTCGATGTTTTCTGTCAGCTCCTTCAGCTGTCGCTTAGCTTGTTGATAGTCATTGAACGACAGCTCATAGTCTGCCAGTTGTTGTGTATCCTGAGCGATGATATCCACCACGCTAAGCTGAAAATCCTGTTTCTGCAACAATAGGTTCTGGTGCTGTGAATGTACATCAACCAATTGTTCTCCCAATTCTTTTAACTGACTGAGTCCCACAGGAGTATCGTTGATAAAAGAACGACTTTTTCCTGCTGCAGTCAGTTCGCGACGGATGATGGTATCTTCCGTATCCAACTCTATTTCGTTCTCTTCAAAGAATGCCTCCATGTGATAGCGCGACAAGTCGAAATGTGCTTCAATGATGCATTTATCAGCACCCGTCTTGATGCTCTTTGAATCGGCACGCTGCCCGAGCAGAAGTCCTATAGCTCCGAGGATGATGCTCTTACCAGCACCTGTCTCACCTGTAATCACCGAGAAACCAGGATACAGTTCGATATCCAGTTCGTCTATCAGCGTAAAGTTCTTGATATATAGTTGTTTCAGCATCTTACTCTTTAATTTTGTCCCAGGCATTGCTTTGCGAGGGATTGATATTGAACAACAGATTGTAGACAGCTTCTTTCTCCTTCTGTGTGCCTTTGCCTTTATAGATATTGGCAAGTTCGTCGCGCTTGTAGTCAGTCCATATCTGAGGCACCAGACTCAGGGGTTTCTCTTCGTGGGCTTTTTTCAGCAGTTCCAACGCTGTGGTGACATTGGCACGCCCGCGTTCGGCATTTTGGGCCATCTCGTCGAGACCTGTACGGTAGTAGTCGTACTGCAACTGACGGAACGGTTTCATAGCTTCGTCCAGATAGTCGTTGATGATGGCAAAGCGGTTGCGTGAGTTCTCAAAGGCTTTCCAGCCCGCGAATCCCAAATCCTGTGCATTGTTCGTCAACTGCATACAACGCTGCAACACGTCTGTGCCGCCCAATGGCGAGAAAGAATCCAGATCCAGCCCGATAATAAGATATGCATAGTATGCCATCAGTGCCGTCAACTGGTTGTCAACGACTTCTTCGATAAAGTTCAGCTGATCGAACTGTACGAAGTCAAAATTGAAGTCTGCATCCTTATTATTATATAAGGTTGTTGTATAGGCCGAATTATACACAGGACGGTTGGCCTGAATCATGGCATTACAGAAGAAACGGTTGTTTGACTTGTCATACTTCGTCACCGTTATATTGAAGTTACATACAATGCGTTCATTCTTCTGGAACTGCAACTCCGTCCACTGTCGGTCGTCCATCCACTGCTGCAACGTCTGCTGCAGATTCTCGAACACGCTTTTGTCCGTACCCTCTACCTGCTGGCTATTGATGGTTATCTTCACCTGCAGTTCCTGAGCATTAAGTACGCTGACAAAGGCCAATAAAACTATTGTTAGGACGTATCTCGTTTTCATAATTCTATTCATTCAGCCGACAAAGGTACACATTTTCCTACAAAACTACGCTATCGTTTACGTTAATTTTTCTTCAAAAAACGCTGAAAGATTGTGTGAAGTCGAATCTTTTCACTATCTTTGCAAACAATTATACAATCATCTAAAACAAATACAAACGAAATGAAAGCATTTAACGACAAAAATTTCGTGCTGGAGACTGAGGTAGCTCAGGACCTGTACCACAATCATGCGGCTAAGATGCCAATTATTGACTACCATTGTCATCTTATCCCCGAAATGGTGGCTAACGACCATCGCTTCAAGAGCATCACCGAACTTTGGCTGGGCGGCGACCACTACAAGTGGCGTGCCATGCGTACCAACGGCATTGACGAGAAGTACTGCACGGGCAAGGACACCAGCGACTGGGAGAAGTTTGAGAAGTGGGCTGAAACGGTGCCCTATACGTTGCGTAACCCGCTGTATCACTGGACACATCTGGAGCTGAAGACTGCCTTTGGTATTGAGAAGTTGCTGAGCCCCAAGACTGCCCGTGAGATTTTCGACGAGTGTAACGAGAAGCTGAAGCAGCCCGAGTTCTCCGCCCGTGGACTGATGAAGCACTATAATGTGGAGTGTGTCTGTACGACCGACGATCCCGTCGACGACCTGCACAACCACATCGAGTATGCCAAGCACAAGGCTGCCGACGATCCCTTGATGATTCCCGCCTGGCGTCCCGACAAGGCGATGAACATTGAGAAGCCCGAATTCGCCAAGTATGTGGAGCAGCTGAGCAATGTCAGCGGCGTGAGCATCACGAAGTTTGCCGATATGGTGGACGCCCTGAAGAATCGTCATGAGTTCTTCGAGGCACAGGGCTCCAAGCTCTCTGACCACGGCATCGAGGAGTTCTACGACGAGGACTACACCGACTCGCAGATTGAGACCATCTTCGAGAAGGCTATGCGTGGCCAGCAGTTGTCGCAATATGAGGTGCGCCAGTATAAGAACTGCTTCCTCACGGTAATGGCCGAGATGGATGCCGACGCAGGCTGGACACAGCAGTTCCACTATGGTGCCATCCGCGACAACAACACCGCTATGTACAACCAGCTGGGTCCTGACACGGGCTTTGACAGCATCGGTGAGTTCAATACCGCCAAGGCCATGTCGAAGTTCCTGAACAACCTGAACATGAAGGGTAAGCTCACGCGTACCATATTATATACCTTGAATCCCTGTGCCAACGAGGTCATCGCCACGATGCTCGGTAACTTCCAGGGTGGCGAGCCCGGTAAGATTCAGTTTGGTAGCGGCTGGTGGTTCAACGACCAGATGGACGGCATGATTAAGCAGATGAACGCCCTCTCGGTGCTGGGTCTGCTGAGCCGCTTCGTGGGTATGCTCACTGATAGCCGTTCGTTCCTGAGCTATCCGCGCCACGAGTACTTCCGCCGCATCCTCTGCAACCTGCTTGGTAACGACGTGGAGAAGGGCTTGCTGCCTGACGATCGTGAGCTGCTGGGTAAGATGGTGGAGGACATCTCGTACAACAATGCACGAAGATATTTTAAGTTCTATTAAGTAAAATAACCCCAAATTATGTCTCCCCTCCTGTTTTTTGCAGGGTGGGAGGCTTTTTTTCGCTGTTTTCTGCACGATTGTAAAATATATTTCTTATTTTTGCAGCGTGAAACAAAATATATTAGATATGAACAGAAAACTTCTAATCTTATTCGTGAACTTGCTTTTCTGCTGTGTTTCCCTGTCTGCGCAGGATGCCGAGAAGAGCGAATTGCAAAAACGCGCTGAGTCCATCGACCCTAAGACGAACATTGCTTCGGCACGTTCCACATTCATCCATGCATTCAATGACTATGCGAATCAGGGTAAGATCCATCAGGCTGTAGAGTGTGCTGCCAAGGCAACGGCTTTGTATTACAGAGAGAACTTATATCAAGAAGCTTTTGACTTGTTACGCCGTGCTGACCAGACGATTGCAGCTTCAAAACTATCGTCTAGCCAAAGTGCTGCCTGCCACTATCTCACCACCAAGGAGCGTCTTCAGATGTACATCAAAATGCGTCGTGTTGAAAGTGCCAAGGAACAGCTCAAACTGTTGGAGAATCACGCTGTTGTCGCCTCTAATGACGAGACAACCAACGACCTGCTTTATACCAAGGCCGTCTATTACTATACTTTTGGCATGAATGCCCAAGGCAACGCTGTCTTCAAGGAGATGGCCGACAAGCTCACTGCCAGCAAGGAGTACGACAAAGTCGACGAAGTCTATCAGACGCTCATTGCCAATGGGCGCAAGTCTGGAAGTGCCAGTATTGTCGCCCAGTCCTACAGCAATTATATGGCATGGAAAGACTCTACCAACGCCTTGAAACATGCTGACGAAATAAAGGCTCTGAAACAGCAGATTTCCGATAATGAGGCTACCATCGCTGATAAGGACAGCTCGCTCACCTCGCGTAGTGTCATCATTACTGCGCTACTCGTCCTCGTTGGCATCCTTGCTGCTGCACTGGTTCTCGGTGCAATCATGCTTATGCGTTATATCCTCCTCACCCGTCGTCAGAAGAAGAACATCCAGTTGGCTAACGAGAGCAACGCCCTCAAGGCTAAGTTCATCAGCAATATCGCAGCTCAACTCGAACCAACCTTCCGCAAGCTCGACAGCCGTCAGCCTGAGGTGCAGGCTCTGCTCGACTTCTCCAGCCATATTCAGACGCTCTCTGAACTTGAGAATAGCAAGGAACCGGTTGAGATGGAGGACGTTCAGGTGCAGCAGTTCTGTGAGGATCTCATGAATCAGGTGCGCGACCAAGCAAAGAATGATGTCACTGTCACAGTCAACGCCCCCAAGATGAGTGTGCCCATGAATCGTGAATACGTCAGTCATATCCTGCTTCATCTCCTACAGAATGCCGTAGAATACACTCCTGAGGGTGGTAAAGTAACCCTCGAATATAAGAAGCGCGGACAGCATAGTCATCAGTTCCTTGTATCCGACACAGGTGAGGGCATTCCCGAGGAGAAGCGCGACGACCTCTTCAAACCTTTCCTTGAAATCCGCGACCTTACCCAAGGCGACGGTCTTGGATTGCCTATCTGCAAACAGATGGCCTTGCATATGAATGGTGACCTCGACATCGATCCCGCATTCACCAAAGGTACCCGCTTCGTCCTCGAGTTGCATACTTAAAGAAACGTATGTATTTTACTGGTATTATTATTGCCATTGTGACGTTTCTCACAATTGGCATTTGGCACCCCATTGTCATCAAGACGGAGTATCATTGGGGGACGTGGCCATGGGTGATATACCTGGTGGTTGGTGTGGCGTGCTGCGGTGCGGCATTGTTTGTCGAGAACGTCTATCTGTCATCGTTTCTGGGTGTCTTCGGAGCCTCGGCGCTATGGGGCATTGGTGAACTGTTTGAACAGAAGAAACGCGTGGAAAGGGGCTGGTTCCCTAAAAACCCCAAGCGCTCAAAAGTCTCATAATCTTTTTCTTGTGTATCAACTCTGAGGAGGGCGTCACAAAAAGGGGCAAATTATTTTGCCCAGCTCCTTTTTTTTAGTAACTTTGCCGCCGAAAAAAAAACGGAGAGATACAACAACTAATTATTTATTTTATCATTATGAAAAGAATTATTCTTTCATTTGTCGTGCTTTTGGGCGTTACTGCTGTTCAGGCAGGGAAACCTCGTACGTCACTGCAAGTGTACAACACAAAGAAACAGACTGTCACTGGTTTTGGCGGTGCTTGCTGCGATGGTGCCATGAAACCGTTTGGCAATGACAATGCTTGTGTTAGCAAACTCTATGGAGCAAAGTCAAAAATCGGACTGAACATTCTACGTATGGAAATCTCGCCAAGTTTCACTGGCGACAACTGGGGTGACTACGACTGGAACGGTTCTCTGCCGTCGGCTCAGACTGTCAAGAAGCGTGGCGGCATCGTCTTCGGAACACCTTGGTCGCCTCCCGGCGAGTATAAGACCAACGGCACAGCTCAGGGTGGTAACTCTGACGATCAGGGCAACGTCAGGGGCAAGTTGCGCGAAGACTGCTATGAGAAGTTCTTCCCGTGGTTTAACACCTTCCTGAAATGGATGAAGAACCATGATGTCGTCATGGATGCCGTATCCATCCAGAACGAGCCCGACTGGTGGGTCAACTACTCTGGTTGTCTCTATGAGCCGGAGGAACAGGTTAATCTGATTAAGAACTATGCCCACATGCTCGACCGCGAGACATACGATGGCGTGCGTATCATTAGCGCTGAGCCATTGGGATTCGCTAAAAGCTATTACGATGCTCTGTTGAAGGACGAGACCTGTCGCGAACAGGTGGACATCTTTGCCGGACACATCTATGGACACTTACCTCTACAGTTCATCAAACCTGTTGCCAAGACAGCACTCCCATTAGGCAAGGAGGTTTGGATGACCGAGCACTCCGTGACCGATAATACTGATGCGCTGCCCACTTGGGAAGAGAACCTGATTTTTGCCGAGGAACTTAACGAGTGTATGCTGGCTGGATGCACAGGCTACATTTACTGGTATCTGCGTGCCCACTGGGCTTTCGCTGGTACTGGCGAAACAAAATATGGTGCTGCCAACAAAAAGGACGAACTGCTGCCCCGTGCCTTCGTTATGTCCCACTTCTCCAAGAATGTCACTGGTTCCACGCGTCTGCAGACCTCACAAGACGATATCGAGGGACGCACGAAGGAGGAGATTCCCGTGAACTACGAATTTTCAGCCTACGCCAAGGGCGACTCCATCATCGTGATGGCCATCAATACAACAGAGAAGGCTCATGACCTGAAAATTGTCCTGCCATACAACGTGAAGAGCGGTATGTTATGGTTGTCAACAGGCAATGAGACTGCGAATCTCTGTCAGAAGTCGGACCTCGACATCCCCAAATCAACAGACGAGTACCTTTATGAGATGCCAGAAAAAAGTCTGAGCACCTTTATCTTCATGGCCGACAATGGTAGCACAGCCATCGAAAATGTGAATCTGGTCGACGATGATGATGCTCCCAAGACTTACTACGATCTGCACGGACGTCGTCTGGATACGCCCCATGGTCTCTGTATTGAGAGAAGTGCTAATGGAAAGTCCAGAAAAGTTATCATGTAATCATGTCATCAAACATAAAAACGGGGTTGGTACTCAAAACCAACCCCGTTTTAATTCTATATTTTTCTTAATCAGCCAAAACCTTGCGGCTATGCTTGACGCCGTTTTCATCGGTATACTGCTCAATGACAATACCACGATGGCTCTGACCTTCTGAAAGCCTGCGGCCAGAGAGATCGTAGATTTTTCGCTGAACAGGTTTGTTGTTCTCTATCGTCTGGATGCCAGAGGCTCCAATCTCATGGAATTTCCAAGAATCCACATAGACATCATCTCCTTCAGAAACAACAAAATAGAGGTTCGTCTTTACGCCCTGGCACTTTTTCAGCTTGTTTTCTGGAATATCCACGATATGGTCTTCCAAGCCCGTTGACGAAAATTCAATGGTTACTATTGAGTTCTTTGGACTAGAACCGGTACGTATATCTAGCTTACCAGTTCCCTTGGCGCGCAGGATGACTTTATCAGCACCCGTTTTACCGAAGTCTACCTTGCGAACGTTAATCCACGAACCAACCTTCATCTTCACCTGCATATTCTCGGAAGCGTCATTGCCCAATGAGCTGATTTTGGTATTTTTCTTGATGTTGGTAATGTCCTCATATTCCACACCGCCACAGTTAGCCATCGTCTCCATCTGCTGCAGTTCGTAAGGGTTCATGTTCTTGATTTGCGTAACACCCTCATTATTCAGTGTGACAGGGCTAATGGTTGCTGTTGATTCATTCACCGTTGCTTTATTTACGCAGATAGAGCGGTAGTCACCGGCACTGCTATCTACGAGGCCTTTATTCTTCATCACATCCAACAGAACATTTCCGTGATTGTGGTAGATGTGGTAGTACTTACCCTGGAACTTCTGCAGGTGCGAGTGGTTGTTGCCGGAAACCCCTGGGCCATAATAGTCTTTGTACACCCACGAGTCAGGATCCAAGGGATTGTCGCTGACCATATAGCACATAGTGCCTCCGCCAGGTGCACTGGCGGTGATATTATGCTCGCTCTTGTAAGTGTTCCAATTATCACGTGATGCCCAGTTCGAACAGTAGGTATAGACATACTTGCCACCGATATAATTCAACTCGTTAGCCTCAAAATGGTAGGGGGCGTGAATCTTAGCTGCCGAACCATCTACTTCGGTCATCGAGGGCTTTAACTTGATGATACGGGCTGCTTCAGGCATAATTTCGCTTGGGCCAAGGCCACCGAAAGATATCCAGCCCACACCGTTATCGTCTATCACCACACCTGGGTCAAAATTGGCATTTGTTCCCTGCTTGTTGGCACCCGGAGTATCGTATGTAATCATCAACTTTTTGTTAGGCGATGTCCATGGACCGATGGGCGACTCAGCCTTCAGCACACCGACGCCATGACTGCTATTGCAGAAATAGAGGAAGAATTCGTCCTTGTCTGTCTCGTCATTATGACGCCAGGTAACGGATGGGGCCCACGACACTCCGTACCCTACATACCATGGACTGCTCGTCCATCCAGCACAGATTTTCTTCGTGTCAATAGTGCCGTGGAACGTCCAGTTCACCATGTCGTCAGTAGAGAATACAACGATTGATTTGATGCTTCCATAGGTATTATCACCTTTCTTTTTATTAGTAAGGAACTCCTGATGGTCGTTAGTGCCATAGACATACAGACGACCGTTGTACTCCAAAGCCGTCGGGTCAGCACAGAACACGTTAGCGCTGATGGGATTGTTATTAGTGCTCTTTACATCCGGGGACAGCGTTTGCGCACTGATTTGTACACTAGCAGCCATGAGGGCTACCGACATGAATAGTTGCTTATACATAATTATATATTTAATGTTATTCTTACACAAGTTCGACCTTGTTGATGTCCTGCTCTTTTTCGCAATAGTGGCAGGTGAGGATGCCGTCGGCCACGTGGAAGTGGGTGGCCATGGGCTCGTTGTTGGTAATACACTTGGG
Source organism: uncultured Prevotellaceae bacterium (assembly GCA_900318885.1). Taxonomy (GTDB): domain Bacteria; phylum Bacteroidota; class Bacteroidia; order Bacteroidales; family Bacteroidaceae; genus Prevotella. The sequence continues at coordinate 6,852 of ONMN01000016.1, read as the reverse complement.
GTTGTTGCATTTCACGATGCCCTTGATCTCCTCAGGGGTCTCGACGGTCTTCTTCTCAACGACCTCGTAGTCACGGATGATGTTGAGGATGACCTTCGGGGCCACGACGGAGAGACGCGAAATCTCGTCGTCGGTAAAAAACTTGTCGCTGACCTTGATGATACCCTTATTGCCGACTTTCTGCGAGGGGTAGTTGTTACCGATGGTGACGGGAGTCTTCAGGTCGAAAAGTCCCAGAAGGTTGGCTACCTGATAGGTCTTTGTGGCAGGTATGTGGTCGATGACGGTGCCTTGCTCGATGGCGGCAACCAGGCGTTCTTTCTTGTTCATGCTATTATTGTTTTGTCGTTTTTAACTTCGTCTAAGCTGATGCCGAGGACGTCGCAGAAAATGGCCTCGCGGGCGAAGAGTCCGTTGCCGGCCTGCTGGATGTAGTAGGCGTGAGGATTGTCATCGACGTCGTAGGCAATCTCGTTGACGCGGGGTAGGGGATGGAGGATCTTCATGTTGGGCTTGGCCAGACGTAGCATATCATTATTTAATATGTACACGTTCTTGACGCGCTCGTACTCCATAAGGTCCGAGAAACGCTCCTTCTGCACGCGGGTCATATAAAGGATGTCAGCATCGGCAATGACTTTTTCGTTGAACGCCGTATGTTCCTGATACTGAATGCCGTGCTCCTTGCAGTAGATCTTGTATTCCTGTGGCATGGCGAGCTCTTTGGGAGCCACGAAATGGAACGTGGGATTGAAATGTCGCATGGCCATGATGAGCGAGTGAACGGTACGGCCGTACTTCAGGTCGCCGACGAGATAGATGTTCAGGTTTTCCAGCGTGCCTTGTGTCTTATAGATAGAGTAGAGGTCCAGCATACACTGTGAGGGATGCTGGTGGGCACCGTCACCGGCGTTGACGATAGGCACGTTGGTAACCTCCGAGGCATATTGGGCTGCGCCCTCGATGTAGTGACGCATCACGATGACGTCGGCGTAGTTGGAAACCATCGAGATGGTGTCTTTCAGCGTCTCGCCCTTGGTACCGCTGGTCACTTTCGGGTCGGCAAAACCGATGACGCGGGCGCCGAGGCGGTTGGCAGCAGTCTCGAAAGACAGGCGCGTGCGGGTGGATGGTTCAAAGAAAAGGGTTGCCACCACCTTGCCTTTCAGCAGCTCGCGGTTAGGGTGACGTTCAAACTCCTGTGCCATCTCAATCATATAGAGAATTTTCTCCTTTGTGAGGTCGGCAATCGTTACAAAATCATGCTTTTCCATCTCTTTTGGTTTAAATGATGGTGCAAAATTACAAAATTCTTCTGAATAAACACGCAAAATTCAGAAATTATGTGTAATTTTGCACTCAACTTAGTATATTTTCAGTCATGAGAAAGTTTATAGTACGTACTTTGTGGGCACTTTTAGTGGCTTCCATACTGACGGCAGGACTGGCTTTTTACGCCATTAACGAAGGTTGGATTGGCTATATGCCTCCCATTGAAGATCTGCAGAATCCTATCAACCGTTTTGCCACCCAGGTGATATCGGCAGACGGACGTGTGATGGGTACTTGGAACTATAACAGGGAGAACCGTATCATTGTCGACTATACCCAGTTGTCGCCGTCACTGGTACAGGCGCTGGTGGCTACCGAGGACGTCCGATTCTACGAACATTCGGGCATCGACTTCTATGCTTTGGGACGAGCCATCGTCAAGCGTGGCGTGTTCGGACAGAAGAGTGCCGGTGGTGGTTCTACCATTACGCAACAGTTGGCCAAGCAGTTGTATTCCGAGACTGCACACAGCGTGATGGAACGTCTGTTGCAGAAACCGATAGAGTGGGTGATAGCCGTCAAGTTGGAGCGTAACTATACGAAGGACGAGATCCTGACGATGTATCTGAACTACTTTGACTTCCTGCATAATGCAGTCGGAATCAAAACGGCTTCGAATACCTATTTCAGCAAGGAACCGAGGGATCTGACGCCTACGGAGGCTGCGGTGCTTGTCGGACTGTGTAAGAATCCGTCGTACTATAATCCCGTCCGTCATCCGGAACGTTCGCTGGAGCGTCGTAACGTGGTGCTGGGACAGATGTTGAAGGCGGGATATATCGCTGAAGCTGACTATCAGAAGTATGTTGCCGAACCCCTGAACCTGAAGTTCCACGTGGCCGACCATCGCGACGGTATTGCGGTGTATTTCCGCGACTTCCTGCGTCGTTACATCACGGCCAAGAAGCCTGTCCGCTCGGAATATCCGTCGTGGAACATGGTGAAATACCATATCGACTCGCTGAACTGGGAACTGGATCCCCTGTATGGCTGGTGTAACAAGAACTACAAGAAAAATGGTGACCCATATAATATCTATACCGACGGTCTGAAAGTGCATACCACCATCGATTCCAGGATGCAGGCGTATGCCGAGCAGGCTGTGCAGGAGCATGTGGTCAAGTATCTGCAACCGGCATTCGACAAGGAGAATCGCGGTCAGAAGAACGCACCATATTCGGGCAAGCTCTCGCAGGAGCAGGTGAACCAGATTCTGATGCGTTCCGTTCGCCAGTGTGAGCGTTATCGCCTGATGAAGGCGGCGGGATCTACCGAGGAGCAGATCATGCAGGCGTTCAGGACGAAGACGGAGATGAGCATCTTCACCTATCACGGCGAGATTGACACCATCATGACACCGCTCGACTCCATACGTTATTATAAGTCGTTCCTGCGCACGGGATTCATGAGCATCTGTCCGCAGAACGGTCATGTGAAGGCGTATGTCGGCGGAACAGACTTCTCGCATTTCGCCTACGACATGGCGATGGAGGGTCGCCGACAGGTGGGATCAACCATCAAGCCGTTCCTCTATTCACTGGCCATGGAGAATGGGTTCTCACCCTGCGACCTCGCACCGAATGTCCAGCAGACATATATGGTGGCTGGTCGCCCTTGGACGCCCCGCAATTCCGGACATGCGCGTTACGGTGAGATGGTGACGCTGAAATGGGGACTGCAACAGTCGAACAACTGGATTTCGGCTTATCTCATGAGTAAACTCAGTCCGCAGGCCTTTGTCTCGCTGCTCCATGAGTACGGCATCCGCAATCCGGAGATTCACCCCTCAATGGCATTGTGCCTGGGACCGTGCGAAATCACCGTCGGCGAAATGGTCAGTGCCTATACGGCATTCGTCAATCACGGCATCCGTGCCGCCCACATGTTCGTAACCAGCATTGAGGACAGCGAGGGTAACACCATTGCCCAGTTCCAGCCTCGCATGAACGAGGTCATCAGCGAGGAGAGTGCCAACAAGATGATCTATATGCTGAAGGCCGTCGTTGACGGCGGTACGGCCGGACGCCTGCGCCATAAGTACGGATTCACCGGTGAACTGGCCGGTAAGACCGGTACCACCAACAACAATAGCGACGCATGGTTTATGGGACTCACTCCTACGTTGGTCAGCGGAGTATGGGTTGGTGGCGACGACCGTGACATCCATTTCGCATCTATGTCGATGGGCCAGGGTGCAACGATGGCTCTTCCTGTTTTTGCCCTTTATATGAAAAAGGTTTACAAGGACAAACAACTTGGCTATAACGAGAGTGCAGTCTTTGACCTGCCCCCCGGATATAACCCTTGCGTGATGGACGAATCTGGTCTCAGTGATGCCGTCGAAGAAGATATTGAAGAGGTCTTCGAGTAACATTATATCTATGATTATTTCCTTTATTACTGGCTGACGAAAAAATAAAGGGTAAGAAACGAGTGATGCACCATGAAACATCTGCTGACCGTCATAGCCATTCTCCTGGCGTTCGCCTGCTGTACCACAGAGGCGGACCGCAACCGTATGTCAGCCTTGCTCGACAGGGCTGACAGCATGAACCGTGCCTACATCCCGATGACCGATGGTATCGACTCGCTGCTCTTGGAGGCCACGCGTTTTTACGACCATCACGGCACTGCCAATGAGCAGATGCGGGCTCACTATCTCCTCGGTTGTGCCTATCGCGACATGGGCGAGGCTCCTGCTGCCCTCCAAAGCTATCAGGATGCCGTCGATCATGCCGATACCCTCAGCACTGATTGTGACTATGCACAACTGGCGAGGGTTTATGCCCAAATGGCACAGATTTTCTACGAACAAGGACTCTATCGGGAACAGTTGACTTCTGATCAAATGTCTGAGAAGTATGCTTGGAAAGGAAAAGATACGCTTGCAGCTCTAATGAGCTATGAGCAGGAAAGTCAAGCCTATCGTAACTTGAATATGCCAGACTCCTTATTATATATATGTAAGCATGCTTCTCAACTTTATCGTAAATACGGCTACATTACCTATGCGGCTAGTACTTTAGGTTATACTCTTAGTGAACTGGTTTACCGCAAAGAATTTGATAAGGCAAGAAAATACATGCAAATATATGAGTCAGAATCTGGATTCTTTGATTCCCTTGGGAATATTCAAAAAGGACGAGAAATATATTATCGTATAAAAGGCCTATACTTCCTTCATACAAATGTGCTGGATTCTGCAGAATACTATTTTAGTAAAGAGTTAAGAGATGGAAAGGACTTTGACAACCAGCATTCAGGTGCGTTAGGGTTGTCAGAACTGTATCAAGTGTCTCGTAAGCCAGATTCAGTAGCAAAGTATTGTTTGTACGCCTATGCTATGAGCGACTCCTTAAATGCCCATAGATCTACCAAAGAAATAGAGCGCATTCAGGGTATGTATGACTATAGTCGCCATCAGGAAATCGCGCATCAGGAACAGAAGAAAGCCAATCAACGTACTATCGTCATCTGGATTTGTGTTGGATTGATCATTGTTGGCTGTTTACTTACCATTATCATCATAAGAGAACTGACTCGTAAAAAGAAAATGGCAGAGCAGAAATACTTGCAAAGTCAGTCTGCTATTGAACAGGCTCAAAGTGATATTGCAAAGCTCCAAGCCAATGCAGAGATCAACAAAGAACTTATCTCCGAAAAGGAACAGATTATCCGTGAACAGGAAACCATCACGAAGTCGCTTTTGCATCACAACAGTAATAGTCAGTCACTAGCTGACAGGGAATTACACAAAACAGAAATCTACAACAGATTTGAGCAACTGTCCATCAAAGGCCTGCAGCCGACACAAGATGAGTGGGAACAAATTGAGCAACAGATTTTCCTCTGTTATCCAGGTTTCAAGGACCTAATCTCTAAGCATGAGTTTGCTATAAATGACAAGGAGCTTAAGACTTGCCTGCTCATTCGTATTGGCGTCAAACCAACTAATATTGGGTCGATGCTGGGAGTTGCATCATCATACATTACAGAACTCCGCACGAAGTTGTTGCAAAAACTCTTTGGAATGTCCGGTTCCTCTAAATCATTTGACAAATTACTAAAGGCAATCTACTAAAATAGGGCGTAAGCCCCCTTTCCTTTTTCTTAATATATGTAAAAATTCGCTTTGCGACATCAATAAGAATTAGGGTTAATCCCTCATTAACAATTAGTTAGCCTTACTGAAAATTTCACTTAATTCTAATTTATACGATTTCTTCTTAGGTATAATAAATCTCACTAATTTTGCACCGAAGATTTATTAACTAACAAGTAATTCGTATGAAAAAGTTTATTTTGTTATTATTCAGTGCCATGATGTTAGGCACCAATGTTTCAGCTCTAGAGTTGGTTCCTTTGACTGTTTATATTGAAGAAAATGAACAACCCATCAGTCATGGTCATCCAAGGACCCCAATGCTGGCTCCGAAGGTTTACATTGACGACTACACGCTGTTGTTTGAGGTTAATCATCCTGAGTATGTTCTTAATATTAAGGATGAAAACGACAACGTTGTTTACTCGACGGTGGTCTCTTCTACTCAGACGCAGGTCGTCCTGCCCTCTACGCTCTCTGGCACATATGAAATCCAGCTCGTCGTGAACAACTTGCAGTTCAAGGGATGGATTAATCTGTAAACTATAAACTTCAAATGAGGTTATTATGATTAACAAGAGACAAAAGCTAAGAGTGTGGACTCTAACGCTCATACTTCCATCCATTGCCCCGACAAACGCTCAAAACACATTGTCACAGGCTGCAAATCTAATGCAGCCAGGTGACAGCGTAACGAAAGAGCGTGTTGAATACGTTTATGCTGGGGAGGGCGGAGAACATGCGGTGTGGGATTTCAGTAACCTTGATCCTGAAGACACTTATTATATCAAGTATGATACAATTAGTGAGTCACAATTGACAGGTTATGACATGCAAAAGACCTACAATTATCGTCTCACAAGCGACAGTTTGCTAATGACGGGATACGAATCTCCCCTACTAAGTGTTGAGTATCAACAACCTCTGCTAATCCAATACTTTCCACTAAAATTAGGTCAGACTTATAGCGCAGACTATCAGGGCAGTGGCCGTTATTGTGGCACGCATTTTGAACGGAATTATGGCTCGGTCAGAATCACAGCAGATGCCATAGGAACGCTTATACTTTCCGAGAAAGACACTTTGCCCAATACTCTCCGCATCCATACAATTAATACAGAGGCAATACGCCTTAATAGGGATTCCTGCCGTAACGACTCTGATAATCTAAAATTGGTTATTACCGAGCATTACCAATGGTATGCATTAGGCTATCGTTATCCAGTATTCGAAACAATAACAAGTAGTTCCTACGATAATATGAACCATGTAGCAACAAGCCAATATGCCTATCGCTGTCCTCCGGAGATACAAATTTGTGACCAGGGGACTCTAATTTTGCGCTCTGATAGAATATATCAGTGAAGAATTTGCTTTATCACGGCCAAATCCTTACCTTTGTTGTCAGAAGGAGGAAG
>ONMN01000072.1 GCA_900318885.1 uncultured Prevotellaceae bacterium | reverse complement strand
GACGCTGGTATGATGTAACCCTTCAGGTGGCAGGAGATAGCGTCAAGGCATGGCTCGACAACGAACTTGTCTTCGACACGGTCTTGAAGCATGATGAAACGAAAGGAATCTTCTCGTCTGCCACTATCGACGATGCCACAGGTGAACTTATCGTAAAGGTAGCAAATACCAGCGATGTCGCAACAACTGCCAACGTCAACCTCAAGAATTTCACACCGGCATCAGCCCGAGTAGTACGCTTGGCAGCCAACGACGGTATGGAAGAGAACACGCTCGATGCCCCTACCACCATTCACCCTGTGGAGCAGTTACTCTCCCCAGAGAACAATAGCGTTCAGTTTGATGTACCTCCATACTCGCTGAACATCATTCGGCTTACAGCTCCAGCCAAGCCCTAACAAGCGTTAGAGAAATAAATAACGTCAGTTGAAATAGATCAAAATACTTTCCTTGTGTCTCCCTCTTATGGGCTGTCCCTTCGATGGCGTTTTGGTACTTTCTCATGGTGTATCACCTTTGTTCCAAATATCGCGTTTTTAAGGGCGTTTTTATTATCTGTTTTACACTCGCGGTAGAAATACTGTGCAAAAATAGCTCGAAAAACTGGTACAAACAAATATGCAACTTGAAGTGTTAAAATACAAAAAGTCCCTCATTTAGAGGGACTTAGTTCAAATTACTCCAAGTTGCTCAGAGTTGTTTATAAGGGGTCACTTGCCCACGCAGTAGTGGGAGAAGATATTTCCGAGGACTTCGTGGGTGGTAATCTGACCACCGGTGATTTCGGCAAGGGTATCAAGGACTTGGCGGAGATCTTCTGAGAGGAGGTCTCCGCTGATGTTTTGCTGTAAGCCGTCGATGACGCGCTGCAAATGGCTGTGGGCGCGGGTGAGGGCTTCGTAGTGGCGGGCATTAGTGATGATAACGTCGCTGTCGGCAGTTTGCGGGACGGCGTCAATCAGGCGTTGCTTCAGGTCGTCCAAACCCACGCCGAACTTGGCCTGGAAGGTTTCGGTCTTGTTTTCGATACGGATGACGGTCTGGTCGTCACGCACAGGAATGTCAGGGTAGGGGATGCCTGGCTGGGTCATCAGCAGGATGATACGGGCACGCTGGGCAGCATTGATGGAGCGCTCGATGCCAAGATTCTCGATGGTGTCGTCGGTATGGCGAATGCCAGCGGTATCGATGAAGCGGAAGGTGACGTCGCCAAGTTGGATGCAGTCCTCGATGGCGTCGCGCGTAGTACCCTGGATATCGCTGACGATGGCGCGATCTTCGCCAAGGAGGGCGTTTAGCAGGGTGCTCTTGCCGACGTTAGGCGCTCCGACGATGGCTACGGGGATACCGTTTTTCAGGGCGTTGCCAACCTCGAAGGATTGTGCGAGGCGAGTGATGTGGACGTCGATGGTCTGCGCGAGTTGCAGGAGTTCCGTGCGGTCGGCAAATTCGAGGTCTTCGTGGTCGGAGAAGTCGAGCTCGAGTTCGAGCAGCGAGGTGATTTTCAGCAGTTGTTCGCGCAGTCGGCCCAGCTCGGTGCTGATGCCTCCGCGCAGTTGGCTGATGGCAATGTCGTGCGTAGCTTTGTTGGTGGATGCGATGAGGTCGGCAACGGCTTCGGCCTGCGAGAGGTCCATCTTGCCATTGAGGAAGGCGCGCTGGGTAAATTCACCAGGATTGGCCATGCGGCAGCCTTGCAGAATGAGCAGTTCCAACACCTTATTCAATATATAGCGCGAGCCGTGACAGGAGATTTCCGCTGCGTCTTCGCCTGTGTAGCTATGGGGCGCGCGGAAAACAGAGACGAGGGCTTCGTCGATGATCTGTTGATGCGGGGAAACCGCATCACACTCGACGATATGGCCGTAGTGGATGGTGTTGGGCTGGGATTGTGTAAGGTCCTTGCTGAAGATGCTTGAAAGAATCTCAAGTGCCTGAGCACCTGAGATTCTGATGATGCCTAATGCCCCACCGGGAGCAGTAGCTATAGCACAAATTGTATCGCTGTTCATAGATGAGGTCGCTGTAGCCCAGCGACATACATAACATTTAAATACGGTCGAGCACTTTCTGGATGATGGTGTCGATAGAGTTCTTGTAGTCGGTATTCATCTTCTGGGCGTAGCGGTTGGCAATGACCATACAGCAGGTCATAGCGTGGTGACCCAGCAGGGCTGCAAGACCAGCCAGAGCTGACGACTCCATCTCGAAATTACAAATCTTCATGCCCTCATACTCGAAGGCTTCAATCTTCTTGTTCTGGTCGGGATCGCCCACGGCAGCACGCAGCTGACGGCCCTGAGGACCATAGAATCCGCCACAGGCTACGGTATACCCCTTGACCATGTCGTCGGCAGCAATGCGGTCGATGAGTTCGCGGTCGGCCACGGCTACGTAAGGAGCACCCTTGATGGGGTTCCAGTCCATGTGCTTCTTGAAGACTTCCTCCATCTTCAGGTCGCAGACGTCGTTGCGTCCGGCATAGAAGTTGAGCAGGCCATCGAAGCCGATACTCTTGACAGAGGCGATGAACGAACCAGTAGGCGTGAAAGGCTGCAAACCGCCGCAGGTGCCGATGCGAACCATTGTCAGGGCGCGGTGCTCGGGCTTCTCTTCGCGGGTGTTGTAATCGATGTTGGCCAGCGTGTCGAGTTCGTTTACCACGATATCGATGTTGTCGCAACCGATACCATGACTCTGACAGGTGATGCGCTTGCCTTTGTACATACCGGTAATGGTGTGGAACTCGCGAGAAGATACTTCGTGCTCGATACTGTCGAAGTGGGCAGCAACGGTGTTGACACGGGCGGGGTCGCCTACGAGGATAACCTTGTCAGCCAGGAATTCGGGCTTCAGATGAAGGTGGAAACATGAGCCGTCACCATTGATGATGAGTTCGGACTCGGGGAAGGTTCTTTTTGCCATAGTATTACTTGTTTTTAGTTAGAAATATGATTTCGTTATTGCGTATAGCTTTTTCCGTATTGTTTATTTCTTGGCGCAGCGCGTATTGCTGCTGTTCGCTGGCCAGAATCGCGGGTCGCAACTTGCCGCGCTCGGCATTGCCGGCTTGGGCGTATTGCTCGCGAGCGGTGTCGAGGGAGTTGACAAGCTGTTGGTACTGACGACGCAGGTCTTGCAGTTGCAGAAATTGCTCGAGATTGCCCGGAGCGCGGAAATCCGCCAGCCGCGTGTACGTCGTTGCATCGTTGATGACGAAGGCGAACTCCTGTTCAACAGGCTTTTCGTGCTGACACTGGGTAACGGCATTCAGCCTGGCCAACGCGTCCTGTCGTGCCTCATCGTCCGTCCACGTGTCGGCAATACGGGCAATGCGGGCATAGGGGGCGATTTCCTCGGGACTGAATCCCGAGGCGCTGTACGTCGTGCGGGCCGTCGGTGGCACAAACAGATAGACGCACACTGTGTCTGCGGGCTGGTTGCGGTCGGTGGCGAACCATCCGAGATGGCTGTATTCGTCGACGATATAGAAGTAGTCGTTGGCTTCGCTATTGAACGGCATGCCAATGTTGACAGGATGCAGGAACTGGTTTTCCTCCGCGTTGTAGCGCGTGACGTAGATGTCGTAGCCACCGAGCCCGTCGCCGCCCTCAGCAGCGAAGTACAGCGTCTGACCATCACCCATCATGAAAGGATAGTTGACACGCGGAAATTGAGCGTCATCGTTGATGCCTTTCAGCTGTTGCGGTTGTGTCCAGTGTTTCTCCAGATTTTCGCTGCGGTAGAGTTGCATAGTGGTGTCTGTTGGCGCCAGCGAGAGATAGCAGCGTGAACCCAGTTCATTGATATGAACGTAGGCATCGGGTTGCTGTTCGGTGTGGAAGATGTCCTGATAGCGCGACACCTGGCCGACCTCGGGCGACAGGCGGATGGCCGACAGGAGATTTGCTTTTGGTACGACGAAGCTATCGATGAACATGATGCGTTGTGTGTTGGCAGTCATACGTTCCAGTTTCGCCTGATGCTCCAGTTGCTCAGGCGTCAACTTGGGTGCCTTGCGTCTCTGCGCCATTGTCGGCAGTAGAAGGCACGCGAGGAACAATGTGAATATGCTACGTATCTTCATCACTAGGCAAAGATACGAAATAAATTGAAATAACGGACAAATGTCTGCGGACAATTAAAGATATTTAATATTCTACGAGCTTGTTGTCGCTTTCTAATGCGCGCCAGATGCAGTAACGGGCCTCCGGATTGAGTTGTTGGATGTGTGCAAATAATTCGGACGCCGTGGTGCGATTGGTTGCCTTTTCGTAAGGACATTGCTTCAGTTGTTTTTCATAGCGTTGTTGCTCGGCATAGGCGCGGATGTCGGCTTCCTGACAGAGGCAGAGCGGGCGGATGATGGTCAGCGGCATCTTCCTCATGCGGAGTTTGGCGGGCATCGTGGAGAAATGGCTTTGAAAGGTGAGGTTCATCAGGGCGGTATGGATGATGTCATCTTGGTGATGGCCCAAAGCGATCTTCGTGCAACCCAATTCTTGGGCAAGATTGAAGAGTTGTTTGCGGCGCTGCCAGGAGCAGAGGAAGCAGGCGGGCTTTTGTTTGAGTGAAGAGTTAAGAGTGAAGAGTGAAGAATCGAAGCTGGTGGTGATGATGTGGAGAGGGACGTCGAGGCGGTCGCAGAAAGATTGTAGGTAGGTGGTGTCCGTTTCGTAATGAATATTCTCCATCCGAACGTGCAGGGCTTCGACGGTGAAGTGGGGGACATGAACCTTGGAGCGGCGGGCAAGAAACTCTAGCAGACAAAGGGAATCCTTGCCACCAGACAAGCCGACGAGGATACGGTCGTCCTCGTCGATGAGCTGGAATTGCCCCAGCGCTTTGTTAAAAGTTTTCCAAAGTTTTTCTTCGAGATTCATCATGATGTTTGTCGCTATGGCATAGCGACATACTGGACTATTTCATGAATACCAGATAGACGGCGCAGATGATGAGGAAGAATGCCAGGATGTGGTTCCAATGCAGGTGTGTACCTTGGAACATGATGTTGGCAATGATGCAGAACACTGCCAGCGAGATGCACTCCTGAATGACCTTCAATTGAATGAGGTTGAAGGGACCTCCATTCTCTACGAAACCGAGACGATTAGCGGGTACCTGGCAGCAGTATTCGAAGAAGGCTATCATCCACGAAAAGGCGATGACTCCGATGAGGGGCCAGTTATTTGAGACGCCGTTCTCCTGAAGTTTCAAATGCCCATACCAAGCCAGCGTCATAAAGACGTTGCTTAGTATGAGCAATATGATGGTATAGAGTCCGTTCATAATTTTATCCTTGAGGCAGAACCTCAAGGCACACTACTTTTTCTGGAGGTATTCGTCCATATTCTGGGCAGCACGACGACCATCACCCATAGCGAGAATGACGGTAGCACCACCACGCACGATATCGCCACCAGCGAAGATCTCAGCGCGAGCCGACTGCATGCCTTCGTTGACGACGATGGTGTTCTTCCGACCCAGCTCCAGACCCTCGATAGACTTGGGAACCAGTGGGTTCGGCGATACACCTACAGCCACGATGACCTGATCAACGTCGAGTGTGACGGTCTTGCCCTCAACGGGAACAGGACTGCGACGACCAGAAGCATCAGGTTCGCCCAGTTCCATCACCTGCAGCACGGCAGCCTTCACGGCACCGTTCTCGTCAGCGAGATACTCGATGGGGTTGTGGAGCGTGAGGAAGTTGATGCCCTCTTCCTTAGCGTGCTTCACCTCCTCCAGACGAGCAGGCATCTCCTGTTCAGAACGACGATAAACCAGTGTGACGTTACCGCCCAGACGCTTAGCCGTACGGCAAGAGTCCATAGCGGTATTACCACCACCTACGACGAGCACGTTCTTACCCAGGTTGATAGGCGTATCGGTCGTCGGATTGGCAGCATCCATCAGGTTGACACGGGTCAGATACTCGTTCGACGACATGATGTTGATGGCATTCTCGCCAGGGATATTCATGAAGTTAGGCAGACCAGCGCCAGAACCGACGAAGATGCCCTTGAAGCCTTGCTTCTCAAGTGTCTCTACGCTGATGGTCTTACCCACGATGACGTCAGTCTGGAAGTGTACACCCATCTTGGCAAGGTTCTCGATTTCCACGTCGACAATCTTGTTGGGCAGACGGAACTCAGGAATTCCGTATTTCAGCACACCGCCAATCTCGTGCAATGCCTCGAAGACATAGACGTCGTAGCCTTTCTTCACCATATCACCAGCGAAGCTCAGTCCTGCAGGACCTGAACCCACGACAGCAATCTTGATACCGTTGGCAGGAGCAATCTCGGGCAACGAGATGTTGCCGCTCTCGCGCTCGTAGTCGGCAGCGAAACGCTCCAGATAGCCGATAGCCACAGCGGGTTCGTTCATCTTCAGGTGGATACACTTGCTCTCGCACTGCTTCTCCTGCGGGCAGACACGACCGCAGACAGCGGGGAGGGCAGAGGTATTCTTCAGCACCTTGGCAGCAGCCAAGAACTGACCACGCTCGATGTTCTTGACGAACGAGGGGATATTGATATTCACAGGGCAGCCCTCGACACAAGTCGGCTTGGCACAGTCCAGACAACGCTTGGCCTCAGTCATCGCCATCTCCTTGGTCAGGCCGATGTTGACTTCCTCCGTACGGGTGGTTGCACGATAGACGGGATCGAGCTCAGGCATGACGACACGCTCGATAGCCGTACGCTCTTTGGGTTTCATACTCTTTCTGAGCTCATCGCGCCAGGCGGCATTGCGGTCTGTCAGCACCTCGATGGTGTCGTTGGTGGGGTCGCTGTCCATCACCACGTCGGTGGTTTTCTCGACGGCAGAACCGTCGAGCACACTACCTTTGCCCACCAGATGCTCTTCGTAGTGCTCCAGCTCTTCCTGCTCGGCACGCTTGAAAGTGCCCATGCGCTTGAACATCTCGTCCCAATCGACGAGGGCACCGTCAAACTCAGGACCATCGATGCAGACGAACTTCGTCTTGCCACCAATGGTCAGACGGCATGCGCCGCACATACCCGTACCGTCCACCATGATGGTGTTTAGGCTGACTTCGCAAGGAATGCCGTGCTTTTGTGCCGTGAGGTTCGAGAACTTCATCATGATGGGAGGACCAATGGCGAAGATCTTGTCGACGTGCTCCTGTTCAACGAATTTCTCGATACCAACAGTCACCACGCCCTTTTCGCCGTATGAACCGTCATCAGTCATGATGATGACTTCGTCAGATGACTCGCGAACTTTATCTTCAAGGATAATCAAATCCTTCGAGCGGCCTGCCATTACTGAGAGTACACGGTTACCAGCAGCCTTCAAGGCCTGAATGATGGGCAGCATGGGAGCTACGCCCAGTCCGCCACCAGCACAAACGACGGTGCCATATTTTTCAATCTTGGTGGGGTTACCCAGAGGACCCACCACGTCAGCTACGAAATCGCCAACGTTCAGGGCACACAACTTCTTGGAAGAGAGACCTACCATCTGGACGACCAACGTGATGGTGCCCTTATCGATGTCTGCACCTGCGATAGTCAGTGGCATGCGCTCACCTTTCTGGTCTACACGTACGATAACAAAGTTGCCTGCCTTACGGCTTTTGGCAATCAGTGGAGCCTCAATCTCGAAAAGAAAAACCTTTTCAGAGAATTGCTCTTTCCTTACGATTTTATTCATAATAGATTTGTTTGGTTTCAATTTGGCTGCAAAGATACTCAAAAATAATCAAAAAGCAAAAGAATATGACGTTTTCTTTTGCTTTTTGATAAATATAATGATGTGGCGGAAGAGATGCTTATCCAATATACTGGAGAATCAGTTCGACAGCCTCATCTTCGGTCTTGCCTTCCATATTGATGACGAGGTCATAGTTACGAGTGTCGTAGCGAGAGGTGCCAGAATATTTCTTAACATAGTTCTCGCGCATTTCGTCCACTTTCTTGATGACTTTCTCTGTCTCTTCACGACTCAGCTGCTGCTTGCTCATAATGCGCTGGATACGATGCTCCAGAGGTGCCTGAATCAAGATGCTGAGGTGGTTGGGATGGTCTGCAAAAACACTGAAACCGTTACGGCCGGCAATGACACACGAGTCCTCGGCAGCAACTTGGGTAAGAATCTCCTTATCCATCTTGAACATGTCGCTACTGGTAACGAGGTATCCTTCCTGACCTGTCATGCGCTGGTAGTACCACATCTCATTCATACCCTGACCCATATACATGGCTGAGTTGATGAATTCACGCCACCAGTCGCCCTTTCCGCTCTTCAGCTTCTCAATCTGCTCTGTGTCAAGCTGGAACTTCTTCTTCAGTTCGTTGATGAGTGCCTTGTCGTAGAAAGCTACGTTCAGTTTCTCTGCCAACTTTCTGCCGACGGTACGACCGCCACTACCTAATTCACGGTTAATCGTGATGACATACTTTTGATTTTTGTCCATATCGTTTGTCCATTGGTTAATAATTATTCTCCGTTTACTTGATATCTGCTTGCAAAATTACGAAATCTTAGTCAAATTGCAAAGAAAAATAGCCGAAAAATATTGAATACCACTAAATTGTAACTTAATCTATCATCTCGAAGCCGGTATATGGCACAAGAGCAGCAGGGATGCGGATGCCCTGTTCTGTCTGGTTGTTTTCCAATAATGCAGCTACGATGCGTGGCAGGGCAAGAGCCGAACCGTTCAGCGTGTGGCAGAGCTCAGTCTTCTTGGTCTCGGCATTACGATAGCGACACTTCAGACGGTTGGCCTGATAAGTGTCGAAATTGCTAACGCTTGATACCTCGAGCCAGCGTCCCTGAGCCTCAGAATAAACCTCAAAGTCATAACAGATAGAACTGGTGAACGACTGGTCACCACCACAAAGCAACAGGATGCGATAGGGCAGTTCGAGCTTCTTCAGTAGACCCTCTACATGCTCCAGCATCTCCTTGTGGCTCTCCTTTGAGTGCTCGGGTTTGTCGATGCGGACAATCTCAATCTTCGAGAACTCGTGCAGACGGTTCAATCCGCGAACATCCTTACCATAAGAGCCTGCCTCACGACGGAAGCACTCTGTGTAGGCGCAGTTCTTGATGGGTAACTGAGCTTCGTCCAGAATCACGTCGCGATAGATATTGGTAACGGGCACCTCAGCGGTAGGAATCAGATAGAAGTCATCCACCTCGCAATGGTACATCTGACCTTCCTTGTCAGGTAGCTGACCTGTACCATAGCCAGAGGCAGCGTTTACAACCGTAGGAGGCATGATCTCCGTGTAGCCGCTCTTGCGAGCCTCGTCGAGGAAGAAGTTGATGAGAGCACGCTGCAGACGGGCACCCTTGCCTATATAAACGGGGAATCCAGCACCGGTAATCTTCACACCGAGGTCGAAGTCGATGAGGTTGTATTTCTTGGCAAGTTCCCAGTGGGGCAGGGGATTGGGAATACCCAGTGAGGGATTCATGTCCCAGTTGCCAACGGTATCTTTGTCTGTGCACTCCTTCAGATTCGACTTTACCACGTGGTTGTCCTCAGCGGCGGCACCTTCGGGTACTTCGTCGTAAGGGATATTAGGAATCTGGCAGAGCAGACGTGTCATCTCCTCCTGAGCCTGATTCATCGTTTCCTCCAACTGCTTGTTGGTTTCCTTCATCTCAGACACCTGCGCCTTGATAGCGTCGGCCTCGGCCTTCTTGCCTTCCTTCATCAGACCACCAATCTGCGCAGCCATCTTCTTGGCTTCGCTCAGGTTCTTGTCCAACTGCTGCTGGGCCTCGCGACGCTTTTTGTCAACGGCCAGCACTTCGTCAATGGCTTCTTTGG
>ONMN01000081.1 GCA_900318885.1 uncultured Prevotellaceae bacterium | reverse complement strand
AGCGGCAGTCTTATTATACTTGGCACCGATAGTAGTCAGCAGTTCGTTCTTCACAATGCCGTCTGTTCCTTGTCCACCGAGTGGATACCATGCCATCATCTTGGTGCCAAACTCGCCAAGAATCGGCTCAATTCCAGTCTGCTGAGAAAGCGTGTTGCACTCCAGCTGGTTCACCATCGGCTTCAGCTCCACGTAGTGCGCAAAGTCGAAAAAACGGCCTGCCTGGAAGTTGCTCACACCGATGGCACGCACCTTGCCTGCACGATAAGCCTTCTCCATAGCCCGCCAAGTGCCGAACACGTCGCCGTAGGCTTGATGGATCAGCAGCAGGTCGCAGACTCTCATCGATGCTCTTAGCAGCCTGTTCTTCACCAGCATTGGATATCCAGACCTTTGTTACAAGGAACAAATCTTCGCGCTTGATGCCACTCTTGCGCCAGGCATTGCCAACACCTTCCTCATTCTGGTAGGCCTGTGCCGTATCAATCAGCCGGTAGCCCACACTCAAAGCATCGCTCACGCAACGTTCGCACTCGTCTGGGCTTACGAGAAACACACCGTAGCCCAATGTCGGCATCTGAACACCGTTGTAAAGTTTAATGTACTCCATATTATTAACCACAAATAACACTAATTAAACGAATTATTTTCTGCTAAAGGTACTGCGGTAGCAAATTATTCACTATTCACTCTTCACTCTTCACTTCCTTAAGCCACTTTTCTACCTTTTTCTTTTCTGTCCTTACCTCGTGTCCATAGATGCTAAAGCCCTTTGTGACATTAGCACCAGGGAATGCATCCTTCACATCCTCTACGCAATTAGCCAATCCTGACCCTTCGTGGGTGGTGAAAGGGATGACTGTCTTGCCTTTCAGGTCATTAGCGTGTTTCTTGAAGAAGGTAAACATTACTTGCGGATAAGTGCCCCACCATACGGGGCCACCAATAAACACAGTGTCGTATTTGTTTAGGTCGATGTCACCTTCATATTCAGGCAACTCACCGTTCTTAGCCTCTTCCTTCGCCAGATTGATGAGTGGTGTATAAGCCATTCCGTCGTACTTGTGTGTGACTATTTCGAACTGTTCTGCGCCTGTCAGTTCCGTGATGTAGTCTGCCACAATCTTCGTGTTACCCACCTCGATGTTTCCTACTGCGTAGTTGTCTCCTGCATGCGAGAAGAACACTACCAATGCCTTTTCGTCCTTTGCCATAACTGTTTTTCCGTTTGTAGTTGTTTGTTCATTCACACCAACCTCTTTCTTGCTGTTCCCACCGCATGCAGTGGAAACCAGCATACACAGAGCTGATGCAAGTATCAATTTCAATGACTTACCCATATTATCCCAGAGCCTGATTAGTTGACCACTCGAAATGCTGCTCACGCTCACTGATCCACCAACGACCGTCGATCTTCTCATATTTGTCATAGTAGCGTACGGCGTGGGTAGTCAACACATCCTTACCGTCCTGCTCTGTCACCAGCGTAGCCAGTGCATAGCAAGTACCCGTGGCGTGAGTCTCGTCAACAAAATCTACGCTCTGTTGTCCGTTCATGTGGAACGACACCTTAGCGGCACCGAAAGCCTTGTACTGACGAATCATGTCATGCACGTCGTTTGCTGTCATGCCCAACTTGCCACCGAAATACACGTTCAGTTTGATGTCTGGACGGAAAATCTCCACATAGCAGTCCTGATTGTTCTTGTCACTCTCTGTTGCATAGAAGTCTACTAATGCCTTCAACTCCATGCGGTCTTGCATTCTGAAATCCATTATCTTATCGCTTTTAAGTTTCACGGTGCAAAGCTCGTGCTAGCCGAACGCAATGGAGCTCGCTCCAATTGCTGAGGCGCCGCCGAGTTTCGCGACCAGTTTCTAACTGGGTGCAAAGGTACGACGATTTTTTGAAACTATTGTTGCACAAAATACGTCAGGATTTTCACATTTTGCGTAATTCGTCTATTCTCGCAATAAAAATGCCGCCGACATACCTTTTCTGGGGTACATCAGCGGCAGATGAGAGGTAAATCTTACGTCTGAATCAGCCTTACTTTCCTGCGATTGCCTGATGGCCTGACTGCGAAGTGGAGCCAGTAGCCGCCGCGAGGCGAACGCTCCAGCAGGAGTTCATCGAAGTCCTCTTGGGACTCGTCGCTGATGTCGAGCAGGATGGTGGCATAGCGCACCAGTTGCTCGATGCCTGCCACGCGGATGTCGGCAGCGCAGCCTGTCAGATGGTTCGAGCCTGAGACACCACCTACGGCCTTGTTCACCGCCTCTGAACGATAGCCGCTATTGATGATAATCGGCTCCTCTTTGTATTCACTCCCCTCGCCATTCGGAGAGGGGTCGGGGGTGAGGCTTCCATATCGCCTATTATACTCACTGCGAAGCATCTCCAACCACCCGCAGAGGCGCTTCAAATTCTCGATATGTACGTGCGAAGGGATATTTTTATCTGCGGTCTTCGCACTTGTCTTGCAGAGCTCCCCCAACGTGAAGTGCTGGGAGAGTCGTGCTTGTTTGTTGATTTCTACTTGTGTCATAATAACATTGATTTTTTCAAATGACGCGCCGACGCGGGTAAACGCCGACGCGCCTAAAGTTGTTAAAGAATAATGGTTCCTGTCTTGTGATATAGGGCAGGTGCTGTGCCGCGCTCCTCGCGAATTTTCTCTACCAGATGGTCGCGAATCAGGCGACTAACCTTGCCCCTGGCTGACGATGTACTGGCGAGGTTGAAGCAGCGCATCACGTCCTCGTTGGTAAACTCCTCTGGCAGTCGGCTGAAGGCCTCGAAGGTTTTCTGCTTGCGTTGCACATTCACGCTGGCATCCTTCAATTGATTGTCGAAATAGGCCTCAGCCATGGCTCTAAAGTAGTGACGCTGACAGGCAAACTGGATGTTGGTTATCAACTCAGCCAATCGCCAATCGACCTCGTCCGTCTCAAACCCACCACACCAGTACTGACCGTCCTGCTTCATCTGGTCCCAATGGCGCATCACGATGAATGGTGCGGCGAAATTCAGGCCATGATAGGCACAGCGTTTCAGCAGCATTTCGTCAGCTTTCGAATCGTTCTCCTTGGCATCCTCCATGCGGCGAGCCGTCCAGTCATAGAGTTCATCCACGATCTTCTGAACGCTCAGTTCGCCCTTCATGCGATCCAACTTCTCTGCCCAAGCTTTCAAACGTTCGTCACTGTCGTAGTCCACAAAACTCTCACGACTCATCATCTCAAAATTCGTGGCAGGCAGAGGGATACAGGTCAGACGGGTAGCCAGTCCAGAACCAAAATTCTGCTCGTTCACCATCTTCTTCAAGGCTATTGGCGTACCCGTATAGATGAAGTTCCAAATCACATAGAACTCTTGGAACACGCTGTCCACATTGCTATAAGCCTGACCGTCTTCCTCATTGTGGAACGCTTTCAACTGCAGCGCCTGCTTGTCGATATATGCACCACCCTTCTGCAGCGACAGCGTATTATCCAACTCCGTGTCGAACGTCAGCATGTGCAACTGCATCGGCTGTCCGTCCACCTCCTCTTTGGCATTCACCATATCCTGAATAAACTGCGCATTCGAGGTTCGTGCTGGGTGAATACGCACCACCACCTTCGGCTTCTTGGGCTTCTCCTTGTTGGCACCCTTCGTACGCATCTGTTCACGATAGGCATTGATAGCTTCCTTGCCAATCTTATCGGCTGCCACGATGGGCGAAGCCAACAATTTGAACAAACGAGTAGCAAAGCTCTTACCACTTGCAGGATCGCCAATAATCAGCGTCGAGTTATTCAGCCTGCGCAACTCCTCAGGACGATGATAGAAGCGATAGGTGCAGCGCGTCATCAACGTCATCAGCAGGCCGCCACCCACGAACAATGCGGCAGGATACTGATTACGTTTCAAGCCTTTGCAGATGTCCTTCAACAGCGGGAAGTCCTTGCTCAGATCCTCAATCTGTGCGCCCCATTCCCAGAGCATCTGATTGATATTCTGTTCAGAGGTAGCGATAATAGCACTGCTAATAGCACCCTTTTCGCTGAGTAATTCTCGCATGATTTTGCTGATTCCCTTCGGTGGTTCCTTGCAGGCCGATTCCACGATGCTGTGCAGTTCCTGCTCGTCCAGTCCCAGGCGTGGCATAATCTCCAAGAGCAGCTCGCGGTTGTTGTCGCAGATGGCCCTCAGGTTCACTGCCAACTGGTACAGCTTCACGTTCCTCTCACCCTCCTGCGGTTCACCACCATTGCGTTTCCACCACTCGCTGATGATGTCCGAATACGGGATGCCCTTGAATTTCTTTTCTGAACACGAATTGCTCGAATTGCACGAATCTTTTTCCTGTGTGCAGCCATTCGTGAGATTAGTGAGATTCGTGTTCGTTTCTTCCCACGGTCTGTAGTGTTTGTTAGCCTTTTTCGCTCCTGCAGGCACTTGTTCCTGCTTCCGCATCACGCGAACCTTCAGCAGGTTATACTCTTTCTCGCACTCGTCTGCCGTCATGGGTTCCTCGAAGAGGCAATTGTCCAGATAAGGCAGGTCTTCCTCACTGCCGCTGGTTGAGAATACCACCCGCTGCAAGTCCTTCGCGCTTGTGTCCATTTCCAATTTCAGAATCGTTGCCACGCGCACCTGATTCTCCAGTATTGTAGTGCCCCTGCGGCGCTCGCACACCAAGTGCCACCCTCCGCTGGCCGAGCGTTCGAGCATCTTCAGGCCTATCTCATCCTTCTTGCTCAATATCAACTCTTTGGTCTGTTGCGAGTGTTCCTTATCGTAGCAGTCCACGTCGTGGAAGAAGTAACTTCCAATGCTCTTGCAGCCCGCTATCAGACCGTTCACATGACCAATGTTATACGCCAGTTGCAGCAGGTCGGCCTTAGCTTTCTCGTTGCCCTGACGTGCCTTGCTCAGGTTGCTAAGATTCTGCTGCGAGTCGCGCAATGCCATCAGTTCCTCGCGATTCTTTACGGGGAGGGCAAACTTGCGCTTGCCCTCGTAATAAATCCTGTATATCATACTGTCTAAAGTGTTTGAAGGTCAGTAATATAGAATGCGTTCTCGTGTCGTTCCTCGCCGTTCTTGTCCTGCCACGTGCGATGCTTCCAGAAACCCTTTACAATGTAGGCCATTCCTTGCTGGAACTGCGTGTCACGGTTCTTCGAGGCCAGTTCCCCAGTCATCTCACCATAGATCACGTCGCCACCACGCTTCATCGTCACGCCACGGCTCTTGAAGTATTCAGAGCTGCCGTCCTGCTTCTGATACTGGCGCTCAGCGTATGCGCCCACCGCAATAATTGTTACTAATGCTTCCATAATGAATTGATTTTAAGGTTTAACAAAACTCGATAATATCCAGTTCGCGTTCAATCAGGGCGTTCTTCGCATCCTGGTTGTGCTCGTTCAGCAACTCGATGACCTGCGCCGTGCAGAAGTCTTTCGGAAAACTGCCGAACACCTTGATACGTTCCATCGACTCCTTCACCCAGCCCCACGGCAACTTTTTCACCATGCGGTCCTTCTCGCGAACACGCGGCTGGCGGTTGTACGCCTTGAAGGTTAAACGACCTGTGTTCTCGTCCATGTACAGAACACCTTCCACTCGCTTGCCCACGATGAGCTTCGTCATCAGCTCCAGGGCATCCAAAATAAAAATGTACTTTTTCATAACTTGTCGAATTTGTGAGTGAAGGTCATGTCGGAATTTGGCCATTTTCACACGCGTGACTTCCTCCACTACGCTTCGACTCGGTTATTATTTGATAATGATCTCTTGTGTTCCCCTTAGGCGAACTACTCCTCCGTTCTGCAGTCCGGCGTTCTTCAGCCCGTCGCTCATCTGCCAGTGGCAGCAAACGAACTGCTGTCGTACCTTCAACTGCATTTTCTTACACACTCGCTCGCCGTCGTTCTCCACTTCCTTAAACTGACACGAGGCACACATCTTTTTCACGCTGATGTGATAAGCGTTCAAGCAAACTTCCTGATGCTTCATAGTCGAAAATCTAATTTGTTCTAACATAATTTTTTATTCGTTTTTTAAATTTCATCGGCAAAGTTACGTACGATTTTTCATGCTTACAATAGCTGTTACCCCCATTCGGAAACGCTTCGGAAAAACGAAAACGTAATTCGGAAAAATCTTCGGAAAATACTCTATTTCTGACCCCTCATCAGGCAGAAAAAACGCTTCACGATGTTGTTTCTGCGTGTGGTTTCCTGGGCGTCGCTGGTGTCGCTGAAGGTCCAGTAGAACAGCTGACCGCGCGCCATGTCCATCATCTTCGATATCGACGACTCGCAGGGCAGGTCATCCAACATCAGTTCATCGCGCATATAATCAAGGTATCGCTGGGCCGACTCAAACGACGGCAGGTCGTCCGTAGAGTCCATCGCCACCTTCAGCCACGCATAGTCGAACTTCCTCCTCAACAGCCGTTCAGCCCTCAGCTGCATGATGGCCTCACGAATCCTGACGGCCAGCTGTCCCTGTGTGGGTACAGCCGATTCGTCGACATCCACAATCTCTACCATTGGGCACAGGCTCACCATGCCCATAAACTTCTCAAAAGCTGCGTCGTCAATACGCAATACAACTTGTTTCATTCTTCTTCCAAGTGTTTGTGAGAAGAGAAAGATTGCTAGCTTTTCACCTCAGAGGACTCTCACTCCACTCGGATTAAACAATATGTTGGTGTCCTTTGGCCGATAACCCAAAAAGAAGCACCCGCAAGAACGGACTTTCCGTCTTACGGGTGCAAATTTACGATGTTTTCGTGGGGCGGTTCGTTTACCCTATGTAAACCCTACGATATTTTTTCCTTGTCTTTCTCTTTTATTTCATTTTTCAAATCTTCAATACTTGGCAAGGTGTCATTGAAGTTTGCTGGTAATATCCCTATGCCCTCGTATGCTGTAACTGCTATTGGCTGAGTATAGCCTTCCAGACAATATTGTGCAAACATATTGTTCTTGCTGCGGCAGATAAGAAGTCCAATGGTTGGGTTGTCAATATCTGTCTTCAGTATATGATTCACCAACGACATATAGCCCGACAGTTGTCCTAAATCTGAGGATTCAAACTCAGTAATCTTGACCTCCACAACCACGTAAGCATGAATGCGGGTGTTATAGAACAATAAATCAGAAAATTGCTCTTTGCCTGCAACAGTCAGCAGATACTCTTTCCCCATGTAAGCGAAACCAGAGCCCAGAGCCAACAACAATTCATTGACGTGGCGCACCATTGCTTGTTTCAGATTGTCTTCACTTAGCTTTTCTTTCAGTTTGACAAACGACAGATTTATTGGGTCATTGATCAACTCTTTTGCCAAATCGCCAGTTGGCTGCATCAAAGTAGCAGGGAAGTTATTTACAGCATTGCCCTGTCGCTCGTATAAACCGTTGTTTTTGCCTTTGTCGCCAATCATGTTTTCGAGCACAGCTCTCGACCAGCCATTCTGTAGGGTCTTTGCAGCATAGAAAAGAGCCTTATGAGGTTCGCTCTCGAAATTATCAATCAACACCTTATGATGCCCCCAAGGTATTGCAAAGATGTTTAGTGGTTGGATATTAGTATCTGTCGAGACAGAATGTAGCGGCGTCAATATTTCCCCAAGTTGAGGAACAGATTTTTCCCCAAGTTGGGGAAATATCTCAAATACCTTATTATAAAGGAGATAGAAGCGTTTACAATAATACAGTCCTCCTGGTGTAAGACCCTTTACTTCAGGTATTTTCATGCGCAAGTCCTGACTAAGCGTTTTTATCACTCCATCTCCATATCGTTGCTCAACATTCATTTCGCAGATGTCGCGCCCAATACTCCAATAGAATTCAATCTTGCAGGAGTTTACTTGCACGACAGCCTTGATTTGTTGGCTCCTAAATCGTCGCTCTATATCGTTGACCCATTGCTTGTATGTAGGGTCAGTTATAAATGTAGGTTTATCCATCATTATCAATTGTTCATTATTTGTTATTGCGAGTCACACGTTCTTTGCCTGCAAAATTACTCATTTATTTCGAATTCCAGATTTCCTCCATCTTCAGAGCGAGACAGGTCTTTGTCGTAGTTCGACAAGTCTTTGTTGATGGCCTTGCCCATAGCCGTAAAGAAGTCTTTCTTCAATAGCTTGGCACCATCCTTGCCATGAAACATACCCAGCTCATACAGCACATTAAAAACCCTAATGATGTCAATCTTGGCTCCTTTTTCGTCAGATAGGTATACAGGACTTTCAACACCAATGCTATTGTCGCTTGCTACAGGCTTTTCCTGCGGATGTAAGTGCTGCTCAACCTTAGTCCCCTCAGGACTAATCGTTATCACTGACTCGGAGTTATCGTTATACGTACCTCCTGCATTTATGAAATTCTGTATCTTAGTCATTATTCTCGTCTATCAATTTTTGTTGTTCTTTATCGTTTGACGTGATAGCTGGTGTAAATATAGCTCCACTATTATCGTTGTATGTTCCAGTATTGTAGAACTTATCGATAGTGGGCTTGTTTGCGGCCTTCTCCATAGAGTTAAGTATCTTGTCCTGTTTCAGTTCCTTCCTTTCCTGCTGCTCCTTCTGCTGAGCCAGAATCTGTTCCTCAATCTTTGCCGATTGACGCTGCCATGCAGGATGCCAGGCCAGCAATGTAGACACGCCTCCAAACATGCCCAAAGCAATTTTTGTGGGGAACTTCAAGAAAGAACTTGCCAAGTCTTTCATGGAGAAATCTTCAGCCGCTGGTTGTTTGTCCTGTCCGTAGTCGGCCTCTGCCATGGGTTTCATAGCGATACCCAGTTCGCTACACGTTCTTTCCCTCAACGCCAACAGCGAGAGTATCGTGGTCAGCGCAGCTCTGGGAATACACAGGTAATACATCTGCGAAAAGACCATTTCCAAGTGGTCGATATGCTGATACAAGTTGCCAGGCAACTGGCGCAATATGTCGTCAATCAGCCTCAAGCCATACCACAACTGTCCATTTATCTGTCCACGCCAACGCTTCCACATGCCTGCAACCTCGTCAGATTTCAGCAGACGCGGCCACCACTCAAGCGTGCGCTCCTCCAACCGATGGAGACAACACATGCTCGCACTCTGGTGCTTCAGTTCGTCAGCCAACGCACGCACATCAGCACGCTCCGATTCCTCCAGAAGCTTGACATACATCTTTCGTTGGCAACTCGCCTCATAGCTCATGTCGTGCCGGCTGCCCTCCATCCAGATGTCCAGATACGCCTGCAGTTCAGCGATGTCGGCTACTGCCAGCCTCGGCAACAGCTCCTCTTCTAGCATATATTCGGCTTCCTCCTCAGCATGTCTGGCTTCCGACGATGGCAGCAGGGGAATGTCAGCCTGCCATCCACTCCAGTCGAAGCCAGGCTCCTGTTCACCTTCGTCGGCAGTCTCATCACATTTCACTGTAACGAACAGATAGCCGTGCTTGTAGATGACTACATCGCTGATGTCGCCAGCCAGCATGCCGCGTTTCGACCGCTTCAACATCCCTCGCACCTTGTCGCGCTGGTCCTTACACACATAGCCTATTTTTCTGCCCATTGCCCTAGCCATCACGGCCAGCGGGTCACTCGGATTCGCAGGGTCAGCCTTCAACACCACACGAGGCTGCTTTTCCTTCAGCTCCGTGAGCATGCCAATGGTGCGACCGATCATCTCGTCCGTCTCCGGATCACCAAATTTGTAATCCGGATTAGCCGCAAACTGCGCTCCCAATATTTTAATATTACATTCTATCATGGTAGTAACAAAGGATTCAAATATCCAGCGTGCAAAGATAGTGCAAATCGAGCGAAATACAAAGAAAAAATCCATTTTTTTTCTTTTATTTCCGAGATGCCGCCTATTTTCTCCAAAGGAGAAAGTTACGAAATAGCGAGCAAAATACAAAAAAAATAATCCGCTATAATTTGTTAAAAATCATAAGTCACAGATTAACAAATAGATACGAAAAGCTACCCATGTCGTTGCTAGATTATTGCACCATTATGCTTCCTTCATCCTAATATAAAGATTAGGGAATGCCTGGCGCAGGGCATAGAGCAGAGGCTCTCCTTTATCGGCTTCGGTACACACCATTCTTATATACAAATAGCATCTCTGTCATTATTCTTGTTCGTTATTGTTTTTTTTCAGCACTTTCGTAATCTGAAGCTAATATCGGCTCATAATCCGTAGATAGGAATTTCATCTCACAGAGATTGACCACACG
This sequence comes from uncultured Prevotellaceae bacterium, assembly GCA_900318885.1. GTDB lineage: Bacteria > Bacteroidota > Bacteroidia > Bacteroidales > Bacteroidaceae > Prevotella. The sequence continues at coordinate 3,771 of ONMN01000081.1, read as the reverse complement.
GTCGTCTCTGATAATCAGCATGTCAATCTGAGCGCCAGTCTTTACCTCATCACCCTTTACAATCCACGGCGATTCCGTTGATGACACGCCTTCAACACCCAGTGCTTTCTTTATCATGGTGATGTGACTAAAGCAGACACGTTCAAAGGCCAACCCTCGCCACGAATTGAGTTGGGGCATGTTCTGTTGGTGTTGCCAGTAGGATTCGTCAGTTATTTTCTTCCCGTCGATAAAACGCAGATAGAACAGACAGAAACTATCTGTCAACTTGTATCTTATCTCTTTCTGATTTCTTCCAAACGGATGATAACTTGAAATGAAATCACTGGCCACCAGTGTATCAAGCATCTTGCTAAACGTGCCGCCAGAAGTGAAACCAAGTTTCTCTACGATTTCGTCGCGTGTAAAACCCGTGTGGCGTTTTGCAAGTAGTTTGACGACCTTCATGTAATCATCAGGATTGATGAATAAAGAGGCAAAAAGGCGGATGAATTCAGATTCCAGTTTCGCATTCCGGCAGAAGAATAGTGCATCGATATTTTGCGCAAGGCTCTTCCCACGCTTAAAATAGTCCAGATAGTAAGGTATTCCACCAACAATCATATAACTCTCAATCAAGTCATAGTCCGACATAATAATGCCTTTCGACTCAAAAAAGCGTTTACATTCGCCCAATGTGAATGGCGACAGTTTGATTTGACAAGTCAAACGGTCGTATAGTCCGCCCTTGCTGTTTACAAGATTATCAAGCATCCACGAAGTCGCACTGCCGCACACCACTACCATTACATGATTGTGCCAAGCTCCCCATGTATTCCAGAAATTCTCGAAGGCCATCAAGAACTTTGAACGGGGCGTATCCATCCAAGGTAGTTCATCAATGAATATCAGTTGACGACGACCATCGTTCTTCTCGTCCAACAAAGCGCCCAACATTCCGAATGCTTCCATCCAAGACTTAGGACAATGGTTTTCTTCCATTCCGTATCGCATTAAACTGGCATAGAAGGCTTCGAGTTGGTCGCGCATCGTAATCTTACGCTCCTTATCGTATGGCGACAGTCCGCTGTGATAAAAGGCCATTTTGTCTTGGAACAACTCCTTGACGAGAAAGGTCTTTCCAACTCGTCTGCGACCATATATGGCCACAAACTCCGGCTTATCACTTTGATAGCGTTCCTCTAGTTCTTCGATTTCTCTTTTTCTACCTATTATCATAGTCAAATACATATTTAATTTGGCCACAAAGATACAAATTAAAGTTTATATGGCCAAATAAATACCCATATATTTGGCCAAAAAACACAAAAAAAGCTGTTTTTTGGCTGATTATATGACACTTGTTACCTTCGTTTAAACCAGCTGAACCCACCTGATGATGAAGCATAGACATGACCTTACAAAGGCGCGTCGGCGTTTAGGCGCGTCGGCGCGTCTTTTGATTTTGTCGAATGTAGTAGCAACATGGGGAGACATACTCTATTTTAAATTATTATATATTATAATATATAATAATTATATATAATATATATATTGCTTTGGTGCGCCTATTGATTTTTCGAAAAGACGCGCCTAAACGCCTAAACGGCGACGCGCTAGAGGTGGTGGTGTCTGAGGGTCGAAAAGCTCCAAATGTTAAAATTTAAATTAATCAAAAATAATTGGGGGAAAGTATTGCAGCATTGATGAAAATTTCGTACCTTTGCATTGTCAAATTGAGAGTGGCAGAGATGCAAGATTAAGGATAGAAATTGCGAGGGTTACGACAATGAAAAAATTAAACACTAACCATTAAACATTAACCATTTAAACATTAAAGATTATGGCTATTAAAGTAATTGCACAACGACGTGAAGTGAAGCTGGGTAAGAACCCTGGAATGAAGTTCGTGATGCGTCCGGACCTGTACATTCCGATTGCTGAGAAGAAGGTGTTCGCAGAGGCCTCGACCCACAGCGGTATCTCTGCAGGTGTGATCAAGGCGGCTTGGGATGCCGCAGGTGAAGTCATCCGCACGTGGGCCACTGAGGGTCACAGCGTACCACTGCCCGGTCTGGGAACGATGCGCTTCGGCGTCCGCTCGAAGGCGGTGGCTGAGCTGGAGGACGTAGCGTGCGCCGCATCATCTTCACCCCCAACACGGACGTGAAGGACGAGCTGAAGAACACCAGCATCCAGATCACCTGTCTGGACGAGGACGGCAACGTGCTGAAGCGCGTCACCTCCGGCGACAGCGGCGATATCGAGGACGGCGAGAACAGCCTCACCCCCGACCCCTCTCCAAATGGCGAGGGGAGTGATAACCAGGGCGGCGTCAACGGAGGCAACTCCGGCGGCGACAACACTGGCGGTGGCGGTAACCCCGGTGGAGGTATGGACCAGAACTAAAACGTTGAACATTGAACGTTGAACGTTGAACATTGAACGTTGACAATTATGAAGAAGCGTTTTATTGAGATTGCGGTGAAGGTCGTAGTAGCTGCTCTCACAGCCTTCCTGACGGCACTGGGTACAACCAGTTGCATGGGCCACGGCCCAATCGCATTCTGAAGCCTATGGCTTAACACAACGAGGGGACTGACAGAAACATTCTGTCGGCCCTCTTTTGTTTTATACAAAATGCGTCAGGATTTTCACATTTTGCACGTTTTGTTTGTTTATATAATAAATAATGTGTATCTTCGCACCCAAAAGCCAAAGCTATGGAACCATATTTTCAATATTCTACCGATTTTTATGGACGAGCGTCTGTCGCTCACCCAGATAGCCGAACTGATGGATTTCTCATCGCTCTCCCATTTCAGCCGCTACTGCTCCAAGCACCTCGGCCAGTCGCCCAGCGACTACCGCCAGAGCCTGCAGCCGAAATAAAGAGAATATAAAAGATACAAAGAAAAAGGGACCTGCCTAATAAGACAGGTCCCATTGCTTATTATCTGCTTTGGATTACTCTTCCACAGCTGCCTGGGCGGCAGCGAGAGGCGTGCGATGGGCACACGGAAGGGAGAGCAAGATGCGTAGTTCATGCCAATCTTAGCACAGAACTTCACACTGCTGGGCTCACCACCGTGCTCACCACAGATACCGCAACGCAGATCGGGACGAACCTCGCGACCAGCCTTCACGGCGTACTTGATGAGTTTGCCGACACCCTTCTGGTCGAGAACCTGGAACGGGTCAACCTTCAGGATCTTCTTATCGAGGTATACAGGCAGGAACGAAGCAATGTCGTCACGAGAGTAACCGAAGGTCATCTGAGTGAGGTCGTTGGTACCGAATGAGAAGTACTGAGCCTCGGTAGCAATGCGGTCAGCGGTCAGGGCAGCACGAGGAATCTCAATCATGGTACCAATCTCGAACTCAACCTCCATGCCATACTCCTGGAATACTTCCTTGGCGGCATACTGGATCACTTCCTTCTGCTGCTTCAGCTCGTAGAGTGTACCAATCAGCGGAACCATAATCTCTGGCATAGGATTCTTGCCTTCCTTCTTCAGCTCGCAGGCAGCGCTCAGGATAGCCTTTGTCTGCATAGCAGTGATTTCGGGGAAGGTAATACCCAGACGGCAACCACGGTGACCCAGCATTGGGTTGTTCTCAGCGAGAGAAGCTACACGGCGCTGGATAGTCTCGAGCGATACGCCCATCTCCTTAGCCATCGTCTCCTGTCCGGCAATATCGTGGGGAACGAACTCGTGCAAGGGAGGATCGAGCAGACGGATGTTCACGGGCAGACCGTCCATAGCCTCGAGGATGCCCTTGAAGTCAGCC
>ONMN01000070.1 GCA_900318885.1 uncultured Prevotellaceae bacterium | reverse complement strand
CTGCGGTTATTGATGCCAATCCTAAGTTCCATAAACTCTATCAAATGTATAAATTAGTCGCTTGATGAATGAATATTCACTTGCGAAAGTTCAGTTAATCTTATAGCTCAGAGCCTCGGTCTGTTCAATATATTGTATCAGACTGGTCTTGACGTCGACCGTCTTGGAACCGCTGCGTAACAGGACATGTTGCTTGCCTGACGAGTCGTGCAGCAGGAAGTACAGTTGCGTCTTGCCAGGACTGGTATTGATGAGTTCGCTCAGTTCCTGGACTATCTGGTCGTTCAGCAGGTCGGTGGTCAGCGAGATGGTAATCTTGTCGATGGCTTTCTCCTTGACAGTCTGCAATAGTTCGACATTGGTGACTTTCAGTTCCTTCTGGTCGCTAAAATGGAAACGCGGAGTCATCTTGCCTGTAATATACACAGCAGCGCCCTCGATGAATTTGCCGTTCAGGTTAAGCCAGTCTTCGCCAAAGAGCACCAGTTCGCCAGAACCTTCGAAGTCCTCGAGGGTAATGATGCCCCAGGGCTTGTTGTTCTTGCCAAAGCGCGACTGTATGCCTGTGACGATACCGCCCAGCGTGATGTCCTCACGGTCGAGAAGTGCCGCACCGCGTTCTGCCAATTCGGCACAACGGGCGTTGCAGAGGTTATCGAGCACGATTTTGTATTCGTCCAGCGGATGAGCGGAGAGGTAGATGCCCACCAGTTCGCGCTCCTTGTTCAGACGTTCGATGTCGCTCCAACGCACATCGGACTTGGGGATAGCCGGCGTCTGAATGGCAATAGCACCGAAATCGCCGAACAGCGAAGTCTGGGCCTGTTGTTTCTCGGCCTGATAGTTTTGTCCGAAGCGCATGATGGTATCGATGAACGTCTCGCCTTTGCTGTTTTGTACAAAGAAATCCTCGCGGCGAATGCCAAACGAATCGAAGCCACCGCTGAGAGCCAGCGATTCGAAGGCTTTGCGGTTGACCTGATTGAAATTGATGCGTTGCACGAAGTCGAAGATGTCCTTATACGGGCCGTTCTTCTCGCGCTCGTCAATGATGGATTGTGCTACACCATCGCCGATACCCTTGATGGCAGCCAGTCCGAAGCGGATTTCACCATGATGGTTCACACCGAACTTCTGGTACGACTCGTTGACGTCGGGGCCCAGCGTGGCAATACCCATCGCCTTGCATTCGTCCATCAGTTTGGTAATTTCCGTAATCTGGTCGCGACGACGTGTCATAATGGCAGCCATGAATTCGGCAGGATAGTTGGCCTTGAGATAGGCTGTCTGGTAAGCCACCCACGAGTAACATGCGGCATGCGACTTGTTGAAGGCGTAGGAGGCGAACTTCTCCCAGTCGGTCCATATCTTTTCCAGTATCTGTGGGTCGTGGCCGTTCTTCTTACCGCCCTCAATGAATTTGGGCTTCATGGCGTCGACGATATCTTTTTTCTTCTTACCCATCGCCTTACGCAGGGCATCACTCTCACCACGCGTGAAGTCTGCCAACTGACGCGAGAGCAACATCACCTGCTCCTGATAGACGGTAATGCCGTAGGTGTCCTTCAGGTATTTTTCCATGCAAGGAATGGGGTAGGTGATAGGTTCCAGCCCGTTCTTGCGCTTGATGAAGTCGGGGATATAATCCATAGGTCCTGGACGATAGAGGGCATTCATGGCGATGAGGTCCTCAAATACCGTAGGATGCAACTCGCGCAGGTATTTCTGCATACCTGCCGACTCAAACTGGAAGGTGCCGATGGTGCCGCCTTTCTGGTAGAGTTCGAAGGTCTTGGGGTCGTCGATGGGGATGTTGTCGAGGTCGATGTCGATATCTCGCGTCAACTTGATATTGGCACAAGCCTCTTTCAACTCCGACAGGGTCTTCAGCCCCAGGAAGTCCATCTTGATGAGTCCCGTCGATTCAATGACGTGACCGTCGTATTGCGTACAGTTGGTCTTGGTATCCTTGAAGTCGGGATCGTCGGCTGTCGAGACAGGAACCCAGTCGGAAATCGGGTCGCGACAGATGATGAATCCGCAGGCGTGGATGCCTGTACCGCGAACGGTGCCTTCGAGCATCTTCGCATATTTGATGCTATTGCGCAGAGCAGGATCTGTCGAAGCCTCCGCATCGCGCAACTCTGGCGTACACTTGATGGCGTTGGGCAAATTCATCTTCAAGTCGTTGCCGGTCTGGGGGTCTTTCAACCTGTCGGGAATAGCCTTGCAAAGAGAGTTGACGATACTCAATGGCACCTTTTCCACACGGGCCACATCCTTGATACTGTTCTTCGTTGCCATTGTGGCATAGGTGATGATATGAGCGCAGTTCTCGTGACCGTATTTGTCCTCCACCCATTTCAGCACACGGCCTCGGCCATCGTCGTCGAAATCGGTATCGATATCAGGCAACGAGATACGGTCTGGATTCAGGAAACGCTCAAACAGCAGGTCGTATTTCAACGGGTCTATCTTCGTGATTCCCAGGCAGTAAGCCACAACGGAACCGGCAGCAGAGCCACGTCCGGGACCTACCATTACGCCCAGCTCGTCGCGAGCGGAATTGATGAAGTCCTGCACGATAAGGAAGTAGCCCGGGAAACCCATCGTCTTCATGATGTGCAACTCGAAGCGCACACGGTCGTCGACCTCTTGAGGCAATGGCGTCCCATAGCGGCGGGCAGCACCTTCGTAAGCCAATTTGGCCAGGTAGTCGGCCTCAAATTTGATGCGGTACAGCTTGTCGTAACCACCCAGTTTCTTGATTTTCTTCTCACCTTCCTCCTGCGATAACGGGTTCTCCCCGTTTTCATCGCTGGTAAATTCCCTGAACAGGTCATCCTCCGAGAATTTCTGGCGCCATTGTTCCTCCGTTCCGAAATCCTCAGGAATGGGGAAGAATGGCATGATGGGGTCGTGGTCGATGCTGTAGATCTCTATCTTGTCTAATATCTTGCTTCGAATACAGCATTCGCGTGGGGTCGTCCAAGTCCTTCGACGTCGCCAGACACAACAGGTGGTCGTGGGCTTCCGCGTTCTCTTGGTCTACGAAGTGCGCATCATTGGTACAAACCAGTTTGATGCCGTATTCGTGGGCCAGTTCAATGAGCACCTTATTGGCCTGTTCCTGCATGGGGAACGTCTCGCGATTGGCACGGATGGTGGGGTCTTTTACCTCGTGGCGCTGCAACTCCAGATAGTAGTCGTCGCCAAACACTCGTTTATGCCATTCGATGGCCTCGCGGGCGCCGGCAATGTCGCCGTTCAGTATCTTCTTGGGCACTTCGCCAGCAATACATGCCGAGCAGACGATGAGTCCCTCGTGGTATTTCTCCAAATCCTCGCGGTCGGTACGTGGACGCATATAGAAACCGTCCACCCACGAACGACTCACCAGTTTGATGAGGTTCTTGTAGCCGGTATAGTTCTTGGCCAACACGATGAGGTGATAACCACCTTGGTGTTTCTTGTCGTCCTTGAGCATTTTCGACCCATAGCGCGACACATACATCTCGCAACCGAAGATGGGTTTGAAGGGTTCCAGCCCGTCTTTCTTGCGTCCTTTGTTGATGCCGCCGACGTAATCGTGAAATTCCTTGATGCCAAACATATCACCATGATCGGTAATGGCCATGCCTTTCATGCCGTTGCCGATGGCCTTGTCAACCAGCCGCTTGATACTTGACTGACCGTCCAGTATGGAGTAATATGTATGTACATGCAAGTGTATGAAATCTTCCATAAAATGTGCAATATTTTCGCTTTTGAGCCTCAAAGTTACGGTAAAAAACCGAAATAACCAAAAAAATTATGAATTATGAATAATGAATTAAGAATTATTTTGTACCTTTGCAGACAAAAGTATGACATTTCATGGGAACAAGGATAAAAAAACTGAAGAAAATTCGTATCCATCGTGAGGGCACCAACGAACTTACGCTGAGCATGCTGGCCATCTTTGCTATAGGCTGTGTGCTTTGGTTTTTCGTCGAGTCGCCTATACCTTTTTGGGCTTTTGTCCTCATTTTTGGTGCAGCCTGGATGATGGCACTCAATTTCTACCGTTGCCCTATCCGCTATTACAATGGTGACACCGAGAAACTTGTGGTGGCACCTGCCGATGGTAAGATTGTGGTCGTCGAGGAAGCTGAGGAGAACGAGTATTTCCACGATAAACGCCTCATGATCAGCATCTTCATGAGTCCGTTGAATGTTCATGCTAATTGGTTTCCTGTCGATGGCAAGGTGAAGTTCGTTCACCATCAGAACGGCAACTACCACAAGGCATGGTTGCCAAAGGCCAGCGAGGAGAACGAGCATGCCGACATCATGATTACGACTCCTGACGGTGAGGATGTCCTTGTGCGCCAGATTGCTGGTGCGTTGGCTCGCCGCATTGTCACTTATGCCAAGGAAGGCGAAGAGTGCTACATCGACGAACATCTGGGCTTTATCAAACTGGGCTCGCGTGTTGATGTCTATCTGCCCTTGACCGCTAAGGCTTGCGTCACAATGGACCAGCCTACTACCGGTGACCAAACAGTTATAGCAAAACTGGCATGAAGAAGCATATTCCCAATACAATCACTTGCCTGAATCTGATTTCGGGTTGTATAGCCACTTATTGGGCATTCCAAGGTGAATACAAGTTGGCATTGCTATTTATCATCATCGGTGCAGTATTCGATTTCTTCGACGGCATGTCGGCACGCTTGTTGCACGTCAGTTCGCCCATTGGCAAGGAACTCGACTCGCTGGCCGACGACATTACCTTCGGATTTGCACCATCAGCCATCGTATTCTGTAAACTTCAGGAATTTTTCCCGTTGTCAGATACTTTCCCCAACAAGTGGATACCCTTCTTGGCATTCGTAATGGCGGCATTCTCGGCCTTGCGTCTGGCAAAGTTCAATCTCGACGAGCGTCAGGCAATGGGGTTCATCGGACTTCCCACTCCTGCCAATGCACTCTTCTGGGCTTCGCTCATCGTTGATTGTGGCGATTGGCTCACGACGCTGCCTCATGCCGCTTGGATTGTCCTTGCAGGCGTTTTTGTCAGTTGCTATTTGTTGGTTAGCGAGATTCCGATGTTTGCCCTCAAGTTCAAGACGTGGGGCTGGAAGGGTAATGAAACCAAGTATATATTCCTCATGACCTGCATTCCGCTGTTTCTGTTGTTGGGCGTCAGCGGTCTGGCGGCTATTATTGCGTGGTATGTCATACTCTCTTTGGTAGATGATTCGCATCGAAAGAAATAAATTGTAACTAATAACCTAAAATGAGATAAGCTTATGGCAATCCTTCTTTTTGTCTTTTTTCTCATCGTGTTCATCTTGATGTTAGTGGGCAGTCGTATCCTGAAGAAGATCAAGGATACCAAGCGGGCTGTCGAGGAAGCTGCCGATCGTAAGGAACAACGCTACCGTAACGAAACGGGACGCCAACGCCAGCAGTATAGTCAGCGTCCGCAACCTCAGCAGTCGCGCGCCGAAAATACCAATGGTGACGAGAGCGCTCAGAGTGCCGAGCGGGTTCAACCTTCACAGAACGAAGAACAGAAAAACGCCCGTCACACTCAGACTGCAACGGGCGAAACCATTATCGACCACCATCACGAGACGCGCGAGAGCAAGAAGATTTTCGACGACTCCGATGGCGAATACGTAGAGTTTGAAGAGGCCTGAAACCTGAATCTTGAAACTTGAAACTTTAGTTGTGCACTAAGGTTCCAATCTCCTCGCCGTCCATCACTTTCTTCAAGTTTCCTACCACGTCCATATTGAACACGTAGATGGGCAGGTTGTTGTCCTGACACATGCAGATAGCCGTCAGGTCCATCACCTTCAGTCCTCGCGCGAGTACCTCTTTATATGTAATAGCGTCAAACTTGGTAGCCGTGGGGTCTTTCTCGGGGTCGGCAGTATAAACACCATCCACACGCGTTCCCTTCAGCATCACATCGGCCTCAATCTCGATACCACGCAACGATGAGCCCGTATCTGTCGTAAAGTAAGGTGAACCCGTACCTGCCGAGAAGATGCACACATAGCCCTGCTCCATAGCTTCGATAGCCTTCCACTTGGTGTAGAACTCGCCAATAGGCTCCATGCGGATAGCCGTCAGCACCTTGTTCTTCACACCCACGGCACCCAGCGCTGAGCTCAGTGCCAGCGAATTGATTACTGTAGCGCACATACCCATTTGGTCGCCTTTCACACGGTCGAAACCCTTCTGCGAACCGGACAGTCCGCGGAAGATATTTCCGCCTCCAATGACGATGCCGATTTGCACACCCATCTCACTCACTTCCTTAATCTGGCGCGCATAGTCGCTCAGACGCTCAGGGTCGATACCATAGCCCTGCTTACCCATCAGACTCTCACCCGAGAGTTTCAATAGAATTCTTTTAAATCTTGCCATAACTTTTTCGTTTTATATGATAAATTGTACTTCTTTAAATGCATACCGTCTTTCCTTGCCGTTGTCGTCATGCAACATCAGGTGTCCGTCGTCCTCCACCGTCACGATTTCCGCCATAAATGCGCCCTCCTTGTCGGCATAAGGATGATACCCCTTGCGACGGTAGAGCTTCGAGAGATACTGTTCGCGAATTTTAGAACCCAAGGTCCGTTCAAACGCCTCCAAAATCTCCTTCAGTAACGCTTCACGATCAGTCTCGTGCTCACAAATCTGCCACATCGATACCGGATTGGGTGCGTTGCTCTTAAATATGCGCTGGTTCACGTTCAGCCCAACACCAATGATGCTCTCCATGATGATGCTGCCCTTCAGCGTGTTTTCTATCAGAATACCGCCAATTTTGCCGTTGCGCCAATAGATGTCGTTCGGCCACTTGATGCTCACATCACCGATGTATTGTTCCAACGCTTCGCAGATGGCCAGCGAGATTGCCATCGAGATATGAAATTGCTGCGTCGCAGGCAAATCCTTGGGATGAATCAGTATCGAGAACGTCAGGTTCTTTCCCCGTTCGCTCTCCCACTGGTTCGTCCCGCAACCGCGACCCGCCGTCTGGTACTCCGCCCAAACCACCATATTGGCATCGTCCCGTTCGTCCGTTGCTAAATATTTTTGCAGCCACCGATTCGTCGAATCCGTTTCGTCAATATGTACGATTTTCCAATTCACATTGCAAAGTTACGAAATATTTTGTAACTTTGACTGCGTCGATGTTACTTTTCTTTCGGAAATGCTCAAATTTATTTGGTATTTCGCTCACTTATTCGTAACTTTGCAAACATGGAACAAGAAAATAAAGACGAAATCTATATGCGTAAGGCCTTGGCTGAGGCACAGCAGGCCTTCGAAGAGGGCGAAATACCCATTGGTGCCGTTGTGGTTTGTCAGGACCGCATTATTGCGCGGGCACATAACCTTACCGAGATGCTCAATGACGTCACGGCCCATGCCGAGATGCAGGCTATTACTATGGCAGCCAACGAGTTAGGCGGAAAATACCTCACCGACTGCACCCTCTACGTCACCGTCGAACCCTGTACCATGTGTGCCGGAGCTCTCGGATGGAGTCAGATTCCCCGCGTCGTCTATGGCTGTCGCGACCCCAAGCGTGGCTACTCCGATTTCGCCCCCCACGCCCTTCATCCCCGTTGTACTGTTACCGCCGGCGTCCTTGAAGAGGAATGCCGCCAGCTTATGCAACTGTTCTTCAAGGAAAAACGATAAAGACTTTTTATGTTAACTTTTTGGCGTTTCTTTTGTTAAGTGAAAAAAAATAAGTACCTTTGCAAAAGATTTACGCTTATGGAGAATAAACAAGCCACATTAGAACTGGGTACGAAGCCCGTGGGCAAACTGCTGACACAGTATGCGTTGCCCGCTATTGTGGCTATGACGGCCTCCAGTCTCTATAACATTATCGACCGTGCTTTCATCGGACAGGTGGTGGGTCCCGAGGCCATTGCCGGTTTGGGCATCACGTTTCCGTTTATGAACCTGAGCGCTGCATTTGGTGCGGCAGTGGGTGTGGGCGCGTCGACGTGTATCAGCGTAAAACTGGGTCAGCGCGACTACAAGCGTGCACAGTTGCTATTGGGCAACACGGTGACGCTGAACCTGATTATCGGTTTCCTCTTTATGGTGGTCTGTCTGGTATTCCTGGAACCCATCCTGCGGTTCTTCGGTGCCAGCGACGCTACATTGCCCTACGCCAAGGAGTTTATGACCGTCATTCTATTGGGCAACATGGTGACACACATGTATTTCGGCATGAATGCGGTACTGCGTGCAGCAGGCAAGCCCAAACACGCCATGTATGCCACACTGTTTACCGTGGCTTGTAACATTGTGCTTATCGTGGCCTTTGTATGGTGGTTCCGATGGGGCATCCGTGGTGCAGCGCTGGCTACCATCATGTCGCAGTCGCTGGCATTGTGCTGGCAGATGTGGCTGTTCTCGGACAAGAACGAAATACTGCACTTGCGGAGGGGGATTTACCGCCTGCGAGGCTATTTGGTGAGGAATATCGTCGCCATCGGCATATCGCCGTTCCTGATGCAGACCACGTCGTGTGTCATCGTTATCTTCATGAATAACCAGTTTGTGCGCTATGGTGGTGACATGGCCGTTGGCGCCTACTCGATAGCCAACTCGATGGTCATGGTGTTCTTCATGTTCGTTATGGGCATGATTCAGGGTATGCAACCCATCGTGGGCTACAACTACGGTGCCGAGAAGTTCGACCGTATGTTCCGCTGCCTATGGCTCACTATCGCCTGCTCCACCGCCATCCTGCTGGTGGGGTGGGGACTCTCGATGGCTTTCCCACGACAGATTGCCCGTATTTTTACCACTGACGAGACGCTACTTGAATTGTCGGCACGGGGTATCGTGATAGACATGATGGTGTTCTTCGTCGTAGGCTCGCAGGCTGTCATCACCAATTTCTTCCAATGTTTGGGAAAGGTGAAAATATCGATATTCCTATCGCTGTCCCGACAGTTGATACTCTTGTTGCCGATGGCCTATGTGTTCCCGATGTTCTGGGGGCTGGATGGCGTCTGGTATTCGATGCCGGTGTCCGACTTTGGTTCGTTTGCTATGACCATCCCGATACTGATGTGGTATATGAAGAAGTTAAGAAGTAAGGAAGTTAGAGAAGTTAGGAATTAAGAATGGAAACAAATAAACATATCATCATTTGTGTTGGTCGGCAGTTGGGTAGTGGCGGCCACGATATTGCACGCATGCTGGCACTGGACTTTGGTGCCAAGTATTACGACCACGAACTGCTGGATCTGGCCGCAAAAGAGAGCGGCTATTCGGAGAAATTCTTCGAAAAGCACGACGAGCGGCGCGGTATTTTCCGTTCGCTCTTCCACATGCATTCTGCTGCGGTTCCCGACGAAAATCTCTATTTGAACGGTTTTTCGCAGGATAGCTTGTTTAAGTTTCAAAGCGACGCCATCCTAAAGGCTGCCGACGAAGGTTCCTGCGTGTTCGTTGGACGCTGTGCCGACTATGTGTTGCGCGAACGCAAGGACGTGGTAAGCGTATTCATCTCTGCCTCGAAGCGTTTCCGTATCGACCAGATTATGGCCAAACAGCATTTGGACGTGCCTGCCGCCAATAAGTTCATCAAGCAGCATGAATCGCAACGTGCCTCTTACTACAACTACTATACGGGCAAGAAGTGGGGTGCAGCTGAGAGCTACGACCTCTGCATCGACGCTAGTGTGTTGGGGCTGCAGGCCACGGAAAAAATCATTGCTGACTTCATTCGTAAACGTTTCGAACTATGAAAAGAATAGGGATTATCAGCGATACGCATAGCTATTGGGACGAGAAATACCTGCATTATTTCGAACCCTGCGACGAGATCTGGCACGCCGGTGATATCGGAAGTGTAGAGGTGGCAGAGAAACTGGCGGCATTCCGACCGTTGCGTGCGGTCTGCGGCAATTGTGACGGCGGTGACCTGCGGCTGATGTATCGCGAACTAAATCGTTTTAAGATAGAGGATGTCGACGTGCTCATCAAACACATCGGTGGCTATCCTGGCAACTACGACTACAGCGTTCGTGGCATGCTCTATGCCAATCCGCCTCAGTTGTTCGTGGCGGGTCATAGTCATATTTTGAAAGTGCAGTTTGACAAGACGTTGAATATGCTGCACATCAATCCCGGTGCGGCAGGTTTGCAAGGTTGGCATAAGGAACGCACGTTGATAAGATTGACCATTGAGGGCAATAAATTCGGTGATTGTGAAGTTATAACATTAGGAAAACATTAAAAATATAGCTATATGAAACGTACAATCGTTATTACTGGTGGCGCAGGCTTTATTGGAAGCCATGTGGTGCGCCTGTTTGTGAACAAGTATCCCGAGTACCATATCATCAACCTCGATAAGTTGACGTATGCTGGCAATCTCGCGAACCTGAAGGACGTGGAGAACAAGCCCAACTACGAGTTTGTAAAAATGGACATCTGCGACTTTGACGCATTTTACAAGCTGATGCAGGACAAGAAGGTGGACGGTATCATCCACTTGGCTGCTGAATCGCATGTAGACCGTTCTATTAAGGATCCGTTTACGTTTGCCAAGACTAACGTGATGGGTACGTTGTCGCTGCTACAGACTGCAAAGCTCTATTGGGAGTCGCTGCCAGAGCGTTATGAGGGTAAGCGCTTCTATCACATCTCGACGGACGAGGTGTATGGTGCACTGGAACTGACACACCCTGAGGGTATCGAACCACCGTTCACGACGACTGCGTCTAGTTCTTCTTGGAAACGACGAAGTACAACCCGCACTCACCATATAGTGCTGCGAAGGCTTCTTCAGACCACTTCGTTCGTGCTTATCACGACACCTACGGTATGCCCGTCATCGTGACGAACTGCTCGAACAACTATGGTCCCTATCAGTTCCCCGAGAAGCTGATTCCGCTGTTCATCAACAACATCCGTCATCGCAAGCCGTTGCCAGTCTATGGCAAGGGCGAGAACGTGCGTGACTGGCTGTTCGTAGAGGATCACGCCCGTGCTATCGACTTGATTTTCCATCAGGGTATGATTGCCGAGACGTATAATATCGGTGGTTTTAACGAGTGGAAGAACATCGATATCATCAAGGTGGTCATCAAGACCGTTGACCGTCTGCTGGGACGCAAGGAAGGAGAGGACATGGATCTCATCACATTCGTTACCGATCGTGCCGGTCACGACCTGCGCTATGCTATTGACAGTTCGAAACTCCAGAAAGAGTTAGGCTGGGAGCCTTCTCTGCAGTTCGAGGAAGGAATAGAAAAAACCGTCCGCTGGTATCTCGATAACCAGGAGTGGCTCGATAACGTTACCTCCGGCGACTATCAGAAGTATTACGACAACATGTATAAAAACAGATAGGCTTCTTTTATGAAAAAGATATTGCTTTTAGGCTCAGGCGAACTGGGCAAGGAGTTTGTGATTGCCGCCATGAGGGCTGGTCAGTATGTGATTGCCTGTGACCGTTACGATAACGCGCCGGCCATGCAGGTGGCCGACGAGCGCGAGGTGTTCTCGATGCTTGATGGTGATGCTCTCGAAGCCGTGGTGAAAAAACACCAGCCCGACATCATCGTGCCGGAGATTGAGGCTATCCGTACCGAGCGCTTGTTCAAGTTCGAGGAGCAAGGCATCCAGGTGGTACCCTCGGCACGTGCCGTCAACTACACAATGAACCGTCGTGCCATCCGTGACCTTGCTGCTAAGGAGTTGGGCCTACGCACGGCTAAGTACTTCTACGCCAAGACATTCGACGAGTTCAAGGCTGCTGCAGACGAGATTGGATTTCCATGCGTCGTAAAGCCCCTGATGTCTTCTTCAGGTCATGGTCAGAGCTACGTTCACAACGATGGAGAGCTGGAACAGGCATTTCGTGAGGCGATGGAAGGCTCGCGTGGCGATGTGAAGGAAGTCATCATCGAGGAGTTCATCGACTTCGATTCTGAGTTCACTCTCCTTACCATAACCCAGCAGCACGGGTGGCCCACGCTATTCTGTCCCCCAATAGGACATGTGCAGAAGAGCGGCGACTACCGCGAGTCGTGGCAGCCGTATAAGATTAGTGATGAGGCTCTGAAGCAGGCGCAGATGATGGCCGACAAGGTGACAAAGGCACTAACGGGTGCTGGCATCTGGGGCGTTGAGTTCTTCCTGACGAAACAGGGTGAGGTTATTTTCTCCGAACTCTCGCCGCGTCCCCATGACACGGGGATGGTGACGTTGGGTCATACCACCAATCTCTCGGAGTTCGAGCTCCACTTCCGTGCCGTCATGGGGCTGCCCATTGCCGGCATCCATCTGGAGCATGCAGGAGCATCGGCCGTTATTCTGTCCCCGAAGGAAGCCTCCACACCCGTCGACCGTTCGCTGCTCGACTACAACTTCGTCGACGCCCTCAAAGAAGACCGCACGCGCATCCGCATCTTCGGCAAACCCGAAGCTCACAAAGGTCGCCGTATGGGTGTCGTGCTCTGCTACGGTGAGGTGGGCGACGATGTGAATGCCCTCCGCGACAAGGCTAAGCGACTGGCAAAGACCGTCCTCGGTACTGACCCATACACCAAGTTCGAACACTAAAGCCCTGTACCATGCGGTTTTGCCGCATGGAAAAGCGAAAAAAGTATGAAAGCAAGACTCATTGACCTTCCGAAAATTGTTGACCCACGGGGCAATCTGACAGTTGCCGAACAGAGCAAAAACATCCCGTTCGACATTGCCCGTGTCTACTGGACCTACGACGTGCCTTCTGGTGAGCGACGTGGTGGTCATGCCCATCGTACCTGTGAGGAAATCGTGATTGCTGTCAGTGGTTCGTTTGATGTCACTGTTGATGATGGTCGTGGGGGTAAGGAAATCTATCATCTAAACCATCCTTATCAGGGTTTGTACATCGGTATAGGGGTTTGGCGCACACTGGAGGACTTCAGTAGCGGTGCCGTGTGTCTGGTACTGGCCTCGGAATTGTTCGATGAGGACGAGTACATATACGAGTATGATGAATTCCAGGATTGGGTAAAACGCAATGATTGATATCGTCAGATATACTCCGGATAGAGCAGAAGAGTGGGATGCCTTTGTGAGGCACTCCAAGAATGCTACGTTCCTGTTTTATCGGGGATACATGGACTATCATGCCGATAGATTTGCTGATTATTCGTTGATGTTTTATGATAAAGGCAGACTATGTGCCTTGTTGCCTGCCAATCGTAAGGGTGATGTCTTGCAGTCACATGCGGGACTGACCTATGGTGGCTTGCTGATGGATGCGAAGACGACGGCTGCCGCTACCGTCACGCTGTTTGCCGAACTGAACGACTATCTGCGCAGTCAGGGCTTCCGGCGGGTGCTATATAAGTGCATTCCCTGGATTTACCACCAGATGGCTGCCGAAGAGGACCTCTATGCCATCTGCCGCACCAGCGATGCCCGTTTGCAGGAACGCGACCTGGGTACCTGTATCATTCAGCGTACCGCCATTCGTTGGGAGCGTGTCCGACGCCGTGCACTGAAACGTGCCCAAGAGGCTGGCCTGACGGTGGAGCGTTCGACCGATTATGCAGGATTCTGGCAGGTGCTCAATGACAATCTTCGCACGAAGTATGATTCGAAGCCCGTCCATACGCTCGACGAGATTTCGTTGCTCGCCTCGCGTTTCCCTGATAATATCGTGTTGTATCTTGCAAAGCAAGGTGGCGAAATCCTTGCGGGTATGGTCATCTATGTCTCTGCACAGGTCGTGCGGGCACAATACAGTTCGGCTACTCCGCTTGGCAAACAACTGGGTGCTATCGACATTCTTTACGACCGCATCATCTGTCACGATTACATCGATTGGCCCTACTTCGAGTTTGGTACAAGCGCCGAACCCGACAGCAACGCCATCCTTGAACCGCTGGTGTTCCAGAAAGAGGGATTCGGTGGACGAGGCATTGTTTTTGACCGTTATGAATGGGACCTATGAAATATTTAGACCTGAAACGGATTAACGAACCATATGTGCATGCTGCCGACGAGGTGCTGCAGAGCGGTTGGTATCTACGTGGTGAAGCTACGCAGCGTTTCGAACAGCACTATGCAGAATATATAGGTACTAAACACTGTGTAGGTTGTGCTAATGGACTAGATGCTTTAACATTGATACTGCGTGCATACAAGGAATTGGGTGTTATGAAGGATGGTGACGAGGTTATTGTTCCGGCAAATACTTATATTGCTTCTATCCTTGCCATTACTGAAAATCGCCTTACTCCTGTTCTTGTTGAACCCGATATCAACACGCTCCAGATTGACGATACGCTCATCGAACAGGCCATCACTCCGCGTACCCGTGCTATCATGATAGTCCATCTCTACGGTCGCTGTGCCTATACCGATAGGATAGGGAAGATTTGCTCCAAATATAATCTGAAGCTTATTGAGGATAATGCCCAAGCCCACGGCTGCCGTGCCACGACTCCCGACGGTTCTTTGACCTGTGCTCAAAGTGTGGCGTTGCAATCTCCGTCGGGTAAGACCGGCTCCCTTGGCGATGCCGCCGCTCACTCCTTCTACCCCACGAAAAATCTCGGCGCCTTCGGAGATGCTGGTGCTGTGACCACTGATGACGACGAAGTCGCTGCCCTCATCCGTGCTTTGGGTAATTATGGTTCTGCTCGCCACTACGTCTTCGACCACATCGGTCGTAACAGCCGTATCGATGAACTGCAGGCTGCCATCCTTGATGCCAAATTGCATGACCTTGACGCCAGCAACGCCCGTCGTCGCGAGATCGCCTCTCTATATATAAATAACGTGAAGAATCCTGCTATCACGATTCCGCAGTCCGGCCGCGATAGTGTATGGCACATCTTCCCTGTGTTGTGTGAGCGTCGTGACGAACTGCAACGCTACTTGGCTGACAACGACGTAGGGACGGAGATTCACTATCCCATTCCGCCGCATAAACAGAAATGCTATCCAGAATGGAATACTCATGAATTTCCCATTACTGAAAGGATTCATGCTCAGGAACTCTCCATCCCCTGTAATCAGACGCTGGCAGACAACGATGTCACGTGTATCATAAATCTCCTCAATACTTTTAATAAATAACAATCATGCGGTTATGATAGTTAAAGATTGTTTAAAAGTCTAAGTTTTTTGCGAAATAATTTGGTTTATAAAATAAACTACTTTACCTTTGCATCGTGATTCGAACACAAAAGGTCAAAACCGCACCTTCTGCAGGGGTGGGGTCGAGGCCAAAAGAGAAAACGTCAACTTAATCAGTAACAACTAAAAAACAGAAAAGAATCATGGAAGAAAACAGCAATATGACTGCCGAGCGCAGTCTTGAAATCATCACGAAACAGATAGAACAGAGTCGCCGTGTTGTGTCTAAAACCACAGGTCAGTCGCTCTACATCTCAGGAATATGTATTATGTGTACAGCCGTTCTGGTCGCTGTCATCAACATGATTACGATGAGTCAGGGAATGATAGGTATAGGACATGTGCTCTGGTTTGCCCTGCCAGTTGTCATCTGGCTGCTATCGCGTAAATATATTAAGGATCGTGAACATACACCCGTGAGTCTTGTTAGCTCGATGATTGCCAAAACGTGGATAACGTTTGGTTATTTCGGCATCGGATTCTTTGTCATCGCCCTTATCTGGGGTATATTAGCACCACGCCTTTTGACGCCAAGCGAATATGTGGCCTCACAGATTAGGGTTGCGCCAGTCATTGTGCTGATGATGGGAATGGCCATCACAATAACGGGACACATTTTAAAACAGCGTTGGTTGGTGACGTTCGGCATTGTGGCAGGCTTGTTTTGCTTCGCGTGGGAACATTTCCATATAGGAATGGGTATTGTGATGGCCTTCATATCAAATGGGTCATCCTATAGTTTAACAGCTGCCGCCGTCAATGCCTCGCTGCCCTGCATCACCATCTTTATATTCGCACTTGTCGGTCTGTTGCTCCCAGGAATGATGCTTAAAAACCAGAGTCTATGATGTTTCCAACGTTAGATCCATTGCTGCACTCTGAATTGCGATTGGCGGTAATGTCGCTGCTTGTGAGTGCCGAGGATGCTGAATTCCCGTACATCAAGGAGCAGACGGGAGCTACAGCAGGCAACCTCAGTGTGCAAGTCGACAAACTCTCGGCGGCTGGCTACATCGAAGTTGAAAAGACCTTCAAAGGCAAGAAACCCTGTACTATCTGCCGTATTACCCCCATAGGCTTAAAAGCCTTCGAGGACTATGTGACAGCTCTGAAGAGTTATCTTATGGTGAAATGAAGTAAAAATGTGTGCACAGCGGAGTTTGAATGAAGTGACCGCTGTGCACTTTCTTTATTCGTCCAGCAACAGCACCGTGGCTGAGCGGGCTGCCTGTGCTCCCATGACCAACACCTGCGCGATGTCAGCGGTTTTCGACGGTCCGCTAATAAAAGTGCCGTATCCGTAGTCATTCATTTCTATCCGCTTATACGCCTCGTGCATATTGTTGACAATCTGTTTTTTGTCAAGCAGGATAACCAGATTCTCGCTGATAAACATGACAGCCTTTTCCTTCATCTGCTGGGGAATCCAGACACAGGCGTTCTCGGCAACACCGAAAATGCCGCGGACTACGCCGACATCGGTGCCGTTCAGGTCGCGGGCGCGACCAACGTCGTCGGGATTACGCGTTGCAATGGTAATCTCGGGCAGGTTCGAAGCAATCTCCTTGGCATCGGGATAGAGCTCGCGAATAAGTTCATTGATATCGCGACCTTTCTCCACCTCGATGGCGTTGCCGCCTACGCTCTTCGTCATGTTCATAAACTGCAACAGTGGGTCGGGGTATTTGACGGCCGCAATGTCGCTGAGGTCGGGCATGTCGAACTTCTCGTGCACGTTCGCCCTATACTTCTTTAATATATCTTCTTTGCTACTCATTTTTCTATCTCCTTAATCATTTCGTGGAACGGTTTCTTGGGGAATTCCATCATCTTGTGACCCTCAGCCCATGGGTTGAGGCTACAGTTGAGGAGCGGTGAGGGGATGTAGTTGGCCCAGTGGGCAAGCCCCGTACCTAAATTGTAGAGACCGGGTGAACCATAGACCATCGACATACCCTTACACATGAGTTTCTTCTGCGGATTGGCGGTGCCGAAATCGTCGAGTTGTTGTCGCCACTGGTATATCTGATCACCGAGATTCAATTTGACGGGACAAACGGTCTGGCACGACAAGCACAGCGTGCATGCTGAGACGTTTCCACTATGTTTCTGCGGGTCACGTAACATACCGAGATTAATACCAATAGGACCGGGAATGAAGTACGAGTAAGAGTATCCACCGCTTCTGCGGTACACGGGACAGGTGTTCATGCACGACCCGCAACGGATGCACTTCAGCGACTCCCAATGCTCTGGATTGGCAATCCACTCACTTCGGCCGTTGTCCACCAGCACGATGTGCATGTGATGGGCCGTGGGGCGGGCCTTGCGGAAATGGCTCGTATACGTTGTCGTTGGCTGACCAGTTCCTGCACGACAGAGCATGCGCTGGAAAACGGCAAGACACTCGTAGTTGGGAATGACCTTTTCCAACCCGATGGCGGCAATGTGCAGTTTCGGACAACTTGTGCTCATGTCGGCATTGCCCTCGTTGGTACATACCACGATATCGCCTGTCTCGGCAATACCGAAATTGGCACCCGTCATACCTGCATCGGCAGTGAGGAACTCATTGCGCAACGACAGTCGGGCGCGGTACGTCAGGTACGTGGGGTCGTGGTTGCCCTTCTCGTTCGAGATGCCCTTTTCTTCAAACAACTCACCCACGTCGTCGTGGTTCAAATGGATGGCTGGCATCACGATATGACTCGGCGCCTGCCCTTTTAACTGGATAATGCGCTCCCCCAAATCGGTTTCCACCACCTCGATGCCGTGCGCTTCGAGATACGGATTCATGCCGCACTCCTCGGTCAGCATCGATTTCGACTTCACCATCTTCTTGACGTTATGGTTCTTCAAGATGCCATAGACAATCTCGTTGAATTCTTGTGCGTCCTTTGCCCAATGTACTTCCACACCGTTCTTCTCAGCTGCGGTAGCAAACTGATCGAGATACTCGTCCAGATGCGTGATGGTGTGGCGCTTGATCTGTGAGGCCTTTTCGCGCAACTGTTCCCACTCATCGAGTCCGTAGGCCATGTTGTCGCGCTTAGAGCGAACGGCCCAGAACGTGGCATCGTGCCAGTGCGCATATTGCTGGTTCTTTAAGAACTCTTTGGCGGCTTTGCTATGTTGTGTTGACATAATCTTCGTTATTACGTTATACCGTTATTTCGTTATTCGACTACAGGCCTGTGGCGAGAATCTCGACGACGTGTTTGAACTGGATGTTGAGACCCTGCTTCTTAGCGACGCCCGCCATGTGCATCAGACACGAACAATCGGGACCTGTTACGTATTCCGCACCAGTCTGCATGTGACGTTCCACTTTGTCCTTACCCATCTGTGCCGACACGGCCGTTTCCTCGACAGAGAACATTCCACCGAAACCGCAGCACTCGTCGGGGCGCTCAGGCTCCACAATGTCGATGCCGTCCACTAACTGAAGCAGGTCCTTAATTTTGTTGAACTTTGCTACATGTTGCTCAGAAGGGGAGGAGAGACCTAACTCACGAACGCCGTGGCAGGAGTTGTGTAACGATACCTTATGTGGGAATGTTCCCAAGCGGCGGTCCACCTTTACTACGTCGTGCAGGAACTCTACCACATCCATGCAGCGCTTGGCCGTCTCGCACTCGTGGTTCAACAGTCGCGGATAGTTCAGACGGATGAATGCTGTACATGAAACACTGGGTGCTACCACGTAGTCGAAGTCCTTAAACATCTCTTCGAATTTCTTGGCTAGTGGGATGGCTTGTTTCTCGAATCCCGCGTTGGCCATCGGTTGACCGCAGCACGTCTGCTTCTCGGGGTATATCACGTCGAGTCCGAGGTGCTTTAGCAACTTCCACGTCGCCATGCCCACTTCCGGATACACGGTGTCGACGTAACAGGGAATGAATAATCCGACTTTCATATTGTTTCTTTCTTTTTTCGTTATTACGTTATAACACAATTCCGATATAACGACTAAATCACGTGCAACCCCAGGAACACCATCAATCCGTTCATCAATATCCAGAAGATGGCAAACGGCATGGTCTTGCGCATGATGTCACCGTCCTGACCCTCCATGTCACAGGCTGCCGTAGCGATAGCTATCGACTGCGGTGACAGTAGCTTGCCGCCCTCCGACCCTGCACAGTTGGCAGCGGCGAGCCAGTTGGTCTCACTACCTGTGACACCGAAGAACGTGCCTTGGTTCACCAGTCCGAGGTCGCTGGCAGCTGTGGCCTGCAGTTTGCCAAACAGGATGTTCGCATTGGTGGCACTTCCTGTGACGAACGTGCCGATGCTACCGATGAGCGGGGCGAAGAACGGGAAGGCGGCGCCAGTCAGCAGTACAAGGCCTTTCGCAATGTCGTTGGTCATGCCGGTGTTGTTCATCAGCATCGCCATTGCCACCAGACAGCAGATGGTGACGACGGTCTTCTGTAAATTCAGCGTGGTCTTCGCTAGCAACTTCATCAGTTTGCCAAACGACATACCCTGAATCAAACCGCCAATGACGGCACCAAGGAAAATCATCAAACCGGCGTTCGACAGCCATCCGAACTTAAAGGTGTTGCCGATGACGGGGATGTCAAATTTCGTGACGAGTGTCGAATTCAGAAATTCATTGACGGGCGGCACAATCTTACTTGATATCAGAATGAAGAAGATGATGAGACCGTACACGCTCCACGCCTTCAAGGTCTTGGCGACACCGAACTTTTTTTTCTCTATGTGCACGGTGTCCTTTTCGGCTTCGTGGCGCAGGAACAACTTGTTATACAATAGCATGGCAGCGATAGCGGCTACTGAACCAAGGATAGCAGGGGTCTCAGGACCAATAAAATGAGCGCAGCAGAACTGTACGACGATAGAACAGGTGCCTACGAACAATGCAATAGTTAGGTTCTTGATAATCTTCGTCTTGTCGGTCATCATCAGAATGAGGAACGGCGTGATGAAGAACATCAGCGAGAGCTGTAATATAATAAAGGTGGCGACCTCACACAATTCCTCAGGTGTGGCCGTGCCACTGGCAGCAACTTGATTAGCCAATGTCGTAGCAGGCAGACCTACTGCACCGAAACCCACGGCAACGGTATTAGCTACCAGACAGATGACAGCGGAGAACATTGGCTTGAAGCCCAGTCCAATGAGGATGGCGGCTGGGATGGCTACTGCCGTTCCGAAACCGGCCATACCTTCTAGCACACCGCCAAGTCCCCACGTCAACAGCAGCACCAACAGACCCTTGTCAGACGTCATCTGGATGAACTGCGTCTTGATGGTTTCAATCTCCTTCGTCTCACAAAGAATGTTGTAACTGAAGATGGCACAAATGATAATTAGGATAATCGGGAAACATGCCTTGAGGAACCCTTCGACCACCGACCACAGCGTGATGCCGTATATCGATGTTTCAGCGAACTTTTCGGGAACGATGCCCATATTCGGCACGGCGAATAGGGCGAGGAGAATTGCCCATCATCAGTACGATGAGCAATACGATTGGGATGACGGAAATTAATGCTGTCATAGAATTTCTAGTTATTTTGCGATTAGTTATTATATAAGTTTCCGCAAATATACGAAATATTTCCCAAATACGTGGAAAGAATTTAGTTAAAAATCAAAAATTAGGGACGATTTGCGGCACACAATTCTTGATTTCTATCGGGATGGCCTCCGTCGTGACCATTTCCGCAGTGATTTTTAGTCGTACAATGCACGCCTTTGTGTTTTCAGGTTTTGACTGGTCAAAGATGAAGTTTCCGATGCTGTAAAATACGCTATGGCCGTTGATGTCCTCGACGTCCTGCAGAGTGTGCGTGTGATGACATACCAACACGTCGGCACCAGCACGGATAATTTGACGCGCGTCCCATCGTTGGCTGTTAACGGGATGCATGGTATGCTCACCGCCCCAGTGCAACGACACGATGATGACGGCGGTGGAATCAGCTTTGCGTAAACGGTGGACGCGATTCAAAAGTGAGTCCATCGGTTCTTGGCTGACACATGGCTTGTCGGGTAAATACGCGTAGTTTTCGAGTGCCAGACGCAACGATGGTACCAACCAGACATTCCTGGGCGTTCTGCTTAATAGCACGGGTTCCGCGGCCTCGGTCATATTTGCTCCTGCCCCGATGGCCGTTATGCCCGTATTGATGATGTTTTGTCTTGTATCTATCAGCCCTTCGCGGCCTTGGTCGATGCTGTGGTTATTGGCTAAATTCAGATGTGTGATACCATGTCTTTTCAACGCCTCTAACCACTCGGGTTCACCGCGGAAAATGTATAGTTTCTGAACTGGTGACTGAATCTTCGTTGCGGGACATTCGAGATTACCGACGACGACTTGTGCCGAGCGAAACACGGAGTCGACACCCTCCGTGAATAGGTGGTCGACTCCATGTTTATCAATCACACGGCGCACCCCGCGGTCGAGCAGGATGTCGCCGGTGAATACAACGTTTAGCGTGTCGGCATGGCATACCGAAACCACAATGCTAACAGCCAGAAGAATAAAATACTTCCTCATTCGGTTCCGGCATCTTTTTCAGTGGCACGACGATGTCCTTCATCCATTCGGGAACGCCCTTGCGAGGGTTCTTCTCCAACTGCTTCTGCCATTCCTCATCTGTGAGGCGCGGCTCATCGATGGGCTGGATGAATTCACGATAGCTCAGCACGGCACCGCGTGTCAAATATAGATAGCCGCCCATCTCCACTACGACATAGATTTCGTCGGCATCGCCTACAGCCTCAAAGAGGATGCTCTTCGCGTCGTTGTTGTCGGCATTGGCGGTGTACACGTCAGCGACCACAGCCACTTTCTTGTCTGCACCCTGCACATCGGCCCAACCATACAATTCTTGGTTAGGCATACGCAACAAGTCGAGGGATATATTCTCAAATGTGGCACCAATATAACCTATTTGGTCGTACTCCTCGTCGCTGAGACTCTTCCCTTCAAGTTCCTTCTCACTGACGCGCAAAAGGAATGTCACCTCTTCGTTCATGCGCTCTGTGATACCCTTGATCTTCTCGGTCATCATGTCTTCGTCGTTCAGCAACTTTGCTGTGTTTTTCAGCAGTTCGATGGCTTTTTTCCAGAACTTCACATTCGGCTCGACATAGCCTTTTACCAGAGGTTCGGGGGGACCGCCGCCACCACACTCGGCACCCATGGGTTGCTTGGCATACAGGATGGCGTCATGTTTTAGTTCGGCCCACGACGCGAGGGCGGCATTCAAGTCCTTCTTGCTCCACGCCGGATTCACCATGAAGTACGGTGCATCGTCGCCCTTGTTGTCGTTCAGTACTTTCAGCGTCTGCATCCACTGGGTGATGATGGTCTCTGTCCAATCAATTTCACCCATGCGTTTCTTCATCTTCTCCAGTGTTGGCAACAGCGGTTTCCATGCGGTCTGCTCGTCCTTCAGAATTTGTTCTGCAGCAGCAACGCCCATGGCAGCCATGAAGTCCACTCCCTTTGGTGTCGTGCGCTGGGGTGGGATGTTCTCGTAGTCCACCATCTCCTGCAAGACTTCTGCATCAGGTTGATAGCGCTGCGGCATGACGTTGATCTTGTTGTGGCTCGTCTTCTCGTACTTCGGACGAATACGGGTATGCTTGTTACCAATCTCGTTCAGCTTTGCCGTAATCTTCGCGATGGCGTCATCGTTGTGCATGAGGTCCTCCATCTGCAAACCGCTCTTCTCGACTTCGGCCATTACCTGTGGCAGACTCAAATTGTCCGATTCGCCCATCAGGAACGTGATAAACTTGTTCAAACGGTCGTAGTTCTTCTTTGCACTACTATTCAGTTTCAGAGCGCAGGCCTGCTGAATGGCAGCGAGCACCTCGTCGTTGTGGTTCGTACCAAATGGTACGCTCTGCAACCACATCATACCGCGGAAATACCGCTGGAGCTTTTCACTTCGTGTATAATGTCCGCGTGGTCGGAAGAGACTATAACTGAAAAGGATATCCTTGTAGTCTTGCATAAAATTGCTGGGAGCATCGACGGCGTTCATTACCTTCTCGACTTCCTCTACGTCGATGTCGCCCTTCTCCCGTGCAAAGATGTAATCGCCCGTGAACAGCTTGTAGGCAATGTTATAGAACGCTGCATTATGATGCGCCACGGCATTGATCTTCTCGTCGAAACCCGACCAGCGCTCCATATTGTACAACATCTCGTGCATGTCGCGACAGAATCGTATCATCATCGGCAGCAACTTGTTTTCCTCCACCTCGCGTAGCATGCAGTCAATATACAAATGGTATAGCTGCAGATACAGGTCGGTGGTTACGAAACTCGGGAAGTCTCTGTAGTCGTTCTGTTCGTACACGTGGAACAACTGCGAGTGGTTTGACGGCACGATGGCGAAACCTTCTTCAGCGAGTTTCTGACACAGCGTCGTGTCGAAGTCCTTCAACTGCGTCGGATTCAGCAGATTCACCATGTTCACGCGCAAACCTTCTTCCACCGCGAAGTTCTGCTTCTTCAACTCGTCCTCGCGTTCCTTCAGGCGATTCATGAACGCTGTCTCCTGCTCATTGTAGACCACCAGTTTCTGTTCGTCGATAGCTCGCATATAAGCATCGCGCCAACTCTCGTTGTCCTTACTCTCGAAGGGTTGCATCCTTGCGTCGAGATCGTACATCAGCGAGTCGTACCATGTGGTACTCTCGAAGATACCACGCAGATAGGAGTCCTTAAAAGGATAGCCCTTCTGCGCTGCGGGAGCATTGCGCAAGATACGCAGGTCGCTTAGGTTCAATCCGGAAACATCCATGCCGTAGTCGATACTGTCACCCAGCTTCTCTACGTCGATGGTCGATACCGGCATTTGTACTACACTTTGCTTCTGGCTGCAGGCTGCTATCAAGCCCGCCACGCATGCCAACAGAAATACTTTTCTTTTCATCGGTTCAAGGTTTTTATTGCTGTTTCTTTATCTACACCTTTTATAATATAATGGTCAAAAACCATTCCAAATCCGCCCCACACGTAGTCCGACACGACATATTGTCCGTCGGTGGTACGTTCCAACGCCCGAATCTTGCCGTCGGCATAACGGAAATCCTCGAGTTCGCCACCGAGTTTCGAACCTAACCACAAAGGCCGCGCCTTGTCGTTTACATCCTTGAAGATAAAGATACGGCGGGCCTTTTCGGGATAGAACCGCGTGCTTTTTACCACGCCGACAATAGCATCGGTTCGTCCGTCACCATCCACGTCGCCCGTCTGATACTGGTAGATAGGGTAGGGTAGTCGCCAACTATTCAACCAGTAGAGACTGTCGTGCTCCTTGCGCAGTTCGAAATTTTGTGCCACACAAATCATAGTGCAGAACAACACGAAAAAGATGGTCAATAACCGTAAGTTCATAGCGCTGGTAGGTTTCTTTGCCTGCAAATATACGAAAAAATCCTAAAAAAGAATGCATGATACGATTTTTTTCGTATATTTGCTCACAAAATTGAATACTAACTTAAAAACTAAGCGCCCTATGCTGAACGAATTCCTATCTGAATTGCGGCAAATGTTGCCCTCAGACCGTATCTACACCGACGAGCTCCGTACCCTTGGTTGGGGTACCGACGCCAGTTTCTACCGACAGATTCCCAAGGTTGTCATCCGAAGTGACGGCGAGGAGGAAGTGTCACGCATCCTCGCACTATGCCACAAACATCATCTTCCGGTGACGTTCCGTGCTGCAGGTACGTCTCTTTCGGGACAGTCATGCACCGACAGCGTACTTCTTGTCGCAGGTAAACATTGGGAGAAGTACACCCTATCGGACGATGACGTCATCACATTGCAACCGGGTGTCGTCGGGGCTCGCGTCAACGAAATATTAAAACCCCATGGTCGTGTGTTTCCGCCCGATCCGGCATCGATAGGCTCGGCGATGGTGGGTGGCATCGTCGTCAACAACGCCTCAGGCATGAACTGCGGTGTCCATGCCAATAGCGACCGTATGCTTATTTCTGCACGCATCATCCTGGCCGACGGTACCGTGCTCGACACCGACGAGGTAGGCAGTCGCGAAGAATTTGAACGTACCCATTCCGAGTTTCTTGCACGTATCAAGGCCTTACGCGATCGTGTGCGGGCTGACAAGGACCTTGCCGAACGCATCCAGAAGAAATACAGCATCAAGAATGTCACCGGACTGAACCTCCGCCCTTTAATCGCGTATGACGACCCGTTCGACATCATTGCCCATAGCATTGTCGGTTCGGAGGGTACGCTGGCGTTCCTTTCTGAGGTGACCATGAAGACGCTGAAGGACTATCCGTTCAAAGCTTCGGCAATGGTTTACTTCATGACGATGAAGGAGAGCTGCGAGGCCGTCGTCGCCATGAAGAAGCTGAAGGCAGGAGACGAGGATTTCGCCATGAGTGCTGAGAATCTGATGGTGAAATCTGCTGAGATGCTCGACTACAAGTCCCTCTCGTCCGTCGACGACCCTGTATTCCTGCAATACAAAGCCGACGTCGATGCAGGCAAGATAGAGGGTGTCGAACCTGGCGACTACCACAATCTCACGGCCATCCTCACCGAGACCAAGGGTATCACGCATGAACAATTACTTGATAAGATTGCGAAGATTAAGGAGTGTCTGGGTCAGTTCCGTTTGTATATCCCTGCTGACTTCACCGAAGACCCTGCAGTTTATGGCAAGTATTGGGCCATCCGCTCCGGCATCTTCCCCAGTGTTGGTGGCACCCGTCCCGTCGGCACGTCATGTCTCATTGAGGACGTCGCATTCCCCATCGAATCCCTTCCCGAAGCAACGGTCAAATTACAAAAACTTATTGCCGACCACGGCTACGACGATGCCTGCATCTATGGTCACGCTTTCGAGGGCAACTACCACTTCATCCTCAACCAGAGTTTTGCCGATGAACACGAGGTGGCACGCTACGCCGAGATGATGCGCGACGTAGCCAAACTCGTTGTCGAGGAATATGACGGCTCGCTGAAGGCCGAACACGGCACAGGCCGTAATATGGCTCCGTTTGTGAAATATGAGTGGGGCGACAAGGCTTACGAGGTGATGAAGGAACTGAAGGACATTTTTGATCCTGAAGGCCTGCTGAATCAGGGTGTCATCTTCAACGACGACCCCGACTGTTATATCAAGTGCCTCAAACCCTTGCCCGTCCTCGATTTCGACTTCGATGCAGTCCCCGACGGCGGTCACTACCTCATGGACCCGTCGCTCTCTACCGCCAAGGAAACCGTCGAGCAAGTCAAACGCGCCAACAAATGTATCGAGTGCGGCTTCTGCGAGGTCAACTGCATGTCGTGCGGCCTCACCCTCTCCAGCCGCATGCGTATCGCCGTCCAACGCGAAATCCGCCACCTTACCGCGCAGTTACGAGTGGGCGGCGATTCGGTCGCCGCCATCCAGGACCGCCTAACCACGTTGAAGAAGCAGTATAAATACTATGGCGACCAAACCTGCGCTACCGACGGCCTTTGCTCGACGTCCTGCCCGATGAAGATCAACACCGGCGAACTGACGCACCTGATTCGTCAGATGGATATGAACGAGAGTCCTACAGGGTATAAGATTGGTGAGTTTGCAGCTAATCACATGGCTGGCATCAAGAGTGGCCTGCGCGTCGTCCTCGACGTGGCCCACACCGCTCACCTCACCCTCGGCCCCTCCCTCATGTCCAGTGTCTGCCGCGGCATGAACAAGATGGGCCTGCCCCTTTGGACCACCGCCATGCCGAAAAAGCATCGACAACCAAAGAAGTCCGACCTTACTCAGTTCATCATCGAGAAGAGTATTCCACATAAAGAGGAGGAACACTCGCCATTGAAGGTGGTTTACTTCCCCAGTTGCATCAATCAGACCATGGGCCAGTCGAAGAGTGGCTGCAAGATTCACGACCTTGTCGATGAGGTCATCCAACTCATGGCGAAAGCCGGCTATGAGGTCATCTTCCCAGAGGGTATGGAGCGCATGTGTTGCGGCCAGATCTGGGAATCGAAAGGCATGCTCGACATCGCCGACCGCAAGAGTGCCGAACTCGAAGCTGCCCTTTGGAAGGCCAGTGAAGAGGGTAAATATCCCGTTCTTTGTGCACAAAGTCCGTGTCTGCATCGTATGCGCAAGGTTATGGGTGAGCGAGAGCAGAGTGATGCTTGCATCGACTCTGCCGAGCGTGAAGAAGCTCGCCCGAAGGGCAAGGTTATGGGTGAGCGAGAGCAGAGTGATGCTTGCATCGACTCTGCCGAGCGTGAAGAAGCTCGCCCGAAGGGCAAGGTCATGCATAAAATGAAGCTCTATGAACCTGCCGAGTTTATCATGAAGTATCTCGTCGATCGTCTCGACTTCCATCCTGTCGACCGTCATATCGCCCTGCATCTGACGTGCTCGACACGACAGATGGGTGTCGATAAGGACATGATAGCACTCGCAAAGCTATGCTCTAACAACGTCTTCCTCCCCGAAGGCGTCGGATGTTGTGGATTTGCTGGCGATCGCGGCTTCACATTCCCCGAACTGAACAAATACGGTCTCCGCAAACTCCGTCCACAGATCGAGGCCAACCACATCGAGGTGGGCTACAGCAACAGCCGTACCTGTGAAATCGGTCTCGAAACGAACTCTGGCATTCCGTATATGAGTATCGTCTATCTCGTCAACGAGTGTACAACAGCAAAGAAGGCCTGATGTCAGGCCTCCTTTGTTGGCGACGGTTTTCCCGTCGCCTTTTTTAGTGTGCGACGATTCGGTCGCCGCTCTATTTTTATCGTCTTTTCACTATGCAATGTTCACTGTTCAACGTTCAATGTTCAACGTTGATTAGTATTCCATCACAGCAGGCAGTTCCTTAGCCTGGTCAATCATCTTCTGCACTTCTACAACGGCAGGTACGCGGTTGGTCAGATTCTTCACGGCGTTCACCTCTTCCAGCTTCTTCTGCAGGTTTTCGGCTACGCGATGCTTCAGTTCTTTGACGGTGTCCACGCCACTGGCCTCCAACAGTTCTGCAAACTGAGGACCTACGCCATTGATGCGATACAAGTCGCAGTGGTTCGCCCACTTCAGAATCAGCTTGCCGCTGATGCCGGTCTGCTCCTCCAGTGCCTTACGGCCTGCGGGCTTTGCACATTTCTCCAACAGCTCTGCATCGGTCTTAATACCTGCTGCAATCAGTTTCTCGGCGTAAACTTCACCTACACCCTCAATGTCAATTACTTTGTAAGTCATATTATAAAAAGTTTTAGTTATTTTATGTTGCAGTAGGTGCACTTTGCACACTGCGACTGCAAATATACGAAAAAAGTCTGACTGCACCATATTTTTTTGTTTTTTTAATACAAAAATGCATGCAATAGGTGGAAAATATTCGTACCTTTGCAGCGTTAAACATAAAAAAGAAAGGAATTTAGAGATGAATTATAACGAAATTGATTTGCGTGGACTCACTGCTGATCAGCAGCTGACCATGTCGCAGGCGTTCCC
>ONMN01000075.1 GCA_900318885.1 uncultured Prevotellaceae bacterium | reverse complement strand
GTTACTCATTTTCAGTGAGTTGAGCAAACTTCGAAGCCTTTTTTATTCCTATTTTATGTTAAATTGTGCAGGTGCGCCATCACTTGCGAAACTTTAGTAAGATTAATTAAATGGCACGATATTTGCAGCGACAACAATAAAACAACAGTAATAACCCTATAAAACTCTATTGAATTATGGAAGTAACAATCACAAGTGAGAATTTTGAGAGTCTGAAGAATGGCGCTCAGCCTTTGGTAGTTGATTTCTGGGCTACTTGGTGTGGTCCCTGCCGTATGGTAGGTCCAGTCATCAGCGAACTGGCAAATGAGTACGACGGCAAGATTACCGTCGGCAAGTGCGACGTCGAGGAGTGTGAGGATCTGGCCATGGAATTCGGCATCCGCAACATCCCAACGATTATCTTCTTCAAAGACGGCCAAGTGGTCGACAAGATTGTCGGCGCACAGTCCAAAGCAAAGCTTCAGGAGAAATTCGAGGCACTCCTGTAAAGGTAAAAAAAATCAGGGTTGTCGCTTTAATAGCTGACGACCCTGCTTCCGTCTTCCTGCTCGATGATGCTGACACGCACGGCATCGTCGGGCAGGATTTCTTCTATCAGTTCCGGCCACTCAATGAAGCACAATGCCCCGCTGTAGAAGTAGTCCTCATAACCCATGTCGTAAACCTCCTCCAGCTTTTTGATGCGATAGAAGTCGAAGTGGTAAATGGATTGACCATTGACCATTGAACATTGACCATTATTTGCTGCGCTTTCGGAGGTGGGGCAATGGTCAATGTTCAACGGTGAATGGTCAATGGTGTACTCATTGATAATTGCGAAGGTGGGGCTGGTGATGACGTCGTCGACACCCAGTTCCTCGCAGATAGCTTTGACGAAGGTAGTCTTGCCCGCACCCATCTTGCCGTAGAAGGCAAACACGCGAGCCTCACCGATGTTTTCAACAAATTCGCGAGCCGCCTCGCGGATGTGGTCTATGTCTTGAATCTTGATTTCCATTTCCGTTTTCCGTTAATCCGTTATTCCGTTTTACCGTTTCTTCCCCTTCAGGGTGATAATCGGTATGATCATCTCTTCCATCGAGATACCTCCGTGCTGGAAGGTGTTGCGATAGTACGAGACATAATAGTTATAATTGTTGGGATAGGCGAAGAAGTCGTCGCCCGTTGCAAACACATAACTCGTCGACAGGTTCGGAGCAGGCAGCTGCGCCTTGCGCGGTTCCTTGATGACGAAGGTTTCCTTCGAGTCGTACGACAGGCTCTTGCCCAGTTTGTAGCGCAGATTGGTGTTGGTATTGCGGTCGCCTACAATCTTCACGGGATTGTTGGCACGAATGCTTCCGTGGTCGGTGGTAATGATGACGCGATAGTCCGTCTGTGCCAATTCGCGGAAGAGGTCGGCTATGACAGAATGGCGGAACCACGAGAGCGTAATCGAACGGTATGCCGACTCGTTGTTGGCCAGTTCGCGCACCATCTTCGACTCCGTGCGGGCATGACTGAGCATATCGATGAAGTTAAACACCACCACATTCAAGTCGTTCTTCTCCATCGTCTTCAACTGCGGCAACAGTTTATCCGCCTCCGACGACGTGTTAATCTTATGATACGAGAACGTGTTCTTCCTGCGATAGCGTTCCAGCTGGGTACGAATCAGCGGTTCCTCGTTCAGGTTCTTGCCTTCCTCCTCGTCCTCGTCGACCCATAGCTCCGGAAACATCTGCGCAATCTGTTCGGGCATCAGTCCTGAGAAGATGGCATTACGCGCATATTGCGTGGCCGTAGGGAGTATCGAGCAATACAGGCTTTCGTCTATCTCAAACTGGTCGCTCAGTTCACGCTCCAACACCTTCCACTGGTCGTAGCGGAAATTATCAAGCACTACCAGAAACACCTTCTCGCCAGCATTCAGCAAGGGGAATATCTGCGTCTTGAATATCTCGTTCGACATGATGGGGTGCTCCTTGCCCTGCACCCAGTCCATATAATGCTGTTTCACGTATTTCGCAAAACCGCGATTGGCTTCTTCCTTCTGCATCTGCAGCATCTCCGTCATCTGCGAGTCGGTGGCGCTCAACTCCAACTCCCAGCGCACCAGACGCTTGTAGATGTCAACCCACTCGTCCCATGTGCGGCAGTCCATAATCTGCATCGATAACTGCTGGAACTGCTGCTGGTAGCCCGACTGCACGGCCTCCGTCACTATCTCACGCCTGTGGATGTTCTTCTTCAGCGTCAACAGTATCTGATTGGGGTTGACGGGCTTGATCAGGTAGTCGGCAATCTGCTGTCCGATGGCTTGATTCATGATGTCCTCCTCCTCACTCTTCGTCACCATCACCACAGGCAACTGCGGAGCCAGTTCCTTGATGCGTTGCAGGGTTTCCAGTCCCGAGAGTCCGGGCATCATCTCGTCGAGCAACACCAGGTCGAAACCGCCCTTGCGGCATTCCTCGATGGCGTCGGTTCCGTTCGTCACCGTCACCACCTCGTAGCCTTTTTTCTCCAGGAAGAGCAAGTGGGCCTTCAGCAGCTCCATCTCGTCGTCAGCCCAAAGTAATCGTCCGTTCGTCATATCTCTTCGTTATATTCCGTTATTCCGTAATTCCGTAATTCCGTCATTCCGTTATTCCGACATCCCGGCGTCAACGCCAGAAGTCGTCGTCAAATTCTATCACCTGCGGCTGTTGCACGGGACCGTCGTTAAACAGGTCGTCAAAGTCGTTGTTGTTGTTCGCCGGCTGGTCTCCATTGTCGGCAGGTTCAACGTCGTCGGGGTCTTCTTCCTGCGTAATGCTCTCAGGCTCATCCAACAGCGGCTGCGTCGATATCTTCACGGGTTCTATCTCCTTTTCGAAGAACACCTCGTAATCCTGATAGCTGTATGTCGTTCCCAGCAGGCGCAGGTTGTCCTCGCTGACTATCAAGCTGCGACAGGCCTGCAGCAACTCCTTCAAATGTCCCTCGACGCCATACAACTGCCGTGCATACTGCCGCGCCTCGTCATAGCTCAGGAATCCGCTTATCAGCATGCGCACCAGCCCGTTCGGGTCTTGGTCGATGACGATATCGAAGTTACGCACCAGATAGTTCGAGAAGTTATATCGCGCCAGCTCGTACAACAGCTGGTTCTGATTCACGCTATCCGGCTGATATGCCAGCATAAACACATAGCTGGTATTACGCTCGAAACGCAACGTGTCGACCTTTGTCGAATCACCCGACATGCTGACTGCCGCACGCAACGACCACACGTCACCCATATCGAATTTGCCTCCATGCAACGTGCGGCCTTGCTGCACGCCACGCAATATCATACCCGCCATCTCGCTGACCTCGCTATCCTGATACTTCTCCACCACCTGCTGCATGCGCTCCATACAACCCTGCGCATCGCCGTCGTTCAACATGCTCAGACCTTCAATGAAAAGGAACTTCGGGCGGTGCTGGCCCAACGGGAAACGACTCTCCGACAGTTGGGCATTGCCCTTCACCTCCATGTGGCGGTCATTCTGGAAGGCATCATAGGTGGCGGCATACAACGAGTCCTCGATATGCACGCCAAAGCGCTGGTTCTCGGCAAAGTTCGGGTCGGTCAGCAGTATGGTCCACTGGCTCTCCGGGAAGTCGCCTTGCAACATCGCCAGACAGCGGTCGGCCTCCGTGGTGCGCCCCTGTCGCGAGAAGAGCAGGAATAGGTGGTACCACACGTCGTCGTTATGCTCGTAGTCGGGATAGTCCCTCGTCAGTCGCGTCAGGTATTTCTCGCTCAGCGGCAGGTTGTCCAACTTGTCCTTGATGATGATACCGGCGTTATACAAGCCGTCCTTGATGATATCATGACTAGCGGCCAGCTGCTCCTCCGTGAAGGGAATCTGCGCCAGATAGTATTCGCGGTTGTGGGGGTCGAAGGCGGCACTATCCACGGGCTCGGCATTTTCACCGCTGGCGATGGAATCACCAGCCACAATACCGCTATTCTCCAGACTATCCGGATTTTCCAGATTATCCAGATTCTCTTGATTCTCCTGATTCAGGGCCACCACGGTGCGGTTGATGCGCTGCCAGTCGTCGGCATTCTCGCGCTTGCCCCATTGCTGTTCGAAGGTGCGCTTACCCTGGCTCACGGTCTGCGGATTATAGAAATACCACGCACCACCTGCCGTCGTCGGCTGTTGCGCGGCAGGCCGGTTGGGCTGCTGCTGACGGTTGCCTACTGCCTGTTGTTTCTGCAATGCCTGCTCCGTCTCGGCTTCCTGACGGGCACGCTCTTCCTCCTTTTCCTTCTTCTTCAGTTCGTCTATGATACGGTCAATTATCTTCAACCGCTCGGCCTCGGGCATCTTCGCCAATCGCTGCAACGAGTCCTGCAACTCGACGGCACTTGTGTGCGGCACCAGTTCGTCCAACACCTTCGAACGCTCCGACAACTGCTTATAGTCCTTGCGGTCCTGATCCAACAGTCCTATCGCCTCGCCGTAGCAACGCTGGGCGTCGGCAAACTGCTCACGCTCCCAATAGAGGTTACCCAGCGTCAACAGCAACACACCTTTCTCAATGCCGCTTCTCGTGGCTTTCTTGTTGCCTTCCTCGTAGGCGGCAATGGCCTGCACGGTATCGCGCTGGGCCAGATAGATGTTGCCGATGGCGTAATACACCTGCTCCAGATAGTCCTTGTTATTGTCCGATGCCGCCATGCGTTTCAGCTTCCTGATCATCTGGCGCGCATTACCCTCGGCCATCACCTCCGTCTGGGCGATACGGGCATTGAACTCCGTCTCGTATGGCGGATTCAGTCGCACCACATGGCGGAAGGCATCGTAGGCCTCTTGCCGGCGGCCCAGCAGGGCGTTTATCTGGCCGTACAGGAACCACTCGCGGGCCTTCTGCTTACGACGTTTCTCGTGTCTGATGACCTTCCGCAAATAGGGCAATGCCTCCTCGTAACGCTCGCTACGGATATAGTAGTCGGCATAGGTGTAGTCCCAGTCCTTCACGGCACGATAGTCCATCGAGTCGCGACGCTGTTTGTTGATGACGTCCTCCGCCTCATACAACCAGTCCAATTCCACATAGCTCTTCGCCAGCCACGCACGGGAAATGCCGAGAATGGCGGGCTGGGTCTGATAGAGGCGGCCCATATACGAGAACGTAGCGGCAGCCTCCTCAAACTGTCCTTGCTGGAATTGCGACTTACCCATCAGCAGCCACGCTTTCCAAAGGAAGGGGTTATACTCCCTGCGGTTCAGCCATTCTATGTCTTTCTCCGTCTTCCTGCGGCTCTTGTTCCACTCGGGGCGCGCCTTGATGCTGTGCAGTTTGATGGCCTTCTCCGACTTCTCTATGGCGCGGTCGAAATTGCCCTTGCCCAGCTCGCGGCTCTGCTTGTTTCCCACCATATACAGCGGAATCATCTCCGTGAAGTTGTCCTTGTTGCCGTTCTCCTTCTCCAGACTGCCTTCGATAAACGCCTGCGAACCGTTGAAATAGGTATTATAGCGCGCGTTAAACGAATGCCACCAGCGGCTGCCGGCCGTATTCTTCTTCGTCGAACAGCTTGCCAACAGCAAAGCTGCTGATGTAAGAAGTAAGAGGTAAGATGTAAGAGACGATTTGACTCCTTCCGTCTTACAGCCACCTTCTTCCCTCTTCCGTCTTCCTTCTTCCTTCAACTCCGCCAATTTACACTCACTCCTGCTGCTGCACGACGCACAGTCGCCCTCCTTCGTCACGATAGGCTCGTCCGTGCCACCTATCGAAAAGATGGCAGCAACGGCACCCAAGGCAACCAGCGCGATGACAACTATCAGCAGAAACGACATAATCTATGCGGTAGCAAATTCTTCACTCTTCATTCTTCACTCTTCACTTCAAACTGCGCTTCGCGCAGGTCCTCCCAGAACTTCGGGTACGACTTCGTCACCACCTGCGGATTATTGATGCGCAGACCTTCCACGCGCAAGGCCGCAGGGGCGAAGGCCAGTGCCATGCGATGGTCCTCATAGGTGTCGATGCCGGCCGCTATGTTCGGCTCACAACGCTCACCGTCCCAGAAGAGCTCGTTGTTGTTCATGTCGTGAATGACATATCCCAGCTTCCGCATCTCACGCTTCAAGGCCTCGATGCGGTCCGTCTCCTTGATTTTCAGCGTCGACAGTCCGGTGAAACGGAAATGCACGCCCAGCAGCGCACAACACACGACGAACGT
Organism: uncultured Prevotellaceae bacterium; assembly: GCA_900318885.1. Taxonomy (GTDB): domain Bacteria; phylum Bacteroidota; class Bacteroidia; order Bacteroidales; family Bacteroidaceae; genus Prevotella. The sequence continues at coordinate 2,479 of ONMN01000075.1, read as the reverse complement.
CTGAGCCAGGTCGGGAGAATTGTTGAAGTCATACTCCAGCCGCGGCACGCAGCGTCCTGAATGGCGCAGACGGATACGCGTCGGCTGACCCTTCATACTTTTCTCAAACGTCGTCTTCACACCCAGCAGACTGAAGATGTAGCGCACGCTCGAGTCGCCCTGTTTCGAACCGTCCATCAGTCCTTCCAGCACCACCTCGTCGTCCGCATCCTTGCCCAGCGCCACCATCTCATACCAGTACGACGCCGCGCTCCAGTCGTTCTCAATCGTGTAAGTACGCTCCTTGTACGGCTGGTTCTTCACCTCGATGGTGTCAAAGTCGCTCCATTCGGCATCGGCACCGAACTCACGCATCATCCACAGCGTCAGGTCGATATACGGTCGCGAGATGATATCACCCGTCAGCCGTAGCGTCAGGCCGTGCTTCAGCGCAGGACCTATCAGCAACAGCGCCGTGATAAACTGCGAACTGATGTTGCCAGCCACGTCCAGCGGACCGCCAACCAACGGCTTACCTTTGATGAGCAGAGGCGGGAAACCCTCCTTGCCCACGTAGCTGATGTCGGCACCCAAACGGCGCAGGGCATTCACCAGCACACCTATCGGGCGGTTCTGCATGCGCTCTGTTCCCGTCAGCACGTGTTCCTCACCGGCACGTACCGACAGCAGGGCCGTCATAAAACGCATGGCCGTACCACCAGCCTTGATATTGATTTCATACGGATTGTCGCGCAGCGCACTGATTATCACTCCCGTGTCGTCACAGTCCGACAGGTTATCGGGCACCACACCCCCACCCGTCAGCGCATGAATCACCAGCGCACGGTTAGATATACTCTTCGATGCAGGCAGTTGGGCCGTATGACGCAACTGACCCGGAGCAGAAATTGTATATTGCATTTCAATAAACTTCGTTAACTTCTATATTATTAACGTGCAAATGTACGAAATATTTGATAAACTACCAACAATTTCTCATCAATTTTAAATCTTTTCTGCAAAAAAGCCTCAGAAAATTTGCAAGATTCAAAAAAACTCCTTACCTTTGCACCCGCATTCGACAAAACAAGGTCTGGTGCTAAGCTTTTTGGATCGGGATTTAGCGCAGTTGGTAGCGCACACGTCTGGGGGGCGCGAGGTCGCTGGTTCGAGTCCAGTAATCCCGACTGAAAAAGAGAAGCGGAATGTCTTTACACAAAGACTTTCCGCTCTTTTTATGTTGTATCCTAACCACCTTTTTAAACACCAAGGCAATTATCTAGCTATCTAATGAAAGAACATCTACCAAGCTACATCTTATGCAGAAACTGTTTTATATATTATTAACTCATTTAACTTTCCTGATCAGCATATTTGCATGAAATATGGTGTTATTGCTTTCAACTCCAGTTATCCAAGTGTCCTTCTGATGGACTTTCATTATAGTATGTTGTTGTTGTGTGTTGTTACACATTATTATAAATAATGGAAAATGTTTATCAAAAATAGAATGGTGTTCAAACATCCAAGTCAAACAGGCTATAGGATATACACTTGTTAGGTTAAGGCTACTTCCAATTATAAGACAGGATCGATCTTCCTTCTCCTTTGTATAAAGGGTTTTCCGTTTACAAAGCAATTCGTTTCTACTGAATACCATCCATTAGTATGATGCTTTTCGCACATCTTAATACACTTTTTTCTACTATTCCGTAGATTTTTCCGTTTTTTCATCCAACTTTTCAGCCGAAATCACTACCGTTCGCTCTTCCACATCCTGTTCTTCACAGAAATAATCTCAATAACATTAAATCTGATCCTACTCATCATCTGGCGTATCCTCTGGACATTGAGTTCCAGTCAGTACCATAGATACTTCGGTCTTCAGGAACCTCCTTCCTCAGCCCTATTTAATCTCATTGAAGTTAAGGCCAAAACGACGAAGCTGCCCATAGGGGCAAATCCGTACATCGGCGACAACTTGAAATCCTGAAGGAATACCTTTCCAAGAACCTGGATGAACAGACTCGTCACTGTAAATAATCTCATTGATATTAAATTGCTGTGGTGATCCTGTCCATCAGGATGTCACTCTACTCTTCGATGACTTGAGTTGGAGATGGATGGCCTCCTAGGTCAGAATAATCTCATTGAAATTATAAAGCTCCGACGACTGTCCATCATCTCTCCTCAAGATTGCCTGATGATACTGAAGTAGAGGCGATCTGGTTGGGACCTGGAATTAATCTTATTGAGATTAAGACTGGAATTCTGGAGGATGCTCCGCCGTCGTCAGATTCTGTATAGAAAAAAAGAGTGTGCTGAAATAATGACCTAAAGGCTCAAAACAGCACACTAAATTTTCCCAATTTCTGTTGATCGGTTACTCTTTGATTAATTCTGGCGGTTGCAAGCCCGAAGTCAAAAGCCAATCTCATGCTACGAATACTGACCTATGTTTGCAGAGTTTGGAATGGCCTTGCATCAGTTTATTGAATGT
>ONMN01000065.1 GCA_900318885.1 uncultured Prevotellaceae bacterium | reverse complement strand
TGACTTACGGCCTGGATGTACTCCGGCTCATTGGGAAATCTCTGTTTCAGTTCCTCTACAACTTTTGCTGCATTCATAATGTTAAATTTTTAATGTAATTATACTATTGATTGAAGTTATTTCTCGTTTGCGGTTGCAAAATTATAGCAAAAAGTGGTAAAAACCAAACATTTCGTCACTTTTTTTACGAAAACACTTACGTTTTGATACTTAATTGATATATATCAAGGCAGTGTGCCTCAAAATAGCGATGCTTTTGTGTGCGGATACAAAAAAAGATGTGCACGAAGATTGTTCTTCGCGCACATACATTATTATTTTAATGGAGTAGGTGAATTACTCGCCTTTCTCCATCTTAGCCTTCAGCTCAGCCAGTACGTCAATGTCGCCCAGCGTGGTGCTTGCAGCTACGTTTTCAATCTTTGGTGCGTCGTCCTTCTTAGGAGCACGAGCCTTCTTGGCAGCAGCCTTCTCTTCACGCTTTGGATCCTCAAAAGTGCGGCTGTGAGAGAGAATGATACGCTTGCTGTCCTTGTTGAACTCAATCACCTTGAAGGGCAGAGTCTCGCCCTGAGCAGCCTGTGAACCATCCTCCTTGACGAGGTGCTTAGGAGTAGCGAAGCCCTCAACATTCTCGTCGAGCTGTACAACGGCACCCTTCTCGAGCAGTTCGATAATCTTACCATCGTGGATAGAACCAACGGTGTACTTAGCCTCGAATACATCCCAAGGATTCTCCTCGAGCTGCTTGTGGCCAAGGCTGAGACGACGGTTCTCCTTATCAATATCGAGAACGACAACGTCGATCTGTGCACCAACCTGAGTGAACTCAGAAGGATGCTTAACCTTCTTGGTCCAGCTGAGGTCGCTGATGTGAATCAGACCGTCAACACCCTCTTCGAGCTCAACAAATACACCGAAGTTGGTGAAGTTGCGAACCTTAGCGGTGTGCTTGCTGCCAACAGGATACTTCACTTCGATAGCCTCCCAAGGATCTTCCTTCAGCTGCTTGATGCCGAGAGACATCTTGCGCTCGTCGCGGTCGAGAGTGATGATAACAGCCTCTACCTCGTCGCCAACCTTCAAGAATTCCTGAGCGCTGCGCAAGTGCTGGCTCCAAGACATCTCGCTGACGTGGATCAGACCCTCAACACCAGGCTGAATCTCAACGAATGCACCGTAGTCGGCAATAACGACTACCTTACCCTTCACGTGGTCACCCACCTTGAGGTCAGCATCCAAAGCATCCCAAGGATGAGGAGTGAGCTGCTTCAGACCAAGAGCAATGCGCTTCTTCTCTTCGTCGAAATCGAGGATAACGACATTGATCTTCTGGTCGAGCTCAACAACCTTATGAGGATCGTCAACACGACCCCAGCTCAGGTCTGTGATGTGGATCAGTCCGTCAACACCACCCAGGTCTACGAATACACCGTAGCTGGTAATGTTCTTGACAACACCTTCCAGAATCTGACCCTTCTCGAGCTTCGACATGATTTCCTGCTTCTGAGCCTCGAGCTCGGCCTCGATGAGAGCCTTGTGAGAAACAACAACATTGCGGAACTCCTGGTTGATCTTCACGATCTTGAACTCCATCGTCTTGTCTACGAACTGGTCGTAGTCGCGTATGGGATGAACGTCGATCTGTGAGCCGGGCAAGAAGGCCTCGATGCCGAATACGTCGACAATCATACCACCCTTCGTGCGGCACTTGATGTAACCATTGACAACCTCCTGAGCCTCCAGGGCTGCATTGACGCGGTCCCAAGACTTCGACAGGCGAGCCTTTTTGTGAGAGAGTACGAGCTGACCTTTCTTGTCCTCAGCGTTCTCTACATAAACCTCAACGACATCGCCGGCTTTCAGGTCAGGATTGTAACGGAATTCAGAAGCGGGGATGATACCGTCGCTCTTGTAGCCGATGTTAACGACTACTTCTTTCTTGTCTACGCTGATAACCTTACCGTCAACGACTTGATGTTCGCTAACCTTGTTGAGGGTTTCGTCGTACGCCTTGTCAAGCTCTTCCTTGCTGACATTAGCTGCCAGACCATTCTCAAACTGTTCCCAATCGAAATCCTGTAATGGCTGGACGTTCTTTGTTAATTCTGACATAAATAAAAATTTGTTGCCCAATCTCTCGATGGGCTAAGATCTGAACAGACGTTTATCAGACCATCTTTTAAAGGGTTAATTATTACTAGGAGTCAGCGCCTGTTCTGGCTCCTATTTCCCCCTTTGGGGAAAATCGGAGTGCAAAGGTACAACTATTAATTGAGAATAGAGAGTTGAGAATTGACAAACGTTATAATATTTACGTTTTTTTAACGTTTTTCGCCTTCGGCAGCCTTTGTTTCCCGTTTTTTCAGGTTAAACAGGTCGCTCCATCCGTTGAAATCTTTCTTCAGGATGATACCGATTCCTTGTGTGTTGAGCGACGAACGAGTGAAATATCGGTCGTTGGTCTGGTTGTACACTTTCAGCGCCAGATTGCCGCTAGGGAATAACAGGTAGCGGATGTCAAAATCACCAATAAACGAAGGTGTCGCAGTCCTGACATTATCGCGGTAACCGAACTGTCCATTAATCAGCAGTCGGTTGTTAAGCAGTCGTCCGTTGATGATGCCTTCGTATTCAGCATTATTCCAGCCCTCGTCGCCTGTCGAGATATTGGCACCGAAGTTCCAGTTGTTGCTCTTGATGACTTGCCCCAGCATGGAGTTGAGCTGTCCGCTAAGGGTTCCTGACAGCAGACTTTGCATGGCCAGCGATGTGCTGCTACGAGCCGACTCACTCTCAGCAGCATTGTTGGCACCCTGTGGATAGAAACGGCCGATAGCCAACAGATAGACCACCTGCTGTCGCATCTCGTCTTGATTGTTGATGAGGCTTCGCACCATTTGCTTTTCGTCGCTGTTGACGTTCATGATGTCGAGGTCAAAGTCGACGATGGGTGCTCTCGGCTGTCCTGTGATATTCATCAGACAATTGACGCGAACGGTGTTTGAGAACGACTGTCCGATATTGAGGTCTGACAAGCTCACTCCGTTGACAATATGTTGTGCCTGTAAATCCAGTCGTGCGTCGTAGGGATCGCCTCCGAATACTATTGTTCCGCCTTCACGGAAGGTGAAGTCTTTCTTGATGACGTTTTGAATGGTGATATTGTATGTCCCTTCCGTCACTTCGTAGTTGCCAAACATATTGAAGCCACCCTTGTTATAGTAGGTTGCCTGCAAGTCGCCACGCCCTCTAAGTGTAACATAATCGCCTGTCCGTGCATCCATTAGTAAGCGTATCTGCGCATCAGGTGTCGCATTGATTTTCAGTCGCATGGTGAGGTCACTGCGGTAGTTATCGTTAATGATGGCAGCGTTGCTTGTTTTAGCAGGTTTATCCGCAGTCCCCCATTCTATGAATTCCTGACTGGTGACGACCTCTGGGCTGGAGGCATTATAGACGTAGAAGGAATTCTTCTGTGGTGTGATGTCGGCCTCGATGATAGTCTCGTTTTCCCGTCCGTGAATAGCCGCCTTGCCCTGTGCGAATACTGTGCCGTAGAACGTGTCTTCACCAAAATCCGGAAAATCGTATGCCAGCAGATTCTGGGCATCTACATAGATGTCGAATGTCAGGTTTGTCAGTTCCTGATGGTGGATGCCGCCCGTCATCACGCCCAAATTACCATATATGTCGTAAACGGAGCAGTTGACGAACTCAATCTCGTTGGGTATCATGCGGATAGTGTCATTACGCATTTCATAGGTGCATCCTAAGGCGGTGACGTGTGCATTACCATTAAGCACCAGTTCACCAGTAAGATTGATGGCGTCCAGTGGTCCTATGAGCCTCACCTGGCCGTTAGCATGTCCACTGACATCGCTGCAGAAACTGCTGGTGAACGACTTGGCAAAGTCCAGATATGTCCCTTCTGCGCGGATACCTAAATCGATGTAGTTGCGCTCTGGCGATACATAGCCGTTGATGAAGGTTTTGGCTTCTGGTCCGTCGTCGGCAATGGCGTGTATGTCTATCTGCTTTTCCTCAACATTCCAGTTTACTTTTGCATCGAGCGTTCCCATGCGGCCACCTTCAAATTTAAACTGTTCTACTTTCAGCGCTCCGTTAGCCTGTAGATTTCCTAAGATGCCGTTCGCACTTCCGCTTCCTGTTGCCAGCCCACTGAAAGATACGGCGTGGAAGTTGATGAGGTTCAAAACGTAACTGATGTCAATCTCCTTGAGGTTGAATTTCAGCGAGTCGAGACTGTTGTCAGATGCCGTTCCGTCTACCATGAGGTATTGCTGGTCGTGGCGGATGGCGAAATTGTTGATGTCCAATCGCTTGTCGTAATAAGTGATATGACAAGGCATGATGTTCCATTCCGCATCGTGTACTGTCATCTTCGACGAAGCGATGTCCACATTGGTAATTTGTTTGCCTTCTAATGTCGTGTCAAAACTGGCCATAGCCGTAATTTTTCCTTTCATGCGCTCTGGTTTTTGATTGTCCCAAAGCAACGATGTGGTCAGCTTGTTGTCATAGGCACTGCTTGTTACTTGCAAGTCCCATTGCTCACCGTCGTCCATCAATTTTGTGACACTCAGGTCGCAAAGCAGCGTATTCATGGGTGAAACAATATTCAGATGACATTTGTCATATTGACTGTCGTTATAGAACAGCTGGGGAATGTCACACTCGATATTCAGCTGGCGTGTCATGTCGTTTACGGTTCCATGCAAGGTCAGGGGTTTCGTCAACTTAACGGGAACCTGTAACAAATGCTCCATCCAGTCCGACTTCCGGATGGTGGCGTCAATGGCAAAGTTGTTGTGAGTATGTGGATTCACCTTTGGCAATCCGGGCAGGGTTGGCAACTTGGAAGCCACGAAATTCGTGATACTCTGCACGAGTGTTCTGTAGTCAAAGTCCCCTTTGATACTCGCATCGCAAAAATCGCTGTTCATGAGAATTTGGTGGATGTCGTTCTCGTAGCCGGATGCTATGTGTAATGAATCCATTTTGTAGTTTGCTTTCTCCGAGGTCATCGTCAGATCTGTCACATCAATACTGCCAATGACATCGTTGGTGCCGCTACCTATGAGATCGGCTTTCACGTTGGCAGCAAAACGAGCATTTCCCCATTGGTCAGAAAGTCGGATGGCTTGAGGCGAGAACTGGCTGACGGAGGCTTCCACCTGAATGTTATCTACTCCTCCTGCCCGTTTCATCATGCCTTCTACGGTCAGTTTTAGGTTAGGGTCATCAATGCTCAACAGTCCATGAATGTCGTTAGGACTATAGAGTCCGTTCACAGCGATGTTCTGGTATTGATACCCGTTGTAGTCAAACTGATTGACGGTTCCGTCTGCCTCGATGGAAATGTCGCCCTTTTCGGGAAGTTTTCCGTTGAGGCTGATTTTAGTGGCTAACGTGCCGAATTTGTCGTCGGCCAACAATTGTCGCAGGTTGATGCCGTCCGTATTGACGTTGCCGCTGAATGTCCGCTGCCTGTCAAGCGTCAGACTAAGAGCCACGCTGCCGGCATCTGTTGCCAGTCGGCTGTTGGTGGTCACCTCGCTGACACCGGTTCCTTTGACGAAACCTTTCATGTGGATATTTCCCAGGCGTGTTACGACAGCTGGAACCTCCACTTGCTGCCCTTTCAAGTTCTCGGAAATGAAGTTGATGGTCTTGTCGGAAAGTCTGAGGTCTTTGATGTCTGCTAGCCAAGTGGGCTCCGACAGCGTGAGATTTCTGACCCATCCGTCGATGTTGACGTCGATGTCGCCAGTCGTCGAACTCACCAAAAGGTCGGAAACGTCAATGTCCTCGCCACGTCCTCGGAAGAATGCCGAGAGCTCGAGGGTACTGTTGAATGTCTTGAACGACGGTAGCAGACATGCCAGATCCGACAACGTAATGGTCGACGGTTCGATGCTTCCCTTGTAGCTCAATGACGGGATAATAAAGCGGTCATCCCTGAATTGGTATTTCGCCTCTATGTCACCCAATGCGACGTCAGTACCTGGCATCTTCAGTTCGAAATCCTGTAACAGACTATAGTTCCTTCCTCCTTCGTATCTGAATGCCAGACGGTCAATCTGCAGTCCGGATTTCTCCTTCAGAGCCAGACGCTTGAGGTTGATGCAAAGCGAATCCTCAGTCAGCGTCTTGATAATGGCATGAATGCTGATATCGCTGATATTCAGATGATTAGGATTCAGTACTTCAGGCGTCTCGGGCTTGTCAAAACGGTCAAACTGGATGCTGGAGTGTCGCATGATAAGCGAATTGCATCGCAGGTCGAGCGGCGATGTGTTGGTGGTGTCTTTCGAGGCCAGCGAGTCGAGGGCAAACTGGAAATTAGGCTTGCTCAGCGAGTCGCGTTGGTAAAAGACGCCATGCACACCGAACATCTGGCCTGTGGCAATCGATATCTTGCCCTCGGTTAAAGGCACGATGTCGACGGTCGCTGACAGTCGTCGGGCTAACAGCATATCGTTGCCCATCTGGTCGCGTATCACCACTCCGTAAAGCGTCAGACGGTTGGGAATTCCGATGTCTGCTCTGCTGATGGTGACGCTGGTGCCCAGTTTTTTTGCGGCCATTGCTGCCAGTTTGCTGCCCAGCCATTCCTGCATGGCAGGTATTTTGAATGTCAGAATGAACAAAAGGTACAGTCCCAAAACGGTCCATACGACGATGCTGATTATGTACTTCAATACCTTCAAAACTGACAAATTGGGATAGCAAAACGCAATGTCTGCCACGAATTTTGGTACAAAATTACAAGAAAAAGTTGTGATTCGGTTTATTTTTGCACTTTTTTTCTTTATAATATACCATTTTTTTAGTAATTTTGCACCATTCATTCAGAAAACTATTCAAATTCATTTTAATAATGGCAAATGTAATCAAGTTACACAAAGGCTTGGACATTCACCTTCAAGGACGAGCTGAGGAGAAATTGATTCAGTTGAAATCAAACGGCAAGTACGCACTTGTTCCCGACGATTTCGAGGGAGTTACTCCGAAAGTGGTTGTCAAGGAGGGCGATAAAGTCAAAGCCGGGGATGCCTTGTTTGTCAACAAACAATATCCCGAAGTGAAGTTTGCCTCACCAGTGAGCGGAACAGTCCGTGAAGTGGTGCGTGGCGAACGCAGAAAAGTGCTCTGCATCAAGGTGGATGCCGACGCGCAGCAGGAGTTCGTGGACTTCGGCAAGAAAGACGTCAGCAGCCTGACAGGCGAGCAAGTGATTAACGCGTTGTTGGAAGCCGGCCTCTTCGGCTACATCAACCAGTTGCCTTATGCTGTTTCGACGAATCCTAGCGCGCAGCCTAAGGCGATTTTTGTCTCTGCCCTGAGAGATAAGCCGCTGGCAGGCAACTTCGATTTCGAGGTAAAGGGTCAGGAGGCTGATTTCCAGGCTGGTCTGACGGCGCTTTCGAAGATTGCCAAGACCTATTTGGGCTGTGGCGTTCATTCCAGCTTCGAGAACTACAAGGATGCCGAAGTAACGGTGTTCGACGGCAAGTGCCCTGCTGGCAATGTTGGCGTTCAGGTGAACAACATCGATCCGGTCAACAAGGGCGAGGTTGTTTGGACCATCGGTGATCCTACCGTAGTGCTCTTCATCGGTCGTCTGTTCAACACGGGCAAGGTGAACCTGACCCGTCGAGTTGCGCTCTGCGGAAGCGAGATTGCCAATCCTGCTTATGTGGATATGCTGGTGGGCGAAGAACTCTCGACGCTGCTCAGTAACAGCTACGACGCTTCGAAGAGTGTTCGCATCATCAATGGTAACGTGCTGACAGGCCGCCCAACTACCAAGGATGGTTTCCTGGGTGCTCACACATCTGAGATCACCGTTATCCCCGAGGGTAACGATGCCGACGAGATGCTGGGTTGGATTCTGCCACGCTTCAAGCAGTTCTCTGTCAACCGCAGCTATTTCTCTTGGCTGTGCGGCAAGAAGAGCTATGCACTCGATGCCCGTGTTAAGGGTGGCGAGCGCCACATGATTATGAGTGGTGAGTACGACAAGGTGCTGCCTATGGACATCTACGGCGAGTACCTCATCAAGGCCATCATCTCTGGCGATATCGACCGTCAGGAGGCGCTGGGCATCTACGAGGTTGCTCCCGAGGACTTTGCTCTTGCAGAATTCGTGGATTCTTCTAAACTTGAGTTGCAGCGCATTGTGCGTGAAGGTCTGAACATTTTACGTAAAGAAAACGCATAAGACTATGAGCTTTTTAAGAAATTATCTCAATAAGATCAAGCCGAACTTTGAGGAGGGTGGCAAGCTTCATGCCTTCCGCTCGGTGTTCGACGGCTTTGAGACCTTCCTCTATGTGCCTAACGACACAGCGAAGGCTGGTGGCGTGAATATTCACGACTCCATCGACTCGAAGCGCATTATGAGTATGGTGGTTATCGCCCTGATGCCTGCCATGCTGTTTGGTATGTATAATATCGGCTATCAGAACTATGCTGCTGCCGGCACACTGGCTGGTGCATCGTTCTGCGAGATCTTTGCTTACGGCTTCCTGGCTGTTCTGCCAAAGATCCTGGTTAGCTACATCGTAGGTCTGGGCATCGAGTTTGCCTGGGCACAGTGGAAGGGTGAGGAAATCCAGGAGGGTTACCTCGTTTCGGGTATCATCATTCCTCTGATTATTCCTATCGGTTGCCCATTGTGGATGCTGGCTCTGGCCTGCGCATTCTCAGTAATCTTCTGTAAGGAGATATTCGGTGGTACAGGTATGAACATCTTCAACCCTGCTGTTGCAGCTCGTATGTTCCTGTTCTTCGCTTATCCATCAAAGATGACTGGCGACACCGTTTGGGTGGCTCAGAACTCAATCTTCGGTCTGGGTAACGACCTGCCCGATGGATTCACAGCTGCTACACCACTCGGACAGCTGGCACAGAACATCACTCCCGATGCCTCTATCCTGGATATGGCCCTCGGATTCATCCCAGGTTCTATCGGTGAGACATCGCTCGTAGCTATCGCTATCGGTGCTGTTATCCTGCTGTGGACTGGCATCGCCTCTTGGCGTACTATGATCAGCGTGTTTGTAGGTGGTATCGCATTCGCAGTACTGTTCGAGCAGACTGGTCAGGGCATGACTTGGTGGCATCACCTCGTGATGGGTGGCTTCGCATTCGGTGCTGTGTTTATGGCTACCGACCCTGTTACATCGTGCCGCACCACTACTGGTCAGTATATCTACGGATTCCTGATTGGTGCTATGGCCATCATCATCCGTGTGATGAATGCCGGCTATCCGGAGGGTATGATGCTTGCCATCTTCTTTGGTAATATGTTTGCTCCGACGATTGACCACTTCATCGTTGAGCGCAATATCTCGAAACGTTTAAAGAGAGGAGGTACCAAATGAAACTGAATACAAACTCTAACGCGTACATTATTATATATAGCGCGATACTCGTAGTCATCGTGGCTTTCTTGCTGGCTTTCGTCTATCAGGCTTTGAAGCCCATGCAGGATGCTAACGTGGCACTCGATGTGAAGAAACAAATTCTGTACTCGCTCAACATTCGCGACCTGGACGGTGCTGAGGCTGAGGCCAAGTATGCCGAGGTGGTGAAGGACGAGGGTGAGATTGATGGTCAGAAGTATTACTCTTGCGAAATCAATGGCGAGAATATTCTCGTTGTTTCCCTGAAAGGTATGGGCCTTTGGGGTGGCATCAGCGGCTATATTGCCATTCATGGTGATGAGGCCCCCGTAGTCTATGGCGCCTATTTCAACCATGAGAGTGAGACGGCCGGCCTGGGTGCAGAGATCAAGGACTCTCAGGAGTGGCAGGAGAAGTTCATCGGCAAGAAAGTCTTTGTGGACCCTGCTGATGGTAGCGAAGTGGCCCTCTCGGTAGTGAAGAAGGTGGAAGACCCCGCGACGCAGGTTGACTGTGTGACGGGTGCTACCTTGACCTCTAATGGTGTGAACGATATGATTAAGGCTGGTTTGAAGGATGCTGGTAAGCGCTTTGTACAACTGTTTGTCAAGATGCAGTGTACGAAGGACGAGCCTGCTGATTCTACAGCCGTTGAACCTAAAGCAGAGGAGGAGTAAACTATGGCATTATTCAGTAAACAAAATAAGGAGGTTTTCACTAATCCGTTGAACCTCGACCATCCTATACTTGGACAAGTATTGGGTATCTGCTCGGCTCTGGCTGTCACAGCGCAGCTGAAACCTGCCATCGTAATGGGTCTCGCTGTGACGGTCATCACCGCCTTTGCGAATGTTATTATCTCAATCATCCGCAACACTATCCCTAACCGCATTCGTATTGTGGTTCAGCTGGTGGTTGTGGCTGCGCTGGTAACTATCGTTAGCCAGATTCTGAAGGCTTTCGCTTATGATGTTAGCGTTCAGCTCTCTGTGTATGTAGGTCTTATCATCACCAACTGTATCCTGATGGGTCGCCTCGAGGCTTTCGCCATGCAGAACAAGCCTTGGCCTTCGTTCCTCGATGGAGTAGGCAACGGTCTTGGCTACGCTATGATTCTGGTTATCGTTGGTGCCGTTCGTGAGTTGCTGGGCCGCGGCAGTCTGGCTATGGCGCTGATTCTCGTGGGATGTGTGATTTGGGTTCATCGTGCTTACTTTTATAAGGAGAAATAAGATATGGAACACGCAATATCATTACTATTCAGGTCGATCTTTGTCGACAATATGATCTTCGCTTTCTTCCTCGGCATGTGCTCATACCTGGCTGTGTCGAAGACTGTGAAGACTTCGCTGGGACTTGGTCTCGCCGTGACCTTCGTGCTCACCGTTACCGTTCCCGTCAACTATCTGTTGCAGACCAAGGTGCTGGGCCCCGACTGCCTTGTTGAGGGTGTCGACCTCAGCTACCTGTCGTTCATCCTCTTCATCGCCGTTATTGCCGGTATGGTGCAGTTGGTTGAGATGACTGTAGAGAAGTACTCTCCATCGCTCTATGCAGCGCTGGGTATCTTCCTGCCGCTGATTGCCGTAAACTGCGCTATCATGGGTGCATCGCTGTTTATGCAGCAGCGCATCCTGATGGATCCATCTAACTCGCAGGCCATCACCAGCGTTTGGGATGCCATCGTGTATGGCTTCGGCTCTGGTATCGGTTGGGCGCTGGCCATCGTGGCTATGGGTGCCATCCGCGAGAAGATGCAGTACTCGGATGTGCCCAAGCCTCTGCAGGGCCTCGGCATCGTGTTTATCACCGTGGGCCTCATGGCTATGGCTATGATGTGTTTCTCAGGCCTTAACATATAATGGTCAATGTTCAATGTTAAATGTTCAATGAATTTATGGCACAGTTTATAGCATATAGTATAGGGGTTTTCCTCGCGGTAATCATCCTGCTGGTGATTATCCTGTTGGTGGCTAAGAAGTATCTCAGCCCCAGCGGTAATGTGAATATTACAGTTAACGGCGATAAGGTGCTCAACGTTCCTCAGGGCAACAACCTGATGGCTACCCTCAACCAGAACGGCATTTTCCTGCCTTCAGCTTGTGGTGGTAAGGCCAGCTGCGGACAGTGTAAGGTTCAGGTGCTCGAGGGCGGTGGCGAGATTCTCGACTCAGAGAAGCCTCACTTCACCCGTAAGCAGATTAAGGACCATTGGCG
>ONMN01000069.1 GCA_900318885.1 uncultured Prevotellaceae bacterium | reverse complement strand
TAGATGGGCAGGATGATGCCTAATATGGCAACGGGGGCTCCGATGCCCGACATGAGTGAGAGGGTGAGGAAATAGCAGCCCATGGGCACCCCTGCATTGCCGACAGCCGAAACGACAGAGACGAGTATCCATAGCAGGATAATATCCCACGTAAGAACCGTTCCACCGTTCTGCATCACGAAGAGCGAGGTGACGAGGATAAAGGCGGCACAGCCGTTCATGTTGATGGTGGTGCAGATGGGCAGTACGAAGCGCGAGATGTTCTTACGGATGCCCAAACGACGCTCAGCAGTGTCCATTGTGACAGGCAGCGTGGCGGCACTGCTCTTGGTAAACAACGCCATGAGAACGGCGGGCATCATGCGGCCCAATACGTGGACGGGGTTGAGACCGCGTATCAATAGGAACAGGGGCAGGACAACGAAGAACTGGATAACATTGCCACCCAACACTACGAGAACGTATTTACCTATGCTGTCGGCCATTACACCGGCCGTCACCTGAGCCGACAATTGTGCCGCAAAGGCTACAATGCCGAGGGGCAGCGTCCAGATAAGCCAATGAATGAGCAGGAAGAGCAGTTCTTGCAAGCCCACTAGGAATTTCACGACTACTGCTTTGTTCTCCGACTCCGGCAGCTTCGACAGTCCGATGCCGACAGCAAAGGCCAGCAGGAGCAGCGAGAGCACATTGCCGTCGAAAAAAGGTTTGATAATGTTATTGGGAATAATGCTGATAATGTGACCAATATAAGATGTCTGAGGGCTGATGTCTGAGGGCTGACTAGCATTGCTGATAGCCTCAACGGGCAGATTGCCTGGGGCTACAATGACGTAGAGCACTGCACCCACTGCCGCGGCTGCAAAGGTGGTGAGCAGCGTGTAAGTCAGCGTATGACCAAAGATACGTCCTGAACCCTTTGAGCCGAAGGTGGCGAAGGTAGTGATGACCGCCAGCACGATGGTCGGCACGGCCAGCAACTGAAACAGCCGCGTATAGACTGTCGCCACGAAGTTCATCACCTCGTCGAGCCACGAAATGCCTAACGTTCCCAATATCGCACCGATTACCAGTGCTCCAATCCAAATCAATGTCTTCTTCATATCCGCTGCAAAATTACGAATAAGTGAGTGAAAAAACAAATTTATTTGATTATTTCCGAACGTGAGTAATTTCAACGAAGTTAAAATTACGATTTTAATTTAAAAGTTCGGGCGCAAAATCCTAAAATTTTGCCACCCGAACCTGACAAGTTAATTGCAAAAACTTATTTCTTATGCGTCTGACGCCAAGTGTGGATATAATCTACCAGTTTGCGCAGAGTTTCCTGGTCGACATCATTGAATACTGAGTCGTCGGCACCAAAGATGAAGTTGGCAGGTGCATTCTTCAGGATCTCGTCAACCTCTGCTTTCAGTTCTGCCAAGTTACCATCTTTGAGTGCTTGGCTGCGGTTGTTGAGACCTCCCAGAACAGGACGGTGGAACAGACGGCTGATATCAGCCAGACTGATGCTCTTGTCTTTCCAGTTGTGGAGTGGTGGATTGATGACACTGCCAGGATAATCCAGATAGTCGTTGAAGGTCTCTGGTGTGAAATGGCCACCACTCTCGCAGATATGGAGGATATTGAAAGGTGCCACTTCAGCAGCTACATCGCTCAACTGACGGTCGTAGGGCTTGATGATGCTATTGAACACCTCGCCGCCAAACTCCTCCAGGTCGTCGCCCTGACTGGAGATATAAAAACCGTCGGCACCAGCCTTACGCGCCTCACGGATGTAGTACACCAGACTCTTGGTAACAGCATCGAGTGCAGGCTTGATAGCCTTGGGATCCTGCTTGATGAGTTCCACAAAGTGGCGGCGTCCCTCACGGTCGCTGGAGAGTTGCGAGCCGGCAGTCTGAATCAACACACGCAGGGGTGAGAACACGGTGGGAATGATGAGTGCCTCATTGCCCAATTCGTGCTTCAACTGACGAATGACATTTAGCTGTTCCTCCCACGTCTCAGGAGCAAAGGACTTGATGTTCTTCCAGTCCTTCGGGCTGTTGACGGCCTGGATCTCAGGGAAATACTCATACTTCACATTGACAAAGTCGACATGGGTGGTCTTATACCAGTCGATGTGCGACTGTACGGCCTTTTGTCCCGTCTTATCCTTGAAATGAATGTTGAAGAACACGGGCACATAGTCGTTGGCACGGCTCTGGTCCAACACCTGCCACAGCAGTTCACGCTTGTTATAATCGTTGGCGGTCTGTGCCACACTCTGGGTTGCTGATACGGATGCAACGGCTGCGATGAGCAGGGAGTTGCGGAGGATTTTTACTATTTGCTGTTTCATAATCGTTCTATCTTTTTTACATTGTTACTTTTTCTATTTTTTGCATTTTTATTTCCATCCTAGGGCTGCATACGGGTCGCCTGACGTCTCGCCGGCATAACCCCAGTTCTGTTCCAATTTGGGATTAAGTTCTATCTGCGTAAGTGGTACAGGCAGATAATAGTTGCGGGTGGAGATGTTCTTGTATTTCAGATCGTCGGCAGGCACCTTCTCCTTGATGGTCTTCACAAGGATATGCCAGCGCTTCAGGTCGAACCAGCGGTTGCCCTCGGTGACGAACTCACGATAGCGTTCATCCTGCACGGCTTGTCGGAACTGTTCCTTACTCAGACCTGAGAGTTCGAGGGGCGTGCCGTCGGCGGGCTGGTTCTGACTGTTGGCATAGGGATTCCAGTAGGCGCGACGACGAATGGCGTTCAGTGCTTCGTAAGCAGCCGGCGTAGGACCGTTGAGTTCATTCTCAGCCTCAGCCTTGACCAGCAGCACCTCAGCATAGCGCAGTACCGACGAGCTGGTGTTCTGACCAGAGATATACGGTGCGCTCTCGTTGGCCATGTAGAGCGTGTCAATATACTTACGGAAGCGCAGGCGGTCGAAGTCGAAATACTCACCCTTGGCAGGGTCGAACAGTCGCAGGGTGACAGAGGCGTCACGGCGCTGGTCGTTGGCATCGAACTCATAATAGAGGTTATTGTTGATAGCTGCAATAACGGGCAACTTGGTATTCGTGAAACCAGTAGAGAAGACGCAGTGACCTGTCACATTGCGGTTGATGCCAAACTTATGTTCGACGGTGAAGATCAGTTCCGGACCTTCCTTCTTGTCGAGCGACCAGTTGTCGATAAACTTGTTGACCAACTGATACTTGCCAGACAACACCACCTTGTTGGCTGCATCAATAGCCTTCTGATACAACTCCGACTGATGGGCTTTGGAGAATTCCGAATCGGTCTGTGCCCAGGTGATATATACCTTCGACAGCAGTCCGGAAGCAGCCTGCGACGAAGCCTCGCTGCTCAGTTTGGGGAAGTCGGCGGTGATACCTTCAGCCTCCGTCAAATCTTCCACAATCTGCTGATATACCTCATCCTTGCTGGTACGCGGTTCTCCCTCACCCTCTCCGTCGTGTAATACCAGAGGGACGTCACCAAACAGGCGCACAAGGTCGAAATAGTAGAGTGCACGCAGGAACTTGGCAGAACGGACATAATTGTTGCGTACCTGCTCAGCCAGTGTTGTGTTGCTTTGAACCTTATCAATCAAGATGTTGGCACGATTGATAGCCTTATAGCGATAGAGCCAGGCTGTTTCAACGAAGGCATTGGTGGGTGTAATGGCGAAGTCACCAATCTCCGTGATTGCCGCACTATTGGCAGTACCCCTGCGAGCATACTCGCTCTGTAGGTCGTTGAGGAAGATGAGCTCGTCGTTCCACGGACCATTCATGCTACCGTCTGTCAATACCTGATAGACGCCATTGAGGGCTACCTTGATGTCTGACTCACTCTGATAGAAATTATCCTTGTCGATAGAACTGATAGAACTCTGGTCGAGATCTGCGCAACCAATCAAGAGGTAAGAAGTGAGAGGTAAGAGGTAAGAGGATACTCTTTTCGCTACTATATTATATATCTTGGTATTCATAATTCCTAATTTCTAATTACTAATTATAAAGTTACATTAATACCTAATTGAACGGTCTTGGCGGTGGGATAGGTGGCCATGTCGATACCCTGATAGATGCCGCTTTGTTCGCTAGCACCATTACGACCACCTTCAGGATCATAGCCTGAGTAGTTGGTGATGGTGAAGAAGTTCTGCAGCGAGAGATAGAGACGCAAACGGGCATCCTTGGTAATCTGGGGAACAGGAATGGTGTAGCCCAGCTGGATGTTCTTTACCCTCAGGTAGCTGGCATTCTCGACATAACGGCTGTCGGAGACGACGGTCAGGTCGTTGCTGGCCTTCTGGACCTCGTTCGAAGGATTTGTAGGTGTCCAACGGTTAGCTGTTGCCGTAAGAACCGGCTATCGCAATGAGCAGGTCGAACTGCTTATACCTCAACGTAGTGTTCAGTCCGTAAGTGAACTTAGGCTGAGCATTTCCCAGCGTGGTTTGGTCTTCGGTATTCACCACACCGTCGCCATTCACATCCTCGTAGTAGGGATTACCAGGTTCCAGCTTGTTGATGGTCTGAGGTGTCAGCGTGGCAGCCTGTTCCTCCGACTGTACGATGCCTGCAAACTTATAGCCATAGAAAGTGCCGAGAGGTTCGCCAACAGTCCCAATCAACGGAGAGATGTAACCCAGCGTAGCACCACCGATGCCGGGAATAATAGATGTGGCTTGTCCCAATGAGGTCACCTCGTTTTTGTTGTGCGCAATATTGGCATTGACGTTCCACTTCCAGTCCTTGCGATCGATGAGTACGGCACCCACCTCCAGTTCAACACCCTTGTTGGTGACAGAACCCACATTGCGCAGTGAGGTGGCATAACCCGTCACACCCTCAACGGGCACCTGCAACAACAGGTCGCTGGTCTTCTTGTAATAGGCATCCAGTGTGACGTTCAGGCGGTTCTGGAAAAAGCCGGAACTGATGCCGACATTATATGATGCTGTTTTCTCCCACTTCAGGTCGGGGTTGGCCTTGTTGACAATATAGTAGGCAACAGTCTCTTGTCCATTATAGATGAATGGTGTCTCCGTAGGCGATATGGTGGCGGCAAACTGATAGTCACCAATCTCCTGATTACCCACGACACCTACTGAGGCGCGCAGTTGGATGAAGTCCACGTCCTTGCCAAAGTGTACGAACTTCTCCTTGTCGATGTTCCAAGAGAATCCTGCAGAGGGGAACCAGCCCCACTTGTGATTCTTGGCAAAACGGCTACTACCATCGGCACGCAACGTCAACGAGGCGTTATAGCGTGAGTCGAACGAATAGTTCACACGTCCCAGTACTGACTGTAGGGTACTAATCACTCTGTCGCTCGTCGAACGATACAGGTCGCTGCCTGCCGAGAGGTTGTCGTAGCCAGTGGCGTCGTTGGCGAAGTTGCGTACGGTGGTGGCAAAACCGCTATGGTCAGTACGCTGTGTGGTATAGCCGCCCAACAGGTTGACGTGGTGTAAGCGCTTAAAAGTGTTGTCGTAGCTGGCAGTAAACTCTGCCTGCCAGACATTGGTACGGTTATCGCCTACTGAAGCCACACCATTGTGTTCCAGACCCGTTGTAGTGTACGAGGGCGAATAGTTGTTCTGCTTCGTATTCGAGAGGTCGGCGCCTACATTGGCCTTCAACTTCAGATTCTTCACCACCTCCCACTCGGCAAAGGCGTTGGCAATCACACGGGTGTTGCTGGTAGAGGTCTTGATGTTGTTGAGATCGCTGATGGGGTTGCCAACCACCGTCTGACCATCACGGACAAACAAGTCCTGACTGATGGGCGTCGGCGAGTAGTTATAAGAACCGTCAGCATTGTAGATGGGCTGTGTCTGAGGGGTGATGAGTGCCGACATCCAGCTATTAGCAGCCCACTTGGCAGTCTGGCCGGAATTGCCGTGATCGACGTTGCGCAACCCTTCTAAGTCGCTGTAGGCTCCCGTGGCATTTACACCTATCAACAGGTTCTTCAGGACGTTGCGCTCGTAGTTGATACGACCCGTATAGCGCTTCAGGTCAGTGCCAATGATGATACCCTTTTGGTTCTTATAGCCTCCACTGATGGTGTAGCGGGAAATCTCGTCGCCACCCGTGAAGCTAATCTGGTGTTCCTGCGAGAAAGCAGTACGCAGGGCAGCATCCTGCCAGTCGTAGTTGGCGGTAGGAGCAGCGAGGGGAGCATCGGGTGTCAGCTCGTTGTACAGTTCGGTAAACTGCTGGGCATTCAGGAAATCGAGGGTCTTGGAGGCCTTGCTCCAACCGAACGTTCCTGTATAGCTGATGTTATTCTTGCCGTGCGAACCTTTCTTGGTGGTGATGATGATGACACCATTGGCACCACGCGTACCATAGATTGCAGTAGCCGACACGTCCTTCAACACCTCAATGTTCTCAATGTCTGAAGGGTTCAGGAATGACAGCGGGTCGAGGGCAGCATCACTGCCGGAAGCACCCGTCGAGGTGGAGGCGACATCATTATACACGATGAGTCCATCGATGACGTAGAGGGGTTCGTTGCCACCCGTGATGCTGTTACCGCCACGGATACGAATGTTGCTGGTGGCACCAGGTTGACCAGAACTAACCGATACGTTCAAACCAGCGACAGCACCTTGCAAGGCATTCTCTACAGAGCCCACCGACTGATTTAGCAAGTCTTTATTCACTGTAGAGATGCTACTGGTGAGTTCCAGTCGTTTCTGCG
This sequence comes from uncultured Prevotellaceae bacterium, assembly GCA_900318885.1. Taxonomy (GTDB): domain Bacteria; phylum Bacteroidota; class Bacteroidia; order Bacteroidales; family Bacteroidaceae; genus Prevotella. The sequence continues at coordinate 8,022 of ONMN01000069.1, read as the reverse complement.
TACCATAGCCTACAACTACCACCTCGTCCAAACGGCTGGAGTTGTCGATGAGGGTAATCTCTACGGGCTCCTCGAAGTCGTACACGTCGACGTCCAACGGACGATAGCCAACGTATTCAACGCGCAGGGTCAATGGGGCTTCTTTTTTGGTTTGCAGCGAGAAGTTACCGTCTACGTCAGTCACTACGCCCTGACCTTTTTCACTCTTCACGATGACGGAGGCTCCGATGAGCGACTCACCGCTGCGAGCGTCCTTGATATGTCCTGTTATCAGCCCTTGCGCAAGTGCATAGAGGGGGCTGATTGCAACGAGTGTTGCAATGAATAATCTTTTTACCATAAGTCTAATACGATTTTATTTCTGTGCGGTCAATGTGTTGATGACTTTCTTAGTCTGTGCTTCTGCCACTTTGCTGTCAAGGTTCAGCAGACCATATTGGTGGTTATACTTGATACCATTCTCAAGCACCCATTCCAGGAAGCGGTTCACTGCATCGTCAGCATTGTAGAACGTGATGCCGACCTTCTCGATGGTCACCTCTGCGGGTTTGCCGTTCTCAAGAATGGTGAGCACGTCGTCGAGGGTACCATTGTCGGTGAAACTCTTCTCCAAGTCCTTCTTCAGATCCAAACCCACCAGCGACAGGTCGCTCTTCAGATGACGGCTCTGCAGGTCGAAGATGTTCGACAACGTGTTGAACGTCACACCTAACGGATCCTTCGCAATAGCGGTGTTCAGGAACAGGTCGTCGCCAGAGATGCGCTTGCCTCTGAAGTTAGCACTTTCCTCACCGAAGTTGTGGGCGAACGACGAAGCAACGGAGGTGGCATTACTACCGCTATACACGGTGATGGCCTCGAAAGTCTTATTCTTCTTTACGTCCTCGTCGAAGTCGTCATTCAGGAAGAACAGTTGCTTCAACTTCTTTGCGTTCAAGTGCTTCCCCTCCAGTAGCCGTGCTGCCTCAGAGCTGCGTGCAGTAATAGGCAGCACGGCCGTCTCTCCGATATATATTATGTGGCTAAAGTCTTTTGTGTCAGCGTCCTGATTGTCAAATGAGACAAGCAGGTCGATGTTATCCTGATTGCCTGAGCCTTTTACAAGCTGGAATGTCACGCCCGGCTCAGTCTTGGCGTATTCCTCAATCCATTTCTCTACCAACGGACGAGCGAAACGCGGACTCTTGATGGTGCGTACGCTGCTGTTGGTCTCGTTAGTACTATTTCCGTTACCCTCTGCCCAGGCGTTGCTCAGCCCCAGGCTCAATACCAATGCTATTGTAAATGCTATCTTTTTCATATACTTGTCGTTTTTGTTCATTACCTATTATTATATATACACTCCCTTTCATCGTCATGGCCATCATCTGGCTACAACAGTATTCGCGCATTCGCATATTACACATTCGTTTCATAACTCTAATCATTTAATGTTTAACTTTTTACTTTTGTTTGACGCTGCAAAGGTACGGCGATTTCCGCATTCCCACAATCCCATGTGTATGGCATTTGCATACCACAACTATGGTATTTCGACAAAAAAGCCAGTAAAATGCGGAATTCTACTGGCGATTTAACTACTAAAAAAGGGGCTTTGATGACTATCACTTCTTTTCTGAAACGGGCGTGGCACCTGTCTGACCATCCGTCTTTTTAGGAGCGGGCTTTACTTCCTTGGCCTCATACTTGATTTTCCTGAAGCCTTCGATGATGGCAGGGACGGTGGTCTTGTCGGCATCATATTCGATGGTAACGGTCTTCGTGTCGAGATTGGTCTTGATGCTTTTGATACCTTTCTCAAAGCGGATGTTCTCCTTGATTTTCTTCTCACAGTTGGCGCAATGCATCTGCGGGGTGGTGGTCAGTACGACGGTTTTGATGTTTTTAGCAAAGCAAACGCTTGCGAATGCCAATGCGATAAATAATACTTTTGTTCTCATATCTTTTCCCAATTTAATCTGATTCCTATATAATAGATGGCGCCGTGGACGGGCCCCCAGACCATCGTAGCGTCGAAGTTCATGCCCCAGGGGTCGTCAACAGTGATGATGGGGTTCTTCTGTTTGCGACCTGTGATATTCTCGCCACCGGCATAGATGCTCCAATGGCGGAAGAAACGGGTGACTTGTGCATTCAGTTGTTCGAAGCCCTTGTAACGGCTATCCCAAGAAGGGATGCCGTCGGCGGTAATATATGGATCTGGCATACGCCCGCCACCATTGAGTTGCAACGTCGCATCAAACTGCCACTTGCCCAAACCAGGCTTATACTGGGCGGTAATGAGACCCTTATACTTGTTGGTGAGGGGCTTTTCACGAAGTACACCGCCGTAGGTTGACTTGACATTCGTACGGCGATAAGTAGCGGTCATCGTAAAACCGTCAAAGATTTCACTGGAAGCCTCTACCTGCCAGGTATGCGAGTAACTGTCACCCACGAGGTTGGTAAAGTGGACGGCATGTGGATTGCTGTCCATATCGACGAGCATCTGGTGCTGGAACGTGGTGTAATAATACTCTGCGTTGAGGCTTAACGTTCGATCACCGATGGGGATGCTGAGGGCAGCACTCAGGCCGTAGTTCCACGCTTCCTCTTGGTCGAGGTCATCGTCGATAATCATCTGACGACTACTTGCCAACAGGTAGTTGTACTCTGCCATCACGTGGTTGGTGCGGTAGCCCTTGCCAATAGAACCGCGCAGGGTAACGATGTCATTGGGAGAGTACTTCAAGTGCATACGAGGGGTGGCAAAGCCGCCGTAGATGTTACTGTGATCCCAGCGAAGTCCCCCCATCAACGTAAACTTTTCACCTATTTTATAAGTATATTGGGCATAGACACCAGGCGTCGTTTCGTCGAAATCAAACTTGTCGTGGGTTAGACTCACACCAGTGGATAGACTATGGTGCTCGTTAAAGTCGGTCTCAAACAACAGCGAGGCATAACCATTGCGCTGGTCGGAGTTGTATTGCTTCTGTCCATAGAGCGCATTCTGATGATGCAACGAACCCGAGAGAATCAGGGCAATATTCGAGCCGTGTTCAGGGTCGAAGATATAAGCATTCTTCGCGAAAGCCTCGTAGCGTTCGTTGGTGATGTCGATAAGGTAAGGGTTATCGTAGTCTTCATGATGTACAATCTGTCCGCCTTCGCGATGCTCTTTAAGTCCCTTTATCGCTGCTTGGAAGATATAGTTATCACTGACCCACGCCCAACGGTTCATCAGTGAACCCTGTCGCACCTTGGGCATATCGGCAAAACCGTCGTTGTTCTCGTCGTGCGCTTTGTCGAGTATCTCGTAGTGACCCAACAATGCCGTGCTCCAACGATCCGATAGATGCAGGTTCGCCCCAAGGTTCGCCTTTAACTTACCCTTTGTATTATAATAAAGGTTCGCGTCGGCAAAAGGTGTCGCCTGCGGTTTCTTGAACTCCACATTGATCTGACCCGTGATGCTCTCGTAACCGTTCTTCACCGACGAAGCACCCTTCGATACCTGAATGCTCTGCATCCACGGTCCAGGGATGTAGCCAAGCGAATAGGGAGCCGCCGCACCACGATAGTTGGGAATGTTTTCGGTGAGCATCTGCACATAAGTACCGCTCAGACCTAATAGCTTGATCTGCTGTGCACCTGTCGCCGCATCGGCATAGTTCACATCGACAGAGGGATTGGTGGTAAAACTCTCGCCGAGGTTACAGCACGCTGCCCGCAGCAATTCCCCACTGCCGATGAAGTCGGTATTGCCGAGGCCCTTCGTCTTTGCATGAGTGCCATGAGCCGACACATTGACCTCCTGTAACTGCTCCGACCGCCAGACACTATCCGCGCTCTCGGTGACTTGTCCGTAAGCCCCCGAAACCGTCAGTAGTGCGGCTATCATCCAGCCGAAGAGTCTCTTGCCCACCAATACTAAACGACTTCTGCCACCACTTCAATCTCCACCAATGCGCCTTTCGGCAAAGTCTTAACGGCCACAGCAGAACGGGCGGGATATGGCTCTGCAAAGAACTCCGAATAGACGGCGTTCATGTCGGCAAAGTCGTTCATGTCGGCCATGAATACCGTTGTCTTTACTACATTCTTCATCGTCAGGCCTGCTTCTTCAAGAATAGCCTTCACGTTGGTCAGAGACTGACGCGTCTGTTCCTTGATACCTCCCTCTACAAATACTCCAGTGGCGGGATCGATGGGAATCTGACCAGAGGTATAAACGAGATTCCCTACTTTGATAGCCTGACTGTACGGCCCGATGGCAGCAGGTGCCTTTGTTGTACTGATTGCTTTCATATTCTCTATTGTTTTTGGCTGCAAAGGTACTACTTTTTCGGCAAACTCCGCACAATGACACGAATAAAAATGATTAAATCCCCAGACCTCCATCAAAATGCCTTTCCACGGCCTTCGACTGCTGGATGCGGGAGTTGGGGGCTACATCGTGGGTCACCCAGATGTTGCCACCGATGACGGAGTCGTGGCCGATGGTGATACGGCCAAGGATGCTGGCATTACTGTAGATGGTGACATTATCCTCGATGATGGGATGACGAGGTATGTTGAGCATGTTTCCGTCAGCGTCTTTCTTGAAGCTCTTGGAACCCAGCGTCACACCCTGATAGAGCGTCACATGACTGCCGATGATACAGGTCTCGCCGATAACCACGCCTGTACCATGATCAATGGCAAAGTATTCGCCTATCTGTGCACCAGGATGAATGTCAATACCCGTCTCTGAGTGTGCCAGCTCGGTGATGATACGTGGAATGACAGGCACCTGCAGTTCGTGTAGTTTGTGGGCGATACGATAGTAAATCATGGCTTTCGTCACAGGATAGCTGAAGATAATCTCGCCGTAGTTGATGGCAGCAGGATCGTTGTCAAACATGGCTTGCACGTCAGTATAGAGCAGCCGTTTGATTTCAGGCAGTGCATCAATCAGTTGCAATGCCAAATCCCTGGCCTTATCCTGTACCTGTTGTCTCGACATGATGGCCTCACTTTTCTCGCCAAACTGAAGACCGTATGATATCTGTCGTGCCAGCGTCTGAAGCAACTCTTCCATGTGGACGCCAATGTTGTAGGAGCGAATGGTCTCATGGCACTGCCGCTTGTTGAAGTAGTCAGGAAAGATGATGCTCTTTACCAGATTGATGATTTTCTTCACCTGTTCCACAGAAGGAAGTGAGGCTTCCGTCTGTGGCATCATGCGTGTTTCCTGTTCCGTCTGGCGCGAGAGCTGACGGACATTACGTTCGAGTATTTCTATAGTTGTTGTGTCCATATCCAATTGTAAATTATCAACTATCAATTGTCAATTTTAAAGATGTACCTCCTTGTCCACCACTTCACCGTTCAGAATCTTGAAAGAGTTGAGGTGAACGCCCTCGTGGAGGGAGAGGATGGCATAACGGATAGTGGGGTCGTTAGCCAGACGGAGGTCCTCCTGAGAAGGACGCGAGGGTGAGGCTGGATGACTGTGCCAGTTGGCGAGGATCTTCAAGCCTTTGCTTCGTGCATATTTCAAGGCAGCAAACTGGTCCTTCGGCGCAAAAGAGAAATGTTCCGGAGAGTGGTCGATATTCTCCATCCAATAGTTCTCAGTCACCACGTCTCCCTCATCTGAGGTTATGCCCAGCAGGTAACCGCACGTCTCATTCGGTGCGTCCTGCCGGGCCTGGCTGATTAATACATCAATTATATCATTACTTATAAACATACTTCTTTTTTTTTTAACACGAATTACCATGAATGCCCATTAATTATCATTAATAATTTGTGAGAATTCGTGTTCAATTCGTGGTAATTCGTGTTCAAAATATAATTCAATGTTTGAGGTCGCAGGCAGCCTGTTCGTAATCAATCAGGTGGTCGATAGTAGGATTGGTGCCGCAGATGGCGCACGAGTCGCGATGACGAACGGGAACTGTGCGGAACTGCATGGTCTTGGCATCGAAGGTGAGCAAACGGTTCGTCAGCAGTTCGCCGATACCTGTGAAATACTTCAAGGTCTCTGCGGCCTGGATGGTGCCCAGTATACCGGCAATGGCACCGAGGACACCAGCCTGTGAACAAGTAGGAACGGCTCCTGCGGGAGGCGGTTCCTTGAACATACAACGGTAGCAGGCCGTGCCGGGAAGATGGGTAAATGTCTGACCATTGAAGCGCAGGATGCCACCGTGTGAGAAAGGCTTGCCAGCCATCACACAGGCATCGTTGATGAGGAACTTCACGGGGAAGTTGTCCGTGCCATCGACGATGAAGTCGTACTCCTTAATAATATCGAGCGCGTTGGAAGAGTCGAGGAACTCGTAATAGGTATCCACCTTCACGTCGGGGTTGATGGCCTTGATCTTCTCTTCGGCACTCTTCACTTTAGGTACGCCTACGTCCTTCGTAAAATGAATCACCTGACGCTGGAGATTGCTCAAATCGACGACATCGGCATCGACGATACCAATGGTGCCGATGCCTGCCGCAGCGAGGTAGAGCGACACGGGAGCACCCAATCCGCCGGCACCCACTACGAGCACACGCGCGTTCATTATTTTTTCTTGTCCCTCCACGCCAACATCCTGCAAGAGGATGTGTCGTGAATAGCGCTGTATCTGTTCTTCTGTAAAGTCAATCATAATCAATTCGTGTAATTCGTGAAATTCGTGGTCTTATAAAGCTTGTCCGCCTCCCATGAAATACAGAAAATCGACCTCGTCGCCTTCCTTCAGTTGAATACTTTCCCAGTCCTCGCGCTCGGCAAACTCCTCGTTCACCTGCACGCTAACCATCTCGGGCTGCAACACGTTCTGCTGCTGAATCAGTTCACTCACATTGAGTGGCAGGCTCACTTCCTGCGCGTCTCCATTTACATAAATCTTTGCCATATTCGTTTGAGTTTGAAATCTGGGTGCAAAGTTACGAGGTTTTTACGGATGCCACAATCCCATAGGAATGGTAAATCGCATACCATATCAAGGGTATGCAAAATGCCACGAACGTGCGATTGTGGGAGTGCAAAAACCGCCGTACCTTTGCAGCGTGATTTTGATCACACTGCGAAGTCAGGCGGCGCCTCGGCATAGAGCGAGCTCTCTGCACTCGACTTGCACTGACTTTGTCACCCAGACTCAAACGCATAAAATTATGGCAGAACAAAAGAAACTAAGCATCATCGCTTTCAGTGGCGATTTCGACAAACTGACAGCAGTATTTACATTAGGTACGGGCGCGGCAGCAGTAGGTTATGAGGTAAACATCTTTTTTACCTTCTGGGGTCTCGACGCCATCAAGCAGAAGCAGGGGCGTTCGTTCACAGGCGGCAACTGGCTGACGAAGCTCTTCGGTTTCATGATGGGCGGATTAAAAGTCACTCCAACGAGCCGCTTCAACTTCCTCGGTGCAGGCCCGAAGATCTTCCGCTACCTGATGCGCAAGAACAACGTGGCAACCCTCGAAGAACTGGTTGAGGCGGCCAAGGCGCTCGGCATCAATCTCTATGCCTGCGAGATGGCGATGCACGTGCTCGGTCTGAAGAAAGAGGACTTCATCCCCGAAGTGAAGGACGTGCTCGGCGTAGCGTCGTTCTTGAAACTAAGTGAAGGAGGACAGACACTATTTATTTAAACACGAATTACCACGAATTGAACACGAATTTTCCATAAATAATTCATGATAATTAATGGTCATTAATGGTAATTCGTGTTAAATAATAAAATGACTATGGCAACAAAAGTATTAGACATCACGAAGGAGCACTGCCCGATGACCTTCGTCAAGACCAAGATTGAGCTCTCGAAGCTCCAGCCGGGCGACATTCTGGAAGTATTGCTCGCTGAAGGTGAGCCCCTCGACAACGTGCCCCGCAACGCAAAAGAACAGGGCTATAACGTCCTCTCCGTAGAACACGTGGAAGGCACGACACACCGTGTAACAATTAAGAAATAAATCATAAGTATAACATTTAAAACTCAAACGAATTATGGCAGAATCAAATCTTCAGCGTAGTGTAACTACAGCAACAGCCAGAAG
>ONMN01000067.1 GCA_900318885.1 uncultured Prevotellaceae bacterium | reverse complement strand
TCGGCCTCTTCCTCCTTCTGACAACAAAGGTAAGGATTTGGCCGTGATAAAGCAAATTCTTCACTGATATATTCTATCAGAGCGCAAAATTAGAGTCCCTTCTGTGTACAATTCATTAAAAATGTTAATGGGGTAATGATTTTTCTCGCTAATCGGTATATTAGTTAAATACAAAGCGACGTAAATGCCAGACAGAGAAAAACAATTCAAGGAACTATTCCATTTGGAGTACGGTAGGATGTATAAGACTGCCTACATCCTGCTGGGCAACGAGGAAGAAGCGAAGGATGCTGTTCAGGATGTCTTTACCAAGTTGTGGGACGGGAGTACCCCATTACGTGAGGAATCACAGAGAACGTTTCTTTTGACTTGTGTACGTAATCGTTGCCTTAACATCATTGCAAGAAGACGGAATGAACACGAATTGAACGAATTATACGAATTATGCAAACTCGAAGAGTCGGAAAGAGACGAAGAACTACTTGAAGCTGTCAATCGCTATGTTGACGAGAAACTGACTCCTCAGACTAGTCGCATCATCCGGATGCACTATGATGAGGACCAGTCGTATAAGGAAATCTCAGATTCTCTCGGGATTAGCCTCTCGGCCGTAAATAAGCACATTGTACAGGGATTGAAAAAGTTGCGTTCCAAGTTTAAGAACTGGCATACAAAGAGGTGGATTGATATCGCTGCTATTTTCATTGGCGTGCTGATGATTTCAGGCATTGTATATGCAGCCTATCGTATGGTGATAAACGTCAATAACATGGAAGAGGATTTAGTCTCTCCGAATCAGGAAATGCAGATTGATAATCCACAACAACAAAATTTACAAGAGGTCCTAACTGACAGCATCCCACAGACTCGAATCTTCGAGAATATGACGCTTGATAAAATAACTCAAGAACTAGCCTTATATTATAATAAGGAATTGGATATCCAAAATCCCAAGGCCAATGAATTGCGACTTTACTACAAGTGGGAATTGAAGGATGAGTTGGAGAGCGTTGTCAACGACCTGAACCACTTTGACCGTGTGAACCTCGTTATTGAGGATAACAAACTGATTGTGAAACCTTAATTGTCCTTTGCCTGTGATAAATAGAATTTATATTCTACTGCTGTTTTGTCTTGTAGTCAGCATTAGTCAAGCACAAAGAATCACACGTAATTATCAGGGACAGTCGTTGAGCCAGGTACTCTTAGACCTGAATGATGCAACAACTCACCATGAGATTTCTTTCGTTTATAATGACTTAGAGAACTTTACAGTTACTTGTCACCTTGAAGATATTTCTCTGGAAGATGCATTAATGAAGGTTGTAGGCTTTTATCCCGTCCGCATAGTCAGAGATGGAGAGAAGTATTTCGTGGAGTGTACGCATAAGACGGAACGCTATCTGAAGGGACGACTTATTGATGAACAGAATCATCCTGTCGTCTATGCTAATATCTCACTACTTAATCCTTCTGACTCTACTCTTATCGGTGGTGGCGTAAGTAATGAGGCAGGTGACTTTGTTATACCAACGGAAGCCTATCGTGTGATAGTAAAGTGCTCATATGTGGGCTACAAGACGTTCAGCCATATCTATGAGGTTGGTGATATTGGTGCCATCCAGATGCAAGAAACTCAATACACTATCAAGGGAGTTATTGTGGATGGCACGCATATTATGAATTATGTTGATAAGAGTGTGCATACGTTTTCCGCTGAGCAAATTAGGCAGGCTCGCAATGTCCGTGACCTGTTAGAGCATGTGGAAGATTTGAGAATCGACCCTGTGAGCAACAAGATACAACGTGCAGACGGCAATAACGTAAAGATTTTATTGAATGGTATCAGTGCTTCAGACATAGACCTGAAAGGCATCCCTGCCAACAAAATTGTAAAGGTGGAGTATTACAACATTCCCCCAGCCCGTTACGCTGATGCAGGTACGCTCATTAATGTCATTACCAAGAAACTGGACAATGGAGTAAATGCAGGAGTTGAAGCCAGAACAGCTTTTACTACAGGATTTACTAATGACGATGTGTATTTCAACCTCACGTCTGGCAACCATCAATTGTCGCTCTCCTATGACTTCAGCCTTAGAGATTATTCAAATCGATTCAATGAACGTACCTACGACTATGTCTTGAATGGGGAACAGACCCACTACGAAAGCCATAATCATGACAAATTTGGCTATACATGGAATGACCCTGTCGTCAAATACACCTATAACAAACCAGATGACATTGCTCTACAGCTGACTGCTATTCCGCACTTTCTGCATTACCATAGTGATGGAACAAGAAGCATTAACATCCTTACAGCCAATAGAGAAATTAAAGGAGATGGTAGTTTTAAAAGTGCAGAAAATGTCTTTGGTCCAAGCATCAATGCCTATGTACAAAAGACATTACCCCATAATCAGGAATTGGCCATTGACCTTGTAGGTACCTATTATCATGGTGACTCTAAGAATGAGGAGAAAGATATTGACCAAAGTGATGGCAGTTACATATTGACAGATAAGGTGGAGCAAAAAAACAATAAATACTCTTTCATTGGTGAAATGGCATATACCAAGAAATGGAGCAAGAATAGTCTCAGTCTTGGCTATCGCGCTACGCTTGGACGCTCAAAGGCTACTATCAGCAATGTGCTGTCCAACTATGAAGACTATGATTATTCGTCTGCCAGTTATCAACACTATATGTATGCGGAGTATAATGGCATGTGGCGAAAATTGATGTATCGCATTGGTGCAGGTGTCACCCAAGTGACACAGCATAACGATAACGCCCATGATTCTCATTGGCTTTTTACTCCCAAACTTATACTAAGCTCTAACATCTCAAAGAGAGCTAGCCTTCAGTGGGAAACTACATCGTGGTCGACGACTCCGACTATTTCGCAACTCAGCAACAATGCAAGCATGGTTATTCCTGGCGTGATGACCATGGGCAATCCTTCTCTGAAGAGTTATAACAGCTATAGGTCTCAACTTTACTTGAAATGGAACATCAGCTGGTTGAATGCTACGATTGGTTTAACCTATGAATACAGCGACTCTCCCATTAGCACCTATTATACGGAACAGGAAATCAATGGGACAAAATATGTTGTGGCAATGAGAGAGAACGCCAATTATGAATCCGATGCAGGCGCTGTTATGCGCCTGAATATCAAGCCCTTCAAGAATGACTTGCTAAAAATCTATTTACAAAGTTACATACTATACCAGACAGTAAGCAGTCCTATCATCGGACACTATCATCATACATCTCTGCCATTCTATTATAGCATTAATTTCAGAAAAGACTGTTGGGGTGTCAGTTATAGTGGTAATGTTGTTTCGAAGAAACTCAGTGGAGCATATCTTGATGCTGGTGAGAATCAATCTGTTCTCACGATATTCTGGCAGAAGAAGAGTTGGCGTATCTACGCCACCGATATCTGGTTCCTTACACGTTCGCGCTATTCTAGCTATACATTACCCACAAATATTCTTCAGAGTACTAATAAAACATGGATTGATGACAATAAGTCAATGTTTGTCCTCGGCTTCAGCTACGATTTCTCAAGCGGTAAGAATATGAAGTTGAATCGTAAACTCCAAAACAAAGATACTGATACTGGTGTGTTCTGATTTGAGTGCACGCAGAACCGACTCTTCTGTGCATTCGGCTTAGGAGACAATGTTATACAAAAAACAAATATTTCTCCGCTAGGAGGTTTAACATCTTGATTTCCAGGAAGATGATGGCGGAGGGATTTGAAAGGAGTCACAGGGTTCTGGTGATTATTTCGAAATAATTGATTAACTTTGACTTCGTCGAAGAGACTTTCGCTTGATAATAAAAACAAAAACACTTATTTGTTTTGTATTGTTCTCGCTTATTTGTATCTTTGCAGGCATGATGGACGACAAAGAGAAAAAGTTGCAGGACAAGTTGCGCTTTGCGGGCGAGAAGGTGCCTTCGATGAAACGGCGCAGCAACATCAACGACTACTACGGTCGCCATATCTATATGGTTACTATGGCTGTGGAGGGGCGTCGTCCGCTTTTAGGCACGCTGAGGGGCAGTTCAACCGTTGCTGACGGTCAGGAAGGTGCTCCGTGTGTGGTGCCAACGCCTTTGGGGCAGGAGGTCATTCGCTGTTGGGAGCTGATACCTCAGTTCCATCATGAGGTGCGTTTGTTGGCGTTCCAGTTAATGCCCGACCATCTTCATGGTATCCTTTTTGTGCAAGAAGCGATGGAGGAGCATCTGGGGCAGGTAATCAGTGGTTTTAAGGCAGGGTGTAACAAGGCTTATAAGAAGCTGATGGTGGTTGAGGCGGTGGCAGGAGTGGTTGAGGCGGTGCCTCAACATACGGGAAAAGAGGTGCCTCAACATACAAATAAACTTCCCCTTCCTTCCGAACACCGGCTGAAGAAGGATGACAGGAGCCATGGGCTGCTTTTTGAGCGTGGCTACAACGACCTGATATCGAAAAGTTACGACATGCTGCCACGCCTTACTGCCTACCTCCACGATAACCCACGCCGTCTGGCTATACGCCGCGAGCATCCTGATTACTTCCGTGTTCAGTTTGGCGTCACGGTGGCTGGTCAGACGTATGCTGCCATAGGCAATCGCTTCCTGCTGGACAGCCCAGATATGGAGCAGGTGCAACTGACGCGCAGTCTTACTGATGATCAGATTGCCAAGGAGAGGGATAAGTTCCTTACAATGGCAAAAAAAGGCACGGTGCTGGTTTCGCCTGCAATTTCGACGGGTGAACAGGTGGTGATGCGAACAGTCATGGATGCTCACTTGCCACAGATATTCATCACTCCTTGGGGATTCAATAAGTTCTCAAAGCCTGGCCACCAGTATTTTGATGCGTGTGCCGATGGGCGCTTATTGCTGTTGGCTCCCTGGCCCCACCAAAACGAGCGTATTTCTTTGACACGTGCCATGTGTCTGGCACTGAACAAGATGGCTGAAGACATTGTGAAGCGGGCAGATAGTGACCTTAGTTAATAGCCACCGTTACCTTAGTTAATGCTGGATGACGGAATCACCGCTTATCCGTTAATAAGTGCCACTTATCGGAAAATAAGTGGCTCTTATCACGCGATAAGTGGCACTTATTGAGGGAACGAAAGGCTCGCACGGGTTTCGTTCCATCACCTTACTGGGTGAACGGCGCTCTGCTCCCTGCTGTCGGCTTGACACTTCCCTGCTGTCGGCCGGAGATCAGGGAGCAGAGCGACGGACAGCAGGGAAGGTGTTGAGATCAATACTTTCGGAGTATTTGAAATTTCTTTCGGAGTATTGCATTTTAGTGGCGGTAAAACTCAGAGCCTAGTGGTACTAAAATGAGAGTCCGCTGGTGGTAAACTGCCAGCCCGCTTCCCAAGGGCCGGCGGTTTGCTTACTGCTCGTTGGTAGTTTGCTTACTGGAAGCTAAGTCTCCACCCAATCGCTCGGAATGTCTTTAAACAAAGGGGAAACGCAGGGGTGGGTGTTGCCGTAACACTAACCCCAACACTCCACCCAACACTACCCCCAATACCCAACCTATGCTATTTAGTACTAGGTGGCATGTTAGGTGGAGTGTTGGGTGGGGTGTCAGGTGGAGTGTTTGAGCAACACCCACCCCAGTGGATGTATCGTAAACAAAGGGAGTTCGAACGATTGGGGTTAGTGTTGGCAATTGTTACCATTAATGTTTGCAATTGCTACCATTAATGCTAGCAATGGAATTACTTCCGGCCAATAATCAGCGGGACTTCCTGTTTTTTGGTTTATTAGTATTTTGTCACTTTGCCGGGGTCTTCAATGGTAACGGTGCCACAGTTAGAGTATTGGCCTTTACCGATGCTTTCTGCACCTGAGCCCTTCCTGGCAAGGACGGAGGTCACTGAGCTCTTGATGGTGATGTCGCCGCAGGACGAAGGAGTGCCTGGATCATACTCTGTATAATTGGCACTGGCACCACTGCCAATACCTGCGGCAGAACCACCACCCGTAGCATGTATGGTACCGCCTTGGATTACGATGTTACCGCAGGCTTTATAGTCAGTAATGTCGTCACGACCGCTACCGATGCCTGCTGCATTCTCATGACCATTGACATACAGCGTACCATTGCCCGTAATGGTCAGGGTACTGGCCGAAGGTACAAAGATACCGGGATGGCCGGAACTGAGGCCTTTGACATAGTTCGTACCAGTGATGATGAGAGTGGCGTTGCCTGAGCAATTGATACCAGCGAAAGAACCAGACAATGCGGGATTAATATCGTAGTTGATACTGACATCTTTCAATATCACGGTGGCTCCTGCAGCAATCGATATCTTATGGCTGGCATCGAGTTTTCCCGTCAGCATGTCGCCGTTCTGTGCAACATGGTCAGCATCAAGCGACGAGAGGTTCGTGGTCGTTCCCGTTGTCATCGTCACATTAATGGGATACTGGTTATTAGCTTCCAGTGTCTTGCCCGTCACACTCTTGAAATAGCTGTCCGAGGCATCGTTGGCGACAAAGGAGATGGTCTTGTCGCTGGTCACAGGCAGCATGGCCACGTAGATAGGACCGGCTGCTGCCGAACGGCTGACGGTATAGGTGTTAGTACCGTCGCTGACCGTAAGGCCAGTAATGCTGCTGGTGATTTCCGTACCACCAGCATTCTTGATTTTGAACTTACAGATAGTCAGTTGGTTCTTGAGTGCAATGCCAGGCAAGGTAAATACACCGCTGCTTTCGGTCATATCGCCCGAGCCCTTGGCATAGTCCAGGGTACTGGCGAGCGTAGCGAGGGTGCCGTCCTGCATGCAGAGGGCACTCAGGTTCGGCGTCCCGTCCTCGTTGGCCATGGCGGCAGGATAGATGTAATCCACACTGCCTGCCACGGGGTCTGTCAGCGTAACGGTAATCCTGGCAGTCTTGCCCTCGTTGGTGATGTCACCCGCTACAAGGGCATTGCTTAAGGCCTTTACCCGTTTGCTGCTGGTATTCGTATAGACCACGGCAATCTGCTCGCCCACGGCGAAGGTCTTCACACCACCCTCCGTCAGGGCACGCGTGGTGGAACTCCCGTCCATACTGATGGTAGTGGTCAGCGTGACCGTCTTCGATGCAGGCTGGTCCAAAGACGTGCTGTCGTCATCGGTGGAACAACCTGTAATGATGGCCCCCACAAAGACGAGGGCAGCCATGCTTAGAAATCTTATCGTTTTGTTCATGGCCAATTTTCTTCTGGGTTATTGTTATAGTTCTCCACGCCTGCACTCCTCCTTTTTTCACTGCTTTGCAGCAAGTAAGTACGGCGTGTCAGGACAACAAGCCGCATCTGGGGTTTCTGATATTCTTTTCGTTTCATAACGTTACTTATTTTACAACTTCTTTTTTACCGTTCTTGATAAACAAGCCCTTCGTCGTCGGCTTGCCGTTCAGCTTGCGACCGGACAGGTCGTACCAAGTAGCTTCCCCGTCGTCTGCCACGACATTCCTGATACCTGTCTCGGTGTCGAGTGTCAGCGTTACTACGCCATACTTGAACGAGCCATAGCTGGCATCGCCAGAGAAGTAGAACGACTTGGCAGTGATGTCGTACTCTGCGCCGTCGACCCATGCCTTGAGGGCTATAGGCTTGTTGTTGTCTTCCGACGGGTTGCCCAGAATGGTGAGGAAGTAGTAGCCGTCAATGCACTTGATAGAGCCGCGGCACTGACCGTCGATGAAGGCAGCAATCTCTGCATCCGCGAGTGCCACGCCATCAGCCGTCCGCAGCGTGGCCAGGATGGTCATGTTGTCCGAATAGTGGTTGCTGTTTTCCACCGTCCAGTGCTGCTCCTCGTTGTCGGCAGCCCTGCGGGCGGGTGCGCTTACCATGTCAGTGCTCAGCTTCGGATAATGGAACGTCTTGGCCTTTGTAGCCTTCGAGTGGTATAGATATCCTTCTCCCGGTCTGATTTCCTGCAGCAGTCCCTCCCAGGTCTGTCCGTTATATTCGGCAAAGCTGGTACGGCTCTTCACCTGATCGCCCTTTTCAGGATTCAGGTCGGCGAAGGCATCATCGGGCGACATCACATAGCGGGCCAGTGAGCCAATCCAGTTCCATTCCGGTTCGATGGTCTGTGCGGTCGTCTCCACATCAACCAGCTCGCCGATGAGGCTCAGCTTGGCAGCCTGGTTCATGCGTACTTTATACATCTTACCTGCTGTCAGGTTGCCCAGCGAACCTATGATTTCTGAATGGTCTTCGTTCGGATAGGCCACATAGTTGTGGTCTTTCACTTCCTCCAGAGATGGCAGTACCGTTTGGAAGACGTAGTTTACAGGCATCTCCGCTCCCTCTTCGGTCTTCAGGTAGAACGACATCCAGTTCCAGCCCTTGTCCAGCTCACGTTCCTGGTTCACGTAGTCGTTGGTCTTGAATATCACGGGTTTGTCGTAGCTGCCATAGGTAGCATTTTCCGAGAACTCCATGACGCTGCTTGTCGTACCGTCGGGCAGGCGGTAGTCTATCCATGGATAGATAATACCTGTCGAGCTGTCGTAGAGCTTGAAGATGATCTTCTTTTCGTTCTCGTAGGTAGCGCGTGGGTCTGGCTTCTCGATAGGATCACCGTAGATGACCATGT
The DNA here is from genome assembly GCA_900318885.1 of uncultured Prevotellaceae bacterium. GTDB lineage: Bacteria > Bacteroidota > Bacteroidia > Bacteroidales > Bacteroidaceae > Prevotella. Next base: position 1,952 of record ONMN01000067.1, on the reverse strand, counting down.
TCACGTAGTAGGCATCACGTGTCTGGATGAATTGTGGATGAGCCACGCCGATGCAGTTGCCCCACAGGTCGAAGGCGCCAATCTCCGAGTCTTCATATTCCAGAATCTTGTTGCCCACATAGATTTGTCCCGTTACCGTCATGTTGCTGGCATACTTGTTCTCATCCACCGACCAGAGAGGCTCATTACCTGTCACGATGAGGTTGATGCGCTTTGAGCGGGTGATATTCAGACGGTCCTTGACATAGATATAGGTGGTATAGTGTCCGATGGGCACGTTAGCTGCGATGGTGAAGGTCAGCATCTTACCCGAAGGTCCTACCGTTCCTATCTTCTCATTGACGTTAAGCCATGTCGGCATGTTGACAAACTCATAGGTCTCCTCGGTGTTGCTCTCCGATTGGAGGTAAACCGTGAAGGTACGCTTCTCATCGCGTGGCTTGCGGATCTCGTCCTCCATGATGGTCAGGCTCAATGTCGAGAAGTCACAGTGTAGTGTCCACTCTATCGGCTCTGACACATTACCCGAAAGGTCTTTCACGTTGGCTACGCGGAAGGTGAAGTCGCTGCCGTCCATGCGTGGCAGGATGTCGTCAGGCAGTGAGAAATAGATAGACTTTTCTGAAGCGGTGAAGTTATACTCCACGTCAGCCAATCGCATACGCTGCGAGATGGGCAGCAGGGCAGGCGCCGAAGCACTTAGGTTATGCTCCTGGTCAACACCCGTTGCCGTGAGCTTAGACACTTTCTTGTCGCCGAAGTTGTAGAGGCTGAATTCGGTGGTCACCGTTCCCGACTTCGTGCGGTGAATCGACTCAAAGGGGAAGTAGCCTATCAGTCCGGCATAGGTCGAGTCAAGTCGTTCGTGGCGGCGGTCACCAATATTCTTGCTTTCCAGGGCAGCATTCCAGATGCGTACGTCGTCAATACTACCGGTGAAGCCTTTACCCACATAGAGGTTAGAGCCGGCCAGTGCCGGTATGCGTGACTCGGGCAGTGTCTTCACGGCCTCGCCGTCCACATAGGTGATGGCTGATGAGCCACGGCGCACGTTCAGTGCCAGGTGGTGCCAGTTGTTGTCTATCAGGTTCTGTTCGCTCAGCACCTCATCGTCCAGTGTCACCTCGTAGCTCTCCACACCCTGCTCGTCAATGTGGCGCTGGTAGCTCTTCAAGGTCAGCTTGCTGTCCTTGAATCCCAGGCGCAGGCAGTTGGGCAGTTCGATAAGTGCCGCATTGCCGTTACCGTCCTGCTGGTCGGCACGGAACCACAGCTCCAGGGCATAGTTGTCGGTGGTCTGCGGTGCGAAGGTCGAGATGTCAATGTCGAGCGCTTGCTCAGCAGTCAGTTTGGCGGCGCGGTTGTCGTTGTTGATATACCAGCTTTCTGCGGTCATCGCCATGTTGCGCGAGTGGGCCTTGTCGATCACGGTCGTGCCGTAGCCCTCGTTCATGTGCCAGTAGCCCACCAGTCCGGGCATGTAGGCCGCTTTCGACTTCTCGCGGTCAGCATACAACTTTTGTACGTCGCGGGTGTCGTTCCACAGCGTCAGGTCGCGCATGCGTCCCTTCATCTGCGGTCCGCCCACTATCAGCCTGCCTCGCAGGTCGATGTCGTTGGTGGTCACTTCTTTCAGGATGTTTATCGGACTGTCGTGGTCAGCGTCAGCATAGATGGCGCTCAGTGTACCTTGGTCTTTTGTGGTGTCGTGCTTGTAGCTCAATGCCAGGTATATCCACTTGTCGAGAGGCAGCTGCACGTCCGATGATACCACATGTGAGGCGTCGGAGCCGCCCACGCGTACCTTGGCAATGCCGTTCTCCGTATAGAGCGCCAGTTGGTTAGCATCGGTTCCTACGCTGACAATGTTGCCGTCAGCCTGGCGGTACAGCCACATATCCATGGCCAGGTCGCTGTTGTCAAACAGGAAGCTGGCTTGTGTGCCTATCCGG
>ONMN01000064.1:14772-23320 GCA_900318885.1 uncultured Prevotellaceae bacterium | reverse complement strand
ACATCCTTCGTGTCAGCCTGGAAATAGCGGTCCTTCGAGCCGTGTTCCATAGCCTCCAGAGAACCCATGCCACGATAGCTCTTAAACTTACGACCATTGTAGATGATGGTGTCGCCAGGACTCTCCTCGGTACCTGCAACCAGAGAACCGATCATCACACATGAACCACCGGCAGCAATGGCCTTGACGATATCACCGCTGTAGCGCAGACCACCATCGGCAATCAGAGGCACATCGGTACCCTTCAAAGCACTGTAGACATCATAGACGGCACTCAACTGAGGAACACCCACACCAGCAACGACACGCGTGGTACAGATACTACCCGGACCGATACCGACCTTCACGGCATCGGCACCATTATCCACCAACATCTTGGCAGCAGCACCCGTGGCAATATTTCCTACCACGATATCAATATTCGGGAACGACATCTTGGCCTCGCGGAGCTTGTCGATAACACCCTTGGAATGACCGTGGGCAGTATCAATGACGATAGCGTCAACACCGGCATTGACCAAAGCCTGCATACGCTCCAAAGTATCCGTCGTCACACCGACACCGGCAGCAACACGCAGACGACCCTTCTCGTCCTTGCAGGCCATCGGCTTGTCCTTGGCCTTCGTGATATCCTTATAGGTAATCAGACCTATCAGGCGGTTGTCCTTATCTACTACGGGGAGCTTCTCAATCTTGTTCTCCTGCAGAATCTGCGCAGCAGCTGTCAGGTCGGTCTGCTGATGGGTTGTCACAAGATTCTCCTTCGACATAATCTCCTCGATGGGACGATCCAGACGACGCTCGAAACGCAGGTCGCGGTTGGTAACAATACCCACCAGATGTTTCTCGGCATCCACCACAGGAATACCGCCGATATGATACTCAGCCATGATATCCAATGCCTGAGCCACCGTGCTACCCAGAGGAATAGTAATTGGGTCATAGATCATACCGTTCTCTGCACGCTTCACGATAGCCACCTCACGGGCCTGGTTCTCTATCGACATATTCTTATGTATCACACCAATACCTCCCTCACGGGCAATGGCAATAGCCATCTGACTCTCGGTAACCGTATCCATCGCTGCCGTCACAAAAGGCACGTTCAGCTCGATGTTACGCGAGAAATGGGTTCGCAACTCTACCATCTTGGGCAGCACTTCCGAATAAGCCGGAATCAACAGGACGTCGTCGAATGTCAAACCGTCCATCACAATCTTGTCGTCAATAAAAGATGCCATATCTATATAACTTTTTAACTTCTAACTTCTTACCTCTTACTTCTTACCTCTCACCTCCCTTAGTTCGCCATATCACTGATAAACTTGATGCGCACCAGTCGGATTTCCTCTTCCGTACATTCGCCACCCAGCTCGTTGATGGCGTCCTCCAAAGAGTCGCTCTCGCTGTCGGCAAAATAATCGTAGATGTCATCCACATGGTCTTCGTCCATCACCTCTTCAAGGAAATAGTCGATATTGAGCTTCGTACCGCTATAGACGATAGCTTCCACCTCGTCCAACAGTTCCTCAAACTCCAAACCCTGCGCGGTGGCAATATCGTCAAGGGCTATCTGACGGTCAATGGCCTGGATAATCTTCACCTTCAGGATAGACTTCTTGGCAACCGTGCGGACGCGCATATCGGCCTGACGCTCGATATCATTCTCCTCGCAATAGCGCTTGATGAGGTCGACAAACTCCTTGGCATAGGGCTGACGGACTTTGCCTTCACCGACACCCTGGATATTCTTCAACTCCTCCAACGACACAGGATAGTCGGTAGCCATCTGTTCTATCGAGACATCCTGGAAGATGACATAGGGAGGACGCTCCAGCTTACGACTAACCTTCTTACGCAGGTCCTTCAGCATGGCACTGAGCGTCTCGTCAAGGGCACTGATGCCAGCCTCGTGATCGGACGAGGGATCATAGTCCTCATTGAACTCATTATCCTCGACAATCATAAATGATACGGGGTTCTTCAGGAATTTCTTACCAGCGGAAGTCAACTTCAGAAGACCGTAGTTCTCGACGTCCTTCTTCAGATAACCTGCAATCAATGCCTGACGGATGACGGGATTCACCAACTTGTGTTCCATATCCTCACCGGCACCGAAGAGATCGTGGTTCTGATGCTTATGGGCAAGGATTTCTTCGGTCTCCTTGCCAATGACAAAGTCGACGATATAGTCGGAACGGAAATTCTCCTTCAATGCATGGATGGTATTCAACACCAGCAGCAGCATATCCTTGGCCTCCTGCTTGGTCTTGGGATGCAGACAGTTGTCGCAATTATGGCAGTTTTCCTGCGTATACTCCTCACCGAAATAGTGCAGCAGCATCTTCCTGCGACAGACACTCGACTCGGCATAGGCTGCGGTCTCGGCCAACAACTGACGACCGATGTCCTGCTCGGCAACAGGTTTGCCCTCCATGAACTTATCGAGTTTCTGCAGGTCCTTCTGGGCGTAGAACGTGATACACATGCCCTCACCGCCGTCACGACCGGCACGGCCCGTCTCCTGATAGTAGCCTTCCAGCGACTTGGGGATATCATAATGGATGACGAAACGCACATCGGGCTTGTCGATTCCCATACCGAAGGCGATAGTAGCCACAATGACGTCAATCTCCTCCATCAGGAAGTCATCCTGGGTCTGTGAACGGAGCACCGACTCCAGACCGGCATGATAGGGAGCGGCCTTGATGTCGTTGGCCTTCAGAATCTCTGCCAACTCCTCCACCTTCTTACGCGACAGACAGTAGATGATACCGCTCTTGCCGGGATGCTGCTTGATGAACTTGATGATGTCCTTATCGACATTCTGCGTCTTCGGACGTACCTCGTAATAGAGGTTCGGACGGTTGAACGAACTCTTGAACTCCTTGGCATCCATGATACCCAGATTCTTCTTGATATCCGTACGGACCTTATCCGTTGCCGTTGCCGTCAGGGCAATGATGGGCGCCTCACCAATTTCATTGATGATCGGACGGATGCGACGATACTCAGGACGGAAGTCATGGCCCCACTCCGAGATACAATGGGCCTCGTCAATGGCGTAGAACGAGATCTTCGCCTGCTTCAGGAATTCCACATTCTCGTCCTTGGTCAACGACTCGGGAGCCACATAGAGCAGTTTGGTCTTACCATCCAGGATATCGGCCTTCACCTGATCGATAGCCGACTTGTTCAGCGACGAGTTCAGGTAATGGGCCGTGCCTTCGTCACTCATCGAGCTGATGACATCCACCTGATTCTTCATCAGGGCTATCAGGGGGGAGATGACAATAGCCGTACCATCCATCAATAGCGAGGGCAACTGGTAGCAGAGCGACTTACCGCCGCCCGTCGGCATCAACACGAAGGTGTCCTTGCCGTCCAACACATTTTGTATGATCGCTTCCTGGTCGCCCTTGAATTTGTCAAAGCCGAAATACTTCTTCAGCGCTTCTGTCAGATTTTGTTTCTTTTTTGCCATAGACTTTCTAGTTGTTATTGTAGATGCGACTTGTCGAGCTGCTCCTGGGCATACTCTTTCGTCACGTCAAAGGATTTCACTCGTTTGGAGGGTATCTCAAACATTGCCTCCATCATAATATTCTCCACAATGGAGCGTAGTCCGCGAGCACCGAGCTTATACTCCACAGCCTTGTCGACGATGAGTTTCAGAGCCTCAGGGGTGAAGGTAAGCTTGATACCATCCATCTCAAACAGCTTCTCATACTGTTTCACGATGGAGTTCTTGGGCTCTGTCAATATCTTCGTCAAAGCGTCGCGGTCCAGAGGATTCAGATAGGTCAGCACAGGCAGTCGACCGATGATCTCAGGAATCAGTCCGAACGACTTCAAATCCTGAGGGACGATATACTGCATCAGGTTTTCCTTATCTATCTTTCGCACGTTCTGCACTGAGTTATAACCTACCGTATGGGTATTCATGCGCTGGGCTATCTTACGCTCAATGCCATCAAAGGCACCACCGCAGATAAACAGGATGTTACGGGTATCCACACCGATATACTCCTGATCGGGATGCTTGCGGCCACCCTTGGGCGGCACATTGACGGTAGTTCCTTCCAACAGTTTCAACAGTCCCTGCTGCACACCCTCGCCACTGACGTCACGGGTGATGGAGGGATTGTCCGACTTACGGGCTATCTTGTCAATCTCGTCGATGAAGACAATACCACGCTGCGTAGCCTCCACATTATAGTCGGCAACCTGCAACAGACGGGTCAGAATGCTCTCTACATCCTCGCCGACATAACCGGCCTCCGTAAACACGGTGGCGTCGACAATGGTAAACGGCACGTCCAGCAGCTTGGCAATGGTTCGCGCCATCAGCGTCTTGCCAGTACCCGTCGAACCAACCATGATGACGTTCGATTTCTCGATTTCCACACCTTCGTCGCTGTCGGGCTGCTGCAAACGCTTATAGTGGTTATAGACGGCAACAGAAAGGTATCTCTTGGCTTCATCCTGACCGATGATATACTGATCCAGATAGGCCTTGATTTCCTTGGGCTTGGGCACGTTCAGCTTCTTGCTGCTATTGGCTTTCTTCTTGGCGTCTGGTCCATAGCCGTTGGCAGTAGCCACCTGATAGGCCTGAACGGCGCAATCCTCACAGATTGCCCCGTCGATACCCGTAATCAGAAGTTTTACATCACGGTCGCTACGTCCACAGAAATTACATTTCTTTGCCATTACTTCTTCTTCAACACTTGATCAATCATACCATATTCCTTGGCCTCCTCTGCCGTCATCCAGTAGTTGCGGTCAGAGTCGTTCCACACCTTGTCATAAGGGGTGTGCGAATGTTCGGAGATGATGGTATAGAGTTCCTTCTTGAACTTCATAATCTCCTTGGCCTCAATCTCGATATCCGAAGCCTGACCCTGCACGCCACCTAACGGCTGGTGAATCATCACACGGCTGTGAGGCAGTGCCGAACGCTTGCCTTCCGTACCTGCCACCAGCAGCACTGCGGCCATCGAGGCAGCCATACCGGTACAGATAGTAGCCACGTCGCTGGAGATGAACTGCATGGTGTCGTAGATGCCGAGGCCTGCCGTCACGCTGCCGCCAGGGGAATTCAGGTAGATGCTGATGTCCTTGCCCGAATCCACAGAGTCCAGATACAACAGCTGGGCCTGCAGGGTATTGGCGGTATAGTCGTCAATCTGTGTGCCGAGGAAGATGATGCGGTCCATCATCAGTCGCGAAAAGACATCCATCTGGGTGACATTCAACTGGCGCTCCTCCAGAATATAGGGGTTCAGATACTGTGCCTGTGCACTCATCACTTCGTCGAGTACGAGACCGTTAATTCCAAGATGCTTGGTAGCATATTTTCTAAAATCGTTGTTCATATATTCTTTCTTTTAATTTTCATTATTTTATGACAAAAAGCAGGGGTCTGCCTGCCTTTTTCGTGAAAAGTAGATACAAAATTACAAAAAAAAGTCGGAACGCAAAGCATTCCGACCTATTTTTTTGGTTAAAGAAATATAAAGAGGTTTTCTTTTAACGTTTTTTCCTTTTTATCTTCTTACTTTTTACTTTTCTTGAAGCATCTTCTGGAAGTCCTCCAAAGTGATGTCTTTTTCGTCGAGCTTCACCACACCCTTCAGGGCGGCGGTCAGCTTCACGTCAACAGCACGGTCAACGAGGCCGTCAACATTCTCACGCTTCTTCAACATCTCCTGAGCGTAGTTGTCCAGATACTCGTCGGGAACATTGCTCATACCGTACTGGGCAAACTGTGCACGGGCGGCCTCCTTGGCAACCTGCTTCAGGTCGTCTTCCTCGACCTTGATACCCTGAGCGGCAACGAGCTGCTCCTTGATGAGGTGCCAGCCTAACTCCTTGATACTCAGCTCGAAGTTCTTCTCTACATACTCCTGAGCATCCTTGCGGTCTTTGTTGTTCTGAATCATCACACGCTTCAGGATAGCCTCGGGGAACTCCAGCTTGCCAACCTTCTTCTCCATGTGGGCACGAACGTCTAACAGGAACTTATAGTCGCTGTCAGCCTTGAACTGCTGACTGATCTGGTCGGCAATCTTCTGACGGAACTCCTTCTCGCTCTTCACAGTACCCTCACCGAAGGTCTGGTCGAACAGTGCCTGGTTCACCTCAGCCTTCACGAAACGGCTGATCTCGGTAATCTGGAAAGTGAAGTCACCCTCGTGGTCTTTCACCTCTTCCTTCTGAATCTTCAGCAGGCTCGATACCTCGACATCGCTCTCAGGATAGGCCTTGCGGGGATTCCACGTGATGACGTCACCCAGCTTACAGCCGTCAAACAGCTTCTTCTGGTCGTCCACCTTCATATACTGAGGCATCAGCACGGCGTCGGCAACCTCAATGCTACCGTTCACCTCGCGCAGGTCACCCTTCAGCATGTCACGCTGCTCGGCATCAAACTGCTCAACTTTCTCATACTGACCGGCACGGCTCTGATACATCTCCACCTGCTGGTCGATGAGCTTGTCGTCAACGGTGATGTTATAGAAAGGAACCTTGTCCTTACCACTCAACTTAGCCTCAAACTCAGGGGCTACGGCAATGTCGAACTTAAATGTCAGGGGCTGGTCGCTCTCGAAGTCGAGGGCTTCCTGCTGCTCGCTGGGGAGGGGCTCACCCAACATCTGAATCTTGTTCTCACGAACATATTCGTACAGCTTCTCGCCTAACAGCTTGTTCACGGCGTCCACCTTCACACTGGTACCGAACTGACGCTTGATCATGCCCATCGGGGCCTGACCTGGACGGAATCCGGGAATGTTGGCGCGCTTACGATAGTCTTTCAGGGTCTTCTCGACCTCAGGCTGATAGTCAGCCGACTCCAATGTAATGGTCATCAAACCATTGATCTTGTCAGGAGCTTCAAATGTAATATTCATCTCTTTTTTATACCTTATTTAATAATATACTTGCGTTTCGAGCGTGCAAAGGTACAAAGAAAAGTGAAGAATGAAGAATGAAGAGTGAAGAATTTGCTTCCGCCTTGTTATTTTTTAACGTTTCACTCTCGATTCTTCACTCTCCATCCTTCATTTTTCACGCTTCACGGCGCCAGCCGATTCTTCACTCTTCATTCTTCACTCTTCACGCTTCACGGCGCCAGCCGATTCTTCACTCTTCATTCTTCACTCTTCACTATCTTCTTCCTTGCGCTGTTCCTCCAGCGCCGAGAAGTCTTTCTGCCTCAACACAAACGACTCCGTCAGGTAGTTTTTCCTCACTACCGGGTTGGCGGCCAACTCCTCCGGCGACCCGTGGAACAAGATGCGACCTTCGAACAACAGATAGGCGCGGTCGGTGATACACAGCGTATCTTCCACGTTATGGTCGGTAATCAGAATACCGATATTCTTGTCCTTCAGCTTCCACACAATAAACTGGATGTCCTCAACGGCAATGGGGTCCACACCGGCAAACGGCTCGTCGAGCATGATGAATTTCGGCTCAATGGCCAGACAGCGCGCTATCTCCGTCCTACGGCGCTCACCACCCGACAGGCGGTCACCGGTATTCTTGCGCACCTTCTGCAGACGGAACTCCTTAATCAGGCTCTCCAACTTCTCCAGCTGGTAGTCGCGGGGCTTGCCCGTCATCTCCAACACCGACAGGATATTGTCCTCGACCGTCATCTTACGGAACACCGAAGCCTCCTGTGCCAGATAGCCAATACCGGCACGGGCACGCTTATACACGGGGTAGGTCGTCACGTCCTCGTCGCCCAGATAGATATGTCCCTTGTTGGGCACTATCAGTCCCGTCGTCATATAGAACGACGTCGTCTTACCGGCACCGTTAGGACCCAGCAGACCGACAATCTCGCCCTGCTTCACGTCGAACGACACGTCATTCACCACGGTGCGCTTACCATATATCTTTACCAGTCCTTCCGTACGCAGCACCATGTGCTCCTGTTCCTGCATATTACTCGTTTCTTCCATATCGCCTGCGAAGGTACGAAAAAAAATCGAACCCACCAAACGATGCGCCCGATTTTTTTGTTTGCATTTATGTTATTTCTTGACTAACGTTTTCAGTCTGTCAACGTAATAGTCGAGGCCGAAAATCGAACCTGCAAGTAGGAACGCTTGTCCTACGTAGAACAACAAGCCGTTTGCCACGTCGTCAATCTCTATGACCTGGTAGGCCACAAGGCAGATGCTGGATAGTATCAGACAAACTGCGCACGCGTATTGGATTTTCTTTGTGGCATTCATAGCTTATAACATTGCGGTCATGGCTGCGCCACCTCCGGCGCCTCCTGCGACTGACAGGAACAGCCAACCCAAGAACTTGAAAAATGTCTTTAAACCCTTACTCATAGCACTTAACTTTTATCTGTTATCTCTTAACTCTTAACTTGGAAGAGGCTGGGGCTTCAGCCATCAGACATCAGCCCTCAGCCATCTTACATCAATTCTGGTCCATACCTCCACCGGGGTTACCGCTCTTGTAGAAGTACTTGGTTGCAACCTCACTCGATTCACCGTCCTTGATGGCGATAGCCTTCACGGTA
>ONMN01000064.1:0-14730 GCA_900318885.1 uncultured Prevotellaceae bacterium | reverse complement strand
GTGGATCTCTGCGCCGTCAGGACCGCTCATGCTTACCTGAGTAGACTCGGCAAACGAGGCGTCACCACTAATGGTGGGCGAAGCTACGGATGAAGACTGCGAACCGCTACCGCTCTGCGAACCGCTGTTCGAACCGCCTCCCTGATTGCTACCGCCACCAGCGTTTTGGTTTTGGTTAGCGTTTGTGTTCGAAGTACCACCGTTGTAGTTCTCGGACAGGAAGGTGTTGATAGGCACCTCGGTGCGCAGCACTTCCGTGACCTTTCCGGTCGTTGGATCCTTCAGACGGTCGACGATGATGACGTTACGCATCTCCATCGAGCAGCGGTCTGCGAAGGCAGGACCTGCCAGGTTGTCGAGCTTGGTGGAGTCGGGCTGGAAGCGGATGTGGATGGCCTTGACGATCTCCTGCGGAGTGATGCCAGCCATCTCGGCCTTCATGATACCCTTCTTACTCTCGGCATAGGGCAGGAAGATGCCCAGTCCGTCGAACTTCACACCGATACCCATTGCCAGCAGTTCGGGCAGACAGGTAGAGAACATGCGCAGGATGGCTACGATATCCTCCAGCTGATACTTACTGCCGTGAGAAATCATGTGCTCTGCGAAACCGCGGGTGGTCAGCGTCTTCTGACGGGCGACCTCGGGATAATACTTACCATACCCAGCTGAGCTGGTGTTCTTGTTTTGCTTCAGATTGATACCCAGAACGGGTGCATTTACTAGACTCATACTTAAAAAAACTTGGTCGAAATAACGTCTCACGTTTATCATTCGTCGTTCAATGTTCTCTCTTTGAGAGTGTGGCGTTGCAATCAACGTTCAACGTTCAATGTTTATTATTTTGTCACCTACCCTCACTGTGTCCGCCAGTGTCTGCCACTCTGCCCGCCAATGTCGGGGCGACATTGCTTGAATCGTGGCCATCGATTCGGCAGCAGAACGGCACTCTGCCCGGCACCTAGTAAATCGGATGACGCTGCAAAGTTACGCACTTTCGTTTTGGGGTTTTCCCGAAGCTTCCCGAAGTGTCTTGAAGTGTAGCGAAACGTCTCGAAACGTCCCGAAGTATCCCGAAACGTCCCGAAACGTCTTTCTTTCTCTGCAACTCACTCAGTGTCAATGCGAAGCCACACTTTGCACCTTTAGGTCAAAGAAATGGTTCGCCTATCTCCTCAATGATTAAACGTACCTGCTTTGGTGTAAAATTGCGAAAATTCTTGGAAATCAAGTGTCGCAACTGCGGGTTGACGCTGAGCCAGAATCTGAGCTTCTTCATCGCTGTTTCCTTCGACAGGTCTGGGAAGTACATCATGGCGAGTTCGCTCTTGCCATAGGCGCGGATTGTAAAAGTTTCATCAGTCATTCTTTTTTAGTGTTCGTAGAATCGAATCGGGGTTGTTTTTGAGGTATTCTTCCATCGTGATGCTGTCGGCCTTGGCCTTGGCAGTGGCCTCTTCGCGCTGGGCGTCGGCGGCCTCGCGCTCGGCAGCGGCAGCCTTCTGTTCAGAGGTGTTTACAGCCGCTTTCGCGGATTTTTTGCCCTTTACACGCTCCAAATGAATATCGGCAGCCTTGTCGTCGGTTTCGTAGCTTCGCTTCGACCAAATGCCCAACCGACATTTGATGTCGAAAGACCTTCTAGCCTTCTCGGCTTCCCACTTCATCATGTTCAGATTTTCCAACTCCTCTGCCCAGTAGTAGTAGAACTTCAGAAGCATCTGACGGCCGTACTTATTTTCGTACTTCAGCAGTTCGTTTTTCTTTTTTGTTTTTTTCTTTTCTATGGGGTGCAGGGGCCGTCTTTTCTTTGTTCTTTTTGCTTTTTAGCTCTTTTAAGAACAAATTTACGCGGAAATCCTTGGCGAAAACATTGTGCCATTCCTTCGCAATCAGCTTCTCGGCTGGCACCATCAGACGGTACAATTCCACTGCCGTGTACAGGTGGTAGAGCAATGACCTGCACTGCCCTTCCACTCCTTCATTCTTCATGCCACTAAGCTCCAGCTTATTGACAATCATTCCTTCTATCAACTCAATCTGCGCCATAGTCCTTGTAAATTGTAATAAACACGTCCTCGATGTACTTTAACGTTTCGGCAGTGAAACCTCCTTCGTGTTCCAACTGCTTTGTCTTATAGAGATAGTGATAGACAGACTGGGTGGCCATCACGTAGCGCAGGTAGAGCGTTAAGTCCATTCTGCTTAGGCAATTCATTTTCTTCACGTAGCTGTCGAGCTCTTTCAGAATCTTGCGAACGTCATCACGCTTCAAGCCCTTCAAGTCAGTGCACAAATCGCTGTACAACTTGATACGTAATTTTGCCTCGTCAACACTCGGCAAAGTATTCTATTCGCTCAACTCTTTTGGAGTTAAGGAGTTATGGAGTTAAGGAGTTATGACATCAGTCTAGTATCTCCTCATCCTCCATGGAATTATCAGTGTAATGGAGTATTCTCTGCAAGCAGAGTGTGGCGTTGCAATGTCTTAACTCCATAACTCCTTTAACTCCTTAACTCCTACAACTTGAGAAAGTTGAATAGTTCTTATTATTCAACTTTTACTAAAATTTAGTAAACACCATACTAAATCGTACTAATTCCATACTAATTCTTACTAATTCGTACTAAATTTAGTACGGTGTCTACTAATCCTAACAAACGCTAAAGAAGCGGATACTCTCCCATTCGCGTCGCTTGATGAGTCCAGGCATTGTACGGGCGGGATTGCCTGCATAAATCCACCTGCGCCACTGCCACTTGATATCGTTCTCTGAACGCCCGGCACGGATGTATTTTAGCAGCGTCGACTCCTTGAACTTGCCGATGCCCACGTTGAACACGAATGACACCAGCGCGTCCAGCTGCGGTTGGCTCAGCGGCAATCCCAGCTCGTCTATCTGCGCCTCCACCTGCTCGATATCCTTCTGCAGACAGTCGTCCGCCCAGTACTGCGAAATCTTGTCGCCTGGCTTGACGTCCTTCGTGTGGCCGTAGCCGATGGTCCATACTCCTGCTGCGTCCTGATAAGCCGTCAGGCGGCAGCCCTCAAAATCCTTGATCTTCTGTAATGCTAATTCTGAAATCTGCATAATTGTAAATTCGTTTGGTCGAAAATTGTTAATAATATGTTCAACGTTCCTCGCAACGCCACACTCTCTCCGAGAGAACGTTCAATGTTCAACGTTCTTAAATCTGCGCCCGAGCAATGTCAGATGGTAGAATGCTACGTTTTTGTCGCGGAAGTAATAGTATTTCTGCGCAACGCATATCTGATAGCCGCCTTTACATACACACACTCCCGGCAGTCCAGTCTTCGCATTCGGCTTCCATGGGTACAGCGTATTCATTTTGTTCTCGCTTCCGCTGACCTCGCGCAGGTTCCCGATGCGGTTGTCGAAGCCGTTGCCGTTGATGTGGTCTATCTGCAGCATCGGAAACCTCCCGTTGTGCCAAGCCCAAATGGCGCGGTGCATGAGGATATGATAAAGTCGGCCATTGATGTAAGTACGCATCGACAAATAACGATGTTTGCCGTTTTTTTTACAGTATTTCTCCCCTCGCACCACGCGCTTCGTCTTGGCGTTCACGAGCTGTCCGCTGCGGTCGTCGTAGTCATAATTCTGTTGGATGCGAGCCGCCAGTGCGGCCAGCTCGCTATCCGATAGTCTTGATCTAGTCATCTTTCGTTTTAAACATTAAATTCTACTTTCCACTTGCCATACTACACAAACTCGATTAAGATTAAGTCCTTCATCCACTCGTCCTTCATGTCATACTCGTTGGAATACAGTTCATCTTCATTGTAACAGTCTTCTACATCCCGATCATCTATGTCCAAGATGTAATCAATATCAACGGTTTCTTTATTTAACACATGAATGTGGAAATTTTTAATTTTAGCCTTGCAGGGCTTGTTTTTGGGGTTGATGAAGTAAACCTCATCACCGATGTCAAATCTATTACTTACAAACATAATACTTTACTTTTTTACGTTTAACATGTAATTCTCTCTTTGAGAGTGTGGCGTTCTCTCTTTGAGAGTGTGGCGTTGCAATGCGAATTCCATTAATTGGCCATTAATTATCATTAATAATTCTCTGCAAGCAGAGTGTGGCGTTGCATTCGTGGTAAATTCGTGGTTCATTATATGGTAATTCGCGTTTACTTAAAATCAACATTCATAAACTTCAAATTCCGTTTCATCCCAACCTGCCAGGCTGTCGTGCAGCCGTGTCAGGTCAACGCGGGCAAAAGTAAGGCTTGTGCAGCCTTCAATCTTCCGCGAGAGTATGAGCGTTTTCAGCTCCTTCACCACCTTCTCACAATTGTGGAAGATTTCAGCAGGGCTCATTTCCTGATTCCTGTACAGGTTGCGAACGTCGTCGTTCGGTTCGCTGATGGTGACGTACGACCTCGTGCCGTCCGGCTCCGTCTCGCCCTCCACGCAGGGGTGCATTCCCGAGCCGATGACCACCGTCCGCTTTTCCAGCGTTGCCCTTGCCGTCACGTCAATCTCGCAATATTCCGGGTCAGTCATCATTTCCTTTATTAGTTGTTTTTTAGTCCCGCAGAAAGGGCAGATAGGGCAGATAAATATTTAAGTCTCTCAACAATCATCTTGCAGGGGATGGGTTTGTTGACAGGAGTGCAGTCCTGCAACATGTCCTTAATCTGGTAGAAGGTGAACGTGCCGTAGCCGAATACCGGGCCGAATGCTCCTTTAAGGCTTCCGTCGCCCGGATATTCCATAAAGTATTCCAGCGTCTCGCTTAAATTGTCAACGTGACGAACTATCCAGCCGATAAGCTCCAGCTTGTTCTCGTCCATGTGAATGATGTTCTTCTCGAACTCAGCCCTGCGGTACTTCGGCGGCTCGCCGACACCATCGCCTACCTCAAGAGTCAGCCTGCCGTCATAGAACTTACATTCCTCCATCGGGCGGTAGAAGGTCTCGTAGGGTACGAGGTATGGCAACCATGCCACTTTCCAGCTGCGCTTGCGTTCCCAATACACATTGATGTCTGGCTCGAAGTCGGGGCAGTCCTGCACGATGTCAAAGAAGTCGTGACCCCTGACAATATGGCCTTGTATGGTCTCTTTATTCATAGCTGTTCGTCGGAGTTTTCAATTGCTAAATACTCAATCAATCGCGATGCCTTAAACGTGCGGTAGCCTTCTACGCCCAAGTCCCAATAGAGGAAATATTCGTACTGAACGCTGGTAGCCTCGCCGGGCTGCTCCTTGTACTCATAGTTGTCGTACGCCGCGGAAATGCCCTTGCACAACGTACCGACGGCTTCGCGGATTTCACCGTTTTTCTTCATGTAGGTCAGTTTCACCTTGCCAGCTCCCAGCGCCTCCAGACAGTTTTGTACCTTATACGCCTGTCTGACGGCTTCGCTCGCACTGAAAGCCTCGCGCCACCGCAGTCGGTTTGCCACGTCCATCGCCCACCGCTTCAGCAGCCGCGCCACTTCCTTGTCACTTTTCATTTGCTCCATAATGCAATTTTGTTTTAATGAATAAATAATGTTTTGGGGATCGAGCTGGCCAGCTTTCCGTCGGCAAAATTAGATACAAAAAAAATCCCTACACGCTAAAAAAACGTGTAGGGAACGATTCTCGGAATAATGGAAAGAAAAACCGAATGATTCTCGGAATAATTCTACGATTTTCGGAATAAACTCAGAAATCTTTTGCCCACATTGATGCGTCGCGTGGCCTCAGTTGTATCACAATCAGTAAACTTCCAGTCAGGAAAAGTGCCTGTGAATTTATTCTTCTTTTTAATGATGGTGTCTTCTGACGGAAGTCGTTTGATACCAAGATCTTCCATATAGGTAATAAACGAAGCGGGAGTATCAAACATAGGCAAATCTTTTGTTCGGTTCATCACCTCCATCACCCAAGTATAGTCGTACAAATGTTTCAGCATGCCTTCCTCGTTCATGACATTAATACACCGTAGTATCCGCTCATCATCACTTGTCGAGGAAATAACGGGGGCTGCCCCATTTGTGCCATTTCTGCCTTTCTCCCTCCCTACACAGGGAGGGACGGGGTGGGTCTTTGGCTCAGGGTGGGTATCCTTTCCTATGTTTATCTGGGTATCCACATACTGGCTGCCTGGGGCATAGATGAACACGGTGCTGCCTTGGTGATCCTTGTCTTTCCGGTGCAGTTGCTCCAACAGTTCGTTCACCTTCTTCAGGACATCGGTGGGCAGCATGTCGCCGAGTCCGCCCAGAAAGTCTGGGACTTCTTCATTGTGATTCATATTCATACAAATTAAAAAATATAGTAAATATTTGACCTTATTAAAAAAGGATGCGGGCGATAACGGTATAAACATCTTCTCACAGGTATTACCACACACCTCGACACAGATGGATACCGCTAAAGCCCACACCCATATTCGAGTGTGAGCTAACAGCAGTCTTCCCGTGTCTCATCTTCCGTGGTAATTTCGTGAGAAGTACAGAAAGCTGTCGCTCTATCTACTATATTTCAAGGTGCAAAGATACTGCAAAATTTCGATTAAGCGAAGAGAAAACGAATAAATTCGCTTTCTTGAGCGTGAGAAAGTTCTCTAAATCGAACGAAAAACCAAATAAATTTGGATTTTTCTGAGATGCAGCCTATCTTCGAGACAAGTCTCAAAGATAATGCAAATCTTTCACGCATCCAAATATTTGAGATTATTTCTTCTTATGGACTCATTGTAATTTCAAATAATTATTTGATTATTTCACCACAACTTTCTTACCGTTTCGGATATAGATACCCTTCGTGGGCTGAGCATTGAGGCGGCGGCCCTGAAGGTCGTAGAGGTCTGAGGATACTTCTGGAATTGCAGAAGCAACATTGCGGATAGCCGTATCAAGATCTATCGAACCTGCAAAATCAGGTACTGATTCTGCAAAGTCTCCACTCTCATATAATTCATTCGCACATTCCAGTGGACTTTTTTCAGTTTCCGGATTGACATGCAGAATATACCATAAAAGCATAAATGAATCTTGTCTTACTATCTCGAGGCCATATCGTTCGGCATATAGAAGCAGTAAATCTTTATCATCTTCTTTTTTTAATTTCACCGTCAAGTATGGAGTAGAATAAAGCTCCTCGTTGTTCGCTGTAAAATAGCTTGAGGTTAAAATCACAGACTTAGAGTCCTCTTCCCAGAAATCCAGTGAGGTTAACTTTTCAAAATCTGACCGTGAAATAACATAGATTCCAAAAACTTCGTCATTTATCATATTCTGGGCATGGACATTTGAAAGAATCCGTTCGCTTGCCTTATCACAATCTTTGGGAATGCTAACAACGACCTTGTCTTCATTCAGGATTAAGGGAATCTTCTGCCCTTTGTAATAATAATAATCTGTTTGCGCTATCGCATGTTGTGAACATGAGATAAAAATCAACAGCAATAATAATATATTCCTACTCATAATTTAAAAATATTTTAAATATTAGTTTTCTTTTGTCACTATGTATAATCGCAGTGTCCGGTCATTTTCCTGATGCGTTGGACGATGGATGAACTAATGTGTGAGAAATTGCCATATCTCAAATTACGATAGAGTTCCTCCAAACTGCGCCCCACCTTTATCCAAGGATGTTCCCATGCCATGATACGAAACACCCGTTTCTTGTATTCCACGTTCTCAATTACGTAACGGGGATGGCGCAAAGGGAAGGTTACGTCGTGGGCAGGCATGGTGAGCAGTTGCTGTAAGCGACGGGGCAGCGTCTTAAGCGGGACGTTGTAATGGGCAGCGTCTGCCGACACCGCTGTATTCTGTATCATGTTGCGGGTTGGAACAATGGTCAGGCCGTTGTTCAGCGTGATGGCCGACCAAAACACAGTCTCATAGAAGGGCACTGGCAAGGTCTGTCGCTTTCGCATAACCTTAATCATCTCTTTCCATCCCTGTCGGCGGTTATCCAGGCAGGCCTCTAACTGGTGCAGGTTAAATGCGTCGTCGAGCACGGAACAATGTGCATCCCACTGACTGACAACCCTTCGCCACGATGCCCATCCCCAGATGGAGAAGACGGTTGTAAAGAGATAGTCGTAGGGGGCATCGGTCTGCTCCTCATGGTTGAAACCACATATCATCCAGATACGCTGGTCGTGCTCATAGCGGTGGAGCATTTCCGTACAAAAACGGACAAACGAGACGGCTGGCGTAGAGTCGTCCTCCAGCACGATGCATTTGTCGTGCAGTCCGAACGCCCATTGCTGCGAGTCGTAGGTTGCTGCCCACACACCTTTGTTGTTGGTTTGGTAGTTGCGCTGAACGTCGCACTGCCAGTCTATCTCTTCGTCGGTCACAATGCGCCGGGCTGCCTCCGTCTTGGGGATGTCAGCCTCGTTGCGCGGTCCGTCCTGATAGAGAAACAGATGGGCAGGACGGGCCTTGCGAATGGCATCGAAGGTGCGTTGCAGGACTTCTGTCCTGTTAAAGAAGAGCAGTAGTACTGCAACGTCGTTTTCCGCTGGTGGTAATTGTTGTGTCTGCATATTTATGTTTACTTTGGTTTGTTGCCTATAATGATGCCTGTCCTGCTTGGATGACTGCATGGCATAACAATCTTTAACCGCGCCTGTTAAATTGTTTTAAATGTTGCTGTATTCATGCAGTCTTTTGTGCTTTCTTTGTATCTTTACAATGTGAAAACGATACAACATCTACTCTTATTGGCTTTTCTTGGCTGTGCGACGGCAGTATGCGCTGGTGAGACCTATGCCGTCATCATCAGCGGCGGGCGCAGCAAGATGTTCAACCACGAACGCTATTGGAACGACTGTGCTTTCCTCTATCGTACGTTGCGGCAGGAATGTCATCTTTCCAAAGACCATATCACGCTGTTGATGGCTGACGGTGATAATCCCGATAACGATATGTTACGCAACGGTGCAACAGGTTTTGCTTCTTCGTCCACTGACCTTGACAGCGATGGTGAACCTGACCTCACGCTGTCCGCTACTCGTCAGAACGTTGAAGATGCATTCTGTCAGCTGTCTGAGATAGTAACGGCTAATGACAACCTCTTTATCTTTATAACCGATCATGGCGAGTGCGATGATGATGGCAATATCCACCTTTGGCTATGGGGCAGCGAGCGACTTAGTCCTCAGGAACTTTCCACAATCATTAACCAGTGTAAGCCCAAGACGATGAACATTCTTTTGGGGCAGTGTTACGCAGGGGCTTTTGTCGCTTCACTGCAAGGCGAAGGGCGCATCATTACTGCCGCCTGCGCTGCCGACCAAATGTCGTGGGCTTGCAAGGAAGAAGCCTACGACGAGTTTGTCTATCACTGGATTTGTGCCATAGCCCAACACGACGAACAGGATCAACCCGTCAGTTCCGACACCAACGGCGACGGTCGCGTCAGTATGCAAGAAGCTTACAACTATGCGCTACAAAACGACCGACGTCCAGAAACACCGAGTCTCACGGCTCAGCCCACGTCTCTTGCTGCCCAATGGTCGTTCGGTAGTTTTACGAACGGCATCAACGGCCCTTCCGACTTCCGTCCACCGTCAGATGCCGATGCCATTTACGACCTGCAAGGTAAAAAATATTGAGGGTGATGCAGTCTTTTACCAAACTCTTGCATCCTATATATAATATAATGGTATAACCACAAAAAGAGTAAAACAATGAAGAAACTGTTGATTTCCATCTTTGCAGCGTTTTTCTGCATCAATGCAACGGCCACTAATATGCTCAGTGTCGATTCTATGAAGATATCCGGAAACCACCTGGCTAATCTTTCACAACGCTTGGTGGCAAATATAAGGAATAATACAGAATCTGGTTTCGAAGGTCATATCTATCTTTTGGCTTTAAACAAAAACGATGGAAGTGTCACTACGTGTCTCGACACGCTTTTTGCTGTCTCATCCTATAATAGTCGAACGCTGGAGATTTTTCCTGCTCTGCCTGAGGGTGATTTCGAATTGCGTTTATCTACAGATGCCGACGGACAACAAATAATAGGAATCAGTGATATCACTATCCAACCCTTGCGCAAACTTGACTTCAAAGCAATGCTCTCACTCGATATGTTGGCAAAAAGAAAGGACCAGTATGTGCTCTACGGCAACAGGATACGCGGATGGGTTCGTGTTGAAAACCATGATGACTCATATTTTGGAGTACATGGTGGAGAAGCAGAAGACGATGGTATCGTGCTCTGGTTGGAGGAAAGCGACACTGGTGAGCGGATATACACGAAACACATAGCCAATAGAATGGAAGAGAACTGGTATATGGAGACAACATTTGCCCATGATACTGTTTTTCACGAGGGAGCCCACTATGCTTTGAAAGCAGGTTACGGAATGCCCTATGGTCTTGAAGCTATCGATTCACTCTGCTTCACCGCTGCTTCAGGAACTTATTCCTATTGGACTTTCGATGGTCAGGTGTTGCCGTTACCAGTCTCTGATGAATCAACGTTTCCAATCGAATTGGTTGTACCGGCTGAAGCCGTTGCAATAGACCTTCGTGGTCACCATAATTCCGACACCTCTCCACGTATCAACACCTCACAGGCTAATCCCAACTGTCTCTATTACCTTGAATCACAGGACGACGTACCAGAAGGATTGGACGAAAAGTATAATATAGTGAAAGGACTGGAAGCCACAAATATTAAATTAACCGAAGGACACGACTATTATTGTCCGCTGGCTTTCCGCACCCAGTTTATCAGTTACCTGATGACGCCTTCGTACGATAACGAAGACGCTGAACTGCGTGGCCGCGGATACTCGAAAACCTTGGTATTGCCGTTCACTCCTACCCATGTAATGCTTTATGATATTAATGGCAATACCGAAGTGCTGCATTCCGACATGATACAGGTGTTGCACTACTATGGCACCCATGCCGACACGCTCAGTCTCTCAAGATGTGAGATAGCGCAGATGCATCCTTATGTGCCTTATATTCTTGGTGTCTATATCGGCTCCAGCCTGCTGTTTATTGGAGAAAACGTTGCCGTGCCAATGACTCAGGAAGCCATAGTCCGCGATAAACTTTTCAATTTCGTGGGTACTACCGTTGCAAGACGACTGACAAACAGGTGTTACGTCTATGAACCTGAGGAAACCTGTTTCCGTCAATATACAGATGATGACAGCGTTGAGGCCTTCCAAGCTTATTTGGATGCCGTAAGTATAAGTGATGCTACCGCGACTACTCTGAGCATCAGCGATTCCGCTTGGGGACCGAAAGGCAATCCTAACAATGCTACGGTTCCTACCGTTATCAAATCCATCAAAGAAACGAGTAATAATGCCGCTACCGTTTGCGACCTGACAGGACGCCAAATAAGACAACCACAGCCTGTCGAACGTCCGTCGTTCAAAGGCGTGTACATCATTGGCGGGCATAAAGTCATTGTAAAATAGGAAGGCAGATAATAAAGACATGACGGACTTGCAACAAATAGCAGAACGTTGTCAGCAGGGCGACCGCGAGGCCTTCGCTCTGCTATACACTGCTATGCGAGAGCCGTTGCGAACACTCTGCCTGAGTTTTGTGAAGAACGAGGCGGTGGCTGACGACCTGTTGCACGACGCTTTCCTGTTGATATTCTCGAAGATTGGCGAACTGAAGGACACTTCGTGTACCGAAGCTTGGATGAAGACGGTAACGCGTCGTGTGGCACTGCTTTACTTACGAAAGCAACATCAGCAAGTTCCCCTTTCTGCCTCTCCTGAGTTGACGGCATTTACTGTAGAAAACAACGCTGAGCCAAGTCTCGTCCTACAAGACATCCTTGCCGCTGTTGACGACCTGCCAGAAGGCTACCGCCGAGTGTTCCGCATGTCAGTATTTGAAGGCATGAGCCATCAGGAGATTGCCAATCTGCTACACATCGAACCGCACAGTTCCTCCTCGCAGCTCTTTCATGCCAAAGTCCTGCTGCGTCGCTGGCTTCGTCCGCTAGCACTCCTGTTGTTAGCAGTAGCATTGCCATTGGGCATGTACATCTGGATGCAAGACGACGAAAAGGAAATAAGCAAAACCGTTGAAACGGACAAGCCAATTGAAATGGACAAACAAAAACTCGCGACAACGGAAAAACCAAATCAAGAGCGCGCGGCAAAACAAGAGACTACTGCGTATCCTTTTGTCCGTCGCGTGCAAACTTCAAATCCGTCGCGTGCGAACTTCGAGTCCGTCGCGTGCGAATTTTCAATGGAAGCCGATACGGCAACGAATGTAGCACCCACAGTCTCGCAGGACACAACGAAAGCAGTACCTATTCCTCAGCACGAACGTCCGCGTCGGCAGGTTTCCACTGCCGAGTCTCCGCGTGAGGTTCCCCCTGCCGATATGCAGCGCCGTACTCCCACCGCCACCGCCGACGGCTGGAACCTTGCCTTGGCCTATAGCGGTATCAGGAATAGCAAGGACATGCAACTGCCTTATGCCAACGCTGAAACCAATCCTGCGGTTTACGACTCCATAGCTCACCACCACATGCCGCTGACCATCGGTCTGATGCTAAACCGCAAACTGGATTCTCATTGGCAAGTAGGCATCGGATTGCGTTATCAGCGGATGACGAGTGACATGCTGTCAGGCAACACTTACATCTCGCTCTCGCAACATCAAAAGGTACAATATCTGGCCATTCCCGCCAGCGTGTCGTGGTACTATCCGTTAGGCCGCCGATTCAGTACCTATTTATCGGCATCGGCTGCTGTTAACCTGCCTTTGCGATCAACACTCGAAAGTGTTTATCTCATGAATGGCAAGGAAATTGACCCCACGACCGAACGCCTGCATCCAGACGTGCAGTGGTCAATGGGCTTAGGCTTAGGCCTGCAATACGACCTGACGCCTAACATCGGATTCTTCGTGGAACCCAGCCTCCAGTATTATTTCAAACAAAGCAGTGATGTGAAGACGTGGAACACGGAGCATCCGCTGTCGTTCAGCCTTCCTTTGGGCTTGCGGATAACATTTTAAATGAAAGGTAGTCGTCGAAGAAGTCGACGTAAGGCTGTACGTCGGCAGCGGTGAAGGGCTGGTCGTTGCGGTTGCGCTGGTTGATGCTGTCCAGCTCAGTGCGCATACGGTTGCGGTCCGCTTTGGCTTTTTGTGGTATTTTGGTTTGGATTTTTGTGGTATTTGGCTTTTGCTTTTTGCTCCATGCATCATACAGCCTTGTGCAGCAGGACCAGCGCTGTATCAAAGGTGTAGCGGGCAAGCGCTATACATTCGATTTGGAGCATTACACCAAGGTAAGTATTTATGCCATCTGGAAGGAGATTGGCTATTGTCTGGACATGAAGCAAAAAATGCTGGTGGAATATATCATCAATGAAACTAATCTGGGTAAGAATGGGAATACGGTGAGGAAATATCTGTGAAAGTAAAGACACCAACAAATAACTAGAGTGACGAAGGGACTGGTACGTGTCATAAACCATTTTGAGGCGAAAAAATGAAAATAAATCCCGATTTATTTGGAAGATAACGAAAAAATCCCTATCTTTGCAGCGTCAGAACGTATATTTTGACTATCCAGGTAAGTTTCCTGAGAGGGCAAGCCGCATACGTCACTACCCAATTTATAAAGCCGTACATCAATGTGCGGCTTTGATTTTGTCGAAACCGCTTCCGCTCGTCATAACTCAAACACGTTTGGTTCTGCTCTCGCTTACTCGCGGCTTTGATTTTATCTAAAACTATTCATCATCATTTTCAAGAATCCTTTGCTGCTTGCAATGTTTCGCTTGATGGAAATCTCCTTACTACCACTGTAAATCAACACTTCTTGTACAGCGGCAGACATCTCAAAATAGCGTTTTATCTCCAGTGTCAGACGTCGGATATTATAGTCCGTCTGCATATTGAGAAGCACTCTCTCTGTCTGGCCAATAGACTCTGCAAGTCGATTGCCCACAGAGTTTTTGCCAATAATGGTCTTTAGGTCGAATAGTTTCAAAACTCCTTTACGCACAAATATGAAGTCAGCGGTGCGAATACCCTTGGGATTGGGCAGCAGATATACACGATAACCGTGCTCTACGGCCTTACGTGCAGCCTTGATCAGGTTGTCGTAGTCGTCACTTTGATTGCTGATGGCACTGAAAATTCCCGGGTCGCCCTCAACGGGAAAAAACTCGCCGGAGTTGATAATCAATTTCAGTTGATTGATAAACGAGGCTCCTTTCAGATAGTGCAAGTCCTGCAGTTCAACAGCAAAACCTCTCCAAGGACTCTCCGCTGCCATCAGAACAGAGCCGTCCTCTTCGTCATACCACTCAAAATCTATTATATTATTATCTGTTGTCGTCGAATCCATCTTAGCCCCTCTTATTCAGCGCATTATTTATTGTTCCGGTTCGATTCATATCTTCGTTTGTCGTTTTTCTGTTGGCAAAGCTCATGCAAGCCGAACGCAATGGAGCTTGCTCCAATTGCTGAGGCGCAGCCGAGTTTCGCACGCTTCTGCGTGCAAAGATACAAAAAGATTTCGATAATGTGTCGATTTTTCCTGCTTTTTTCGAAAAATTGCTGAAAGTTTGGATTTATAGAATAATATTCGTATATTTGCAGCATGATGAACTTAAATCTGACTACGACAATTAATTTTGACCACATCGTGGACCGCGAATTGCGACGCGACGTGATTGGGCTGTGCCGCAAGACGGGCAAGCCCGTGCTGAAGCTATCGACAAAGGAC
>ONMN01000062.1 GCA_900318885.1 uncultured Prevotellaceae bacterium | reverse complement strand
CAACGAAAACCTCAGAAACATTCCCGACCTGATTGAGGATTTCATCCACGAGCACCTCACCAAAGAAGACATCAAGGCACTCATCACGCAAGAAGGATTCATTGACACCGTCAAGCAAAGCCTGCCCAAGATATGGAACATCCTGGCGCAGTCGCTGAACATCCTCTCAAGCATGTTCTCGCTGACAATGGTCGTGCTCTACACGCTGTTCATACTGCTCGACTACGAAGACATATCGAATGGGTGGATATCGCTCCTGCCAAGACGCTACCGCCCGATAACCCGCAGACTCGTCGCTGACGTCGGTCAGGGCATGAACCTCTATTTCCGCGGACAGGGCTTGGTAGCAACCTGCGTAGGCGTGTTGTTCAGCATCGGATTCCTCATCATCGATTTCCCCATGGCTATCGGACTGGGATTGTTCATCGGACTGCTCAACATGGTGCCCTATCTGCAGCTCGTAGGCTTCATTCCAACCATCCTCTTGGCAGTAGTGAAAGCCGCTGACACGGGAGAGAGTTTCTGGATGATCATGCTCTCGGCACTCATCGTGTTTGCCGTCGTACAGACTATCCAGGACACTATCCTCACACCGAAAATCATGGGTCACGTCACAGGGCTCAACCCAGCCATCATCCTGCTGTCGCTCTCCATCTGGGGTTCGTTGTTGGGAATTCTGGGCATGGTCATTGCACTGCCTATGACCACGCTGCTCATCACTTACTATCAACGCTACGTCATAAAAAACAAGACAATAGAAAAAAGTAATAAATCTTAAATAATTTTGCGTTTTGCGTACTAATTCGTACCTTTGCAAAATATAATCAATCTAAAAACAATTATGAAAGAATTTTTCAAGTACGTTCTTGCAACCGTTACAGGTATCATCCTAGTAGCCATTATCATGGGAATACTGGCAGCTATTTCGCTGGTAGGACTGGCAGCATCAAGTGCCAGCACAACCAATGTTGAGGACAATTCAGTGCTCACCCTGACACTCTCAGGAACATTGAACGAACGCGCAGCTGAGGATCCTTTGGCCACGCTGACTGGAGAAGTGAGCGAAAACATCGGACTGGACAAACTGCTGAATGCCATTAAAAAAGCTAAGGACAAAGAAGAAATCAAGGGTATTTACATCGAGGCCGGCCTGTTCTCGTCGGACACTCCTGCTTCGACGCACGCCATCCGCGAGGCCCTGCTCGACTTCAAGAAGAGCGGCAAGTGGATTGTGGCCTATGCCGACACCTACGAGCAGTCCACCTATTATATATGTAGTGTCGCCGACAAGATTTTCCTGAACCCTGACGGCATGATTGACTGGCACGGACTGGCCTCGACGCCGTATTTCGTGAAGGACCTGCTGGCCAAGTTTGGCGTGAAGTATCAGCTTTGCAAGGTGGGCAAATACAAGAGCGCACCCGAAATGATGACTGCCGACGGCATGAGCGAGCCCAACCGTGAACAGGTGACGGCCTACATCAACGGCATCTGGGAGGTCATGCTGAAAGAAGTCTCCGACAGCCGTAAGATTCCCGTCGATTCGCTGAATGCCTATGCCGACCGATTCGTAACGCTGGCTGAACCCGAGGATTACGTCAAGATGAAGATGGTCGACAAGCTGATATACACCGACGAGGTGAAAGGTGAAGTCAAGAAGATGTTGAAGATTGACGAGAAAGACGACATCAAGCAGCTGACACTGGCTGATATGGAAGGTGTGAAAGGCAAGAAAAACGAGGGAGACCAGATTGCCGTCTATTATGCCTATGGCGAAATCGTCGACTCCGAGACTGGCAGCCTGACGGATACCGAACACAACATCGTGGCCAATACCGTCTGCAAGGATTTGGAGAAACTGACGAACGACGACGACGTGAAGGCTGTCGTGCTGCGCGTCAACTCGCCTGGCGGTTCGGCCTATGCCTCTGAACAAATCTGGCGTGCCGTCACCAATCTCAAAGCAAAGAAGCCCGTCGTTGTCTCCATGGGTGGCTATGCTGCTTCTGGCGGCTACTACATCAGCTGCGCTGCCAACTACATCGTCTCCGAGCCTACTACCATCACTGGTTCCATCGGCATCTTCGGCATGTTCCCCGACTTCAGCGGACTGCTTACCGAGAAGCTCGGCGTGAAGTTCGACGAGGTGAAGACCAACAAGCATGCTGCCTTCGGCACGATAGCTCGTCCGTTCAACGCAGAGGAGATGGCATTGCTCGAACAGTATATCGGTCGCGGCTACAACCTATTCCGCAAACGTGTTGCTGACGGACGCCAGCAGTCTATCGAGCAGATTGAGGAAATTGCCCAGGGTCGTGTCTGGCTCGGCAACGACGCACTGAAAATCAAGCTCGTCGACGAAATCGGAGGTCTCGACAAAGCCATCGAGAAAGCGGCCAGCCTGGCCAAGGTCAGCAAGTATCACGCCACGAGCTATCCTGAGGAGCAGAGCTGGTGGAGCAGTCTGCTTGACCAAGCCACGTCCAAGAACAACTATCTGGACGAGCAGCTGCAGGCAACGCTGGGCGAATACTACGAGCCGTTCAAGTTCGTCAAGAACATGAACCGCCAAAGCGCCATCCAGGCACGCCTGCCCTACTACGTCAATATCAAATAACCCGAAATCCCGAAATTCTGCAATACAGAAATAACGAAAAAGTATGGAGGGTGATTTCATCAAAATCAACAAGTGGCTGCTTCCGCTGAGCTGGTGCTACGGACTGGTCGTCAAGACGCGCAATTTCCTGTTCGAGACGGGGGCGCTGAAGTCGCGGTCGTTCCAAGTGCCTGTCATTGCGGTGGGTAACATCACTGTTGGTGGAACCGGCAAGACCCCTCACGTGGAATATCTGGCCGAATTGCTGAAGGACCAGTTCAAGGTGGCCATCCTCAGTCGCGGCTACAAACGTCAGAGCAAGGGGTTCATCATCGCTCAGACCGACACCGCCATGCACGACATCGGCGATGAGCCCTACCAGATGAAGCAGAAATTCCCTTCTGTGACTATTGCTGTCGACAGAGACCGCTGTCACGGCATCGACACGTTGATGGAAAACGATAAGAATCTGGATGTCATATTGCTCGACGACGCCTTCCAGCACCGTTACGTCAAGCCCGGCGTCAACATCCTGCTGGTGGACTATCACCGGCTCATCGTCTACGACACGCTATTACCCGCAGGGCGCCTGCGCGAACCACTCCAAGGCAAGGACCGTGCCGACATCGTCATCGTGACGAAATGCCCCAAGGACATGAAGCCCATGGAATATCGCGTCATCACCAAAGCCATGAGTCTCTATCCATACCAGCGGCTCTTCTTCTCTACGCTCGACTACGACGCCCTGAAGCCCGTCTTCAAGGCTGGCGGCGCCACGACAAAGACGCTCAACGAACTGTCGGACTATCATACCCTCCTGCTCACGGGCATTGGGTCGCCCCAACAATTGGAGCACGACCTCGCGCCACTCATTCCTCACATCTCGCCGCTCAACTTCCCCGACCATCATCAGTTCTGCAAGAAGGACATCCAACTCATCAACGAGACCTTCGCGGCCATGCCGTCGCCGAAGTGCATCATCACCACCGAGAAGGATGTCACGCGACTGAAAACCGTCGAAGGACTGAGCGACGAAGTCAGAAAGAATCTTTATGTATTACCTGTCCGCATCGCTTTCTTGCAGGACCAGGAAGAAATGTTTAACCAACAAATTATAGGCTATGTACGAAAAAATTCAAGAAACAGCATCCTGGCTCAAGGCAAGGATGAAGACAAACCCAAAGACAGCGATTATTCTGGGAACAGGCCTCGGACAATTAGCTTCCGAAATAACTGACACGCTCGAGTTCCCGTATAGCGAAATCCCCAACTTCCCCGTTTCCACCGTCGAAGGACATAGCGGCAAGCTCATCTTCGGCAAACTCGGGGGCATCGACATCATGGCCATGCAGGGCCGATTCCACTACTACGAAGGCTACAACATGAAGGAGGTGACGTTCCCCGTTCGCGTCATGTACGAACTGGGCATCAAGACGCTCTTCGTCTCCAACGCAGCAGGCGGCATGAACCCCGCTTTCAAGATTGGCGACCTCATGGTCATCACCGACCACATCAATTTCTTCCCCGAGCATCCCCTGCGCGGCAAGAATTTCCCCACCGGTCCACGCTTCCCGGACATGCACGAAGCCTACGACCACGAACTCATCAATCTCGCCACACAGATTGCCAAGGAAAGGAAGATTCGTCTGGTTTACGGCGTGTATATCGGTGTGACTGGTCCTACCTTCGAGACTCCCGCAGAATACCGCATGTATCGCACCCTCGGCGGCGACACCGTCGGCATGTCCACCGTGCCTGAGGTCATCGTGGCTCACCACTGCGGCATCAAGACCTTCGGCATCAGCGTCGTCACCGACCTGGGCGGCTTCGACAATCCCGTTGAGGTCAGCCACGAGGAGGTGCAGGAAGCTGCCGACAAGGCTCAGCCCATCATGACGGAAATCATGCGCGAAATGATCAAGCGCACCGCCTAATCGAGTGTGTTGCGGTTCTCCCGCACCGCCTAATCAAGTGTGTTGCGGTTCTCCCGCACCGCCTAATCGAGTGTGTTGCGGTTCTCCCGCACCGCCTAATCGAGTGTGTTGCGGTTCTCCCGCAACAAAAAAAAAAACGAAATTAATGGAAATAGCAAAATTAGGAGAATTCGGTTTGATTGACCGACTGACTGCGGACATCAAACCCAACAACGAATCAACAAAGTACGGCGTAGGCGACGACTGCGCCGTACTTCACTATCCTGACTCAGAGGTCCTCGTCACCACCGACATGCTCATGGAGGGCGTACATTTCGACCTCACATACATCGACCTGCAGCACCTCGGATGGAAGTCGGCAATGGTCAATATCAGCGACATCTTTGCCATGAACGGCACACCGCGTCAGATGACCGTCTCGCTGGCCATCAGCAAGCGCTTCACCGTTGAAGACCTCGAGCAGTTCTATTCCGGACTGCGCATGGCCTGCGACAAGTGGGGCGTCGATATCGTCGGAGGCGACACCACGTCCAGCTACACCGGACTGGCCATCAGCATTACCTGCATTGGCGAAGCCCGCAAGGAGGACATCGTCTATCGCAACGGAGCCCGCGAGACCGACCTCGTCTGCGTCTCAGGCGACCTCGGTGCCGCCTACATGGGTCTCCAGCTCCTCGAGCGTGAAAAAGCCGTCTACTACCAAATGGTGGACGAAGCGAAGCGTAAGAGCGTGGCTGGCGGTTCCCCCGCCAGCACGAACCCCTCTCGTGTGGACGGCGGTTCCCCCGCCAGCACGAACCCCGCTCGGGTGGACGGCGGTTCCCCCGCCGTCAACATCCCCGACTTCCAGCCCGACTTCTCCGGCAAGGAATACCTCCTCCAGCGCCAGCTGAAGACCGAGGCCCGCGGCGACATCATCCAACGCCTGCGCGAAGCCGGCATCCGCCCTACCGCCATGATGGACATCAGCGACGGACTATCCTCCGAACTCATGCACATCTGCAAGCAGAGCCACGTGGGCTGCCGCATCTTCGAGAAGCAAATCCCCATCGACTATCAGACCGCCGTGATGGCCGAGGAACTCAACATGAACGTCACCACCTGCGCCCTCAATGGCGGCGAGGACTACGAACTGCTGTTCACCGTTCCTATTGGCGACCATGCGAAGATTCAGGAAATCGACGACGTCCGGCTCATCGGACACATCACCCACGAGAGTCTCGGACAGGTGCTCGTCACCCGCGACGACCAGGAATTTGAGCTCAAAGCCCAAGGTTGGAACCCACTGAGCAGCGAGAGCAATGCCAAGCATGCTTGAGCATTGCCGAGTCGCAAAAGTGGGTGACCCGTAGGGTCAATCCCACATTGCAATAAGGGAAAACGCCTAAAATCGGCCACTTTTCAAAAAAAAATCAGGAAAAGTTTGGCCGATTCATTTTTTCTTCGTACCTTTGCACCCGCAAATAAGCAAAAGCGTTCTTTTATAACATGTTGGTGCCTTAGCTCAGTTGGTAGAGCATCGGACTGAAAATCCGTGTGTCCCCGGTTCGATTCCTGGAGGTACCACTTTTCCTCCTTTCATTATGAACCCCTGTCTTAGAGATTTCTCTAGCAGGGGTTTTTCACTTTCAGAGGTGAACGGCAGGAGGTCGTTTTTGAAATAATAATAAGGTATATGGGAATAATTATTGGAATTGACGTGGGCATATCCACCACAAAGATTGTCGGACTGCGCGAAGGAAAGGTTCTCTCCCCCATCCGCATCACCGCTGCCGACCAGGTGACTTCACTCTACGGCGCCTTTGGCAAGTATCTGCACGACAACAAGATTGAGCTCAAGGACATCGAACAAGTCATGCTCACGGGCGTCGGAGCAGCCTATATCGACGAACCGGTCTATGGCATTCCCACACAGAAAGTCGACGAATTCATGGCCGACGGCCTCGGAGCACGCTTCGAGAGCGGACTCTCCAAAGCCATCGTCGTCTCCATGGGCACCGGCACCAGCTTTGTCCAGTGCTGCGACGACGACATCCACCACATCGGCGGTATCGGCATTGGCGGCGGCACGCTGCAAGGCCTCAGCCGCGTCATGCTCAACACCCGCGACCCCAAGCAGATTCAGAGTCTGGCCATGCAGGGCGACATCCACAACATTAATCTCCTCATTGGCGACATCTCCACCCATCCACTGCCCGGACTACCCATGGATGCCACAGCCTCGCTGTTCTCCAAGGCCCAGTACGACGCCCCCAAGGAAGACCTTGCCCTCGGCATCATCGTCATGGTGTTGCAGACCATCGGCTCTGCCGCCATCCTCTCGTCGCTCAATTCCGGCATCAAGGACTTTGTCCTCATCGGCAACCTCACCCTCCTGCCCCAGTGCAAGGACATCTACCCCATGCTCGAGAAACTCTACAAAGTCCGTTTCCACATCCCCAAATACTCCGAGTTCTGCACCGCCATCGGTGCCGCCCTCAACTACAAGCCGTAAGAAATTCTCTTCTTACCATTCTGTATGATGATGCCGCGGTCGTTTTCGTTGGCAACCGACCCGTTCAGGCGGTAAGACGTGCCACTTTCGACATGCTGGGCATTCACGCCTCCTACGGCAGTAGAGGTCTCAAGCTGATAAGCTTTGCGCTGCAGTACCTGCGTCATGCAGTGTGCAGCACCATAACCGTCGATGAGACTTTCAAGGGGAATCCACTCCACGGTAACACCAGCATCACGGAATCGCTGCTGCAACGCTTCACTCTGTCCGCCGACAGCCATGATATGGCGTGGGGCGATGGTCAGGAAGTTATTGGCGTAGTGCATCTCATCATCCACGTCTATAGGGATAATTTCAAAACCTCGGTTACGCAAGTACTCTACGAAGGGCAGGTCTTTTTTCCATAGCGCATACTCCTTCGTGCCGGGCTTGCGCGCCCAGATGTCGCACGTGTCGTACTCGGGCTGTCCGGGCTGGGCCTCCAGTCGGCTACGCACCATCGTGCAGAGGTTGCTATCAATGATGTTGAAGTGTGTATCGAGGTGCATCTGCATCTGCCACAGCTTATGGTCGCGCACCACCACGACGGTATCGTGTCCGAAGGCATCAGCCTCCAGCATCTGGCGGATGCCCTCGTCGTTCGTACGCATGCCACAACCAATGAGCGATATGTTGCCTGCCGGAATGTAGTCACCGCCCTCCAGTCGCCCTTCGCCATCGATGTGGAGGATGGGCTTCAGGCCGAGGTGGTTGTAGCACAGCTCGATGATGTTGATTTCCGGCGAGCGCTGCGAGGAGTTCATGTTACAAATAACGTGTCCGCGCGGGGTGGTGATGCTCTGGTCACGGGTGAAGTAGAGGTTCATCAGCGGGTTCTGAATGTACGTCGCCTCATAGCCCGTATTGTTGTCGGTTTTCCATAGCCTCACCATGGGTTGCAACAGGATGCAACGGATAAGGTCGTTGCGGCTCATCTTCGAGATCACGCCATGCCGATACTCCTCTGTTGCATCAGAACTCTCGTTGGCGATGCCGCTGATGTCGTAGACGAGTACATTGTCGGCCAATGCCCGCAGACTGTCGATGCCCACTTCCTGCAGGATGCCCATCACGGTATGCACGCGGATGCCGTTCTTCTCCAGCATCGAGATATATCCCCGATGCTCCTCGGCAGCCTTGTCCACATCAAAGTAGTCCTCAAACAACCCCGCCGAGGGATGGATGACGCCACAGAACAGCTCCTGTCCCGGTGTGTGCATCAGGATATCACCCGCCTTCGACCACTCCGCCTGCGGGAAAACCATCTCCCTCGTCTCTTGCGCCTGTACTCCCATGCAGCACATAGCTAACACGGCAGCAATCCATATCTTTTTTCTTCTCATATTTAATCTCGTTATGATAATAATTCCGTACTCGCAAAATCACATTTTCGGCTGCAAATATAAGCAAAAAAATCATATTTTCGGATATTATTTCGGGTAAAAAATCACATTTACTAGCAAAAACGTACAATATTGATCCAAAAGTTGGGGCAAAAAACTGCAAAATTTATCCAATCCACTTGTAGTACTCGTTCACTAAGCTTCTGTAGCCTAACTCTTTGAGTTGGGCATAATCAATCTTGTAGTTGATCTTATTGTGCTTCCCAGTACTCAGAAAGCGGATGTTTTGTTGAAGGTAATGGTCAATCTCCTTGAGCCCATCGGTTTGATTGATGACAGGGAAAAACCATCTCGACCAAGTGAACGTTTCCGTATCGTCATTCTCAAAGAAAACACGATTGAAATGGTTGATGAGTCCTTTCATCGCTTTTTCGGGCTCCATGTTATTCCTGATACTCCAGCGCATCAACGACTTGCTAGCCCGTTTGATTTTGACTTTCATCTTCTTCTTGGTCGCCTCAGAGATATCAATGTCATAAGCGTGACACTTGAACCCCAGAAATTCGTAAGCCTCTTCAGGCGAATAGATTTTCTCCTTGTCAGGGTTTACTTCCAACTGGTATTTCCTAAGGAATTCTTCCATCTTACTTTTATACGCCATCAATGTCTCACGGTCAGGGGCAAAAAGGATGATATCATCAGAATAACGGGCATAGACGACATGGGCTTCATGGAAATACCTATCCACTTCTTTCAGATAGACATCAGCCAGAAAAGGAGCTGTAGGAATGCCTGCCATCACGCCATGTTGTTCATGGATGGTCTCGCCGTTGTATTCAACTCGATTGTCGGTTAGCATCTTCTCGAAGAAACGGTACAGAGACAGATCGTCGGTCAACATTTCTGCCAGCATCGGTAGCAGGACATCAATGGAGATAGAATTGAAATAATCGTGGATATCCAGTTTATAGGCCCACATTTGACGATTTCCGATAGCCTGACGGATACGGAATATGGCGTCACTCGCCTTAATGCCCCTACGAAACGCGTAGCAGTTGGGCGAGAAACACGCATCGTAATCATAGAGTTTGAAGGCTAGGAGTTTAAGTATCACCATCTCGTCGGGCGCAAAACTGTAAACCACCCGTTTCTTACCCGTACCCATCTTATTGATGATTTTCTTTCTGGGGATACCGATGCCTTCACCCTGTGCAATCCTCTGAGCCAGATGGAGATACGCTTCCTGTTCCACAAAACGATCGGCCTCATCAAACTCATGCCAGGTAAAACGACCTTTCATGAGCCGATAGGCAAGAAACTCCTCCCATGTTTCCTGTCGCGTCAGTAGGGTTAGGATGCTTTCCATCATGAAAAAAGAAAAAGGGGAATGGTTTTGAATCAGCAAAATTGCTGATCACGAGAGGATACCTTATCCTGTTGCCTGCAAAACATATCTATGGGTAAGGCTGCCTCCTTTGCAGGCGCAGCCATGCTGCATCCCCTTTTTCCTGTTTTTATCTTAGTTCAACAATTTGCGAATGCGTCCGATGACATACTCTCTTTCGTTGGGCATCTGCGTGTAGAAGTTAATGTAAGGAACACCCAGTTTCTTGGCATACATCCTCGCAATCAGATACTTCACACCGCTATCGTGGCTATGTCCTTTGCCAAGCATCACCACACCGATGGCTTTGCCGCCATTCTCAAGCACGAAGGTGTAGGGCTGGCCCCATTCTGCCTTGTAAGCCTGCGTCGGACGTGTCTTGTAGAGTTGGCACTCGTCGGCAACGAATCCCACGAGATCCGTCACCTTGACATTTTCGCGAATGGTGTATGTAGGGAATTCACTCAGCAGGATTTCCTTGAAATACGCATTCCATTCTGCGTCCGTCTTCTCTCTTTCCACAACCGGAGCGGCATGGCTTTGTGCGGGTCGGGCCTGCTGCGCTGGCCGAGCCTCTTTCTGTGAGTTCTCGACATAGTCCTGAGCAGCATCCTTCGCGATACCCACAATCTTTAACAATAGCTTTCCAAAATCCATAATACTCTATTTAGTTAATGATATCTGGCTGCAAAGATAGTGTAAAATTTCGATTTAGCGAAGGGAATGAGAATAAATTTTCATTCCTAAGCGTGAGAAAGTTGCGAATAAGCGAGCAAAATACCAAATTAATTTGAGTATTTTCGAACGGTAGTAACTTCCCCAATGGTGAAAGTTACGATTGCAACGCCACACTCTGCTTGTCAGAGAAATCCGTCAGATTCCGTGGTAATGTTTCACATCGAGGCCGCTTACTTGCGGCCTTCGCCTAAAATCTATACATATAGCTTTTGATTTTTAATCCCGACTTTTTCGTATTTTTGTACCCAGAAAAACAAAAACATTCATCACAAATCAAAGTTTAAACATATGAAAAAAAGAAATATTGTTTTGAACATACCCCACGCTTCCATTAATGGGGTTTTTGATCCTAAATTTGGAGGATGGCCTAGTAACCAGTATTTTGTAAATAATTGCCTTAACAAATGGACTGACTGGTATACAGACTTTCTGTTTGCACCTTTGTCAGGACAAAAAGATGTAAGCACAGTAGTATTCCCTTATTCACGTTTCGTTTGTGATGCGGAAAGACTTGAAAACGACCCATTGGAAGAAAAAGGGCAAGGAATAATTTATAAGGAATTTGACTTTCATAAACGTAATCCTATGAACGAAAAACAAATAAAGGAAACAATGCGTTTATGGGAACAACACCAAAAGAACCTTAAAAAACATATTAAAAGCCCAGACACTGTTCTTATCGATTGTCACTCATTTCCAAGTGACTTGTACAATTGTGACATATGTATTGGACATAACGATGACTGGTCATATAATGAAAAAATAGTAAATGGTATTGTAAAAATATTCAAGAGCAGAGGATATACAGTTGAAATTAACAAACCATATTATAATTCAATTACTCCTCAAATGCCTTTCCCTTATACATCAATAATGATTGAGGTTAATAAACGTGTATATATGAATGAAAAGCTTAAAATGGACAAGGTGGGCTGGAACATTAAGAAGAATATATGAGTTTTTAATGCAAGAACAACATAAATAAACTTAAACAATATGGAAAATAATTTACTTATGGAAAAGAAAGAATTAACCCCATTTTCGCATCTTTCGATCTTCTCACGAAAGCCATCTAGCGCCTTACTTTCTTCACTTTTCCGGCCCAGATCGTTGAAGGTCTGAGCCGGAATTCCGAACCATTTCCACATTATTGCACATAGTAACAAACATCATATGCTATGCGATTCTACAAAAAATACTGGAGTTCAATAAGAGTGTTCATAAAGAGTTATGTATACTCTTTTCTCCTGTTCTATTTTGCAATAGACATGTGGCATCTGGCAACAGGAGATATGCGCCCATTACGTAAGAAAGGTATTCTGGTGGAATGGTTGGTTCATTCCAAAAAGGAATACAATGACACTCTTGCAGAATTTACAGACAGTCACACCTACACAGGATTCAGAATCACCTATACTTACCACGAACCACTCCTACTCCGTCAATCAGAGCAGTGATTTCATTTTCTTCCTCAGATTCTTGGTGGTTTGTGGGAAAATGACTATCTTTGCAAACGGTATTATTAACTTAAAACAAAAATAAATTGTTGCAACCGATATGAAAATCCTACACACAAGTGACTTGCATATAGGTAAGCGAGTCAATGAATACAGCATGCTTGATGAACAAAGGTTCATCCTCGATGAGATTCTTAACATAGCACAGGCCGAGCAACCGGATGCCATTATACTTGCTGGCGACATCTATGACAAGAGCATTCCTTCTGCAGAGGCTGTATCCCTCTTTGATGAGTTCCTTGTCGGGTTGGCCAGACTTGGTAAGGCCATATTCATTATCAGTGGCAACCACGACTCGCCAGAGCGCATCTCTTTTGCCTCACGCATCATGGAAGTCAGCAAAATCTACCTGTCACCAGTATATGATGGAACTATAAAACCTGTCATACTCGATGATGGAGAAACGGAGGTTGCCTTTTATCTGCTGCCATTCATTAAGCCGTCAGTCGTACTCCACTATGCAGATGAGGGAACTGAGATCAAGACCTACGATGACGCCATGCGTTATGTCATCGGCAAGATGGACATCGACAAGTCACGTCGGAATGTGTTAATCGCTCATCAATATGTCACAGGAGCCGAACGCTCTGAATCAGAGGACATGGTCATAGGAGGTCTTGACAACGTAGATTCGTCTGCTTTCGATAGCTTCGACTATGTAGCCTTGGGGCATCTTCATCGTCCACAAAACTGTGGACGTGAGACCATACGTTATAGCGGATCCCCATTAAAATATTCCATCTCCGAGGTCTACGACAAGAAATCCGTCAATATCATTGAAATCAAGGGCAACGAACCACCAATCATTAAGCAGTGTGCCTTAAAACCTCTCCACGATTGGCATGATCTCCGCGGCACCTATGATGAACTCACGGCAAAAGACTATTATGATGGCAAAGGCTATCAGGAGGACTATGTCCGCATCACACTTACCGACGAAGATGACATTCCCGACGGTATGCGTAAGTTAAGGACTATCTACCACCGCCTGACGGATCTCTGTTATGACAACAAGCGCACCCGTGCAGGTATGACGAATATCGGTAAGCCGTTGAATGTGAACACGCTCAATCCGGGTCAGCTTTTTGGTGAACTCTTTGAGAAACAGAATGCACAGCCACTCTCTGACAAGCAAAGCGAATATGTAAACGGTCTTATCAACCAGATCTTCAACAATAAATAATCATTCATATGCGTCCACATAAATTGACAATATCTGCTTTCGGTCCTTATGCAGGCCAGACAGAAATCGACTTTGACAAATTCGGTACACAAGGTCTGTTTCTCATTACCGGCGATACAGGAGCCGGAAAGACCACCATCTTCGATGCCATTACCTATGCGCTGTTTGGTGAGGCAAGTGGCAGCAGTCGCGATGACAGTATGTTCCGCTCCACCTATGCCGAGCCTGATGTACCTACCTTTGTCGAACTTCAGTTTGAATATGGTGGCAAGCAATACTTGGTAAAGCGTTCTCCTAAACAGGAACGTCCCAAAAAGAACCGTGGCACAGGCTATACCACCCAGAATACAGAGGCGTCCTTACAGATTGGAGACGAGGCACCTATTACCGCTTTGAAAGATGTCAATGCCAAACTCATTGAGATTCTTGGCGTCAACTTTTCACAATATTCCCAGATTGCGATGATTGCTCAGGGGCAGTTCCGTGAACTACTTCTGGCAAAGACTGATGATCGAAAAAAAATCTTCCGCAGTATTTTCAAGACATACGGATACGAAGCTCTCCAAAAAAGACTCCAGGAAGATGCTAGTGCTCTCTATGGAGATGTACAGAACAAACGCAGGAGTGCTGTTCAATATGTCGATGGAGCCGTCTGCTTAGAGGACGGTGAGCATGCAGCCGAATTGAAGGCCGCCAAGAAAAAAGTCCAGGCTAATGAAATGACCATCAGTGAGATGGTCACATTCATCAGCACAATCCTTTCTGAAGAACAGCAGAAAGAGAAAGAGCTCAAAGATGAGCAGGAAAAATTAGATAAAAAGATTGCAGACATCCAAGGGCAATTAAAAGCTGTCGAAGATTATAACAAGAATAAGGAGAAACACGACAACGCCGTTGCAGAAAAAGAAAGACGCGAAAAAGACGAAAAGCCTTCGCTCGACAATAAACTCAAGGAGGCGCAATCTCATCAGCCCGAAATCGATCAGTTGACCACTGATATTTCAGTGATGAGTGCGAAGATGCCCAAATATGCAGAACTGTCACAATGCGTTAAGGACATCGAGAAGAATGAGAGAGACATCCAAACAAATGATACCGAATCTGAAAAAGCTGGTAGAGAACACGATGCGCTCAAAGCTAGTATTGAAAAGAAAGAGAAAGAACTGAACGGAATCAGTGATCAGAAACCAGGAGAAGAAGCAATCAAGGTAAATGCTAGTATCATAGCATTAGGAGAAGAATCCCAAAAACTCACGAAACTAAAAGAAGATATTGATTCCTATCATAAAGAAATCAAGAATCTGGAAAAGCTTCAAGGACAGGCAAAGACTGCAGAAGAGAAAAGGAATAATGCTTCTAAACAATACGAAGAAAAGTACCACCTTTTCATTGCCGAGCAAGCCGGATATATTGCCGAGGAACTGCAAGAAGGACACCCCTGCCCTGTTTGCGGCTCCACGCATCATCCCCTGTTAGCCCAGAAGGCTCCAGAAGCACCCACAAAGGCAGAACTGGAAAAAGAAAAAAAGGAAGTAGAAAGTCTACGCATCTCTGCCGAAAAATTTGCAACTGGTTATTCCAATAAGGTCGCTTCACTTGAATCCACCAAGAATAACACCCTGCTACCAAGAATCAAAGAGCTCCTTGGCGATTGCACATTTGAAGATGCCAGTAAGAAGATTGAATCCAAACAAGAGAAGATCAGGGAGGAAAGTGGCACCCTGACTATAACATTTAAGACTTTGGATCAATTAATCGAACGTAAAAAGAAATTAGATAAAGAATTACCCCAGGACAGAAAGGCCCTTGAAGAACTTGCCAATAATAAGGGGAAACTCGAGGGTAACAAAAAGGTATTAATCACAAAGAAAGATAATCTCGAGAGAAATAAAAATGCTCTCAAGCAAGAACTTACCTATCCTTCTGAAGCTGATGCCCAAAAGGCTCTAGGCGAAAGGAAAGAAAAGAAAGAAAAACTTGAGGGGGCAATCACGACTGCAAAGAAAGAAGTCGACGATTACGACAAAAAACTTGCAGAACTTACTGGTACGATTAATCAGCTTGCAGAACAAATTAAGGATAAGCCGGACGTTAACGTCGAAGAGGCAACCTTGCAGAAAGAAGCATTAGAGAAAGAAAAGCGAGAGAAGGTGGATCCTGCAATTCTCGCCCTCAACACAAACAATACAATCAACAAAGGTATCATTGACAACGTCAAAACAACCATTGACGCCTTGTCAGCTCTTGAGGAAGAATATCGTATGAAGAAAAACCTCTCCGAAACAGCCAATGGCCAACTGAGTGGCAAAGAACGTATCAGTCTGGAAACATACGTCCAGTCAGCCTACTTCGAGCGTATCATCCAGCGCGCCAACACACGCCTGATGGTAATGTCCAACGGCCAATACGAATTACGCCGACGCACCACCTACAGTGGTGCTGCCCAATCCGGTCTTGAACTCAATGCCCTCGATCATTACAATGGCACTGAGCGTGATGTACGCTCACTCTCCGGTGGCGAACAGTTTAAGGCCTCCTTGTCACTCGCCCTTGGCCTTTCCGACGAAATACAAGAGTCGGCAGGTGGCATTCAGCTCGATACGATGTTCGTTGACGAAGGTTTCGGTTCCCTCGATGAGAGTTCTCTTCAGCAGGCCCTCAAGGCTCTTAACGAACTGACAGATGGCAACCGTCTCATCGGCATTATCTCACACGTCGCTGACCTCAAGAAGATCGACCGTCAGATCATTGTCACCAAAGACAACA
Organism: uncultured Prevotellaceae bacterium; assembly: GCA_900318885.1. Classification (GTDB taxonomy): domain Bacteria; phylum Bacteroidota; class Bacteroidia; order Bacteroidales; family Bacteroidaceae; genus Prevotella. The sequence continues at coordinate 5,503 of ONMN01000062.1, read as the reverse complement.
TGGACTACAGTCGTATTAGTTATAAATACTAATATAACTCAAGCTCTGAGGCCATAGTGTATTCGAAGGCTTCTGTCAATAGCCTTAATCGTTTCTTTGGCCTGCTCCTCTGTGATGTGGTACTTGCGTGCCACGTCGCATAGTGCGTAGCCCTGTTCTTTCATGGCGATGCTATCCTCCCAAAGTTTGGCAGCCTCATCGAAAGGTGCCACCTTTTTCACCACAGCCTTCATGTCTTGAAATGCACAGTCATATCGCATGCCCCAGTCAGCATAGTCCTGACGTCCCGAGCTCAACACGTCCTCCATGGTCAGCTTGCAGTCTTTATCATTGAAGGCTGGATCACCCAGCGATACGTTATTCGAACATCTCAAGTGCGACGTAACCAACTTTTGTATCTCACAGTCGATGTAGTATACAGCGAAACTGATGAGTTTCACACCCAAAGAAGCGTCAAACATGTCAACGGCCACCATAAGACCAATAGAACCTGCTTGGAACAGGTCCTCCAATGGGACGCCACTCCAAAGATATTTTATAGCTCTGCCCAAGACGAAACGTAGGTTGCTGTTAATCAGTTGAGTACGAGCAATACCCTTGCCTTCCCTCATCTGCTTACACAGCCTATATTCCTCCTCTTCACTAAGGACCTTATACCTCTCGACCTCTTTCAGAATGAGGTTAACACTCACGACACTACGGTCGATAAACACGACAGACTTATGGTTTTTCATAAGATAAAAGAATTAAAAAGTTAATAGATCAAGGTTCGTTTTAGGCAAGTAATCTGCCAGGTTAGAGTAGAGAATTGTCGATGATGACACATCCTCCGTTATCAGCATGGCTGATGAGCGTCTTGCCCCCATATCGTTGCGGTAGGGCAATCTCGAAAGCGCCCGAGGCGCCGATAGTCTCACGAATAGCTCTTCTCGACTGAGCTACCGCCTGACTGAAATAGTGGTCAAAGTCATTACCAATGGTCTTCATCAGAGGCTCAGCAGAGCCGAAGTAGATCTTGCTGTACAGCTCCCTTAGAGCTTGGAAGTTGTTGGCCTTCAAGCTTCTGCGCTGATACCCCTTTGGGTGCAGCAACGTATAGATGTATACCAGTCGCGAGTGGCGGTCATGAAACTTCACCATCTTCTCGCTGCCGTCTTCGAGAATAATCAGCACGTCGTAGCGTCCGCCCTTGCCGAGCGTATCAGCCAGCCTTACCTCCACGCCGATGGGGCGTGAAACCAAATTCTCGTCGGCCATCATATAAGCTGCCAGACGGTTCTTCAACTCCTCCACGCTCATGGCGTCGAGCATCTGCATGACAAAAGTGGTGTTGTTAGTATTCATATTTTTCACGGTATTTAGATTTGGGCTGCAAAGATACGAAAAATAATTGAGCTAACCAAATATTAAGTGTTAAAAATGGTATTCGCATATAAAATTTCCGCAACTCTTTACTCTCTTCACGCCACACCTATTTAATAAATCACGCGTGCGAGAACATGCGAAAGTACCATGGGATTTTATTTTCATATGTATGAAAAGAGCACTTTATTTATCAGGATCCAGTATATTTGCACTCAGAAAACATCAAAACACATGTTAAAATATAATAGCAATCAATCACCACCAGACTCCAGGTCAATCCTGTAAATATTAAAACTTGGAGCATATGAAGACATTAAAATCATTTGAAGAACTAGAATGTCTGCTTACAGAATCAGACATAAGTGTCTGTTTTGTCAGTTCTCTCGAAAAAAATGCGTAAATACGCAAAATTTTCGGAATTTATATTGATAATTCTTTTATTTTTCTTACCTTTGCATTCGAAACGAATGCGTAAATACGCAAAACATTCGGAAGTATGGATAGGATTGACAGAAATTATTATCTCAAGCAACTCATTGAAAAGCGCGACAATGGGCGGGTGAAGGTGGTTACCGGCATCCGCAGATGTGGCAAGTCGGTACTGCTGTTCGATATCTTTGGCGACTACCTGAAAGCAGATGGAGTAACTGATGAACAGCTGATTATGCTGAAACTGGATGTGGCGAAAAACGCCAGATACCGAAACCCATTAGAATTGGATAAGTATCTGAGGGAGCAGATTACTGATACTACAAAGCAATACTATGTGCTACTCGATGAAATTCAGGAGATAAGTAATATTCCTAATCCTTGGCTGGACGATAAGGATTCTACGATAGGATTTGTGGATATCCTTTTGGGGCTGTTGGACTTAAAAAATGTAGACATCTACGTAACGGGCAGCAATTCGAAGATGCTCTCAACAGACGTGATAACAGAATTCAAGGACAGAGGTGACGAGATTCATGTAAACCCACTGATGTACAAGGAGTTTTATGCTTCATATCAGGGAGACAAACGCCATGCCTGGCAGGAGTATGTGACATACGGAGGACTACCAAGGGTGATGGCATTGAAGACTGACAGGGAAAAAAGCCAGTACTTACAGGATCTGATTAAGAAAACTTACCTGACGGATGTGATTGAACGAAATCATATCCAGAAGGACATATCTGTGTTGGACGACCTGCTGAATATTGTGGCCAGCAGCATCGGTTCGCTAACCAATCCAAAGAAACTGGAGAACACGTTCGCTTCCGTGAAGCATACCAAGATAGATGATTCTACCATCAGCATCTACCTGGGCTATTTTACAGAAGCTTATATTCTTCGTAAGGTCGGACAATACAACATCAAGGGCAAGAAATATATCAATACCCCGCAGAAATATTACTTGACCGATGTGGGCTTGCGCAATGCCCAACTAAACTTTCGCCAGCAGGAAGAAACGCACCTGATGGAAAATGTAATCTACAACGAGTTGTGCGCCAGAGGCTTTAACGTGGATGTAGGAGTGGTGGAATACAACTATAAAGACGAACAGGGTAAGAGCAAGCGCACCAAACTGGAGGTGGACTTTGTGGTGAACCGAGGCAGTCACCGCTGTTACATACAGTCGGCCTTCGCCATCCCTGACGAAGAGAAGAGACTGCAAGAAACCAATTCATTGCAGCGTACAGGTGATTCGTACCGAAAGATAGTCGTGGTGCGCGACCATATCGTGCCATGGTTTGACGAGAACGGCATCTACTACATCGGCCTGGAAGATTTCTGTCTGGAGTATATTGACGAGTTGGAGAGCTCAGGATTTTGACTTTTCAGACTTCATCCTTCTTCCCTTTTCCTTCAGCGATCTGAGCCGGAAATGCATTACGGCAAGAATGCCGTTGGGATATCCACCGTATAGTCCGGCAGGTCTTCCATCGAGACATGGTCGTCTACTGAGTAGCGCGAGCGGATCCATCTGAGGCCGCTGCAACGGATGCGCTCCATCTCCCCATCATACCATTCATAATAGAGGTCCTCATCGAAGTCTTCATCCTCCAGACCGTAATCCTTCAGAAAGTTCCGACGACGACTCCCCCGAAGATCACGTTACGATGGAGGATGATCCTGACTACACCTGCGACATCCCGTCAGATAATATTTCTGATTCGGATGTTTGGGAGAATCTGGGTATTGCATTGCAATATATTTCGCCTCCAATGCAGGGCTGATATAGTTCTTGAAAAAGTTCATAACATCTTTTAAGTTCATAGATTCCATCATTTCGTTTCTCGTTTTGGGTCCCTGTTTCAGTGCCCTCAGAAGTTCCAAAGCTTTAGGGGTAGCTTTAGGGGTAACTTTAGGGGTAGCTTGGGGGGTAGCTTGGGGGGTAGCTTGGGGGGTAGTGCTAGCCTCAAGCTCTTTAAGGAACTCCGGATGGATATCAAGATGAGCCAGGAAATACGAGTTATTTTCATCTGTTTCAAATCTCACCTCAGGCGAGCCGTTCTGTCGAAGCGCCTTCCTGATTTTGGGGAATCCCGTTGAGCGCCCCTCCGTATAATGCAACTCTTTCAAGAAGTCACCAATCCTTCGGTTTCTATAGTTTCGGCTCGCCCCTCATTCACCTGTAATTGCCATCAAGGACGGTAAGTGCGGCATTGTCAAGGGTGATGGTTCTGGACTGCAGCTCTGTGATTTCAAGTTCGACTTCATTCAGTCCCTCCCTTTCTGTTCGCTGTTTGTGGCTCGTTGGGACGGGGAGAAGGAACGTTTCGGCATAATAGCTGGCAATGGCGAGATTATCTGTCCCAACATTCTGACAGGTGTAAGTGAGGCTGTCAACGGTATCATGTCTATTGAGAGTGGTGACAAGTGTGGTGTCATTGACATCGACACCTATCAGTGTGTACTCCCTGAGTATGATGACCTCGAAATAGATGCCGAGGCAGATATCGTCTTCATCAAGGGTGAACAGAGAGGCTACATCACTGAGGATAAGGGTGAGTTCGTTACTGTCGAGCAGTATGAGACCGACGAGAACTTCATTGACGTGCCCGTGTTGGCCACGCGTCTGCCTTGACACCATGCACTTCCAGCTCAGGCCTTTGGTGGGCTGGGGAGACGTTGTTATACGTATAAATATAGCGCTACATGTGTCCTGAGTTACTAAGTAAACCTGAAAACTAAGTAATCATGTATATGTATAACTTTACTTCAATTATTCTCATCGATTGCTAACTTTGCATTCAGAAAGAACAAAAAACAATCATCACAAATAAAAAAGGAAACATATGAAACTAGCAGAAGCATTAAGCATTCGCAAGGATTTGCAGAAGCGCATTCAGCAATTGGAACAGCGCATCAAGAACAACGTGAGGGTACAGGAAGACGAGGAGCCGCTTGAGGATCCCACCGAACTCATGAAGGAACTGCACAGTTGCCTCATTCAACTCGAGGAACTCATCGGACGCATCAATCTCACAAACATCAACACGAAGAATGCAGAGGGACTGTCGATTACACAACTGATGGCGAAGAAAGACACGCTGACGATGCGCATAGGCATATTGCGCAACATCTACATCGAGGCAACTAGCCTCACGAGCCGCTACTCTCGCACGGAGATACGTCAGGAATGCGTCATCGACGTCAAGCAACTCAGCAAGCAGATTGACGACTACTCTTCTCGTCTGCGCAAGATTGACATGGAGATTCAGAGACTGAACTTCTTGACAGAACTCGCATAGACATTTTTTATGGATGGCATCTGAATTTGTAGGGCGAATCGGATTTTCTTATGGATCCTGGGGCCCGGAGCGACCTGCCGACTTACGGCTCATGCTCAGCAAAACTCAAGGATGCAAGGCTTAAGTATCACGCCGCACGACCACCCGGTTGACTATGAATCTCCGATGCCATCCCTTTCCCCTCGTTTCATATTTCTCCCTCAAAACTTTGGCGGTTTGAGAGGAAATGTCTACCTTCGCAACGTAGAACAATTTACATCCTCACAACTCTCCTATAAGAGGTAATAACTCGGTAACAATACGGGTGAGTATCATTGAGATAACAGAATCAAATTATCAGGACTATCCGTCTCTTGATATTGTGGCTTTCTCTTTTGCCTATGAAGGGGCAATGGGAGAAATGG
>ONMN01000132.1 GCA_900318885.1 uncultured Prevotellaceae bacterium | reverse complement strand
TGTGGCAGCTGCCGTCACCCTGCTGAGCAAGTTGCAGAACGACGTGCGCTATGCTGAGGGAGCCGTGCTCCATACGCTGGTTTCCAATATCGACGTGAAGGATATCCGCGTCAATGCCCTGAATGCCTTTGTCATTCCAAATGCGCAGACCGTAGTGCGAGGCGACAAGTTCTCTGCCCGCATCGTGATGGCTGCTGTGGATACCACCCAAGCCCCTCAGATATTCATCGGAGGCAAGGAGATGAATCTTCCTAACGGACTCTACGAGACCATAGCCGGACGCACGGGTGATTTCACCCTGGAAGGTTATATCCAAGTGCAGAATGGCAATGGCGACCTCATCAAGCGCGACTTCTCGCAGAAGTACAGCGTGGTCGATCCTTCGGCTACTGTCAGTGCCGACTTGATGAATGTGCTCTATGCCGGTTATAACAACCCGTTGAGCATCAGTGTGCCAGGTGTGCCAGTTACCAAGATACAGGCCTCGATGAGTGGTGGAACACTGCAACCCGTGGGTCCTGGCAGATATATTGCGCGTCCCTCGACACCCGGTCAGAATGTCACCATCACCGTGACCTCGACCAATACAGGTCGCGCCCAGCAGATGGGCACCTATACCTTCCGTGTGCGTCGTCTGCCCGATCCAACACCTTATATCGTGGTACAAGCCGATGGTGGAGCCGACCGCTTCAAGGGCGGAGGATTGTCGAAAGTGCAGCTGACTGCTGCCGACGGCATCGGAGCCGCTATTGACGACGGTATCTTGGACGTGCCGTTCCACGTACAGAGTTTCGAGACCGTGTTCTTCGACAACATGGGTAATGCCGTACCGATGGTGAGCGACGGATCACGCTTCTCAGCACGTCAGAAAGAGACCTTCCGCAAGTTACAGCGTAATCGCCGTTTCTATATGGTCCTGACGGTACTGCCCGTAAGTTGAATGCCTCGATGGAAATCATAGTGAAATAATACAAATAAGATAATTATGAAGAAAGTATTGTGCTTTTTGATGATAACGCTGATGGCTGGTACTGTGATGGCCCAGCCTAAGGCACGTCGCCAACAGCAGGCGCAGAAAAGGCAGCAGACTGCGGCTACTACTGCTGCAACGGCTCAGAACCAAGGTCTGAGTCAGCGTGCCCGTTTGATGTATCCCACGTCGTTGGATATGCCCGAGGATGTGGTGTGGAGGCGCGACCTCTATCGTGAGATTAATCTGAACGATGAGGCTAACTCAGGTCTCTACTATCCCGTGGAGCCTATCGACAAGAAGATGAACCTCTTCACCTATATCTTCAAACTCGCCCTGAACGGCTATATCCCCATCTATGAATACCGTCTGGATGGTAACGAGTCGTTCAGCGATTCGTCGAAGGTGGCGATGAAGACACTGCTCGACAACTATCATATCTTCTATGAGACACGTGACAATAAGTTGCGCGTGGAGAACAGTGACATCCCTTCAGCCGAGGTGAAGATGTATTATCTGAAGGAGTCGGCGTATTACGACCAGTCGAACGCCCAGTTCCGTCTGAGGATGATTTCGGAGGCGAGGCAGCCAAGTATCCGCTCTTCTGGGTGAAATATACCGACCTGGAACCCTATCTGAGCCGACAGAGTGTAGCCGCCTCGTCGCTCAATGATGCTGCGATGATGACGCTGGAGGATTATTTCACGATGAACAGCTATAAAGGTAAAATTTACAAGGCAGGCAATCGTATGAGTCAGGCAGCCGCCCGACCTCAGTTCGGCGATTTCAACCCCGCCAATGCCGACGAGGCAGCCAAGCGCGAACAGGCCAAGATTGAGAAGGAATTGGAAGCCTTCGAACGTGGTGTGTTCGGACATACGCCTCAGCGTGATTCTTTGGATTCCATCGCGAAGATACAACCCGACGACCAGAAGGTGAGCAAGAAGAAGAGCAAGCGCTCGCGCACCCGCACTGTCAAGCAGAAGAAGAGCAAGTCGTCATCGAATGGTGGCTCTTCGTCGTCAGCCCGCATCACCGTTCGTCGTCAGCGACACTAA
>ONMN01000092.1 GCA_900318885.1 uncultured Prevotellaceae bacterium | reverse complement strand
AATCCTTCTTGCGTGATGAGTGCCTTGATGTCTTCTTTGGTGAGGTGCTCGTGGATGAAATCCTCAATCAGGTCGGGAATGTTTCTGAGGTTTTCGTTGTTGGTGATAAACATTTCTGCCAGTTCCTTCACGCGTACGGCTTCTTCAATTATTGGCGGGATGACCAGTATCATCAGTCCTGTCAACGCTGCTCCCACGATGAGGAAAGTGCTTAGAATGCCCAATATGCGGAACTTCATGTGGCATTTGTACTGGAAGAATTTTACCAGCGGGAACAGCAGATAAGCGATGAGCCACGCCAGAAAGAAGGGTAGCAACACGGCGCTGAGTCTGTTGAGCAACATGATGATGGCTACGACCACGATAACGGCCAGAAAGCCACGTACGAAACTGTCAAATGTTATTTTCTTTTGTTCCATGCTGCAAATTTAGACATTTTTTTTGATTATACGATGAAAAATGGTAAATATTTTCTATCTTTGCACCATGATTATCGAACCTGTCGCATTTTTCCGCTCTCCGCTGACCTCCAAATTCGGCGTTCCGCGACAGAGCGGCATCGTCAGCGAGCTGCGCGGACGCATCGAGTTTACCGAACGCTACGGCCGTCCGGAAGCCCTGCGTGGAATGGACGCTTTCGACTATTTGTGGCTCATCTGGGGATTCTCTGAAAATGTCGAGGCGGAAAAGCATCCTACCGTGCGTCCGCCGTTGTTGGGTGGCAACGAAAGGGTAGGAGTGTGGGCGTCGCGCTCGCCGTTCCGTCCAAATAATCTGGGCTTGTCCTCCGTGCGCATCAGCCGGGTTCTTGTGGACGAGGCAGCTATTGAGGTGCTGGGTGCCGATTTGATGGACGGCACGCCCATCTATGATGTCAAGCCTTATCTGGCTTATGCCGACAGCCATCCCGAAGCCCGCGGCGGATTTACCGACAATCACGAATGGCAGCGCTTGCAGGTGGAGATGCGTCCGGAATATGAGGCCATGTTTGCTGCTGACGACTTGCGGGTGTTACGCGAACTGTTGTCGCTCGACCCGCGTCCGCACTATCATCGTGATGAGGAACGCGAATACGGCATGCCGTTCATGGAGTATGATGTCCGCTTCCGCGTAGAGGGCAACGTGCTCTACGTCCTAGGAATCCGCTGACCTCTCATTTGTCACTGCCAACGGATGCTGACTCGCTCGTAACCTATGCTCTTCATCATCTTGGTGAAAAGCGCTTCGCCGTTTTCACGAGCGCTGCGCAGATTCGCTGGCGTCAGACAATGGGCCAACATTTGGCGGTAAGCTTTCTGATAAAGCTTGTCGCGATCCTGGTGCGACCATTTACCAGTTTCAAAGAAACTCTTTGTCCTTGCTTCGTCAATGAAGTTCTTGTCCAACAGGCCGGGCTGAGGCAGTGTGACGACGATGGAGTCACCTCCCGTCTGTATCCATCCTGGCTCCACGTTTTTCATGTCGATGCCCAGACGCACCGTTCCGTAATAGATGCGCACGAGATGGTCGTCCTTGAAGAATCCCTTGCGGGTGGTATCTACCAGTTCCTCGTTGGCAATGGCCAGAAATTCCCATTCGCCAATGGCCTCGATGCTTGTAATCTGTTCGGGCGTCAGGTCTATCTCTTGGTTTACGTCCAGTGTGACTTCCGATTGGCTGATGCCGCTGACGATCCACCAGAGCGCTGCCAAGGCTACGACGCAGGCTACCACAATACCTGCCAGTTTGTATTTCATTTTCATTTCTGTTCCAAGTTAGAGTTGATGAGTTTCATAATGTCCAGACTTTTGCGGAAGGCAATAGTGATGTTCTCTTCTTTGTACCCCATTTCCGTCAGCATCGGCACCAGTACGCGCGCGGCATTCTCCTGTGCCGTCTGCTTGATACCCAGTTGCGACACGCTGTTCAGAATGGATTGTCGTCCTTGTTGTTCGTACGACGACAGTTCCTTGTCGGTAAAATACGATCGCGTCAGCCCTACGTATTCCTTCACTTCGTCGCGGTTGATTTTCGAACTTGTCATCACGACCTTGGGATCGGGCAACAGGATGGTAATCTTGTCACCGTTGCGCTCGATGTTGCTTTCCGAGAAATCGGAGAAGTCGATGTATGCCTTCAGCGTTGCGTCCATAGGGAAGGCAATCTTGCGTTCACCCAGTGGCAGCTTGATATCAATATCCTTTCGGAGTATGTTGCCCTTCAACTTCAGTATGTCGTTGTGGGTCACGATTTTGTGGATGTGATATTCCGTTGTGTACAGTCGTGCACACTTTTGAATTTGTATGACGAGTGAGGGCACAGTATCGGTCACGATGTCTTGTGCCGTATCTCCGTTTTCCGACTTGCATCCTGTCATCAACAGGGTCGTCAGCGTCATGATTAGTATGACAATTTTCTTCATTTATCTGCAATTATTTGGCAAAGATAATTAAAAAAACTCAAAACTATAAAATTCTACCGATTTTTTTTGTTTAAGCCCCGTTTTTTTTATAACTTTGCACCCGAATTAAAAATTCAGTAAGTAACATTTTCCTCCTTTCTAAGAAATTTGGTTAATTGAAAATCAGACAAGAGTGTCTAGACGAAAGTATAGGTATTATTCTAACCGAAAATGGAAGGATAAAAGGATTGGATAACAAAAAATATCCCGCCAGTGATGGTGGGATATTATTTTTTTTTACTATCTTTGCAGCCGGAAACTAATTATTAACGCAAGATGAAACGAATAGTCATAGCCCTTTCCGTTGCTGTTGCCGCCCTGATATTGGTAGCCTGCAAGGATAAGAAAAACAATGAGACAATCATTACCCAGCGCGTAGTGAAGACTGCTTCCACTGGTCCTATACGTATGCCTGCCAATACTGATTCGCGCGAAGTCAATTGGATTGGCAAGACCTATCAGCTCACCATCCATCGTCAGCCTGCCGACTCGCTGTCAATGGTTAAGGACGATATGGGGCAGCAGTATATTGACAATGTGTTCCAGTTGACAGTTGCACGGCAGGATGGCTCGGTATTCTTCTCACGCCGTTTTGTGAAGAACGATTTTGCCCGTCTCATTGGAGACGATTTCCGTAAGACAGGCATTCTTGAGGGTTTTGTCTATGACAAGGCCGATGGCGACTGGCTGGAGTTTGGTGCCAGTGTGGGCCGTCCTCAGACTGACGAGTACATTCCTTTGAAGATCCGTCTGTCGCGCATGGGAGAACTCGACATCAAGATTGACGACCAGCTCGATACTAATTCCGATATTGATAGTCAGAAGCCAGCTGCCGATGCTGATGACGATGGCGTCTAAAGCCATTCCTCGTGTAACGTCTTCCACGTATCGCTCAGCGCTGTCATTGTGGGGAAGATGATGTCTGCCCCTTTTTCTGCCAACCGTTCGTCGGGCAGCGGGCCTGTGTTCACAGCTATCGTGAAGCAACGGGCGGCTGCTGCGGCTTGTACACCTAAAGGAGCATTTTCCACAACGATGGTCTCATAGGGCTCCGTGCCGCATTTCCTCATGCCTATGAGATAGGGCTCTGGATTGGGTTTGCCGTGTTTGACGTCGAAAGCCGTTACAATCAATTCCTCGCGCAAAAGTCCGTCGAAGTCAATCAATAACTTGTCCAGCAGTGCGTGTTGGGCACTGCCTGTCACCACGCAAATTTTCAGACCATCGGCCTTGATCTGCTCCATCAGCGTCTTGATGCCGGGCATGATTTGTGCGGGCGTCAGCTTGCATTGATTGGCAAACACCTCGGCTTTGTGGGCGTACATCGTGCTGGCTTCGTCGTCTGTCAGTTCGCGGTTCCACTGTGCCCGGGCCAGCGTCTTGATAGTTTCTACGCCGCGCATCCCCTCATATTCGTAGGCTCCCTCGTAGGGCATGTCCAGTCCGAACGCCGCCATTGAGTCGTGCCACGATGTCGAGTGGTTTGGCATCGAGTCGTAGATGACGCCATCCATATCGAAAAGCACGGCTTTCGGGCAGAATTGCCCAAAGCCGTGTCTCTCTAAATATTGGTGAATGATTTCTTCCATTCTACTAGATGTTCTAGAGATTCTAGAAATTCTAGATTATTGCTCTTTAGCCAAACGCTCCTTGATAGCCTTGCTGTCTGCCTCGTAACCGGGCTTGTCGAGCAGGGCAAACATATTCTTCTTGTAAGCCTCCACACCAGGCTGGTTGAATGGGTTCACACCCAGCACGTTACCGCTGATGCCGCAGCCAATCTCGAAGAAGTAGATGAGCTGTCCGATGTAATACTCGTTGAGCTTAGGAACGCTGATGCGGATGTTGGGCACACCACCGTCGACGTGAGCCAGACGTGTTCCGAGTTCAGCCATCTTGTTCACTTCGTCCACACGCTTGCCAGCGAGGAAGTTCAGTCCGTCCAGGTTCTCTTCGTCCTCGGGGAACAACAGCTTCTTCTCGGGCTCCTCGATAGAGATAACGGTTTCGAAGATGGTGCGCTCGCCGTCCTGAATCCATTGACCCATTGAGTGCAGGTCGGTTGTGAAGTCGACGCTGGCGGGGAAGATACCCTTCTTATCCTTACCCTCAGACTCGCCATAGAGCTGTTTCCACCACTCGCTGACGAAGTGCAGCTTAGGCTGGTAGTTCACCATGATCTCAATCTTCTTGCCCTTCTGATAGAGGGCGTTACGTACGGCAGCATACTGGGCTGCAGGATTCTCGTCGAAGGGAACGCTGGGGGCGCAAGCCTTCTCCATATCCTGAGCGCCGCCTACCAGTGCCTTGATGTCGAAACCAGCGCAGGCAATAGGCAGCAGGCCTACTGGCGTCAGTACCGAGAAGCGACCACCTACGTTGTCGGGGATGATGAAGCTCTTATAACCCTCCTTATCGGCGCAGGTGCGGGCAGCACCGCGCTTGGCGTCGGTTACAGCCACGATGACCTTCTTGGCCTCTTCCTTACCGCGCTGAGCCTCGCACTGCTTCTTCAGCAGACGGAATGTCAGAGCAGTCTCCGTCGTTGTTCCCGACTTCGAGATGTTGATGACGCCGAATTTCTTACCCTTCAGATATTCAGTGAGTTCGAAAAGGTAGTCTTCTCCGATGTTGTTGCCTGCAAAGAGGATGGTGGGGTTCTTCTTGTCCTGGATCAGCCAGCCGAAGCTATTGCTCAGTGCCTCGATGACGGCACGTGCACCCAGATACGAACCACCGATTCCTGCTACTACCACTGCCTCGCAGTTGTCGCGCAGCACTTTCGCCGTAGCCATAATCTCGTCGAGGAATGCGGGAGTAATCTCTGTGGGCAGGTGCAACCACCCCAAGAAGTCGTTACCAGGACAAGTACCCTCTTCCAGGGCCTTCTGTGCGTCCTTTACCTTTGGCTCAAAAGCCTTCACTGCGCCAGCCTCCAAGAAGCAAGCAGCCTTTGTAATGTCAAGTTTGATGTTGTTCATATTACCTTATTTATAGTTTATATATGTTTCAGCTGACAAAGTTACGAATAAAAAATGGACTGACCAAACATCAGCCCGTTTTTTCTCGTTTTCTTTTGCATTTAATATAGCAAGAGCCGCAACTTTGTAGGTTACGGCTCCTGTCATTAAAGTTTAATCGCTTATGCGAATGGATTCTCGGTGGGATAGAAATCGCCCTTCGGGAAGTTGTAGTCGATCTCGTCAACGGGGATGCCCATGTACTTGAGAACCTCCCAGAGATACTTACCCTGATGGCCGAACATAACGGCGCAGTGGTGTGGGTAGTGCTTCTCGATGAGGACGTGACGATAG
>ONMN01000060.1 GCA_900318885.1 uncultured Prevotellaceae bacterium | reverse complement strand
ACACGCGCATGAGAGCTTGGAAAGACGTAAATCGTCTGAACTCGTTGGAAAAACAACAAGTTCAGACAGGTCTATCATGTTTAGCGGACAACAATAATTCGGAATATGCCGTCGAGGGCTTCCGTGTCAATGCTGTCGACTACCTGCTCAAGCCCTTCGGTCTGCAGGATTTCCAGCGCGCCGCCAACCGCCTCCGCGACCGTCTGGACGCCGCCGCTCCAGACGGTGCTCGAGTGGTCGGCGGTTCCGCCGCCGACACGCCCGCTTCCGCCTCCGACGTGCTCTTCCTCAAGACCGACTATCGCATCGTCAAGGTAAATATCAGTGATATCCGTTATATCGAGGGCATGAGCGAATACCTGAAAGTATGGCTCGACACCGACGCCAAACCCATCATCACGCTGCTGTCAATGAAAAAAATGGAGGAGCGGTTGCCTGCCAATTTCATGCGCATACACCGCTCCTACATCATCAATCTCAACAAAATCGAGGAAGTCAACAAAAATCGCGTCATCTTAGACAAAGACACCTACCTCCCCATCGGAGACCTGTACAAGGAAGCCTTTCAAAGTTACCTTGACACAAAATTCCTCGGGAAATAGTTATTCCATCGGGAACAAACCAAAGAGCTTGGCGTCAATCATGTCTGTAACCTGTTTCAGGTCCTCGGGATTGTCGCCAAACTTACAATGGTCGCCGTCGACGATAATCAACGGACCCTTGTACGTTGCTATCCAGTCCTCATAGCGTTTCTCCAGACCCTGCAGATAGTCCAAGCGCATGGTCTGCTCGTATTCGCGGCCTCGTTTCTGAATCTGTGCCACCAGCGTAGGAATGGAGGAACGGATATAGATCATGAGGTCCGGCAACTTCACCAGCGACATCATCAGGTCGAAGAGGTCAGTGTAGTTCTCGAAGTCGCGGTCGCTCATCATCCCCTGTCCGTGCAGGTTCGGCGCAAAGATACGGGCATCCTCAAAGATCGTTCGGTCCTGGATGATGACCTCCTTCGACTTGGAAATCTCCACCACTTCCTTGAAACGCTTGTTCAGAAAGTACACCTGCAGGTTAAATGACCAGCGAGGCATGTCGGCATAGAAATCTGCCAGATAGGGATTGTTATCTACGGGTTCGAAACGTGGCGTCCAACCATAACGGTGGGCGAGTAATTTGGTCAGCGTGGTTTTTCCGCTGCCGATGTTTCCGGCGATTGCGATGTGCATACGATTGAAAGTTGAGAGTTGAAAGTTTAGAGGTTTGGGAATAGTCCGAAGAGGGTGCGGTCAATCCTGTCGACAATCTGAGCGAAATCCTTGGGATTATGCAGGAAATCGAGGTCGTCCTTGTTGACGGTCATCACCTGTCCAGGATATTTGTGATAGATGAAATCGTCGTAGCGTTCGTTGAGGTTCTGTAGATAATCCAGCTGGATGGTCTGTTCATATTCCCGTCCGCGTTTCTGGATATTTGCCACCAGATGGGGAACGGAAGCTCGCAGATAAATCATCAGGTCAGGAACGCGCACCATCGACATCATCTGCTCGAAGAGTTCCATATAGGTCTCATAGTCGCGGTCGGAGAGATTACCCATCGCCTTGTTGTTCTGCATAAACACATAGACGCCCTCATAGATGGTACGGTCCTGGATGATGCTGTGCTGCGACTCGGCAATAGCCAGCAGGTCTCGGAAGCGTTCCTTCAGGAAGTACACCTCCAGATTGAACGACCAACGGTGGATGTCACGATAGTAGTCCTCCAGATAAGGATTGTTATCCACCGACTCGTAACGCGGCTCCCACCCGTAGTGCTTGGCAAGCATCTGCGTGAGTGTCGACTTGCCGCTTCCGATATTTCCTGCGATTGCTATATGCATAGTGTTTGTAAGTAATGTAGGGATTTTAGGGACTAAATCTTGTCGAGAGCCTGGCGGATATCAGCCAGGATGTCGTCACAATCCTCAATACCTACCGACAGACGAATGAGGTCGGGGGCCACGCCAGCCTCACGCAACTGCTCGTCAGAGAGCTGACGATGGGTATGCGAGGCGGGATGAAGCACACAAGTACGGGCATCAGCCACATGAGTGACGATAGCAATGAGCTTGAGGGAATCCATAAACTGCACAGCTGTCTCGCGCGTTCCCTTCAATCCGAAGGCAATCACGCCGCATGAGCCGTTCGGCAGATACTTTTCAGCCAATGCGTGGCACTCGTCGTCCTTCAGTCCACTATAGTGTACCCAAGCTACGCGGTCGTCCTGAGCCAGGAACTCCGCAACACGCTGGGCATTCTCGCAGTGACGCTTGATGCGCAGATGGAGGGTCTCCAGTCCAAGATTCAGCAGGAAAGCATTCTGGGGCGATGGGATGCTGCCCAAGTCTCGCATCAACTGTGCCACGAGTTTGGTCATATAGGCCATCTTTCCAAAAGCCTTTGTATAGGTCAGTCCGTGATACGACTCATCGGGCGTGCAGAGTCCCGGGAACTTATCAGCATGGGCATCCCAATCAAAGTTACCACTGTCGACGACACATCCACCCACCTGTGTGGCGTGACCGTCCATATATTTCGTCGTTGAATGCGTCACGATGTCTGCACCCCATTCGAAAGGACGGCAGTTGACGGGTGTCGGGAAAGTATTGTCGACAATCAAAGGAACACCGTGCTTGTGGGCAATACGGGCAAACTTCTCGATATCGAGGATCTTACAGCCCGGATTCGAGATGGTCTCACCGAACAGCGCCTTTGTATTCGGACGGAAGGCTTTGTCGATTTCCTCCTCGCTGGCCTCTTGCGAGATGAACGTACACTCGATGCCGAGCTTCTTCAGCGTCACACCGAAGAGGTTGTACGTTCCGCCGTAGATTTCGTTCGAGGTAACGAAATGGTCACCTGCCTCACAAATGTTAAAGAGCGCATAGAAGTTGGCAGCCTGTCCGGATGACGTCAGCATAGCCCCTACTCCACCCTCCAGAGCGGCAATCTTACGGGCTACCGCGTCGTTTGTCGGATTTGCCAGACGGGTATAGAAATAGCCCTCCTTCTTCAAATCGAAGAGATCGGCCATCTCTTCGGTATTGTCATACTTGAATGTTGTACTCTGATAGATGGGGAGCACACGCGACTCTCCGTTTTTGGGTTCCCAGCCAGCCTGCACACAGAGCGTAGCTGGCTTCCAGTTTTTCTTTTCCATGATTAATATTTAATGTTTAAATGTTTCAAGTTTCAGGTTTCAAAACCTGATTTTGTTCGGCGCCAGGCCATCGGCACTGACTGTCAGTTCCCCATGTCCTTTCACGACAGCGATACAACGACCGAAGAAAGCCTTGCGATTGAGACTGGTGAAACGCTCCATCGATGTCTGGCAGCCATTATCGGTGGCGATGATCTTACCATTGTTGGCCGAAAAGCGCAACTGGTTCTCTGCCATCGGACAACGGTTGCCATCCTTGTCGACAACGGTAGCTTGTACGAAGGTCAGTTCCTTACCCTTATAGTCAATATCAAGCTGGATATGGTGGGGGGCACCGGCAGTACGGATAACCTGATTGAGCGTGGGCTGTCCGTTCTTGCGGGCAATGACCATCACCTCGCCGGGTTCATACTTCACACGCCAACCCACATGGTAAGGCGTATTCAAAGCGGTACCCTTTATCAGTTCACCTGTTCTTTCTGTCTTACGACGAACGCCCTGACTCTTGCCGTTGACGAAGAGCTCCACTTCGTCGGCATGGTTGTAGTAGCACCACATGTCAATTTCCTGTCCCTCCTGCCAGTTCCAGTGCGGGAACAAGTAGAGCACCGGCTTGTCGGTCCATTCGCTCTGGTACATATAGTAGACATCCTTCGGCTGTCCTGCCAGGTCGATGATGCCGAAATAGCTGCTGCGGGCGGGGAAACCGTAAGGTGTCGGCTCACCGATATAGTCGAAACCCGTCCAGATAAACTGTCCGCCGACATACGGTGTATGCTTTACCACATCCCATGTCTCTTCGTGTGTCGAGCTCCAAGGAGCATGCATATTGTCGTAGGCCGAACACATATAGGTCGAGTCCTTATACGTCTCGCGCCAGTCTTTCGGGGCTATGATGACCTCGTCTGAGGGCATACGATAATAGCCATTGGTCTGCAGTGCCGACACCGATTCCGTCATGATAAACGGCCGGCCGGGGAAGTTCTGCGGCACATCCTTGATCCACTCGTGGTGATAGTTATAGCCGATGATGTCCAGTGCCTTGCCCTTAAACAGGTGGTTACCCGGCGACGGTTCGTTACAACCGGCAGTAATGGGACGCGTGGTGTCGTAACGGCGGATGATGTCTGCCAGATGTTCGGCCATCAGCGTGTTGACGCTCTTCTCGCCGTCTTTTGCCAGTGTCGAGGCGTCATGACCGGCATTCAGGATGAGATTTGCCTGTTCCAGCGTCAACGTGTCAGCATCGGCACTGCTCCACTGTTCCAGCACCTCGTTGCCTATCGACCACATCAGGATACAAGGATGGTTTCTGTCGCGCAACACCATATCGGTCAGGTCGCGCTCATGCCATTTGTCGAAGAAACGGGCATAGTCATTCTGTGTCTTACGACGGCGCCACATATCAAACGACTCGTCCATCACGATGAAACCCATCGTGTCACACATATTCAGCAGTTCGGGGGCAGGAGGGTTATGACTCGAACGGATGGCATTGACACCCATCGCCTTGAGTCTCGATAGCTTGCGGTGCAGGGCATCCTCATTTAAGGCAGCCCCCAGACATCCCAGGTCGTGGTGCTCGCAGACACCATTCAACTTCATATTCTTGCCATTGAGCCAAAAACCGGTCTTCGCATCGAAGCGAAAATCGCGGAACGCCGTCGTAGTAGTAAACTCGTCGACCATCTTACCTTTATTATATACGCGCGCGCTAACCTTATATATATAAGGGGAGGCTGGCGACCATAATTTCAAGGTTGCGGGATTAACGTGCAATACCGTCTGAGTACCACTGCCCTTTGCAACCTCACGACCCGCAGCGTCCTTCATGCTATACTGTACACTGTAGTTCTTGCCCGACACCTCGGTCTTGACATTTACCTTTCCGGTCTTTGCATCGGTCTCTACATGCAAGCCCCAGTGCTTCACATGGACATAGTCGGTCTTGGTCAACCACACGTGGCGATAGATGCCGCAACCGGAATACCAGCGCGAATTGGGCTGGTCGCTATTGTCCACACGTACGGCAATCACATTATCCGTACAGCGCAGATAGCGCGTGATGTCGACAACGAATGAGCTATAGCCATAGGGGCGATAGTCAACAGCCTCGCCATTGACGAATACAACAGCGTTCATATAAATGCCGTCAAACTCAAGGTAATACTTACAGACATCCTGCACACGGAAATGTTTTCTGTACCAGGCTACACCACCAGGCAGGGCACCGCCCCCGGCTCCCGATTTGTTGTCGGCACTGAAATCACCTTCGATAGCCCAGTCGTGGGGTAAGTCAAGCAAGCGCCACCGGCTGTCATCATACTCCGCAGTAGCCATCTCCATGTTGCCACCAAGGTTAAATCGCCACCCTTTGTCGAAATTGATGCGCTCACGGGCATAAGCACCGGACAAGGCCATCACCGCTAACAGTAGTGCAAATAGTCGTTTCATGTTCCTTGTATTCCTTTTTATATTCATTTTCGAACGCAAAGATAATAAAAAAGACTGAGAAAACACAAAAAAAACGCATTTTCTGCAAAAAAAGTAGCTATTTTTTTGGAAGATATGAAAAAAAAACTTAAATTTGCAGCGAATTTGAGAAAAAGTGAGACGAAAGCAAAGGGATTCGTGGGCATATCGCCTGCACATAATCCATATATATATATTGAGAAATTATAACCAAAATGTTTAATTGTAATATTTATTTATTTATGAACAAGAAAATTATTACTGGATTCCTCATGTTTGCACTAGCAGTGTTTAGCATGAGCAGTTTCGTCGCTTGTAAAGACATCGACGAGGATTCTTACGATGACCTGAAGGCTCGTATCAACAAGGAGATGACTCTTCGCGAAGCTATTGAAAAGCAGATTGTGGACCTTTGGAAAGCCATTGACACGTACAAGTGTAAGTGCGATCCTTCCAAGTACGCTTCTCAGGAAGAGTTTAACAAAGTCCTGACGAAACTTAACAATCTTCAGACAACTGTAGATTCATTGAAGAACGCCGGTGGTGGTGGTGGTGGTACTACCTACATTGAGAACCCCTACAATGACGAGTGGATCAAGCTTAGATTCAACGGTGTCAGCGACAGTTTGAAGTTATTGAACACTTTGAACGCTTGGGTGGTTTATGTTGAGAACTTGGCTAAGCAGGATTCTGTCCGCATCGACAGTCTGCGTGACGCTATTGCCGGTTGGGATGTAACACTGACAAACCTGAACTTCCGCGTTGATTCTATTATTAAGAATATGACGCATGACACCGTCTATGTTGGCGGTTGCGATTCAGCTTGCAAGGCTAAGATTGCTGAAGCTAAGGCAACTGCAGACTCTGCTCTGAAGCTTTCAGAGAAAGCATTGCTGCTTGCTCAGGATAACAGTAATCGTATCGACAGTTTGGAGGCATACGTTAGCGAGATCGTGAAACTTATCAAACAGGAGGTTAGCCTGCTCAACAATCGCATTGACCTTCTGCTCGACAACATGGTGACTGGTATCATCATTCAGGGTACTGAGAGCCCCGTTATCGGCTACTTCAATACTCCTCTGGACGTTCGTTCACAGATACTCGCTGCTTACTATGGTCAGGCAGCTCATGCAGTAACCTTCCCCTCAATCGACAATGCTGACTATGTAGATCCTACTGAGAACTGGTCTTATCGTAACATGCAGGTGATTGGCGGATTCAACAAAACAGCTACCGTTCCCGCTAAGCCTTTCGTAAGCCAGAAGGAAGGTAAGGAGCAGGGTAACGCTGGTAAACTGTACCTGACTGTGAACCCCACTAGCGTCAACTTCGAAGGTAAGACTCTGACTCTGGAGAGTTCTGCTGGCAATGCTGCTGGTATTGAGCTTGAGGCTCTGAAGAAGTCTGAGAAAGAGTTGACCATGGGTTACACTCGTGCTAACAATGGTTTCTATGAGGCTGAGGCTACTCTGAAAGCAGACAACATCGACAAGGCAAAGGTTCGCATTGACTATCAGAACCTTGAGAGCGCTGCTAAGGATATGCTGAAGGAGAAGACCAAGAGCAGCGTACTGGGCTTCGGTGCTGCCCTTCTGTCAAGCATGAAGGACGTTATGCCCGCTTATGCTGTAAAGGCTACTTGGACAAGCCCCAAGAACACATATAACTATACTCAGAATAACTACGACGTTTATTCTCAGTATGGTCTGGCTGCTGCTGCCATCAAGCCCTTCTCTTATGCATTCCTGAAGGATCTGAATGTGAACCTGCCCGGTGAGGAGAAGCTGCAGGATCTGGTTGCTCAGATCATTAACAAGATCAACATCAAAGTTGACCTCAATTTACCCGACTTCTCGAAGTATCAGGGTTCTATCACCTTCAAGGATATTGACCTGTCTACTGTAACGAAGAGTGTTACGCTTACTATCAACTACACCTTGAAGGATGAGAATGGCAATATAATGTATATCCTTGTAACTGACGGTCAGTATACATATTGGATGAAAGATGAGACGAGTCCGTGGGTACATAATAACGATCTCAATCAATGGCAGAATGCTTGGAACCTTGTAAATAGCGTTCCTGTCACAATCGATTTGACTCAGGACGTTGATTTGAGCACTACTCTTCAGCAAATTGTTGACCAGATTAACGCTCAGTTCGGTGCAAGCAGCGACCTCGCTACGACCATCACCAATCTGCTGAACGACGTTGCTTCTCTGGGTAACATCGACACCAAGATTAACGATGCTATCGGTAACGCTAAGGACGACCTCAAAGCTCAGCTGAACAGCTATATCACAAAGGCTTACAACAAGCTGAACAGCATCTTCAGCAAGACTCCTAACAAGGCTCTGCAGCCTGTTCTGATTGGTAAGAGCGGTGATAAGATTGGTATCCTGTCACGTTCTAAGAGCAATCCTACCAAGGTGAACGGTTCTTCACTGACGCTCATTCCTACTTCTTACACTCTCGAGCTGCTGGCTCCTGCTTACAAGAAGTTTGTTGTAGTATCTGACGTTGATAATGGAAACGGTTTGTGGGATGCTAATGTAAGCGAAGGTCAATCTGCTAACGGTGAGAACATGGGTCAGGTTATCGACAGCGAGAAGACCTGCACGATTAACGGTAAGGCTGGCTACACCTACGAGATTGCCTACAGCGCCGTTTAAAGTAAACATTTTAAAGGATTAAGAACATGAAGAAAACAATAATGTCACTTCTGCTTTTCCTGGGCGTGCTTTCAGCATCTGCCCAGGCCGAGCAGAAAGGCACAACAGAATATGTGTTCCAGCCCCATTGGTATATTACTCTGCAGGGCGGTGGACAGTACACCCTGGGTGAGGGCAAGTTCAGTGATCTGTTGTCTCCCACCGCACAGATTGGTGTAGGTTACAACTTCTCAAAGGTTATTGGTCTGCGTCTCGCAGTAAATGCTTGGCAGAGCAAGGGCGTCATCAAGCTCGACGATAATGATATCGCTGCTGGATTAGAGTATGAAGGTAAGTGGAAGTGGAACTATGTTGCTCCTTCTCTGGAGTTAACGTTCAACCTCTCTAACATTATTTGCAACTACAATCCCAAGCGTCTGCTCAACGTATATGCGCTGATTGGCGGTGGTGCTAACATCGCTTTCAAGAACGACGAGGCACAGGATGTAGAGAAGCAGATTGCTGCTTATCAGAACGCCAACTGGGTGTATGATAACTCACAGAACATGCGCTACCTCTGGGACGGTACCAAGGTAAGACCTTTCGGTAAGGCTGGTCTGCTCTTCGATTTCCGTGTTTCTGACAAGGTTAGCATCAACATCGAAGGTAATGCCAACACCCTCTCTGACAAGTACAACTCAAAGAAGGCTGGCAACTGGGATTGGTACTTCAACGCCCTCGCTGGTGTGAAGATCAACCTCGGCAAGACCTATACCACCAAGTTCACTCCTGATCCCGAGCCCGAGATTCGCTACGTGGAGAAGGTTGTTGAGAAGGTCGTAGAGGTTCCCGCTAAGGTAGAGGTGAAGCCCATTGAGAAGATGCGTCGTGATATCTTCTTCACCATCAATTCGTTCAAGGTGAGAGAGACCGAGGCTGAGAAGATCAAGGACATCGCTGACTATCTGAAGCAGAACCCCAATGCTAAGGTTGAGGTCACTGGTTATGCTGACGCTGGTACTGGTAACAACCGTATCAACGACCGTCTCGCTAAGCAGCGTGCCGACGTAGTAGTAAAGGCTCTGATCAACGAGTACAACATCTCTGCAGATCGAATTTCCTTCGATTCTAAGGGTTCACGTGTACAGCCGTTCGCTGAGAACGACCTCAACCGTGTAACTATCTGTATTGCAGAGTAATTAGCATGTTTCTCATAGTTTAAACCAATATTGAGTCTGACTCTTATCCATACCCATAGCGGTATGGTAGGAGTCAGATTCTTTTTCAAATAACCTATGCTTATGAAAAGAATTCAACTCCTTTTACTCACTTTGATTTGTACGCTGGCCGCTCAAGCCCAGTACCCTGACGATGGTTACTATCGTGTCAGGAGTTCCGTACAGAAACGCTATGTCCGTGTGATTGACAACACAGGCTCGGTCAACGTTCAAACGACTGATGCCGACTTAGATGCTTTGTGCACCCAGCGCAGTTGGGATAAGGTTGTCTCCGAGCCCGCATCCATCATCTATATCAAAAAAATAGAAGAGCCTAACGGTTACGATCTGCAGAGTCAGGGGACGGGCAGTTACGAGATTATCCAGTACGCGGTAAAAGCTTTGCCTGTTGGCGACGGCAAATACCGGTGTTATGCTCAAAAAAGCAGTATGGTAAAATACATCGCAGACCAAGAAATCATCGATTACCTGGCTACGGAAGAGACAAGGGAACGCGGTAGGGTGGTAACGAATATCAC
The DNA here is from genome assembly GCA_900318885.1 of uncultured Prevotellaceae bacterium. GTDB lineage: Bacteria > Bacteroidota > Bacteroidia > Bacteroidales > Bacteroidaceae > Prevotella. Next base: position 11,270 of record ONMN01000060.1, on the reverse strand, counting down.
TGACGATAAAAGCGAACTCCGCAATTGGGACCTCATTCCCGTAAATGCTGAAAGTGATAACTTTTTCGGTTTACAGCCTAACATCAAGGTTGGTAACGACTATTACCAGACCTTCTACGCCAGCTTCCCCTTCACATTCGCTTCCGCAGGAATGTCCTCATGGTATATCAGCAAGGTTAACGAGGGTCGTGGCGAAGCTATTATCGAGGAAGTAACCGGCGGTGTACCCGCTGCTACCCCCGTCATCATCAAGAGCACTGCTCAAGAGGCTGAAAACAACAAGCTTAACGTTGGTGCAGACGCCACAGGTTCTGCTCCCAACAACCAGCTCAAAGGTGTTTACTTCTGCAACCCCCTTGATGGAGATCCACAGACGAATCACTACAACGCAAAAGTGTACGACCCCACCACGATGCGTGTGCTCGGCAAAGCAAGCGATGGTTCGCTGGCCTTCGTCAAAGATGTTGATTTGAAGTATATTCCTTCCAACACCGCTTATATCACCGTCAGTGCTTCTGCTCCTGCCGTATTCAAGGTGGTGACGCCCGAAGAGGCTGCTATCCAGTCTATCACTGTCGACAGCAAGAGTGGTAATATCTACGACCTGCAAGGTCGTGAGGTTACCGACAACCAGCTGTCGCGCGGCGTCTACATCATGAATGGTCGCAAATATGTGGTAAAATAATAGGAAATCATCCAAAGATAAACCCCAGCCGCTTGGCTGGGGTTTATTTTTAGAATATGGTGTAAGTAAATCGTACGTTCGCTACGGGATAAACCACCAGTTTGGACATCATGTCCACATAGTCACCGACCTTGCCAGTAATGCCTTCCACATCATTGATCAAGTCCGTACCGTCATGCGCGTAAAGACTGGGCTTTCCGCCCCAGAGCATGATACCGGCATCAAAACCGACATGCAGGCGGTCGTTACCCTTCACCAGACGACCATCGTAACCGAAACCGATATACGGCTTGAAAGCATTCACCTTCATTTCCGCTTTCACCATATGCTCATCATTTGGAGTCATCACGTAAGGATCACCCTTTTTGTGAATCACGTTGCCGTCCTCATCTGTGATGTCGTGAGAATAGTTGCCTAAATAGAGACCCATGGGTCCTGCACCATCGAGCCCCTGCTGCAACTTTTGCAATAAGAGCGGGTCAAAATAGATGTCCTTATATTGATCACCCAACTGGCTGAGATCTATCAGTTTCACATCTACAAGTTCTGCCAGGCTTAAACCGTGCAATTTGTAATACATATTATTATAGATGTCCAATGCCACCAATGACGACATACTTTCCGTCTGGTTAAACGCCTCAGCGACATTCGAAGGACCGAGGAAGAATCCCGCTGTGAAACGCCAATGCAGGTTCTGCTGAAACGGATAGATGTCAAAAAGCACATTCCAGTTCCACATTTTCGCTTTTCCGGTCATATACACTTTATCACTCACAGGTTTACCCGTAAAGGACTCCAGTGCACCAGACAACTTTTCAAACTTCTCCTTACTCGTTGCAGGATCGTCACCCACCTGAATCTCAAAGGTCATTGGCACCTCAAAACGGGGCATGAAACTCAGTCCCGAACGAACCCACAAATAATTGTTAATGGGCATACTGGCCTCAACGCCCAGTCCCGTTGTTCCCAACGTTACGCCAACATTCAGGTGGTTGAACTTATCCCACGGCTGCTTGTCCATTTGCGCACTCGCCGACACGGACACCATCATTGCAGCAGCCACTAAAAAAATTGGCACTTTCATTGTTATATTATCATTCTACTTGTATCATTAATATTAAAAATCTCGCAATTCTCTATTAAAAGTCACCAGGACCGTAAAGTCCAAACTCCGGGTCTTTCTCTGGCTGCCACGTCCTCAGCTTAATGAGCGGCTTTTCCGGGTCATTGATATCAATCATCAGCATCAGATAGCCTTTATCACCATAAGTGGAGGAATAATAATCCTGCTGAATCTGGATGGCATACGACTCCCCACCCTGCCCCATCTTGTAGACGTCGTTGTTGGAGAAGCGGATATTAACGAACTCGTTCTTCTCAAAGCAGCGCTTCAGGCTCTTCAGGTACTCATCCTTTGTCTGACGGTTCAGCTTAATAATGCGATTACCATCCTCGCTGAGCCTCGACTGGTTCTCATTTTTCGCACTAGCCTTCTTAGCAATAGTACCAGTGATGATGACCGCGTCGTCATCAAAGACAGAACGGATGTAGTCCAGACGTTTCAGGGCGTATGCCGTCTTATAGTTCTCGAGGAACCCCATAATGGCAAATCGGGACTTCTCATCCCAGACACCTTTGTTCAGAATGTCGTCCTCAGCCGTTTTTCCCAGTCCGAAAGCAATATTCTCAATTTTCTTATCATCGTCGAACACCAGCACAACGTCCTCGACGAATGTGGCACGTCCGCCAGAGGCAAAAGAGAACGACATTCTCAGTCCGCGCTCTATCACGTTATCATTATGCTCATAGAAGCGCAGGTTGGACGCATCAAGGATCTTTGCCTTACCGTATTGCATCAGCTTGACGAACATATCCCATCCTCCGTCGGTAAAGAGTGAGCGTACTGACTCATATTTCTTCTGACGGACAGCATCGACGAGGCTTTTCAAAGCCGAGGTATATTCCTCGACATCATCGTCCAACCTCTTGGGCGGAGACATCACCTCAGCGCTATTGGTCGTAAACGACTCGTTCTCCATCTTCTCCATACGTGCCTTTTTCTCCTTGGCTTTCTCCTTGCGCTCCATAGGGATCTTCACATTGGATTCAGGCATGGGTGTTCCCTTGACAGCTTTCAGCACGTCTTCCACCTCCTTGTCAATCTTGGCCTCACCAGCATATTCATACTCATACTTCAACTGAAGCTGCGAACTATCATATTCCGGTGCCAACTCCACAAGGCCCCAGCCGTCCTTGGCGCTATAGATAGCGCTCCAGTCCTGACCGTCCCAATATCTGTAGTCCACACTATTGACAGGCTTATCCTTGTAGGTAATGGCCAGTTTGACGTCGTTCTCGTCGCGACTGTCGACAATGGCCTTCAGATCGCCAAACGTCTCGTCAATTTTCTCCTTACACCAGTTGGTGAGCACATGCGTCTTGCCATCCTCATCGGTATAGGTCACCTCATTCGGATACTGCAGGCTCTTCAGCAGCGTCAGCGCCCAGTAGAAGTTACGCAATACGTCATCCACCTTGCCTTTCTTCTCTGCACGAAGGGCTGTCTCCACCATATCGATGGCCTTACGCTTGCGGGCCTCGAAGATCTTTTCTATCTCGCTAACCTTGATCCAGCGTACAACGTGGACATCGTTGGGTTTGTTTTTCAGCACCTTCTGCTTCGTATTGGTCAGCGTAGCCTGCGAATAGGTATTGATAGTATTGGTAAACTGCGACTCCTCGTCCAGCTGGCCATTGCTGTTGGTGGCCTTAAGCGTACGGTGTGACTCATTGGTCACGCTGGAGGCAATCTTGCTAATCAGACTACCCAGTGCCTGACGTTCAGCCTCATCGACAGTCTTACCCCACCCTTCGCCGTAGATGTAGTCTTCACTGTCCCTGACAGTTTCCCAAGTCTGCGCAAACACACCCAGGGTCATCATCATCATTACCAGCAGGGCCAGAATCCTGCTATTCAGTGTTTTCTTGTACATATCTTATTAATTCTTATTTTACAATCACCTTACGTCCATTCTGGATATAGACACCCTTCTTTAACGTTGAACGTTGAACATTTAACGTTGAACCAAGCTTACGGCCCTGTAGGTCGTACCACTCACCGTTTCCATCTTCCGTCTGACTTCTGACTTCAAGGATGTCCGTCGTATTGTCATCCGTATTTTCGCCAATAATGAAGTACATCGGAGCAGGCGAAGTACCTTTGTGCATGGTGTAAGCCTCAAAGGGACGCACATCGCGGTAGTTACGCTCGAAAACGCTGCCCGCGGCATAGTATTCACGCTTCTCACCGACATTCAGAGCGTAGATATCAGGCTGCATAGCCATGCTCTGGAAGGCTGGCGCCATGATGAACTCTTCGGACTCGTCCGTCACGTCAACAGTCTGAGGCACTGTCACATTCTCCGCAGCAAACGTTACCTGTCCTGACAGGTTGAAACGCTCAGGATATTCATACGAGTTAGGCATACTGATAATATAAGGAGTATTCGCCTCTATCGTCTGCACAGCCTGCAACCCGCTATGCGTCAGGCGGCGCAGCCAGAAGTGAAGATCGCTGGCATCGCTGCCAAACGGAGCAATCACGCCCTTGTCCTGATGGGTAATGGTCTGCACGGCAAACGGCAGAGCCAACGACTCCCAGCCGCGACTGTAGCCAATACGCGTCTGCTGCTTGAAGTTGCGGGTGTAACTGATCTTCTCGGCCTGGAACTCCTGCGGACAGTACCAATTGTTGTTGCCCGAGGCATCCTTCAGCACGATTTCCTGAGCCACACCGTTCACCACGACATTCTGAATGCCCTCGGGTGCCAGTCGATCCTCGTTGACATATACCAACACGTTGGGATTCTGAATGCCACGATACTGTGCAGCAGGAATCTCAGCATTGCCTGCCTGAACGGCAGCCAGCATAGGATAGTCACTCAGCCAGAATTTCGTCTCGTCGGTAATGTTCGAAGCATACGTCTCGTCAACCACCACACGCATGATGCTGCCACGCTTTTCATACCAGGGTTCTCTGGTCATAGTGGGCGTGATGAGCATACCCTTTCTGATGTCGCGCTGCTCGTCGTAGTAGAGTCTCAACGTCGTATTATCGCCGGTGAGCACGCCGTAAGGCTCTGGCTCAGTATTAGCCATCTCGACAATGTTCTGGAACTGGTTCCAACCCTCCATCGCCAGATAGCGTTCGCGGGTGCCATAAGGCACGTAAAGCGTAGCCTGTTCATAAACAGCCGATCCGAAATAAGCTTCTGTTGCTACCGGTGGCGTCTTGATGTATGAAGTGATGGTTCTGATTTTGTCACACTCGTAAAAGGCCAAATGACCAAAGTTAGAAACATTCTTTCCGAAAGTGACCGACTGCAAATTGCTGTTGTCCAAGAAGCCCTGGAAGTCTACTGTTGTCACATTACTCGGAATGACAATACTCTCCAATCCGCTGCTCTGGAAGGCACAAGAGCCAATGGCTGTCACCGTCTCAGGAATATCAAGCGTCTTCAGACTGCTACAGCCGTAGAAGACAGACATACCGATCTCAGTCAGTTCCGACGGCAGTCTCACCGAAGACAGCGCTTCACAACTCATAAAAGCATCTCTTTCTATTATCTTGATATTGTCCGGGATATTGATGGCGGCAATGCCAGAACCATAGAAAGCATATTCACCAATGGTCGTAACCGAAGTCGGAACGAAGGTATTCTTACATCCCAACACCAGTTTGTTGGTAGCCTTCTCGACAATCGCATTACAACCAATACGGGAGTCATAAACCGGATTATCCAGTTCTACCTGAATGGTCGCCAGATTGCTACATCTGGCAAAGGACCGGGAAGCTATACTTTCGATGTTTGAAGGAATCATTAACGCGGTCAATCCTATGCAACCATAGTAGGCATAGTCGGCAATAGCCTTCACACTACGGGGGATGACGGTATTGCTACATCCGGTAAAGATGGTATTGGAAGCCTTCTCAATGATGGCATTGCAATTCTCGCGAGAGTCGAACACTTCGTTACCTGCTTCCACCGTAATAGATTGGATGTTAGGACAACCTGTGAAAGGATTCCGGTTGTAATACTCACCCATCGCCCTCACGCTGCTGGGTATCACTACGGAAGTAAATGCACAATGGTCGAAAGCATAAGCGCCAATGGCTGTCACAGTGTTGGGGATGTCGGCCTTTTCAAGTTTTCTGCAATACGAGAAAGCATCTGCGTCAATCTTCGTCACACTCGTGGGAATATCAACCGACGTAATATCACAGCCATTGAAAGCATCCTCTCCGATGGTAATCACGTCGAATCCCTGGGCCTTCGACGGGATTGTTACATGACCAGTTAAGGTATTGTCAATAGCCACGGGATGAGGCCACGAATTAGAAGGTTTTGGACCTACCTGACAGGTATTCTGTGCTACGCTGATAATCCTAAAGGTCATAGTGATACCCTCGGCGGTGATGTCGGTGAACTCGTCACCATCATGCCATTCGCCAGGAGTTCCGGGCTGATATTGCTCTACTCTCCATGCTAACTCCTCTAGCATCATCATGATCTCCTGCTGGCTTTTCAAGCACTCATTTTGATCAATACTGGTCTCAGCCACCTGAATGCGTTTTTCCACTTCATAAATATACGATTCTGCATCAGCACACATAGCCCATAGTTCTTCAGCTTTACGCTCAGGGTCTTTATCATACAGTTTCATCACAATAGTTTCCATCTCGGCTTTAATTTGTTCATGTCGCTTTAGCAAATCGGACATCATTGCCTCAAATTTATCCTTAAGCGTAAAATAGCCAGCCTTATCAGTTCCGTAACCTCCGTCAATGCGAGCGTAGGTATAGTCGGTATGGTCAGCGCTATAGGTTGTCGTCTCACCTCCGACAATGTTAGTACAGTCATCAAACACCTCTTCGCCCGACGTCACCTTCTCCGTCGTCCAGTCCGGTCCAGCGAAGATGACCCTCATGGCGAAACATCCGTTGAACATCCTGTACATATCCGTCAGCTTACCTGTATTGAAGTTCGTGAGGTCGAGACGCCTTATGGCGCTACAGTTGTAGAACATATAGCGCATATTCTTCACGTTCTTCGTCACAAACTTGGTCACGTCAAGATCCGTCAGACTGGAACACTCAGCAAACATCGCCTCCATATCCCTCACATTGTCCGTCTTCACCTTGTCAAGTCCCGTGATGGTCTTCAAATTGTTTAACCTGTTGAACCATCGTGCCGTACTTGTCAGCGATGTATAGTCGGCAAACGAGTTATCGAACACGGCAGTAGTAATCTCGCTGACGTGATTACCCCACTCGTCGGATGTGCCCAGCGCAATACCTTCGCGCTCAGCCCTGTTCTTGTCGTAGTAGAACGTCACCTTCGTATTGTTGTCGCTCAGCACCGTGTAGGGCTCGGGCATCACTTCGAAAACATACGTTGCAACAGGCGAGGCATCCTTGCCTTCAACAATGGCCATCGCCTTGATGGTAGTAGCCTGCGTCAGTGCCAGCGGTTCCGTATAAACTGCGCTGTGAGTATTCGGTTCCGAACCGTCCGTCGTATAGTAAATCTTAGCGTCGAACGGGCTCTGGATGTTTACCGTATTGAAATTCCGCGTAAATGTCGGCTTCGGACACTGCCAGTCCAGTATCACCTCAAACTTCACGTTGTCGAAGTAATAGTTGTTGGCCTCCGCAAAGCGGTTGAGGGTAAAGGCAACAGAACGCATGGGCTGCTGGTCCGACGATTTCTCTGGAAACATTTCACTCTCGTAGGTATAATGTTGCCATTCGGTGGTGAATGTCATATAGTCGTCGTCGAACATAAAGCCATTGATATATACCGTTGGCTCGGCATGCGACTCCACACTGACCTCAGCCTCCTTGTCAGCACGATAGTCGAACGACACGCGGATGCGACTACCTTCGCTGACGGGCTGGTTCAGACGGAACCAGAACTGGTTGTCATACATTTCTTTCTCCTTAGCCGTTGCCTCAATCTTGATGCCGCGGCTGCCGTTCATACCCACACCGTTGGCAATGGCTACAGTGTCGGGCACAGCACTCTCCAGATTATTCCTATACCAGTAGCTAATGTTATTCTCCCCCTCCATATCGCCGTTCTCAATCAGATCAACGACAATGATATCAGCAGGAGCATCCATATATGTAAAATATCCTGGTGACTGGCTATTCGGACCTCCGTCAATACGAGCGTAGGTATAATCTACGTGGTCAGGATTGAAATGAGTACCTGCACCGCCAATGAGGTCAGTACATTCAAAGAACATCTCATTTCCTTCTGTCACAGACGCTGTTGACCATTTATCACTAGCATAAATTGTCGTAAGAGCAGAACAATTAGAAAACATATAGGCCATATTCGTCACTTTTGACGTGTTAAAATTGCTCACATCAAGAGTCGTAAGGCCAGAGCAGCCATTGAACATATAGTTCATGTTCGTCACGTTCGACGTGTTGAAATTGCTTACATCAAGGCTTATCAAACCAAAACAGCCTCGGAACATAGAGTCCATGTCCGTCACGTTCGATGTATTGAAACCGCTCAAGTCAAGACTCGTCAAACCAGAACAGCCATAGAACATACTGCTCATGTTCGTCACATTCTCCGTATTGAAATTGCTCACGTCAAGGCTCGTTAGGCCGGAACAGTAATAAAACATCCAGCCCATGTCCGTCACATTGTCGGTCTTGAAACCGCTCAAGTCAAGACTCGTCAAACCAGAACAGCTATAGAACATACCCGATATGTTCGTCACATTGGCCGTATTGAAGCCACTTACGTCAAGGCTCGTCAGGCTGTAACAGCCATAGAACATATCCGACATGTCCGTTACTTTGTCCGTCTTGAAACCACTCACGTCAAGACTCGTTAGGCCAGTACAGCCATAGAACATATCCGACATGTCCGTCACATTATCCGTCTTGAAATTACTCACGTCAAGATTCGTTAGGCCAGAACAGCCAGAGAACATAGCCCACATGTCCGTTACATTGTCTGTCTTGAAGTTGCTGACGTCAAGGCTCGTTAGGCCAGTACAGCCAGTGAACATACTATGCATGCTCGTTACATTGTCAGTCTTCAAATAACTGATGCCTGTAATCGTGGTTAAATTCTCTAACGCGTCAAACCAATAGGCTGTACTGGTCAATGAATTGCAGTTGGCAAAAGAAGCATCAAATACTACAGAAGTAATGTTTTTTCGCTGTTGATACCAGCCTCTACTATAATAGGAATCAAACGGTCCGACGTCCATACCATTCCTTGCCGCCTTCTGGTCGTCATAGTAGAACTTCAGCACGGTGTTATTGTCACTCAGTACGGCGTACGGCTCTTGCGCCAGCATGTTGGTATAGCCCAAAAGCATGGTTATCAACACGAATAAAGTCTTGAAAAGTCTGTTCTGCTTCATATTTTATAGTTATTTGTTTCTTGGTAATATTGTTTCTATCCATTTTCTGCACTTATCTGCATAATATGTTCTTTTGCGTAATCAGCCAAAGTCTCTCTGATTGAAAGGAGAACGCTGTCGGCAGAAACTCCATGTTGTAGAGCCAATGACTCAAAGGGCTCTCCTCCAACCAGCTGTTGCTCATTGATATAAATGAAAATTCCAGCATGAGACTGTATATTCTGATTATCTACAAGAATTACGTCAAATCCAACAGTATCCTCTATCGTTTCAACCTGTAAGTTCCTTAAGTCAGCAACGTTCATACTTGCATAGATTACTGGCAGTTTCCCGTGTGTCACTGTCTTTACATCATCAACAAAAGTATCACACGATTCCCTCAATACAGAGATATAGGTCTCATGTATATGAGGTCGGAGATTGAAAGCGGCAGGCGACAATTCTCCGTCAAACAGCCATACTGACTTTATGACTCGTGCAACGTTTTCCTGACCTTCCATTACGCATTAATTTCGTTTATAAGGCGTATCACAGCATTGGCAGAGAAAGGCTTGTGACTTGCCCTGCGCGATTCTCCGTCTTTCGTGTATGCATACGAGAATTCCGAGGATCCAATGCTGATAGAAGCTTGTTTGGACTTAATCTTTATGAGTAGGGTCCCATTAATGTCAGGGAACAACACCCATGATGATAGGACAGCGTCTGTTGACAGATCAAGTATCTGTCTGATATTGGCTACGACTTGGGATTCTATAGGAGATGCACCGTCTTCATCCCAATCCTTCTCCAGCTTTGCCAGTTCATTCAATCGAGCCAACTGATGGCGATATGTTACGCTGCGAACACCCCTCCTTCGCGGAACGGACACTTTGTTTACTCCATACAAAGAGCGAATCACGCGTCTGAGTCTGGGAATCATAGTTACGTCGTCTATTGAAACTAACAATTCTGCCATTTATTCATCGATTTATTTGTTTTACTTGGTTGCAAAGATACAAACTTATTCTGATAACACCAAATAATAACGCTTCTTTTTTTGTACGACTACATCATTACAAATTATCAAAATAGAATCATGAAAGAATCAAAAAAAGGGTTCATCTATTCATTATTCGACGTAATATACTGAAACTCAGATGCTTGCCGAATGAATAGTGGCTATGAATAGTGGTGCAACTATTCATTATTTGGAGGATTTTGCTGTGATTGTAATACTTTTTGGCAAAGAGGAAAGAGTGTTTCTCTATTGTAATAACAGCGGAAACACTTTGTCACAAAGGCGGTGACACTTTGTTACGCAGGCAGTTACAAAGTGTTACGCAAATAGTTACAAGTATGTAACTCACTGGCTTTCAAGTGGAAAGCGGAATATAAGCAGTAAAAAACGGCTTTAAAATGGCAAAATATGAATAGTAGATGAATGGTTAAGACGGACTATTCATAAAGTGATTAATTGATTATTAGGAAGTTATCCAAAAAGATGAATAGATGAATAGATAAAATGAAAATTTCAGTGGAATGAAATTTTATAATCACAAGAATCACAGGAAAGAGGCTGTAAGCAAATGAATACACGCGCATAACCAAATGAATATGAGGCTCCAGACAAATGAATGCCTGGAGCCTCACTCAATCACTATATTCTAACGTTGAACCAAGCTTACGGCCCTGTAGGTCGTACCACTCACCGTTTCCATCATCCATCATCCATCTGACATCAGGCATATCCGTAGTCGAGCCTTCCAAGTCGCTGAGGTCGAAGAACAGTGGAGCAGGCCGGTCGCCACGATGCAGCGTATAGGCCTCGAAGGGGCGCACCTCGCGATAGTTACGCTCGAAGATGCTGCCCTCGGGGCGACCGTTACGCTCCTCGCCAATATTCAACGCATAGACATACTCACTGACTGGCATACGCTGGAAGGCGGGAATCATCATGTAGTCTGCCGACTCGTCCTCCATCGGTTCTGTCCTTTCCACATAGGCATCCTCAGCCGCGAATGTCACCCGTCCATTGAGGTTGAAGCGTGAAGCATAGTCCTCGCTGTTCGGCATACTGATGATGTAAGGCGTGTTGGGCTCAATCATCTGTACGCTGATGAGACCTTCATGGCCCAGACGGCGCAGCCAGAAGTGA
>ONMN01000059.1 GCA_900318885.1 uncultured Prevotellaceae bacterium | reverse complement strand
GGGTGTTTAACTTAATGTTTTATTCTATGAAAAAACAACTTTTCGTGCTCCGCTGAGCAAACGAGTGTGAGCAACCTCAGAAAACGAGGGTGCTTTTATCTTTTACTTTCCCAAACGACACAAGAAAACCCTGCCGCAAGAGGCATAAGCCTGATGCAGCAGGGCGGGTCCTGCTAAATTCCCGAGAGATATGTGATACTTGTTTACATAATTTCCACAAATAGGGGGGGTAATTCTTGTAAGCCCCTCATATTCAGTGCGTTATATATTGTTTCGGTTCGTGTCATATCTTCGTTTGTCGATTTATCGTGCACAAATTTACCGAAAAATTTCGGCGATAGCAAAGAAAAACGCTAAAAGTCTCAAAAAACATAAATAATATTAAAGGGATTTTACAGTCGTTAACATTTCGGGGTTCAAATTTGTCAATTTTGTCAATCGTCAATTCCCAGGTGTTTGCACGGGGGCCAATATATGTATAAGGGGGGTTACTTAAATATATTTTTAAATACCTATTTATATTTACATACATTATTATAAAAGGGATTTTCTCTGGAAAATGCCCAGAAATTGACGATTGACAAAATTGACAAATTCAAAAAGCGTATAAAAATTTCGGCAAAAAGCGTTCTACGGTCAAAAACCGAAAAAACGATATTCCCGAAAATCCATTGCCGTTCCAAAAATTCTTCATACTTTTGCACCGTCAAGCGCTGACAAGGGTTGCTCCGGCTCCCCTCAAGGGTTGCTCTAAGGATGCTCCCAATTTCTACGGATAATAGGAGGTTTAGCAGAGCGAGACCGAATATTTTTCCAATGTTTAACAATTTAAATTTTTACAACTATGTCAAAAGTAGGTTTTTGGCTTAAAGGTTCCACTGGTAAGCTCGCCGGAACTACCCTGTACAAGGGCGCNNTGCGTACTCAGTCATGAAGGCCATCTGTGACCACTCCTTCGAGGGCACAAAGAAAGGTCAGGAGACCATGTCTCTCTTCATGAGTGAAAACATTCAGAAGTGCCGTGCTGCCATCGAAGAGATGCAGGCGCAGGGCGTTAACTTCGTGAATATGTTCTCTTTCGTTCCCGTAGGCATGAAGCATGCATTTGCTCCTAACCAGTACTTGGTGGCTATGGGTTCTCTGCCCCAGGTGAAGACCGCTTGGATTGAGGATGGCACCAGCCACATCGTCTATCCTACGGTGCAGTTGGTTACCACAAACACGTACGAAGAGGTGATTAACAAGCTCGGACTGAAGCGCGGTGACCAGTTGACGTTCTGTACTGTGAAGCAGGGTGCAACGATTCAGGAGAGCCAGTTCAATTTCGCTCGCGTCATCCTTGACCCGACCGATGAGAACTTCAATGCTCTGCCTCTGTCAACTGCATTCCTCGACGAGAACGGATACGTGAACAAGCCCAGCGTGCGCAACGAGGGTAAGTTTAAGTTCCTTATCAACGCCAGCGGACTGCGCTACTGGTACGAAGACCTCTACACCACCGAGGAAGATGCAGTGGCTGCATTCGTCATCGTCAGCCGTAAGGAGGGTGACACTTGGAAGCGTTCGACCACGTACGTGGCATATCCCGGTGAGACCGCAGGTTCTTACAGCATGCAGGATTGCCTCGACATGGTTAGCAATGGCGCACAGCACACCATCTACGCAGGTTCAGACCAGTATCTGAACAACGCAGGTGAGGGTGGCGGTCAGGCAGCAGCTGAAACTGGCGGTGAAAGTGGTGGCGGCAGCAGCTCTGGCGGTGACACGCCCGCAGCAGCCTTCGCTATCAGCGCAGCAACCGTGAACGGTGAGACCATGACCGTTGGTTCGGGCAAGACCATCCGTTGCGCAGAGGGTGAGGAAACCGAAGACCTCGACATCCGCGTAGTCTTCTCGAACGTCGGCAGCGCACAGGCCATCCAGCTGTTCAAGAATGGTACACAGGTCGGCAACGACCACGCCATCGACGGCAACGCTGCAAACTTCGTAGTGTCAGCCGCTGCAATCGGCACCTACACCATCAAGGTGAAGAAGTCCGACAACAGCGTCGCAACTCCGGGCTACACCATCTACGTTGCAGCTTACCAGTCCAACCCCGGTGGTGGTATGGACCGTGCGCAGTATGTCTGATACTTTCCAGCATCTGCCTTGTGGCCTACCAGGTCATAGAGATTGACGACGTGGCAAACGGCTTGTTGTTCTACGTAGGACAAGCGTTCCTACTCGCAGGTTCGATTTTCGGCCTCGACTATTACGTTGATAAATTGAAAAACCTCCACTCGTCGTAAGACCCGTGGAGGTCTTTTTATGCAAAATATTTTGCAGTATCAATAAAAAACACTATCTTTGCAGGCGAAAAATAAATAAGATACAATTATGGCAAACGTAACAACAGCTCCTACAGGTGGACAGATTATAGTGGACATCGAGGATATGACGATGCTCAAGGACATCAAGAAGGCCATTAGCATGGTCAAGGGTGTGGGTAAGATCACTATCCCCCGGCGCAAGCGTTATTCGGCATACGAGCTTTCGTTGCGTGACCTCGACGAAGGGCGCGTAACGACCCACGCATCCGTAGATGACTACTTCAAAAAGTTCGGACTCTGATGGCATACACGATTAAGACGACCAAAACCTTCGACAAGGACATGGAGCGCTGCATCAAGCGCGGCTACCCGATGGACGACCTTCGCACAGCGATGAAACTGCTTGAGCGCGACGGATCGTTGCCCGCAGAATACAGGCCGCATAAGCTAAAGGGTGACCGCAAAAACCAGTGGGAGTGTCACATTAAGCCCGATTGGCTGCTTATCTGGGAGCAACACGACCATGAGCTTATTCTTGTCATGATTAATACCGGCACTCATTCCGACCTTTTCGGAAAGAACAAACGTTAACCCCAACCACATAACTGGCAAGGAGACTTTAGACCACGCATACAACCATAGAACGTAAACAAGAATCGTATGGTAGGTGTGGATTTTTCGGAAAATTCCACACCTAAAAGTGTCAGATTACACATCTTTTTCGAAAATAAAGCAACGTATTTTAAAAAAAAGTTGTAATTTTGCACCAGATTTTGCGCGAAGTTACTATCATTGTTTCTTTGGGCAGTACGAAAAGGTAAAAAGAGTTAAAGCAAAAAACAATAAATAGTTTATGAAAACCGAAAAGAAAAAGTATCTTATGAGGACAACTATGCTGTTGCTCCTGATGATGTTCGCGAGTATAAGTGCGTGGGCAGAGACCATCGACGGGGTGAAGTATGTGAGATACGACACGACGGCGAAAGTTTATGTGGAAGAAACACAGGATAACGTGACCGTGCTGACGGGTAGCGAAACCTCTCTTGGCGTAGAAAACGAGACGACGTGGTATGTGGTGAACTCCAATATTTCTTTTAGCGGCACCAGAATTGACCTATTGGGTGATGTGCATCTGATTCTTGCTAACGGCTGTACGATGACAGCAAAGCCCATCAAAGGTTCTATGCACCCGCTCACCGTTTACGGCCAGAGTCTTGATGCCAATACTGCCGGAACACTACGGATAAGCGATAACAGTTCACGAGAGATTTATTCTCGTGACTACACACAGCATAGCGGAAATGTTATCGTTACTGGAGGAACAAACAATAATTCCAGTTGCCTCGAAGCGTTGAATAACGTCAATATCTTTGGTGGAAAATTAGAGTCAGAGAATAAATATACTGCGTTAACTAGAAAAGGTGCCATTTACGCAGTGAATGACATTCAGATCCTTGGTGGCTCTGTTTCTGCCACGATTCATTACACGCAGTCATGGTCTTATGGTATCTTGGCCGGAAAGGGTAACATCACCCTTGGCTACACCCGTTCAACCGACCGGATAACAGCGACCAACTATTATGTTGATTCGTCAAAGTACAAGATTAGCAGTACTCAGACGCTCAAAGACAATGCCAGCACCACCACGTATACCGGCACCATCAGTGCCTCGGCCATCGCCGGCAAGACGTTAGTGCCCAGCGAGACGGTCAACAATATCACCTACGTGATGAACAGCGGCACCAATAGCATTGTCAACCCCGACACCTATATGGCTTCGTCGCTCAGACAATGTGATATCAGTGGAACGGAGACTACCGGTCTTTACATCTTCGACCCAGTAAGAGCGAATTATCATTTTGACGGATGGTATCTGAACGAGAACTTCACGGGCGACCCGCTGCCACGCGTAACCTGTGCATCGAAGGACTGCTCCTTCCTGGCATGTAATACCGGAAACCAGACGCTGTATGCCAAGTGGACGTTTAACGGCTACTATGTGGCAACCATCAACAATATATCAGGTTTCTACCCCTACAACAACGAATCGCCCATAGCCATCGACTACACTGTTGCCGACACCCGTGGCACGGTATTGACAAAAGACATAGATTATACTGCAGTCATCAAAAACAGTGCTGACGAGACGGTGACCTCCGTTATCGACAGAGGCACCTATACGCTGACTGTTACCGGCATTGGTGCCTACGCAGGCACGCTGTCGTACGCCTTCACTGTGGGCGACTGGAACATTGTCAACCTCTCCTCAATGGCCTCGAACACCAACTACGTTGCTCAGAACGGTGATGTGATTGTGGGTACTGTAGAGTTTAGTTATTCTGAAAAGACAAATATCAAGATATCGATAGCTGCACCGGCAGCCGGGCATCTCCCTACCACTGTGAAACTGAACAACGTCATATATGATGGTTATAAGGGGTCTAACAGCGCAGGCATCACTTGTCTGGGCGATGCCACCATCATTCTGGAAGGAACAAACGTCATTTCAGGATATGATTACTATCCTGCCATTCAGGCCGGACCTGCCGGCACCACGCTCACCATCCGAGGCGACGGTCAGTTGAAAGCCATCCGGGGAAGTGCAGGAAACTGGGGCGCCGGCATTGGCGGCGGCTACGGAATAGACTGTGGCAATATCAGAATTGAGAGTGGTACCATCTGGGCCGAGAACAATGCTAAAGCTGCGGGCATTGGCGGCGGAGAGAATTCCTCTTGCGGCACCATCACCATCACTGACGGTGTGACGCAGGTGACCGCTATAGCAGGTGTCTATGCACCCTATAGCATCGGTGCGGGCCAAAACGGCACATGCGGCACTATCACCATTGGCGGCATGCAGATGGAAAACATCGCGCACAATCCTTATACCTATAGGCCCAATGTCAGCTACACCATCGTCTTCGACAAGAATGCCGAGGATGCCACAGGCACGATGGCCAACCAGACGTTGGCTTACGGTGAGGTTCAGAACCTGAATGCCAACAACTTCGAACGCTGGGAATGCTCCCTTAAGGAATGGACCACTCAAAGCAACGGCAATGGTATTCGTTATGCCGATGGAGCCTCCGTCTGCAATCTTGCCGAGGAGAATGGTGCTACATTGACGTTGTATGCACAATGGACAGAAAACAGATATTTTGTTTCCTATCATCCTGAAGGCGGCCAAATGAATATCTCACTATTTTCCTATACTGCACGAAGTGCCACATTCACACTTGATAAACCCACTCGCACGGGTTATACCTTTGCTGGATGGACAGGTACTGGACTTACCGGACCGACCATAGATGTTATTATCGACCAAGGCTCGACAGGTAACCGTTCTTACTATGCCACATGGACGCCCATCGTGTATAACCTCAACCTGCCGCAATCGCTGGCGGCTACGGTGGGTGGTCAACCAGCCACCACGGCTCAATATGGGCAGACAGTAACGCTGGCGGTAGCGAGCGGATACAGTCTTCTAGAGGCTCCAAGGGTTGTTGATGCCAATGCTGGAACTGTGGCCGTGACCGATAATCAGGATGGCACATACAGCTTTACGATGCCTGCATCGAACGTGACGGTGACAACACTGTCTGTAGAGCCTGGTTGGACATTCGTAGGAACCTATAAAACGCAAAACTTCGATGCCAACGACTGCTATTACTACGGCTACACCGGCACAGCAGCTGGCGGAAAGGATATTGGAGAGTTCGTACAAGTGGGCGGCTATGTGCGTGTGAAGCCCCTCAGGGCTTATCTCGTAGCCCCTGGCGGTACACCTAAGTTAGCCTCAGCCCGTCGCACAAACAATAACGATGCCCTGCCTGAAACGATGAAAGTAAGACTGATAGGAATGGACGGCGAGACGACGGAAATCATTTCAATTGATAATGGACAATTGACAATTGATAATTATCCCGATGCTTGGTATAGCCTCGACGGGCGTAAGCTGCAGGGTGAGCCGACGCAGAAGGGAGTGTATATAAATGGCGGCCGTAAGGTCGTAATAAAGTAAGGAGGACGCAAAAATGAAACAGAACATCAAATATTTCATCATCCTTGCCCTCTTGCTGACGGGCAATGTAATAGCATGGGCCACGACAAAGACCATCACGTATACTTTAACTTGGACATTAGTAGACGTTATTGACGGCAGGTATAGTTTGGAGGGCGACAATGGCGAAAGCCATGTGATTGGCGATCCAGAAGGCGGCAATTTAACGAAGCCTTACTCTATCGATTTCCAGGATTTTACCCTCACCATTAATACGTCAGATACTTACTGTCATATAGCAAATTTGACAGGACATCGAGGGTTTTATGGTCATGATTATGCCTTCACGTTTGAAAGCACGAATTACTATATCACCCATGTCACCGTAAAGGGCATAGAGAATATGGCATTCAAAACAGCGGGAACGGACAACTACAGCAAAAGCTGTACCGTCAACTGGCCCTACGACAATGTTGTTGTCCAGCAATTTATTGTCACTCTTGTTGACAAGTTAGACATCAGTTTGGTTACAGTAACGGGCATTGACGACAACTACGACTTTACGGGCAGCGCTATCACGCCATCACCCGTCGTGACTTTAAACACGGGAGCGCTATCACCCATTTCGTTGACGGAAGGAAAGGACTATACGGTCAACTACGTCAACAACACCGATGTCGGCACCGCCACTGTCATAGTAACGGGAACGGGCGAATATACCGGTTCGTGGAGCAAGACATTTGCCATTAATAAGGTGGCAGCTACCGTCACGCCACCGACACCAGCCACAACAACCTATAATGGTACGGAGCAGGCTCTCTGCGGCGGCGCGACCGTGACAGGCGGCACGCTGATGTACTCTGTCGACGGCGGCACCACATGGAGCGAGGATGTGCCCACTGCCACTGTCGTAGGTACCTATGACGTCTATTACCGTGTGGATGCTGACCAGAACCATACTGGCGTTGCCGCTACCCTTGCTGGCACGGCAACCATCAATGCCCGCCAACGTACTTTTGGCACCGTGACTGTTACCGACGGCAACGTATCGGCCGTTGACAACACCATCGTGATAGCCGATGGTACTGATGCCGTCACCATTCCCGAGGATGTCGCTGTAGGAAGCATCACCATGAACCGAACGTTTACCGTAGGCAAGTCGGCCACCATCATGCTACCTTTCGATATCGACATTGCTAAAATCAGCGGCGGCACGTTCTATGGGTTTATCGGCATAGACAAGTTAGGAGCCTCCGGCTGGGAGGTTGTGATGAGTCAGGTAGGCGGCACCCTGCAGGCTCACAC
Source organism: uncultured Prevotellaceae bacterium (assembly GCA_900318885.1). Lineage (GTDB taxonomy): Bacteria > Bacteroidota > Bacteroidia > Bacteroidales > Bacteroidaceae > Prevotella. The sequence continues at coordinate 14,271 of ONMN01000059.1, read as the reverse complement.
GCCTTACCTCTTCATGCCCAGCGCCACCGAGATGACCTTCAACCTGGGCGGTGAGAGCGTAACAGTGAAAGCAAACAGTGAACAGACTTATACCGTACAACCATAAACACGAACGACACGAATTATGAAAAAGAAACAATATATCAAGCCCGATATGCAGGTATACGACATCAAAGCGTCGAAGATCCTCTGTGCCAGTCCTGATCCGTACGGCAGTCAAGATCCAAATAATCCTTACGACTTCGGTTAACGGATCATTACGACAAGGGGATTATGGCTCTAGAGCGCCTGAACGACCGGTATAAGGAGTTTAGGAGTAAAGGAGGTTTATGGTGTAAAGAAATTTCCGTTTGCTCGCGCAGGTCTATAAGCTGACGCGACCCTCGTAGTCAATAAAGTCGTGGTTATTGTTTCAGCGTTTCGTTGAACTCGTCAAGTGTTAGGATGTTGAGCCGAGGGAAAGGGATATTCTTTAAGTGGTCGAAGTGGCTATCCTCGGTGACGATATAGTCGGCTCCAGCCGTGATGGCGCAGTCAACGAACTTGTCGTCGTCCTCGTCGATATCTTTGAGCAGGTGGAAACGGTAGTAGGACTCGCGGTAACAGGTCTGTGGATGGCGGGCAATGGCCTCGACCACGTTGTGCGCCACTTCGGGTGATGTGTGCACGGCGAGGATTTCCTCGTATTCAGTCAGTATCTCGTTGCTAACGCACAAACGATATTTGCCCGCCAAAAAGTCAGTCCATATCTGATGGTACTGGCTGCGGGAGGGCAAGGCCTGAATGAGTGCGTTGGTGTCGAGAACTACGAGTCGCATGGTCAGATGGTCTTATAGGGGGTGCGCAGATGCTGGCCGCGCAACTCGTCGAGCTTGCGCTGGTCGAAGGTTCCCTCATCCCACATCTTGTCGATAGACTGCTGTGCCCGCTCAGCGAAGAATAGCGAGAGGGTAAGACGCAGCGCGTCGAGGTCGGCCTGCGAGGTGACGTTAGCCGCCGCATTCATCAGTTCCAGTTGTGCCATTTCCGAGTAACTCATACGCTTGTTTTATATGTTTCTGCCTGCAAAGATACGAATAAGCGAGGAAAAAAACAAATTTTCCCTTACTTTTTTATCCCTCTTCCCCCTGCACAGGGGGATAAGAGAGGGTCTCGGACGAAAAACGGAAGCCGCAATGACTTCCGTTTCCCTGTTTTATTCTTTAATCACTCTTTGTCTTTCACCGTCCAGCCAGAGGGGATGCCGCTTACACCAGTTCCCCATGATGTCACACCGGCAGCCTTGCCGCAGGCGGTGCAGGCACCACAATGTTATAAGCTATGAACGCCACAAAGAAAATCCAATATGCGTGCGCAGTATGCCTCATCCTTTCGAGCATCTGCCTTGTGGCCTACCAGGTTATAGAGATTGACGACGTGGCAAACGGCTTGTTGTTCTACGTAGGACAGGCGCAAAAAATAACCTTGCGCGCTTAAAAGCGCAGAAAATTAAGCACAAATCCACGTCATTATTGCATGGCGTGGATTTGCTTTTTTGTGTATCGTCTCTGGGAATAGCCCTAAATGTTTGCCCCACATGGTTACTGGATGCCGTCCTCACGTAATTTCTTTTGCCACTTCCAGGCTGAACGCAGCACATCTTCGGTGGGTGTCTCTGCCTTCCAACCCAGCACCTTGTTGGCCTTGTCGACATTGCCCCAAACCTGCTCGATATCGCCTTCACGACGCGGAGCGTAGGTCCAGTTGACCTTGACGCCAGTAGCTTTCTCGAAGCCTTCGACGACCTCAAGGGTAGACAGTCCGCGACCCGTTCCGATGTTGAACACCTCGACAGCATCCGTCTCGGGCTTGTCGAGCACGCGCTCCATCGCCTTGACATGTGCATCAGCCAGGTCGACGACATAGATATAGTCACGGATACAGGTCTTATCGGGCGTATTGTAGTCGTTGCCGAAAATCTTCAGCTGCTCACGAATACCCATTGCGGTCTGGGTAACGAAAGGAATCAGATTCATAGGCACGCCGTTGGGCAGTTCGCCAATCAATGCAGAGGGGTGAGCACCGATGGGGTTGAAGTAGCGCAGGATGATGGACTTGATGGGCGCGCCACTGTGGATATAGTCCTGGATGATCTCCTCGTTGATCTGCTTGGTATTGCCGTAGGGCGACATAGCCTTCTGGATAGGTGCATTCTCGGTGACGGGCAGATTCTCCTGCGAAGGCTGTCCGTAAACCGTGCAGCTCGAAGAGAAGATGATGCCTTTCACGTTGTACTTCGGCATCAGCTCCAGCAGGTTGATGAGCGACACCAAATTATTGCGATAGTACATCAGCGGCTTCTCCACACTCTCGCCAACGGCCTTCGAGGCAGCAAAATGGATGATACCCTCAATATCGGGATATTGCTGGAAGATGCGTTCCATAGCGTCCTTATCGCAGCAGTCGGCCTTGATGAACTCAGGACGGATGCCTGTAATCTTCTCAATGCCGTCGACGACGTTGGCGTTCGAGTTGGAGAGGTTATCAACAATGACTACTTTGTAGCCTGCATTCTGCAGTTCTACGGTGGTGTGGCTACCGATGAATCCGGTACCGCCAGTGACGAGAATAGTTTGCTTCATAATCGTTTTAAATTTAAAAAGCTCACCGGACGTTGCAGTTCCTGTGAGCTATCGTTTTCTTTTTGCGGTGCGTACGAGACTCGAACTCGTGACCTCCTGCGTGACAGGCAGGCATTCTAACCTACTGAACTAACGCACCTTGTTTTTTGCGCTTCGATGGAGACTTTTCTGGCGGTGCGTACGAGACTCGAACTCGTGACCTCCTGCGTGACAGGCAGGCATTCTAACCTACTGAACTAACGCACCAAAATGTCTCTTTTGTCGTTTAGCGGGTGCAAAGGTAATAAGAAAATATGAATCTGCAAAACTTTTTGGCGAAAAGTTTATAAAAATCTTTGCATCAGTAGTGCATTTCCATACTGATGGCCGTCGAAAAGCCAGTCTCGCAGCTCCGCCTGCACCTCATAACCTGCTTTTCGGAACAGGTTAACAGCCGCCTCGTTGTCTGCTGCCACTACGGCATACAGCTGGTGCAGATGTACTACGCGCAGGGCATAGTCGGCCAACAGCGTGAGTGCCGTCAACGCATAGCCCTTGCGACGATTGTCACGCATCACGACGATTCCCGTCTCCGCGCGCTGGTGTTGCGGGTCGAAGCGCACCAGGTCGCAGATGCCCACCGTCTTTCGCGTGCGTACATCTTCTATTATCAGTCGTACCTGCCGGTCGGCAAAGATGTCGTCCGACGATGTGGCGATATAATCGTGCAGCGTATAGCGCGAGTACGGCACGTTGGTCGTCCCCACGTCCCACAGGCTACGGTCGTTTTCCAACTGATAGAGCAGGTCGAGGTCTTCGGGTTCAATGGCTCTGAGCCGTATATCACTTTCCATGATCATCGTTTCTTGTCTTTAGCGGGTTAATGAAGCTCGGCAGTTTATCGCCTATGATATGCAGCAAAGCCAGCATGGCGCGGAAATAGATGGCCGCCTTGATGGGTATTGAGAGTAGGAATGACAGATGTCCGTAGTGTTTGCGGAAGAAGATGAGCATGGCCTGATAGAACACATGGACATAGCGGAACGACGACTTCTGCGTCGACTCACCCTTGTAGTGAATGATGTCGTAGGGCAGATACCAGTTTTGCCAACCGCCCTTCAGCAGACGGAATGACAGGTCGATATCCTCGCCATACATAAAGAAATCCTCGTCCAGCAATCCTACCTGGTCGAGCGCCTTATGGCGCAACAGACAATATGCGCCGCTGACGACCTCTATCTGTGCGGGCTGGTCCCACGGCAGGTGGCTCATGTAATAACGCTTGGTGAACCCCAGCATCTTCAGCATCGACACCCAAGGCGTCGGCACCGCGCGTCGTGACTCAGGAGCCGGCGTGCCTTCGCGCGTCAGCATCCTCACTCCTGCCCCACCCGCCTGCGGATGTTCGTCCAAGAACTGCAGACAGCCTTTGATGGTCGGTTCGTAGACGACGGTATCGGGATTCAGCAACAGTACGTATTCCGCATCCGTCTGGCGGATGGCCTGGTTGTTGGCACGGGCAAAGCCCACGTTCTCCTTGTTGACCACGAAATGCACCTGCGGATGCTTCGGTTGCAGCGTCGCCACCGTTCCGTCCGACGAATCGTTGTCCACCACGAAGATGTCGCCCTCGATTCCCTCAAGGGCCCGTTCCACGCTCGCCAGACACTCGTCCAGCAGTTGGCAGACGTTGTAGCTGACAATGACTACGCTGATTTTCTTGGCCATACAAACGGGATGCAAAGTAACAGGATGACGCCCAAATAGAAGAAGGGTGTCGTCTCGAAGATGAGATACAGAATGGCGTTGGCCACCAGCGGTACGACGATCAGGGCCAGTCGCAACCATTTGTTCTTCTTGAACAGTCGCAACCCCAGATAAGCACATGCCAGCGTGGCAATCTCCATCACGGTAGTCAGGATAAACAGTATCGTTTCGTTATTCATTTGCCTTCAAATATAGTTCTGTTAAGTATTGACCGTCCCAACGTCACTTCGTCCGTATATTCCAGTTCGTCGCCCACGCTGATGCCTCGTGCTATGATGCTCAGTTTCACGTCGGTATAGGGCGCCAGTTTGCGGAAGATGTAGAAGTTGGTGGTGTCGCCCTCCATCGTCGAGCTCAGCGCCAGGATGACTTCCTTCACCCCACCCTCGGCAACGCGCTCCACCAGCGACTCTATCTCAAGGTCCGATGGTGCAATGCCGTCCATAGGCGATATCACGCCACCTAACACGTGGTACAGCCCGTTGAACTGTTGCGTATTCTCTACGGCCATCACGTCCTGGATGTTCTCCACCACACAGATAATGCTCGCATCGCGACGCGGGTCGCTACAGATGGGACACGTCTCGTTGTCGCTGATGTTGTGGCACACGCGACAATGCTGAACTTCCTGCTTCATGCGGGCAATGGTTTCCGTAAACCGTATCACGTCCTCGTCGTCCTGCCGCAACAGGTGTAACACCAGTCGCAAGGCCGTCTTGCGTCCGATGCCTGGTAGTGTCGCAAACTCATGTACGGCTCGCTCCAGCAGCTGTGAGGGATATTGTGTCTGTATCATGATTCTATTTCACTTAACTCTAACCACCTAAGCGATTTCTCGTCGAGCTCGTCGTTCAGGACGGGCAGACGCTTACTCATAGCAGTTATTTCATCCACCGAGGTCGTACCGCCACAGAGCGCCTCCTCAATCTGTTTCTTCTCAGCCTCCAGCGCGGCAATGTCCTTCTCCAACTGCTCCATCTCGCGCTTTTCCTTGTAGCTGAGCTTACGCTTAGAGGTGAGAGGTGAGGGGTGAGAGGTAAGAGAAATGTTCTGCTGCGATTGATTCTTATTTTTATCTATTCTCTCACCTCTCACCTCTTGCTCCTCACCTCTAGAATATTCGCGGTATTGCGTGTAGTTGCCTGGGAAGTCCTTGATTTCGCCGTTGCCTTTGAACACCAGCAGATGGTCCACCACCTTATCCATAAAATAGCGGTCGTGCGAGACCACGATGACGCAACCAGGGAAATCCTGCAGGTATTCCTCCAGAATCTGCAACGTCACGATATCGAGGTCGTTCGTAGGCTCGTCGAGTACCAGGAAATTGGGGTTCCGCATCAGCACCGTACACAGGTAGAGTTTCCTGCGCTCACCACCGCTCAGCTTGTACACATAATTATATTGCTGCTCGTTGGTAAACAGGAAATACTGCAGCAACTGCGAGGCCGACAACTTCTTGCCGCCACCCAGTTCCACGTATTCCGCAATGTCGCGTACTATATCGATAACCTTTTGATTCTCATTAAATTGAAGGCCTTCCTGCGAGAAATACCCGAACTTCACCGTATCGCCTATGACAATGCGTCCTTCGTCCACAGGCACCTCGCCCAATAGCATCTTGATGAACGTCGATTTGCCCGTGCCGTTGTTACCCACGATGCCCATCTTCTCAAAGCGCGAGAAATTGTAGTAGAAGTCCTTCAGGATGGTTATTGGTTCATGGTTCATGGTTGTTGGATACGCTTTGCTAATGTATTGGCACTCGAAAATCTTCGAGCCGATATACACGTTCGACGACTTCAGCCTTAGCTGTCGTTCTTCTAATCGTTGCTTGGCAACCTTCTCCAACTCGTAGAATGCTTCCTCCCTATAGCGCGCCTTATGTCCACGCGCCTGCGGCATCCGTCGCATCCATTCGAGCTCTGTGCGATACAGGTTGTTGGCGCGCGCTATCTCTGCCCTGCGGTTGTCGATACGCTCCTGGCGTTTCTCCAGATAGTAGGCATAGTTACCGCGATAAGTATAGATGGTCTGGTCGTCCAGTTCGAGAATAACGGTACACACGCGATCCAGGAAGAATCGGTCGTGCGTCACCATCAGCAACGTCCTGTTGCCACGCTGCAGGAAGCCCTCCAGCCATTCTATCATCTCCAAGTCCAGATGGTTCGTGGGCTCGTCCAATATAATCAGGTCCGGTTCCGTCAACAGCACGTTGGCCAGTGCCACACGCTTCTGCTGGCCACCCGAAAGTTGACCCATCGGCTGCTCCAGATTGCTGATTTTCAGTTTCGTCAGTATCTGCTTGGCCTTCAACACCTTCTCGGGGTCGCCCTCGTGGTTGAAGCATGCGTCCAGCACCGACTCCTCAGGGTCGAACGCGGGACTCTGTTCCAGGAATCCCACCTTCAGGTCCCTGCGAAACACGATGTCGCCCGCGTCGTAGCCTTCCTTACCACAAAGGATACTTAGCAACGTCGACTTACCTGTACCGTTCTTCGCTATCAGCCCCACCTTCTGGCCTTCGCCGATGGAGAAACTGATGTCGCGGAACAGCGTCAGCGCGCCGAACGACTTCGTCAGGTGTTGTACGTCCAAATACGGGGTCATACGCCCATTACAAACTTAACCAGTAACATCACCACAGGTATGGTAATCACAAAAATGCCAATGACGTCGATAATGAATCCCGTCTTGATCATCTTCGTCAGGGGCACATAGCCCGACGCATAGACAATGGCGTTAGGCGGTGTCGATACCGGCATCATGAAGCCCAGCGACGACGACAGCGCAATGCCTATGGCCACAGGAATAGGATTGAAGCCCAGCGACAATGCCGCACCGATGGCAATAGGCGCAATGAGGTTCGTCGAGGCCGTATGCGACGTCAGTTCCGACAGTATCAGGGCCGTCACACAGAACACTGCCACGAAGGCCCACTCCGACGGATGACCGCCCAGAGCCTCCTTGATACCAGAACCAATCCATGCCGACAGTCCCGTGCTGTACATCATAGCACCCATGGCCAGACCACCGCCGAAGAGCAGCAACGTGCCCCACTCGATGCCTTCCACGCCGTCCTTCCAACTCAGCGCCATCTCACCCTTCTTGATGTCGTTGCCAGGCAGGAAGAACAGCAACAGTCCTCCCACCATAGCCGCAATGGCCTCGGGGAAGTGGCTGTCGTAGAACTTCATCACGTCCGAATTAGCACCATAGACGATGCTCAGCACGCTGGGCGCCACCCATAGCACGAAGGCCGTACCAAAAGCAATTATCGTGCTCTTCTGCGCCGTAGTCCACTTGCCCAGCGAATCGACGTAGTTGCGTATAAACTCCCGTGCGCCCTCGATGTGTTTCACATCTGCTGGGAACATCCGCCACAACACCACGTAGGCAACAATGAAATACAGTACCATCGCCACGATACCCCAGATCATCCACTGGAAGAACGACACCGTCGGTGCCTGCGGAGCCAGCTGGTCCAGGAATCCCAGCATGATGATGTTCGGTGGTGTACCGATAGGCGTCATCACGCCACCGATGCTACACGCGTAGGCTGTCATCAGCATCAGTCCCGTGGCATATTTATACGACTTCAGATCAATCACCTTGCCGTTTGCTGCCATCATCTCGCGGATAGCCTCCAGCAGTCCCAGCGATATGGGAAACATCATGGCCGCCGTGGCAGTATTGCTGATCCAGCCCGAACATAGCATACACGCCATTCCGATGGCCAGGAAGATGCGGCGCGGCGAGTCACCCACCCACTTCATCGACATGATGCCATAGGCGATGCGCTTGTCCAAACCATTCACCATCATACCCTTCGCCAACAGGAAACCGCCCAAGAACAGGAATATCATCGGGTTGGCAAACTGCTCGAAGGCATCCTTCATCGGCGCGATACCCAGCACCACACACAGCGTCGGACCGAGCATCGACGTCACAGGAATGGGCACGGGTTCCGTAATCCACCAGATGGCCACCAGTGACATGATGGCCAACATGTGGTGAGCCGCCTCCGAGATGCCCGCAATAGGCATCAGCCATATCAGAATGGCACACAATGGTCCTAGGACCACACCAACATTCTTACGTAATCGTTCAAACTTTCTATCATTATCCATGACACACGTCTCTTCTCTGTTTTTATTCTACTGTGACGGATTTGGCGAGGTTGCGAGGCTGGTCGACATTCTTGCCCTTGCAGACGGCAACGTGATAAGCGAGCAGTTGCAGGGGGATGGTGGCTACCAGCGGTTCGAGGCACTCCAGCACGTCGGGCAGTTCGATGACCTCGTCGGCAATCTTCGAGATGGTGTCGTCGCCCTTCGAAACAAGTGCGATGACACGACCCTGACGGGCCTTGATCTCCTGAATGTTCGAGAGCACCTTCTCGTACATGGCGTTATGGGTGGCGATGACAACAACGGGCATATCGCTGTCAATCAACGCGATAGGTCCGTGCTTCATCTCAGCAGCGGGATAGCCCTCGGCGTGGATATAGGAAATCTCCTTGAGTTTCAGCGCACCCTCCAAGGCCACGGGATAGGAGAAGCCACGACCCAGATAGAGGAAATTATGCGCGTAAGTAAAGGTACGTGCGAGGTCGCGGACCTTGTCGTTGGTCTTCAACACCTCGCGGATGATATTGGGAATGTTGTTCAGTTCACGAACCACACGCAGGTATTCCTGGCGGTCGATGGTGCCCTTGGCCTCACCCATAGCCAGCGCAATCATGGTGAGCACGGTGACCTGACCCGTGAAGGCCTTCGTAGAAGCGACACCAATCTCAGGACCTACGTGGATGTAAGTACCAGTATCGGTGGCACGGGGGATGGACGAGCCGATGGCGTTGCAGACACCGTAGATGAAGGCGCCCTTTTCCTTTGCCAACTGAATGGCGGCCAGCGTGTCGGCTGTCTCACCAGACTGCGAGATGGCAATGACCACGTCGTCCTTAGTGACTACGGGATTGCGATAGCGGAACTCAGAGGCGTACTCCACCTCACACGGAATGCGGCAGAAGGTCTCGAAGAGCTGTTTGCCGATGAGTCCGGCGTGCCACGACGTACCGCAAGCCACAATGACGATGCGCTTGGCCTGCAGGAGCTGACGACGGAAGTCGATGAGTGCCGAAAGAGTCACGTGATCACCCTCGACATTGATACGTCCGCGCATGCAGTTGGTGAGGCACTCAGGTTGTTCGAAAATTTCCTTAAGCATGAAGTGCTCGTAACCACCCTTTTCTATCTGTCCGAGGTCGATGTCGACGGTCTTCACCTTCAACTCCTGTTCCTCACCGAGAATACTCATGACATGTACGTCCTCACCCAGTCGGATGACGGCGATGTTGCCATCCTCGAGATACACCACCTTATCGGTATATTCGATGATGGGGCTGGCATCGGAACCGAGGAAGAATTCCCCGTCGCCAATACCAACTACAAGGGGACTCTGCTTGCGAGCGGCAATGATTTGCGTGGGGTCACGCTTGTCGAGAATGGCGATGGCGTAGGCACCGATGACCTGATAGAGTGCCACCTGAACAGCCTCGAGCAGCGAGAGGTTTTTCTTCACCATGATATACTCCACGAGCTGTACCAGCACCTCGGTATCGGTGTCGCTTTTGAACTCGACGCCCTTGTCCTGGAGTTTCTGCTTAATGTCAGCATAATTCTCAATAATTCCGTTGTGGATAATGGCCAGATTATGGCTCTGCGAATAGTGCGGGTGGGCATTGCGAGCAGAAGGCTCTCCGTGGGTGGCCCAGCGCGTATGGGCGATACCGATGTTGCCACTGACATCCTTGTCGCTGCAATACTCCGTCAGGTTGTCAACCTTACCCTTCGCCTTGTAGACGTTCAGCTGACTGTCAGCATTGATGAGTGCCACACCTGCCGAGTCGTAACCACGATACTCGAGCCTACGAAGTCCCTTAATCAAAATAGGATAAGCGTCCTGCTTTCCTATGTATCCAACTATTCCACACATATTATCTTTATCGTTATGTCATGTTTTATTTTCGAGTGCAAAGGTAAGTTTTTTGGGGGAAACAGCCAAAAAATATAGCGATTTTTTGGTTTTCTGCATAAAAAATGCTACCTTTGCAGCCATTATTAATAAATTAATAATCAGAGAAAGAAAATGAAACCAACCGCAATCTTGCTTCTGCATTGTCCTGACCAACAGGGCATCATCTCGGAAGTGACCAGATTTATAACCGACAACAAAGGGAACATCGTCTACCTGGATCAGTATGTTGACAAGGTGGAGGGAATGTTCTTTATGCGCATAGAATGGGAACTCGACGGATTCCTGATTCCCCGCGACAAGCTATACGACTACATCACCACGCTGTACGCCCAGCGCTACCAGATGAAGTTCAGCCTGTATTACAGCGACAAGCGCCCACGAATGGCTATCTTCGTGTCGAAGATGAGCCACTGTCTGTACGACCTGCTGGCGCGCTGGAAGGCCGGAGAGTTCAACTGCGACATACCGTGCATCGTCAGCAACCACGACGACCTGCGCTATGTGGCTGAGCAATTCGGCATTCCCTACTACGTGTGGAGCATCAAGAAAGACCACTCGAACAAGGCTGAGGTGGAACAGGCTGAGATGGAACTGCTGAAGAAGGAGGACATCTCGTTTATCGTGCTGGCCCGCTACATGCAGATTATCTCGGACGAGATGATTGCCGAATATCCGCACCACATCATCAATATCCACCACTCGTTCCTGCCGGCCTTCGTCGGTGCGAAGCCCTATCATCAGGCTTACGAGCGCGGCGTGAAAATCATTGGTGCGACAAGCCATTACGTGACAGCCGAACTGGATGCAGGTCCTATCATTGAACAAGATGTTACGCGCATCACGCACAAGGACACACCCGAGAGCCTGGTGCTGAAGGGCAAGGACCTGGAGAAGATTGTGCTGAGCCACGCAGTAAGCAAGCACATCCAAAGGAAGATCCTGACGTATAAGAACAAGACGATTATCTTCTCGTAAACGAACACAGATCTCACGGATTAAACAGATTTATGAACGTAGCGATAGTAAAATATAACGCAGGAAATATCTATTCGGTGGTGAACGCACTGAAGCGGCTGGGCATTGAACCCCTGCTGACGGATGATGCGGAGCAACTGAAAAAGGCCGATAAGGTGCTGTTTCCCGGACAGGGCCATGCTGGCGAAGCGATGAGCTATCTGAAGGCTCGCCGACTGGATGAGGTCATTCGCGACCTTCGTCAGCCCGTGTTCGGCATCTGCGTAGGTCAGCAACTGCTGTGCCGTCATTCTGAGGAGGGCGACACGCAATGCATTGGTATTTTCGATGCCGACGTGAAGCGTTTCCAGCCTCAGCGTCACGAAGACAAGGTGCCGTGTATGGGATGGAATGAATTGGATGTAAGATGTAAGATGGCAGATGGAAGATGTGGAGGCGTTGACCCATTGATGGAAGGTCTGGGTGAGCATCCTTACGTATATTTCGTGCACAGCTTCTACGTGCCGAAATGTGCAGACACCATCGCCACCGCTGACTACATCCTGCCCTACTCTGCCTCGATGCACAAGGATAATTTCTATGCCTGCCAGTTCCACCCCGAAAAGAGTGGTCGCGTGGGCGAAAGAATCATTAGAAACTTTATTGAATTATGATAGAACTCATTCCCGCCATCGACATCATCAACGGCCAGTGTGTACGACTGACCAAGGGTGACTACGACCAGAAGACGGTTTATGGCGAGCCTTTGGAGATGGCTCAGGAGTTTGAGCGCATCGGATTCCGCCGGCTCCATATGGTTGATCTCGACGGTGCCAAGTCGAAGCATATCGTCAATGGTCGTGTGCTCAGAGGTTGTGCTTCAGAGACCCACCTCGTGATTGACTTTGGCGGAGGCATCAAGACAGATGCCGATCTGGAGGAAGCCTTCCGTTGCGGTGCCCAGATGGTGACGGTGGGAAGCATTGCCGTCACGCAGCCCGAGTTGTTTATGGGCTGGCTCGAGAAATACGGTCCTGAACGGATGATTCTGGGAGCCGACGTGCGCAACGGAAAAATCAGTATCAACGGATGGAAAGAAGACTCTGAGGAGGACCTATTGCCATTCCTGAAGAAATACATCGATGCAGGCGTCAAGAACGTGCTGTGTACGGAGATATCGAAGGACGGCACACTGGCAGGCCCCGCCATCGAATTATATAGTAAGGTAATGGAGGCCTATCCCCAGTTGCATCTCATTGCATCGGGTGGTGTCAGTTGTATTGACGACATCAAGGCCTTAGACCAGGCGGGCATACCTGCTGTTGTCTTCGGCAAGGCCATCTATGAAGGTAAAATCAATTTGGAAGAACTATGGGACTGGCAAAACGCATAATACCCTGTTTGGATGTCAAGGACGGTGAGACCGTCAAAGGCGTCAACTTCGTCAATCTCCGTTCTGCGGGTGACCCCGTAGAGCTGGGAAAGGCATATAGCGAACAAGGTGCCGACGAACTGTGCTTCCTGGATATCACCGCCTCGTTTGAGGGTCGCAAGACATTTACAGAAATGGTGACCCGTGTGGCCGAGACCATCAACATCCCCTTTACGGTGGGCGGTGGCATCAACGAACTGAAAGACGTCGAGCGATTGTTGTATGCTGGTGCCGACAAGGTGAGCGTGAACAGTGCAGCCATCCGTCGTCCGGAACTCATCAACGAGATTACGACGCGGTTCGGCAGTCAGGTGTGTGTCGTCGCTATCGATGCCCGACTGGATGAAGACGGTTGGCACTGCTACCTGAAAGGTGGTCGCGAACGCACGGAGCGCGGACTCTTTGAATGGGCCCGCGAGGCTCAGGAACGTGGTGCGGGAGAAATTCTGTTTACGAGTATGAACCACGACGGCACAAAGAACGGCTATGCCAACGAGGCGTTGCGCGAACTATCGGACACGCTGTCGATACCCATCATCGCCAGTGGCGGTGCAGGATGTAAAGAGCATTTCCGCGATGTGTTCACAGAAGGTCATGCTGACGCTGCACTTGCCGCCTCAGTGTTCCACTTCGGTGAAATTCCCGTGCCAGAGCTGAAACAGTATTTAAAACAAGAAGGAATAAACGTTAGAATATGAAGATAGATTTCGACAAGATGGACGGGCTGGTGCCTGCCATCATACAGGACGCAGATACGAAGAACGTGCTCATGCTGGGCTTTATGAACAAGGAGGCCTACGAGAAGACATTGGAAACGAAGCACGTCACTTTCTGGAGCCGTACGCGTCAGACCTTGTGGACCAAGGGCGAGACGTCAGGACACTTCCTGAATCTTGTAGACATGAAGATTGACTGCGACAACGATACGCTGTTGGTACGTGTTCATCCCGTAGGACCTACCTGCCACACAGGCACCGATACCTGCTGGGGCGAAGAAAACAGCGCGCAGGAAGGTTCGCCCTTGCTGTTCCTCTCCGAACTGCAGGACTTCATCAACCGTCGTAAAGAGGAAATGCCCGAGGGGTCGTATACTACCAGCCTGTTTACGAAAGGCGTCAACAAGATTGCCCAAAAGGTTGGCGAAGAGGCTTTGGAAACGGTCATTGAAGCCACTAACGGCACTAGCGAACATTTGATTTATGAAGCCAGCGACCTGCTGTATCACCTCATCGTTTTGTTAGCCGACAAGGGCTTGCGCATTGAGGATGTTGCCGAGGAACTGCACAAGCGCCACGACCCCGAATGGGACCGTCAGCGTCGTGAGGCCAAGGCCGCAGGGAAAATGAAGTAAGATGTAAGAAGTAAGATGTAAGAAATATGCTTATAGACTATCAGAAAGCGAATATCTACCAGAAGGATGGTATCCTCGTGCTGAAGGAAGTAGACTTCCACGTCAACGAGGGTGAGTTCATTTATATCATC
>ONMN01000056.1 GCA_900318885.1 uncultured Prevotellaceae bacterium | reverse complement strand
AGCTGGAACACCATCCTTCTCTCGCTTGAAGTCGATCAGACGATACTTCTTCTTGTGGCCGCCGCCCATGTAGCGGACAGTCATCTTACCGGTGTTGTTACGACCGCCGGTAGAACGCTTACCGTAAACGAGAGACTTCTCTGGCACGGATGCAGTAATATCCTCGAACGTGCCAATAATCTTGTGTCTTTGACCCGGTGTAACGGGCTTTAATTTACGTACTGCCATTTCTTATTATTGAATATTGCTATAAAAATCAATGCTGTCGCCCTCCTTAAGAGTAACGATTGCCTTCTTGAACGCATTCTTGTGACCTCTCACGAGACCTGCCTTGGTATAGCGGCTAGAGCGCTTGCCGGCATAACGAATGGTGTTCACACTCTCTACTGTAACATTGTACAGACCCTCAACCTCCTTGGCGATCTCAATCTTGTTAGCCTCGGGCTTAACAATGAAACCGTACTTCGGCTGGGCCTTCTTTGTTACCATCTCACCACGATGCTTACCCGTCTTGGCCTTGAAAGTCCTTTCAGCGGAAAACTTCTCCGTGAGATTGGTCATCTTCTCTGTAATCAGAGGCTTTATAATGAAACTCATAATAATTTTCAATTTTCAATTTTCAACTTTCAACTTCCAATTAACCAAGCACACCGTCGATAGCCTTCAGTGAATTCTCAGTGATCACCATCACGTCAGCGTTCAGCACCTTGTAGGTATTCACGTTGGCAGCGATGATACACTCAGCCTTCGGCAGATTGCGAGCCGACAGATAAACATTCTTGTTGGCATCGGGCAGTACCATCAGCACCTTCTTGCCGTCAACCTTCAGGTTCTGGGCAATTGCTACGAACTCCTTCGTCTTGGGAGCGTCGAAGTTGAAGTCCTCAACAACGATGATAGCATTCTCCTGAGCCTTGTACGACAGAGCCGACTTACGAGCCAGAGCCTTCACCTTCTTATTCAACTTGAAACCGTAGTCACGGGGCTTCGGGCCGAATACGCGACCACCACCACGCAGCAGCGGAGAGTTGATATCACCATGACGAGCACCGCCGCCGCCCTTCTGGCGACCCAGCTTGCGGGTATCCAGATAAATCACGTGGTCGTTAGGCTCAATGCCGAAGATAGCATCGTTCAACGTAACCTTACGTCCGGTCTCCTGACCTTTGATATTCAATACGTTAATTTCCATAGCTTACTTCTCAATTAAAACAGTTGAACCATTACAACCAGCGCAGCTACCCTTTACAAGAATCAGGTTGTGCTCTGGAATTACCTTTAACACACGTAAGTTCTGAGTCGTCACACGGTCGCCACCCATCTGGCCACCCATGCGCATACCCTTGAACACCTTGGCGGGATAAGAACAAGCACCGATAGAACCCGGCTTGCGCAGACGGTCGTCCTGACCGTGGGTGCTCTGACCGACACCACCGAAACCGTGGCGCTTTACAACACCCTGGAAACCCTTACCCTTAGAGGTACCTACTACGTCGACGAACTCTGCATCACTGAAGAGGTCGACGGTAATCACGTCTCCGAGGTTGTGTTCCTCGTCAAACTTGAACTCGGCCAAGTGAGCCTTTGGTGTTGTACCTGCCTTCTTGAAGATACCGTAACAACACAAGGACCACATTCGATAACAGTGCACGGTACATTCTTACCGTCGGCACTGAAAACGGAAGTCATTCCGATTTTTCTTCCAATTAATCCTGGCATTTCAGTTTAAATTTTAATAATAATGTTATTTATAAATAATGTATATGTCTCACTTCGCATCAGTGTCATTTTGCCACCCTTTAGACGCCACAGCACAGCATAAAAGAAACGAAGTAAGTCGCTCTATTTCAGTGCTTTGATAGCCTTTCGGCCAGCGCAATGGGCACTTTTGCGGCTGCAAAGGTACACATTATTTATAAATTACACAACAGTAAAAACCTGTTTTATAACATCTTTTAAGATAATTTAAGACTTTCTCCCCTTCCACAAGATTACAAAAAACCGAGTCCATCGTGCGGTGGACTCGGTTTGTCTTAATTGATTCACTCATCGTCTTCTTTTGGGTCATCAAAATCGAATCCATCAAGTAACGATTCGTGCATGGGGTTAGGACGCGTCTTGTTGGCCTTGATCCAACGGCTCCAGCCAGTAACCTTGTCCCATGCGGTCTGCTCGTAGGTGGCAGCGAAAGTAGAGCCCCATGGATCTGTTGTTATCGCATTCATATCGGGAGTGATGTCAGGTGAATCTAGCGGACCATCATAATAGATTCCAGAACCATCGGGATTGTATACCTTTATCCACTTCACTTTCGTTAATTTTTCATTCCAGCTGATGTAGTCAAATTTGCCTTCCCATCCCATGAGGACAGACACTTCCACCTGTCTCTTTTCATTTCTCAGCTTTACGCAGCTCTCCTGGCAGAAGGCGGCTTTGTTGAAGGCATTCACCAGAGACTGACTCACACCACCGAACTCCGTGGGCAGATTGGAGTTCAAGTCATTTACATAGTCAACCAGGTCGTAATAAGGATTCGAAGCTGTAACCTTGAAGGCTGTTGAGGTTGCAATGTCAATGAATTCCTTAGCTTCTGCTGAGCCATTGGCATAAGTCTCAACGAGCACATCGGTAAAGTTCTTTACTGCCTTACCGAAAGCCTCGATGTCGCTGGTGCGGATAGCCGACATGTCATGCAGACCTTCTGGATCGTTTTTGTCCCATTTCTGAACGGTGTACTTACAATGTTCAGCCAGTGCAGACTCGATGTCCTGCGAAGCGAGTGCATTGACCAGCACGTCGTAGGAACCACCGTCGCCAGGCGTGTTGAAGGTAGAGAGCATCAGATAGTCGGCAATGTCCTTCATACCATACCAATACTCACACATATTCATCACGCAGGCATCGAAATAGACGGCCTTGAGGTGTGTGTTCGACTTGTTCACAGCCGACACGATGTTGTTGAGGGTGAAATGCTTGCCACCATAGGTCTTGTCGGCCTGGTCCATATAGACGATACCACGAGTCATCGTCTGATCGACCTCATCATCGGGTGTATAGCCGCCGCCATGGTCACTAATAACCAAGACGTAGTTCTTGGCAGGGGCAGCCTGCTTAGCCCAGTTGATGAAGCTTGTCAGAGAGTCAGGATGTGTGAAGTTGTCGCTACCCTCGTGGTAAGCATGCATGCCACCGGACTGTACTCCGGAGAAGCTCTTTACATTAGGGTCAACTACAAAGCGGGCCGTACAATTGCTCCATGCGTCCCAGAATTTTTTGTATTTTTCGTAGGGTTCAGGTCTATTTTCAGCTAGGCTTTTGGCATCTGAGAATTTGTAGCATACGGCTACGCGCACCTTACTCTTGGCAACTGCATTGCCATTGTAGAAGTCGTCGATGTTGTCGAGAGCCTCAGGATCCAGGTCACCACCACCATGGGCATAATACATAATGGTGTACTCAGCAAGTTCAACGTCGGTTTTGCCGCCGGTATTACCATTTTTTCCATCGTCATCCTTACTACAGGAGATCAAGGAAATAGACAAGCTACAAATCAGGACTGCAGCCACCATCCATAAAAAATACTTTTTCATCTTGTCAACATTTTAATAGTTTCTTCATTATTAGTCAACATCCAAGGTGATTCCTATTTCCTTGGCTTCCTTCTCAAGGCGATCAATCTCACGCTCAATGTCAGGATTGATTTCTTCAACCTGGTCGTTGATGTTCGACACCTGAGTGATCAAAGCGCTTTTCTCCTTAAGAGTCATTTTTCATTTTCTTCATATAATTGTTATTTTCTCCTTTTACTTCTGGTTCTGCTTGATGACCCGGTCAACCAGTGTCATTCCATAAGTCTCGTAGAGCGTTTCGGCAAAGCTGCTGGGACTCTTTTCCATGCCGGCGAAGTCCATGTAGATGATACCTACCGAACCCGTATGGCTGGACAGCCAGTCGGCACAGACCTTGTTGGCCTTGACTGCATTATCGCGATAGCTGTCGGAGAACGGCAGTCCAAAGTATGCCGACGGGAAGTTGATAACCCATGCGGGCTTCTCGGCCGTCAAGTCGCGACCAACGGCAGCTTCCAGCGTGCTGACCACGGCCTCGTCCTTGCCCTCGCGGTCCCATTTTCCCCAGAAGTCCTGCACCCATAGCGGTGTCTCCACACCGTCGGCACCAGTGATATTACCTTTCATCAGCTCCTTATGTCCTTTTTCAGAAATCCAGCCGTTACAGTATCCGCCAACAGGCTGCTCGGCATATTTCTGGCACGAGAGCATCAGCACGTGACCACGCATCTCGCCTACCGTGAGTCGGGGCTTGAAGTCGGCAAACATGCTGCGGAACTCGGCACTGTTGACCAATTCCGTAAACTCCTTGCCCCACGCCGTCTTGTCGGAGGTAGCGCTGAGGTCGACCGTCAGCAGACAGAACTCAGAGGGATTGGCAGCAAGGAACTCCTTCAGCTGCTGGAAGAAATCGCTGACCAGCAACTTCGTGTACATGATGCCATGCGAGCAGCGCAGCACGTAGTTGGCGCCGTCGTGCATACGTTCCGGACGCAGGTCGAACACGCGCATTCCCACCTTCAGCTGTTCCTTGATGGTCAGGTCCTGCGTCTTTGCCGATACCTCGGCTATCTTGCCCAGGTCCTTATAGAACCAGCCGTCAGCCGTGCAGGCATCATGGCTTCCGGGCAGCGACAGGTCGGCTACGAGACGACTGTCGGCCAACGTCTTCATCCATTGGCTGTTGTCCACGTTCTTAGGTTTGTAGTCGTTGACGTCGTATTTGACTGTGCTACTGCCGCCATTCACTTCCACCAAACTATTCAGTATTGCCTGCGTCTCATCGTCAGCACGCACCAGTGTCAGCGTCTGTCCGTCCACGCCCTTGGCGATAATAGTCTCATTAGCGTATGTCACGTTCCACTTCTGCGGATAGCTCTGGTCCCAGTTGTTGTTCAGGGTGATGGCTACCGTCCCAGCGATGCCTTCGATCCCGACGCCGTCAGCTGCAGAACTGTAGGTGAAGTCACCGTAGCCCAGAATGCCTTGCACCATCACAGGCTCCTCGCTGTCGTCATTGAAGAAACAGCGCTGGAAGTCACCCGTACCGTCAGCCTGGAAGTGATAGATGTCAATCACCACAGTATAGGCAACTTCGGCGTCACCGCCTCCTTCCTCCTTGGCCGTTCCCGATACCTCATAAACGTCGTACCATGCCCCGCCGCTCACCTTTTCAGCCATCGGACCGGGCGACACCAGCTTCGGCTCGTTTTTGTCATCATCCTTGCTGCACGATGTCAGCACCATCATTACGCCGCAAATCACAATGGCGGCCATCATCCATAAGTTCTTTTTCATCATTATTCTTATCATTTTTTTCTTTTTCAAATCATTATTCCTCGTCAGAAACGAATTCCGGGGCAGGGGTTCCTCCTCCTTCGCCACCGACACTATAACATATAATCATAGGCCGTCGAACCTTTATAATTTTCATTCGGGGCTTACCATAATTCTTCTTCTCCATAATTCTAACCATTTATTTGATAACCTTTTTACCCTTATATATGTAGATACCCTTATTGGGCTTGCCGTTGAGTTGTCGGCCCTGAAGGTCGTAGTAGTGTTCAGTACCGTCGGCATCAATGGTCTGGATGACTGGGCTGATACCTGTCGCCTCACCAAACTCACCGTCACTGTCAAACTCATCGGCTGGGAAGTCAGCCACGTCACCGCTCTCCTCGCCGTTCTCAGTGTGGATGTATTTCGTTTGAGCGATGATGAAATCCAAAGGCTCCATGGCTGAGAAGTACGCAATGAAGGGATAAGTAAAGGCTTTTGTATATCCCTTTGGCGGATACTGGAACGTCTTGTCCTTCTGAGCGATATAGATATAATCCCTAAATATCTCATCGTTTTCAATTCTCCTGAACGTACCACACCACCAGCCAATTTGCTTGCTGGCGTCGGCATTGTTGACTGCCTGTGGTTCCTTGGGGGTGGGTACAATTGTGACGTTCCGGCCCGTCAAAGGCATCGAACCTTTATTAATTACTATCATGTAAGGCTCACCTGCCTTCAGAATGGGGAAGTCGTTGGTGAACTGGAACACTTTATTGACTAAGTCGACTTCGTGGAGCTTATACACACTGATATCATCGGCATTGTCCAACTTCAGAATATCAATATCGAATGGCAAGCAGACACTAAAAGCCTTACTCTTCCACGTGCCGTCGGCCGCCTGTGTAGCTTCAATTGTGCGACCTTGAAGAGTAAGGTCGTAGCCAATTTGTTCTGCGGTCAGTCCGGTAATAGCCTGCAGCAGGAACTCGTCGCGTTGGTGCAATCGAGTTAGGAAATCGGTATTGTCTTCCCTCTTATCCGGCATCAGTTTCGCACGCGGGTCGCTGAGTGTCGGGGCGGTGAAGTAGCAGTTCTCCACGGTGCCGTTGCGGCGGTAGCCTACGACGGCATTGACTTCGGCAGAGCCAGTAATACCATTGCCGAGCGCAATGCTGTTGCCGACATAACCTGTAGTGAGGAGACCCGCAATGCCACCAACACCCGAAAGGCCCTTCACGGTGGCTTGGCTCGTACAGCCCGTCACCCTGGCACCATTGCCATTGATAGCGCTTACGATGCCACCGGCATTGGTATCACTCTCTACGGTGACATCCTTCAGCACGTGGCAGTTCTCAATGCCGGCATTGCCAAATACAGCAGCGGCGACAACTGCCGCACCGTTACCCTTGAACGCGCTGTTCTTGACGACGACATTCTTGATAGTCGTATTACCGTCCAGTGATCCAAACAGTGAGGCTTCTTTGGGTGCTGCCAGACTAATGTTCACGCCGCTGATGACGAAGCCTGCACCGTCGTAGTGACCGTTGAAGGTTTTGACGGGCGTGAAGTTGTTCTCCACCGTCTTGTCGAACGTGATGTTGGCGCCCTGACGGAAGTACTTACCATTCACTGAGGCCGCATCGTTGTTGAAGGTTTCCGTCATCTCTTTCAGTTGTCTGGCGTTCTTTATAATATAAGGTGAGGCTTCCGTACCTGCGCCTTCCCAATTGTAGGGCAGTCTCTTCTCGAACGTGCCACTTGCATTGGGCTCGAAGACGAGGCTGAGGGTGCGCACGGCTTGGCTGCCGTCGGGCTGAATCTTCGTATGCACATAAAGGAAGTTGCTGAATCCAGTGACGGCGTTGTCTGTAGAGACGAATTCGTTGCCGTCGAACATCACTGGTTCTATACCTTCCTCCCGCTCGACAGCCAGCGGCTCGTAGGTGCCGATGAGATTGTAGTTATCGTCGAAGGTGACTGCGCCCTGCACGTCGTCAATGATGACATTGTTGAAGGTGGGGTGTTGCACATCAGTACCTTTGTCGTAGAAGCAATAATAATAAGGCACGCCCGCCTCTATGCTCGAGGCATGCTGGAACTCGACCTTGAGGCTTTGGCCGTTCAACTCCGACCGGTTGGCCTGATAGAGTGTGGCCCCTTCGAGCGGCGATCCGCTGAGTGTGGCGTTGAAGGGCAGACAGATGGGATGCAGACGGCCGTCCTTTACTATTGTCAGGTTGTTGATGGTAACCTCGGACCTAAAGCCGTAGTACTTGTCTAACGTCTTGGTGTTCTCCTCGTCAGTGTCGAAGGCATCGAGAATGATGATGCGGGGCTGATAGAGGGTAACCCTCTGCCAGTTTTCAAACTGGTAGGTGATGCCGGGTGCCTTGCTGTAAGTGGCTGTTGCCATATAGAACGCCTCACCCAGCGACTCCTCGGTAGGTTCTACGCGGCCGCGGAGATCCTCAGTGGCTGTGCCTTTGATGGTTACCGGCTCGCTGACGAGCGGATGGGTCAGCGTCACCTTAGCCTCGCTGAAGTCGTCGCTCCACTGCCAGTCCTCCTTATAATTAAATCGGTAGCGGGCGTAATAGGTACAATCCATAGATGGCGTAAAGGAAAAGCCTGCTGGCAGCAGTAGGTCCTGCTCATTATCCTTCATCTCGATGCCGTCAGGGGCTTTTGTACCGGGCAGATAGCCCATAAAGACCAGTCCGTCGACGGCAGGAGGTGCCGGCAGCGTCGTTTCCATTCCCTTGATCACCTGATATTCGTCAGCCGTATAGGTCTTGCCGTCGGTGGTCTTTTGGATGGTCATCGTCCACCAGTCGGAAACGGTTTCCCTCTGGCCACAGACACACACACCGCCTTTGTAGGTGTGGGCTTCTTCGACCTTGTAGTTACAATGTTTACACAGGCGCCAGTGCTTCGTGTCGTCCTTCTTTCCGTAGGTGAACTCCGCATGGGTACACGGCGAAATGATGACGTAGGTGTTGCTGTGGTTCATGCACATTTCCACACGCTTGTCAGTCAAGGCATAATGCAGATAGTCACCCTGCCGATACTGGGCATCGGTGATGGCACCGTTGTGGTTGCTCCACATGACCTTCATCTGGTCGCCCAACGCTATTTCGCCATCGTCATAAATCAGGTGACCACCTTCAGCAGTAATGGAACCGATGGGCGCTGCACTGTATTTGTTGCTGTGTTTGGTGACTGCCTCCACAATGCCGCCCGTGATGGTAACCTTGCCGCCGTTGCCACAATCGCCGCCACCAATGCCGGGAGCAGCATAGTCGCCCTTTTCGTAGCCTGAGGCATAGACATGGCCGCCCGTCACTTCGAGCGAACCTCCATCAGATTGATAGGAGCCGCCAATGCCGGCAGAGGCATATCCACCATAGGCATAGACCTCGCCGCCGTGGATATGCACGTCACCGCCTTTGCCAGACCGTCCGCCACCGATACCTGCACCCTCGCTTCTGCCTTCATAAAGCACGCCACCACGGGCTGTCACCTTGCCGCCATAGATGGTTACCTTGCCACCATCACCGCAATATCCACCACCGATACCGGCACTAAAGCTATCTCCTTTAGCGTCAATCACACCGCCGTAGATGATGATGGGACCGCCTTGATGGCCATTTTCTCCACCACCGATGCCCGCACCGGATGAAGTACCGGGACTTGCCGTGACTTTACCGCCATAGATGACAAGTTCGCTGTTGGGGTCAATCTGGCCTTTAAAACCGCCTCCGATACCTGCACCGCCAAATCGATAGCGGGCATGTAAAGTCGAGATGTCGCCACCATGGATATAGAGCGACCCCATGTTTTTACCATTACTGGAGCCAATGGCTGCACTTTGGTCATGAACGTCGTTAAAGACGGTTATCTTTCCCTGCTTGTCGCCGTCCGACTGACTATAGACATACAATTTGGCTTTGTCCGAGGCATTTATCCTCAGCAGACAAGCCTTCAACACGCATCCGTCGGACAGAATGAGGTGTACCTCTCCCTCAAAGGTGATCACATCGCGCTTTACCTCGCCTTTCACCACATACCAACCGCTTTTCAGCGTTTCATTATCGTTGTGCCTATCACCCGTAAACTCTCTACAGTCGTTACGCGTCTTCGTCTCGGTCTTCACCTGCTTGCCGGCACTGTCCCAGGAACGTTCCAAGTAGGTGACCTGAGCTTGAGCCGTCAGCACAGAGAGCAGACTGATCAGACAACAGGCGGAAAACAAATATCGTCTCTTCATCTCACTTTTTACCTCTTATTTCTCACCTCTCACCTCTTACCTCTTACATCTTACATTTCACTGCACCTTCACCACATAGCCGTTGCGCAGCTTGATGTCCGAATTGTCGCAACGCCAGTAGATGGTAAACTGCTTCACCCCTACCCCTTCGGCAATGCCGGGCAGCTCGTCTTTATGTGAGTCGAGCACGCGCTTGGCATTCTTGATGATGGCCGTGGCGGTCAGCACACTCTTCTCACTACTTTCGTAAATGGTAAACATATCACAGTATATGTCGGGGAAGTTGCGTTTGAGTTCTTCCTCCAACTGAGCCTGCACACCCCGTGAGTAACTGCCGCCATACCATTCGTCGATGGTTACGAACATGCGCCAAGTCTGCACATAGCGGTTGGGCTGCAGCAGTTCGTGGCTATAGGTTTCCACAGGTGTCTCGGCGCGGTACGTTGTCTTGCTACCCGACTTCTTTTCAACGAGTAGCAGGCCTGTTTCGGGTTTCGACTCCACCTCCAGGGTGTATTGTCCGCTGGGGTTTTCCACCGACCAGCACGCGTCGTTCGAGATGTTGGCATCGTTCACCAGAATCTCAGGCATGATTTCGTGTTTCCATTTGTAAGGTTCACCCGTCACCTGCAGCTCCTTGCCGGTATAGGTCCATTTCACCTTGGTGCCGGTGGTGTTCTTCACCACAGCCAGGTCCTTGATGCTCTTTGAGTTGCCCATGGCGAACGAAGAACCCGTTGTACTGCCAAAAGTATGGCCAAAGCCAGCACCTCCCATAAGTGTCAAGCCTTTTCCAAACATCCAGCCACCTTTGACTGATAGTGAGTAATTTCCCCCGGCGCTGCTTGATGAACTCGAGGTCAGGTTCACCGACTCAGTGATTACCTGGTTCGCCGTCTCGGGAGTTGCCGCCTCACCTTTGATGAAGCCGTTCTTACCCTTCAGGTTCATCGATGTCTCATATTGCGTCAGGTAGTTGCCATACAGCAGGTCATTTTTCCCAAAACCTGTGGCCTTGACCCAATCACCTTCTTTATAGCCACGGGCAAAGAAGATATCCACCCCGCTGCTGTTACCCATCGCCAGCACCACGTTCTGACTGACGTAATAGTAGTCGCGCTTGTTGGTGAAATTATGGACTGCCCACGAGCGTAGTGTCATCTGACAGGCTTTGAGCTTACGGGCAGATTTTTTACTGGGCATCGTGTAGTTGATGTTGCCGTAATGCGTAAACGTCTCAGAGGCACTGATCAGGTCGTTGATAGCCTGACTGCCATTGGCACGACGCTGTGCGCCGGCAGCCTCCTCCTGCTGTTTCTTCTCCTCGGCTTTCTCGGCCTCCATGGCATTAATCCACTGAGCGGCACCATCGGCCATCAGACCGTAATGGTAGGCCGTAGGCTCGTCGTCGCTATCCATGGGGTCTTGGTAGAAGTAGTCGTCGGCTCCGAAGATGACCATCTCGCCACAGACCTCATTATTACTTGTCGCACGCGTGTAAGCATGGAGATTCGCCCGACGTGTCGCCATACGTCCTGCCAGCGAGGCCTCGACGGAGGCTGCTGCCTGCTCGGGAGTCAGCACGAAGACGTCGTCGATGGAGTCGGTCACGATGGCGGAAATAGCCTTCATGACTTTGTCGTTGAACTCATCCAGCTGCTGCTCGGTCGGTGTGGCGATGGCCACATAGCCGTCATACATCAGGGTGATGGCCATTTGTTTCACCTGTTCGTCGTTCAGGCTGCTGATGTCGCTGCCTTTCACCAGTATCAGCCTGGTGTCCGTCATAAACGACGCCGTCACCTGCGGCAGGCGCTTGATGAGGGCTGCACCGGTGGACAGCTCGGGAAACTGGCTGAACGCTGCTGCCGGCAGTTCGGCGGTAACGCGTACGGCCAGCTGGTCGGCAGTAGGCTCCTCCCACGTGTACTCTGTGCCGGGGTTATCACCATTGTCGTCACTATTGTTGTCGTCACTGCACGCGGTCAGTGCCGTCGTGCCGATGATCATGAGGATGCTCAGCATCCATTGTATGTATTGTCTTAACTCCATAACTCCTTAACTCCATAACTCCTTAACTACTCCACTACTACCTCGTAGCCTTGCTTTGTCTCACGATTCTTGTCCGAGCTCCAGGTGATGGAGAACTTCTTGATGCCGAAGCTCTTGGCCATCGCCTGCAGGATGTCTTTATAGACATCGAACACATTTTTCGTATAGGTAATGATGCCGGTAGCATTTTGCAGGCTTTCGTCCGTCAGTTCACCTACCTCGAACACGCTTTGGTAGAGGTCGGGGAATTTCTTGATGAGCGCCTGCTGCAAGTCAGACTGTGCACCTTGCTGGAAACCCTCTCGCCATTCCAGCACCCGGACATACATACGCCACGTGTGTACCGCGCGGGCGGGCTGAGCCAGCTTGATGACCCAATTGTTATCGAAGGTCGTCTTCGTATGTTGCACGCTCGACACCCCCTTGGAATTAAGCAGCAGCACACCCGTCACAGGATAGGAACCGATGTTCACGGCATACTGTCCGACGGCATTCTCCACCGACCAGCACGCGTCGTTCACCAGATTGGCATCGTTCACCAGTATCTCTGCCGGTTGTTCGTGTGTTTTGTTTCCAGCGCCAGAGGCCTTGGGGAGTCTGCCCTTATAGGTCCACTTCACCTCTGTGCCGTTGGTATTCTTCACCACATCCAGGTCCTTGATACTCTTCGAATTCGTCATGGCAAACGAATTGCCGTCAGTGACATTCGTGCCTCTCTTGAAATCATACCTTCCTTCTACACCAAACGTCCCTCCTTGCACACCACCCATAAAGGAAAACGAGTGGGAGGTGGTGATCTGACGTGAGTGCGACGTGGTGGCGTTCACCGACTGCGTGGTCATCTGGTTGGCCGTCTCGGGCGTTGCCGCCTCACAGTGGATGTTTCCTGTCGTCTTGCTGTCCACCGGCTGTAAGTCCATCGACGTGTCGTATTGCGTCAGAAAATTGCCATACCACAAATTGCCAGTGGCCTTTCCGTCCTTGTTTATCTCCGTCATCCAGTCTGTCGGTGAGTAATATCTGCAGAAGAAGGGGTCGAACTCGCCGCTATTTCCCATTCTCAACAGCACGTTCTGGTTCACATAGTAGAAGTCCTTATGGTTAGCCACATCGTGAACGCCCCAGGTGCGCAGCGTCATCATCACACGGTCAGTACGGTAGATGATATCGCTCTTGCCAGACGTCTTGCTGGCGTCGCTGGCCCTGAAGTACATCTGTCCGCTCTTCGTAAACGTCTCGCTGGCATTCATGATGTCGTTGATGGCCTTGGTGCCGGAAGCACGATGGGGAGCACGACGGGCAGCAACACCCTCCACCTCGTACCACGCATCCTCCTCGTCAAACTGCGCCTCAATGGTGTTCAACCACTGCGCAGCCCCGTCGGCCACGAGTCCGTAGTGGTAGTCGGTAAGCTGCCAGCCCGTTTCGCCGTCAGCCTTTCCGCTCGTCTCGTCAGCCACGATATTACCATCGCAGTCGGTGAAGTACGTCGTCACCTCACCTTCCACGTCCAGCGGTTCTTCGAAATAGCAGTCGTAGGGCCCGAAGATGATGATTTCGGCACACGCCTTGTCGGCACCTGCCGCACGCATGTGATTCATAAGGTTCTCGCGGCGCAGCGCCATACGGCCTGCCATCGACGCTTCGACGGTAGCTGCCTGCTCCTCAGGCGTCAGGTCGAACAGTTCGTCGGCCGCCTCCAGCACTATCTTCGCCGTCACGGCCTCCATCTTGTCCATAAACGCGTCGAGTTGTCCCTGCGTAGGACGTTCCAGCGCCACATAGCCGCCGTAGTTCAGCAAAATGGCCATCTTTGCTATCACCTCGTCCGACTGGCTGCTGACGTCACTGCCCTTCAGCAACACCATTTCCGTGTCGTTCGTAAAGGTTCCCGTCACTTTCGGCAGACGTCTGATGAGTGCCGCACCTGTCGACGAATTGGCAAACTCGCTCAGCGACGCCGTCGTCAGGTCCGCTGTCACGCGGACAGCCATCTGGTCCGTCGTCGGCTCCTCCCATGTCACCTCCGGCGGTGTCGTGTTGCCACCGTCGTTGTTGTTGTTGTCGTCGTCGCTGCTGCTACACGACGTCAGCACCGTTGTGCCGATAATCATGAGGATGCTCAGCATCCATTGCATATATTTCATAACTTTGAATTATTTATTCACGTACTTGAACTTTGTTCGAGTACGTTCTCGTTCGATAATGCATGAGCATGCTCAGCATTATTCTCACTTATTCACGTACTTACGTCCCTTGTAAATCACCAAACCTTTTTGGGCCTTATCCACACGCTGGCCCATCATGTTGTAGACGGGGGCATCCACGCTATACATCGTGGCGGGGGTAGCCTGTCGCTGGCCGTCGATGGTAACGGCGTCAATGGCCGAAGTGTTCAGAATCTTCTTCAGACCAGCCAGAGCGTCAATCTTGCCATAGCCGGCTTGTATCTTGTTGCCGGAAGGAATGTTGGCGACATCAGTCGTCCAAGTGTCGTTGACGCAGGTTTCCTTCAGGACGCTCTTAATTTCGTTGACGGTCAGCGTGGGCTTGGCCTGCAGCCACAGGGCAATGATACCGGCAGCATGGGGACAGGACATGGAGGTTCCCTGCTCCAGCGTATACCAGTTACGACGATTGAACTTGTCGATGTTCTCAATGAGGAAGTTCTTCGCATCATTACTCTCCGGGTTTGGCACAGCACCACCAGGATTATTGGCATCCGCTATGAAAGTCGAATAATCGTAGTTGTTAGCGGCAGAGATGGTGCCCTGTCCCGGGGCGATGATGGTAGGATAGGGCTTGCCGTTGTCGTCGGTGCCCCAACTGGAGAAGTCGGAGATTTCGCCTATTTGCTGAACCTTGCCGGTAAATGTTGACTCCGGGTAACTCCTGTCGTTGCCTTCCCAGGTTTTCCACCCTGGGCGGGTGATGTACGAGCCGACACTGATGACGGCATCATTGCAGATATTGGTGTTGAAGGCGATGTCGCCGTTGCCCTTCGTCCAGCCGTTGGCAGCAAAGTCGTAACCGCCAGACACGGTGGGAGCGTCGAAGCAAGGTTCCGCGTTGTTATCGCCATTGCATATCAACTTGAGGTTCTGTCCATCTTGGGATGTGGCGACAACGGCCAGTCGGTATTTGGGGGCATCCAGTTTTACGGCTGTTTCCATTAAGTTCAGATAATATACGACGGCTTTCTTGTCAGGAGTAGCGGTTTCACAATCGGAGTCCTTTATCAAATCAAAGTTCTCCATCACCGCACCCGATTTCTGGTGTAGCACGTGATTACCTATGTCCATCACCTCACCCGTAGTAATATCTACCACCTTCAGCGCAATGGTGAAGTCCTGATAGTCGGAAGCGTAGAAAGTGTAGAAACAGTTATAGACAGCAGGGGCTGTAGCTGTCACTTCCGTGGCAGAGCCCATCACGGACTTCCGTTTTGTGTCTCTTCTCTCACCGTTTCGGCAATAAAGTCACTGCCGTCGTGCAGGAACAGAATGCTACCCATACTGATACTCACTACGGCAGGCTTGCTGACCTCGTCTGCATATTTGAAGATTTCCTTGATAAATCCGGCAATGTTGGTGGTGGAGGAATAGGTATCCAGTCCGCACAGGACAATATCCACCTCAGGAGCAACGCCCTGCTGTCCGTTGCCCAGTTCTGCGCCTGCAGCTGTAGCCGCTGTGTGCGTTCCGTGAGATGTCGTCATATTGTCGGTTATAAAACCCGTGACTCCTTCACTGGTAACATAGTCGTAATTACCCTTATCATCTTTCATCATGAAAGCCTTTACAACGCGCGTCGTTTCCGGCAGCAGTGGCCTTGGCGGCTTCTACAATCTGGTCAGCCTTAGTCTCCTTACGCGCCACGTCGTTCGTTGGTCGCAGCATTTCGTCAGCCTTCACGTAGCTGATTTCCTCTACATCTTCCAACTCCTGCAGTTTGTCTACGGGAATGTTCAGTGCCACCATCTTGCCAATCTGGAAGCGCACCTGGACACCCATCTGCTCCAGGCGGGCAGTGGGACACTCGGCACCTTCCTTCAGGATAGCGATGCCAGAGAAGGATGCTATCGTACCGTCTGCATTGAAACTGACGGCAATCGTCTTGTTCACCGCCTTGGGGTCAAGAGGTTCAGCACCCTGTGCACGACGCTGTGCACTCTTTTCTACCAGCTGTGTCAGTCGCTGGTCAATCTTCTGTGCGTTAATGCCAACTGTAAGCAGTAACGCAAACAATGTCATCATTACTTTCATCATCATTTTAATTTTTAACTATTTCAAATCACTTCTATCTTTTAGCCTCGTGCAAGCAGCCTCGCACGCTTACAGCGTCCAATGCTGCGGTTAAGCGAGGGCCATCAAGCTTGCTTGGATGGCCGAGCGCCAGCAGCTTCGCGGCGTTTACGCCGCAAAGTTACGGTTTTTTTTCACTTTTTGGGGCATTTTCTACGAAAATCTTCAAAAAATCCCCGTAATCCTTTACATATATCAAGTCACAGCCCGCCGTAAATACTAAAAAATAATAAAAAAACACCCGATTTTAGCAAATCATCTCCATAAAACGGGAGATTATACAAACAAATAAACTATTCTTCCACTCTCCGGCGCAAACGCCCGGAAATGACCGAGTGACCAAAATGACCGATTCTTCGGAATGCCTTTATTTAGGGCTATTCCCAAAGACAACAAATCCCACGTTATGCTTTATAACGTGGGATTTTAGTTGATTTATAGTCCATTTTCGGGGTTATTTTGAGACAAATAGTGCTCTTTTCTCGA
>ONMN01000050.1 GCA_900318885.1 uncultured Prevotellaceae bacterium | reverse complement strand
CATCACATCCTCTGCCGCAACGCGAGCATCTTTAAGTGGTGATGCTACCAACGACAGGGTGGCTGGCTCCATAATAGAGCGGAAATTCTCAACAGAAAACTGGATAATCATAAAGATAACTCTCCTATTTGTGAAATTTCTGCAAAAATAATAGTTTTCTTTCAAAATTCCAAGAGAAAACTCCATTTTTTGCAATTCTTTTATGTTTTTTTTGATAAATAGGGGTGTTCCATGCTAGAGCTTCGCAAAATGACGATTCATATTGGGTCGTTGTCTCTTGAAGATATGTAAGGACAAAAGGCCAAAGCCCAACAGATACTCTATGACTATCTGTTGGAGATACGAAAGGCAGGAAAATTAAGATGACTTAATGGCACGAACGATATTCCCACGGTGGGAATGTTTTATTCCCTAGCTGGGAATGTTTTGTTCCCAAGGTGGGAATAAATATTTCCCAGTAAGGGAACATCTGGCGCAAAATAAGATAGGGTTTAGCGCAAATAAGGCTGGGTTATTGGAAATTAAGCTTGCATTATTGACAGATAACGACGGAGTATTAACGAAAAGTGGGCCATCTCTCCCGTCAGATGGCGTCGAGCCCTTTAAATAAAGGGATCCTGCGTTTTTCATCTCTCCCGTCATCTCTCCCATTTCTCTCCCAAATCACTCCCATCATCTCTCCCGTCGATACACCTAAACCGAGTGTCGACGTCTCAGCAGATTGTCTACTCCGCAGATTTGATTTTAACAATTGAGAAAAACCTGGAAATTTATTGGGGAAATACTTGCAGGATCGGATTTTTTTTCGTACCTTTGTACCATCGAAAAACACGCTGTGAAAAGCGCAACAAAATTGCTACAAGGAGATGGCAGCAAGGAGATAGAATAATCTTTTGAAGAACATATATTATGGAGAAAAACATGACCACAACTGGTGAGGCACTCGCTGCTTCACAGGAGGTAACGCTCGTCATTGAGCAGTTCCTCAACGAGAACTACCGCTTCCGTAGGAACGTTCTGAACGGAAAGGTAGAGTTTGCAATCCTGCCCAAGGAAACTGGGGCAAAGCTCTCTGGCGCCTCTGATGAGGCTGAATTGATTTACAGGCCGTTGACGCAGGCTGCTCTGAACAGCATCGTGATTCGTGCCAAGCGCGAACAGGTGATGGAAAAGGGCAGTCCGAAAGCGGAGATTACGGAATATGTGCAATCGGAGGAGGTTCCTGAACACAATCCCGTTCAGGGCTTTCTGAGCAGTCTGCCCAAATGGGACGGACAGAACCACATTGCTCGCATCTTCTCTCGCATTCCAGGCATCACGTCTGAACAGCTGAACTACCTAACTATCTGGCTACGTTCGGCTGTAGCCCACTGGATGCAGATGGACATGTTGCACGGCAACGAGTGTGTCCCTACGCTGATTGGTGCGCAGGGCTGTGGCAAGACGACCTTCGTGCGCCGTTTGCTGCCTCAGTATCTGCGTGAGTACTATCTGGACCACCTAAACTTGTCGAACAAGTTCGACAAGGAGATGGCGCTGACGAACAATCTCTTCGTCAATCTGGATGAGCTCGACGCCATCCGTCCCTCTCAGCAGTCGTCGCTGAAGCAGACGCTGAGTGTCAGCAAAGTAAATGGACGTCCTATCTTCGGACGTGCTCAGGAGGACCGCACACGATTTGCCTCGTTTGTGGCAACCACCAACAACCGTCATCCGCTGAAGGATGCCACTGGTTCGCGTCGCTACATCTGCATCTTGATTCCAGACGGACAGATGATTGACAACACGGGCGACATCGACTATGGTCAGCTGTATGCGCAGGTGGTGTACGAACTGCTGGAGCAGAAAGCGCCCTACTGGTTCAACAACGATGAGGTGGCCCGCATCCAGCAACTAAATCAGGAATTCATGGAAAAGAAGGACCTGGGCGAGATGTTTGTGGCGTGCTTCCGTCAGCCTCATGAGGGCGAGGTGGTGAAGATGATGAACTGTGGCGAGATGATTAGCCTCATGCAGAAGGACTATCCGTCGCTACAAAACACCGTTGGCAACAAGGTTAGGCTCGGAAAGACCATCTCGGCCCTTGGATTCAAGCATAAGGAGCATTCCCACGTGGCTTATTACGAGGTCGTTCCCTTGAAGGCAGCATGAGGGTGATGGGAGAGATGAAGGAGAGAAATGGGAGAGATGAAAATAATCTCTCCCATGCCGAAACCCCTTTCTACAAAGGCATTTCCAGCGAATATGGGAGAGATGAGAGATTTTTTTGAAAAAGTCAA
Organism: uncultured Prevotellaceae bacterium; assembly: GCA_900318885.1. Lineage (GTDB taxonomy): Bacteria > Bacteroidota > Bacteroidia > Bacteroidales > Bacteroidaceae > Prevotella. The sequence continues at coordinate 27,524 of ONMN01000050.1, read as the reverse complement.
AAAGATAAGAGATAATAGATAAGAGTTAAGAGATATGGAAGAAAAAGAATTGAAAGCGAAAGACATTCCTATGGGCTATGCCCTGTGTTTCAACGATGTTTGCAACCGCAAGGACACTTGTATGCACTATCACGCCAGGCTGTTGACGAGCCCGCAGGAACGGCATATTGGTCAGGCGGTGTATCCTACGGCCTGGCAGGATGGCGAGTGCCGCTGTTATTGCGAGAAACGATTGGTAAGGAAGGCTTGGGGATTTAGTCATCTGTATGACAATGTGCCGCGTCACCAAAAGGCGGAGGCCCGCCAATGCGTGCGTTCATACTTTAGCGCCGGCATGGGCCCTTACTACCGTTACCATCACGGCGAAAACAAGCTCTCGCCCAAGCAACAGGATGACATCATGCAAATCCTATCCCACTTCTGCAGTACAGAGGGCATCCATTTCGACCACTACGAAACAGACTGGGACTTCGAATGAAAGATAATTCCTAATTGCTAAAATTCAAAGCGAGCTTGCTGTTCATCAGCGGCTCGCTTTATACTCATATCTTCATATTTCGCTTGCATTCACATCAGCCATCAGACCTCATACATCCGACATTTTCCAGCCATATTTCGCTTGCAAAGATACACCTTTTTTATTAATATCGTATGCAAAAATAGAAAATGTTATATCTTGGAAGATAGATTTTACGCAGATTTCAAAAGCAAAATCACTCATATGACAGGTACCAGTCCCTCCTGTCACTTTGAAATTGTGTTACAGACCATTTCCTACATTCCTCCACATCCACCATTGGTATAAGGTCTATATCCTCCTTCTTAACGTGTTGCTTATAGTTCTCGAATTGTTTCTGGACAGAGCTCGTTGTTCTGAAATAATGATAAGCCCCCACTCGAAGTTTTCTGGCTCTGGCTCCTTTTATGTTTTGCTTATGCATTGGATCCACATAAGTTGCTCCTTCAGTAGCCTTGATATAAACAAACTCCACATCAGGCACTTGTTCCCAATTGATTTTCCCATCATGATGCGATACGTCAATACCAAAAGATTCTTGTTCTTTATTCTGTCCCCAAATAGGGAGCAATAATACAATAGCACTTATAAACAACCATTTCCTCATAGTATACTCCGTACTAAATAATTGTCACCTTTGTCTTCAAATTAGTTCGGACTCATCTTTCTGCCATAGGTTGTTTATGATGCATCGAGTCTTTACTGACATAGAATCTATTGTCTTGTATTTCCCCATGACACTTCAATATTGATACATGCAGCAAACCACTTATATCATGGCCGCTCGTATCAATCGTTATGTGATATGGCGCGTAATCACAAAAGCCTATTACTGTGTCGCTATATTCACCCAAAAGGTTACCATACAAGTCTCTCATGTGTGGAAGGCTGCCTTCAAGCCCTTCACGGTACTCAAAAATGTTAACCAATACCACAATAGATATTCCGAGTTCTTTTGCCAAAAGTCTCAGTCTGTATGCATTATCTCTATCATAGGCTATATATAGATAATGTACGAAGACAACTTTTACGCCATCTTCTTCAACATGCTGGCGACATACATTATATATATCATCCATATTCATAGAATGACTAGTATGTAAATAAATCGGCGCGTTGGTTATTTCCTTGACCACATTTTCTTCGTCATCTTCTGAAGAGCGTCTGTAGTCAACCAACCTACGGATGATATAACTCGGTGCATTTCTAACGCACATATAGAGAGTTGGGATTTTTCTGTCAACAGATAATGAATCCACCATGCGTATCGTTAACGAAGTCTTACCTGAACCAGGATCCCCTAGAAGAGTAATCATTTCGCCAGCATCCAATCCCTTAATGGCATTGTCAATCTCCTGAACGCCCAACTCCAACAAATCATTATTAAAGGACTTTGCATTCCTGTAGTCTTCTATCAAGTGACTAATATGTGTATTATTGCTCATAATCATCGTATTTGTTGTATTGGCATTTAAAAAGGCAACTCACTTCCATCATCCATCTTGAAAGGATCTTCCACATCCGATGTTGGCGCATCAAACGGCAGATCACTAATAGGCGTTGTAACCCCTATTTGCACTGGTTGTGGAATCTGCTGATCTCGAATTACGTTATAGGCTCTGAAGTCATTATACCAGCGTCCATTATATTCCCTCGCGTCGATGTCAAATTGAATGGTAAGGTCTTCACCGTTCTGGATATTCAACTGTTTAATCCTATCCTCGCCAAACACAGTGAAAGCACAATGCCTTGGGTATTGTCCAGGCACCTCAATTACATACCCCTGCATCATCCACTGGTTACCAGTTTTAGACGAGGTGCCACTCTTTGCCTCCAAAACGGCAATAATTCTTCCTGTTAGTTCCATCTTCGTAAATTATAAATCATGATGTCTTGCATCTGAATAACTATCGAAAACTCCTGCGAAATCTATGTCATCGCAAGCCTCGGCCATTTCATCAAAATGCTCTCTTGCTTCTTTTGACCCGCGTGCCATAGCTGCGACTTCAACTAATTGGGCAGTCTTTCCGCTCATCTCAAATGGAACGCTGACACCATTTGTCATTCTTGATAGTTCTTTATACCAAGGTTCATTTGTTATAGTTACAGTGTCTATTTTTATGCCCTTTTGAGAGGCATTCCTCGCTTCTATTCTCCAGTCAATCTGATTACGAACAACATAGTCTTGATAAGTATAGCCGAGAGGATGAGGGGCAGCATCTGAAATGAGGAGGATAACCTTAGTAGAATTATCACGCCAAGGAGTTTCTTCTACAATCTTCCTAATGACAAGTTCATAGAATTCATCGCTATCGCCACCGTTTGTGTCATTACTCTGATTAATGAACCTAATAATATCGTTGGCATTACCAGTAGGCATCAAACATTGATACGCATTTCCAAAATCCGTGGCATTCTTCATGTCACAATAGTCACCAAAAGCAACAATTCCCAACCTAAGGTCTTTGTTATACTTGAATAGGCGGGGAACAAGATCAGACACTTCTTTACGAACTGCCCCAATATAACTTGCCATAGAACCTGTCGTATCAAAAGCAATGATCATATCCAAAACTCCTATGTTTCTAGGGGTAACACCTGACAACACAGACTTGTCATCATTAACTGTGATACGATTCGAGTGTTTCTCCACACTCCTTTTACTTTTCTTTGCCATACCTATTAACTTTTTGTTATTTTGGGCAAAGGTAAGAAAAAAGACAGTCTCCACCAAGAGAAATCTATTTGCAAGGCTTGCAAAATATGTAGAATTTAGAAAGCTCCCATATATTTAATTCTTACATCTCGATCATACATATAAAAATTGCATTCTACAACTTGCCCATTTTGATAGTGTATAGTTATCCCATAACAACTATTGTCTACTTCCTGCCATCCGAAAGGCGACATGGCTTTTATTGGAAAGCCACGCAATTCTGCTATCTTTGTTGTTTTTCTAATTAACCTCATTGGCTTGTCAGACATGTTAGGCCGTCCTGTGTCATTATTATATATTCTCACGATATATCCTTCACCAGGATTTAACATATAACCTTTACAGCCATCTGTATTTTTTACCACACTTATGATTCTGATGCAGTTTTGGATTCCCATCACAGGAATTTCACTTTCATATCGTTGATGTTGTGTTGATACAAATGTTATCTCTTCCATAGATTTATCACCGAGTTCAGTCTGCTTTTTCTCTATTGATTTTGCTATAGATTCTTTATTTGCGACAAAATCTCGGTATACAAATCTAGAATATTTGGATGAAAAATCTCCTACATCAAAATATTTCTCATTCTTCGTGAATTTAATGGTTGTAAAATCATTTACCCAATATTCACCAATCGTATTAAACCCATATTTTATTTTGTCATTTTCATGGCCCAGTGCAGGTAGAAATATATGATGACCATTTGGACCAGTTATCTTAAAACCATTCAATCCTATTAGCACTCCCCACTCCCAAATACAGTTTTCAAAAAGCTCTTTCCATTCAGCTAATGAAGGCAATCCTATAGCACCATCATGTGGTCTTGTCTCTATGTCTGCTTTACAATTATAATAAGCCAAGAAAGATTCAATCATTGTATGCTTATTCTTATAACCGCGTATTTTAAGCCTGCTTTGATCTATTTGAAATATCTCCCCTTTCGCTTTCGAATCCATAAGCAGGTCTTCCAGTTCGATACTGAACAATGCTGATGTACCATCCTCTGCGTCAATACTATGCCTGACAACACCCTGCAAAGTGGTAAACTGCATAGGCTTACACTGACCGTGAAGGGCTATGTAAGCGCTTAGTGTCATTTCCGATGTAGTCCACTCTCTATTCCTTTCATCTTCATCTTTTGCAAATCTTTGTGCCCATTTGAAATCGCAGGGGACTCCCGTATCAGCGCTCGTCTCTGCACGTAAATTCATCTTTCCCCATAAGCAGGAAAGACCTAAATCTTCGTAAAAAAAGGATATTAAACTCATAACACTTTCTTATTTGTTTATTGGAAAATTGAATGTTTCCCCATTTATGTCATAAATAGTTGCATATCGAATATTTTTCCCATAGAAATTAGACACTCCTTTATACTTCACAAGGAGGACTTCTTTTCCCTCTTTATCGATTAATCCCCAAAGACGAGTGGTAGGAGATAATGTTTTCATCACTCTAGCATATCCTCTCCAAAAACCATCAATCCATTGGTACTTTCCAAATGGGACAATATACTCATTTCCCATATTAATAACAGCATGAGAACTTGGACGTTTCTTTACAGTAAACAATTTCTTGTCATCAGAGATTATTATTCGATCATATTCCACAGGAATTAGAAGATTGCATTCAGCATCCATTATTCCCCATTTTGTACCATTATATGCTTTAACATTCCCATTTCCTTGGACGTAGCCAAATGCGTAATTTCTACCGACACGAATCAAGTCCTCTATAGTATAGCAATCTGAAATAATATAGTCATAGTAACAAGCTTCAATTTTGATTTCGCCTTGCCTTGTAACTAGTCCTGTTTTCCCATCTTGTATATACGGAATAAGTAAACGCTTATCATCTTTAAGATTATAATTTTCACCATTTACTAGGAAATACGCTTTAGACATATCAACATTTTTCTGCATAAGCCAATCCTTTCTATTATTTATTCGAAAATGCTTTGTACATCCCACATAATGCGCTCTCGGTCAACGTGAACAGTATATACCTCTCCTTTGCTACCAATGGGGACAAAGGAGTAAATGGACTCATCAGAATTCGCGATGGCATCCCTGAATGCCTTGCCTATGCGAGAGATTTTCTCATTGGCAGAATTGTTGGTGGGGTCAGTCAGATCATCAATACTCTTGCCGATATTGTTACGATTAGATAACTTGCGGTACCAGGATAACAGTTCATCCCTATAGTCGACGAGGTACTTCAAAGGGAATCCTTCTGGGTGGTTTAAGAACACAAAGTAAAGTGCTTTTGGCAGAGCCTTCAATTTAACCTCTGCAATATCCAAACCATTACTATCCTTCAGGAATATACGATATTCCTTATTAATATATAAGGTAGTACTGGGTGGTAGTGTCCGCTTCCTTTGAGTCTCGACGAATGGGATGCTTACCACATAATCAAGGAAAGCCGTGAAAGCCTTCTCCCAATTGGTGCCAGAGCGATGGGGAAATTGAATATATTCGTAGTGAGACTTATCTGGATGGCCTTCTGGATCAGGGAAATACCGCAAGAACCCTGCACAATCATAGGAAAGGTCTTCATCCATTTCAAAAAATGCGTTCCAATAATCCGACTGTGTTGCAAAATAGGCTTTATGAAAAACTTCATAAACATCTTTGCCATATAAATCACAATACAAACTTTTTCTTTGATCGTCGTTAAGATTATCAGCGTGAGATGGGAGGTAAAGCAGATGGTATCCGCATTGATTAAAAGCAGAGCGTAGTTTTGGAAGATGTTCTTGGATATAATCGTTAAGTTCGTTATGTCTGTATCTCTCCAAGAATATCAAGTCATGCTGGTCTGAACGGATCTTCTCATTGCGGATCTCTACACGTATAGATGTAAAGACAAAATCATCATGCTGATATTTTGACCTTCTATTTCCCTTTTCAAGACGGCTGGCGGCTTGACGTTGTTCTTCAAAATCTGCTGGGGCTACTCTTAACGGATCACTTGGTTCCCAAGGCTTATCCTGCAAAGGAGAATGATGCTGCAAGAAAAGACGCTTTCGCCTTTCCTCATATACAAGATTTAGCATCAATCTGCATGAGTCAATGTTCTTAAGGAGCAACTTAGCATCATCAATCCCTAATTGGTCTATATTGTCCTTGAATTGATTATCAGCATCTTCAAAGAGTTGCATCGCCGTATGCAGATAATTGGCCTCTACGAGCATCACGCCCAGATTCATATAGGCATAGAAGTTTTTATATCGCTCAATCAAACTGTTATAGTAATACTCGGCAAGATTCAAAGAGACTTCTGTCAGTACGCCATATTGATAGCTAATGGCCATGATGAGCATCGCTTCTTCTTCGTTTCTCAGCGCATTCTTCGACAATTCTGGCAAGTCAGCAGCCTTAACCCAAGCTATCAACTCAGGCCCATAATTGTAAAACGTGTATAGCAGCTTCTTCTCATCCATGTTGCAAAGATACACATTTTCCTCAAAACTAAAACCATTAACCATATAAAAATATATTTGCAAGGCTTGTATTTGTGTTCTTTACTTGTTTTTAGAAGGAATGTGTTTGTTCTCAGAAGGAAGTAGTTCATTTATGCTAAGTCAAATTAGAATACACTCGAAAAACGGGTAGAATGGCATCTTGTGATACTCATTGAAATGCATTCTATGATACGTCTGGACACCATGAGATTTAGGGAGCTGATACTTAAAAAAATGTAAATAGATAACCAAAATTTGTTCAGACGGAAAGAAAATAGAAAAGAAAAAGGAGTTGCGATTTTTCGCAACTCCTTAATAATCAAGTGCTTTAGCTGGCGCTTCAGGATGAGGTGACGGAGGGACAGGTACTATTGACACCTGCATGAAGGCTGAGGGAAGATGGCTGAGGGAAGATGGAAGGGTCTTCTTCTGCTATAGATATAAATAAGGTGAAAAAGTTGGGTGTGAATGTATTTATATCAATACGCCTGCGAGATATAATTCTTGGGTGATGAGATAAGGCTCCATTCCTGTTCTGTCAACTGGAACATAAAGTCGTCAGGGAAACGTGACGAAACTTGAAAAGCTTTACAGCATCATAGATAACTCTCGCGAAGTGGGAGTGAGGAGGGATGGGATTAACGATAGTCCTTACTTATCCCGTATTTGGAAGTGTTCCAGTAATAATTTGTATTGATCTTGCGCTGTAAGGCATGTGTCCGTGAGATATTCATTAATATGTCCCCATTCGCGGAGACCACGATAGTAGAACATCTTCAGCTCGTCAGTGATGATAAAGGGGACGTGACCATTGGCAAGACACTCCTTGAACATCAATAGGCGGCTTACGCGCCCATTGCCATCTTGGAAGGGATGGATACGCTCGAAGCGGACGTGGAAATCGAGGATCTCTGCAAAGGACTTTGGGCGGAGTTTGTTATATTCAGCCAGCAAGGCCTTCATCTGGTGGTGTACTTCCTTTGGTGAGCATGTGTCCTGCCCTCCGACTTCATTCGGCAGGCGCTTATAGTCACCGACGACAAACCAATCCTTTCGGCTGTCGCTGGTGCCTGACTTCAACAGCAGATGAAGATGCTTGATGAAGTCTTCGGTGAGAGATTCCTCGGCATGATCAATGATGTAGTCGATACAGCGGAAGTGATTGACGGTCTCCACGATGTCATCCACGTTGATAGCGTCGTCGGTGATGCCGATAGTGTTGGTCTCGAAAATGTAGCGTGTCTGGTCATGGGTCAGTCGGCTACCCTCGATGTGATTGGAGTTATAGGTCAGATCGATCTGGGTACGATGGTAGATGCTGCCCTTTAGTCGTGATGCCTTTTGCTCACGTAACGTCTTCAGCAGCGGAGACTCTACGACTTTTGCGGATCCACGCATTGGCAGAGGAGCATCGGCAGGGATGTTCCATGTCTTTCCCGTTAGGAAGGCACCATCGATCTTACCGTTGGCGCAGTAGTTGCGAGCTGTGCGCTCTGAAATGCCGTATTTCTCGGCAAATTGTGTGACTGATATGTACTCCATCTTTGTCTATCGGCAAGTTTTGTTGCCGTTTTCTGCCGCAAAATTACTAAAATTTGCCGATACCGGCAAGAAAATGAAACTAAATTATACCGATAGAATATAAAAAATGTACTCATTCCTACCAGAGCAGACGGCAGGAGTGGGTACCAGGAATCTGCATGTCTGCGAACTGCAGGGCATACTTTGGCCCATAATTGGGTGCAAATCGGGTGCAAATTGAAATGTGAAAAAGAGAAAAATCCTGTAAGTCGTTGACCTACAGGATTCTTTCTAATGCGCTTCAGGATGGGCTTGAACCAACGACCCCCTGATTAACAGTCAGGTGCTCTAACCAACTGAGCTACTGAAGCAGGTTTTGTACTTGTAAGAGCGCTGCTATTTTTGTTTAGCGGGTGCAAAGGTACGGTAAAAATCTGAATCGTGCAAATTTTTTGGCGAAAAATTTTATAGATTGCGTTATTTTTTGTACTTTTGCCCCCAAATATAAGGAAAAAGATGATGAAAAGATACATAATACTGTTGTTCGGCGCCTATCTGATGGCACTGCCGACGAATGCCCAGGAGGTGAAGAATCACAACCTTGAGGTGGCGAAGAACTTGGAGATATTCAATGCGCTGTACAGGCATTTGGATATGATGTATGTCGATACGCTGGATGCCAACAAGGTGGTGACGGCAGGTATTGACGCCATGCTGGAGTCGCTGGATCCGTATACGGAGTACTATCCCGAGGAGCGTCAGAAGGAGTTAAAGCAGATGCTGACGGGCAAGTATGCAGGTATCGGAGCGCTGATTCGCTACCACCAGAAGCTGAAGCGGTGCGTCATTGAAGAACCCTACGAGGGAATGCCGTCTGCCGAGGTGGGGCTGAAGAAGGGCGACATCATCCTGCAGATAGACGATACGGTGATGACAGATAAGGACACGCGCTATGTGAGCAGTCATCTGCGTGGTGAGGCCGGTACGACGTTCGTGCTGAAGATTCAGCGTCCGTCGACGGGCAAGAAAATGACGTTTAAGATTACCCGTCAGAACATCAAGATGCCAGAGATTACGTGGTACGGCATGTTGGACAACGGCATCGGATATATCAGCCTGAACACCTTCACGGGCGAGCCCGCGAAACCTATGCGTCTGGCATTCCTCGACCTGAAGAAGCAGGGGGCGCAGAAGCTTATTCTCGACCTGCGCGGCAATGGCGGCGGTTCGCTGTCGGAGTGTGTCGACATTATGAGCATGTGGGTGCCGAAGGGTCAGCAGATTGTAGAGACGAAAGGCAAGTTGAAGCGTGCGAATAGCGAATACAAGACCCGTCTGGAGCCTATCGACACGGTGATGCCCATTGTGGTGCTGGTGAATCGTGAGACGGCATCGGCCTCGGAGATTACCAGTGGTGCCTTACAGGACTTGAAGCGTGGCATAATAATAGGTACGCGCACCTACGGGAAGGGCTTGGTGCAGATTCCCAACGTCGACCTGCCGTATAATGCGAACCTGAAGCTGACCACGTCGCGCTACTACCTGCCCAGCGGTCGCGGCATCGATATGAAGGAAGGTCTGAAACCAGACATCGAGGTGAAGCCCGACACGCTGGCCAATATCACACTCTATCTGGACCGTCTGGACTCGACGGAGGTGATGTTCGACTACGTGACGGAGTATATTGCCAAGCACCCCACCATTGCTGCCGCCAAGGACTTCCACCTGACGGATGCCGACTACGACGACTTCAAGCAGCGCGTCATCAAGGGTGGATTCACCTACGACCAGCTGAGCAAGAAGCAGATGGACGAACTGGAGAAGGCCATGAAGTTTGAGGGCTATATGGACGATGCGAAGGCTGAATTCGAGGCTTTGAAGGCAAAGATAGACCACCACGACGTGGCGCGCGACTTGGACAAGAACCGTCAGGAGATTATGCAGATGATAGAGCAGGACATCGTGTCGGCCTACTACTATCAGGGCGGCGAGCTGCAAGTCGGCCTGCGCAACGACAAGGCCTTAAAAGAAGCCGCACGTATTCTGAACACTGAGGGTGAATACGCACGGATACTGAACGTTGAACGTTAAACATTGAACGTTGAACGACAATAGTCTGGCACTAACACCGAAAGTTCAAACGTCGTTCAATGTTCAACGTTCAATGTTCAATGTAAGATTTTCATCAGCTCCTTCATACCTTCGGAGGCGCCCTTCTGGATTTGTGTCACGTTGCCACCTGCACTGATGGGGTTGGGGTCGATGAGATAGACGGGAACGCCCGGACGCACGTAATGGATGAGTCCAGCGGCAGGATAGACGTTGAGCGACGTGCCGATGATGATGAAGATATCGGCAGTCTGAGCCTCCTCGGCAGCAGCAGAAATCATGGGAACAGCCTCGCCGAAGAATACGATGAACGGACGCAACAGCGAGCCGTCGCCAGCCTTCGTGCCAGGAGTGACCTCGCAGTTGTCGGGCGTCAGCAGTTGCTGATAGCGCGGATCGTCAGGATCGTTGCTGGAACATACCTTCATCAGTTCGCCATGCAGATGGATGACCTTCGAGGAACCAGCCTGCTCGTGCAGGTTATCGACATTCTGCGTCACTACCGTCACGTCGTAGTTCTTTTCCAGTTCAGCCACTCAGCCACCAGTTTGTGGCCTTCGTTAGGCTTCACACCCCAGCATTTCTTGCGGAGCATGTTGTAGAAATTAGTCACCAGCGTGGGGTCGTTGAGCCATCCCTCGTGGGTAGCCACCTGCTGAACGGGATACTCCTCCCACAGTCCGTCAGCATCGCGGAAAGTCTTCAGTCCACTCTCCACAGACATGCCTGCACCAGTCAAAATTACTATCTTTTTCATACGCCAAAGTATTAAGAATGCACAAAATTAGTAATTTTTCTCGAATAATCGCATATAATTCACGAAATATTTGTAACTTTGCAGCCGTTTTTCAAGATTACACATTATTAATATAGAGAAAAGACATGGATAAAGTAAGTTATGCTTTGGGTCTCGGCATCGGTCAGCAGCTGGCACAGATGGGAGCCTCGGAACTGAATATTGACGATTTTGCACAGGCCATCAAGGACGTGATTGCCGGCAACGAACTGAAGGTAAAGCACCAGGATGCCCAGAAGATTGTGCAGGAGTTCTTTGCCGCCCAGGAGCAGAAGATTAACCAGCAGCGTCAGGAAGCCGGTAAGGCACACAAGGAGGCTGGTGAGAAATATCTGGCTGAGAATGCCAAGAAGGACGGCGTCATCACCCTGCCCTCAGGCCTACAGTATCAGGTGCTGAAGGAAGGCAACGGCAAGAAGCCCTCTGCCAAGGACAGCGTGAAGTGCCACTATGAGGGTTTCCTCATCGACGGTACCGTATTCGACTCCAGCGTACAGCGTGGTGAGCCTGCCGTATTCGGACTGCAACAGGTCATTGCCGGATGGACGGAAGGTCTGCAGCTGATGCAGGAGGGCGCGAAGTATCGTTTCTTCATCCCCTATCGTCTGGCTTACGGCGAGGGTGGTGCAGGTGCAAGTATTCCTCCCTTCGCAGCACTCATATTTGATGTTGAATTGATTGAAGTAATGTAATTTTATATTAAAAAAAACAATGAAAAAGTTTACTTTTGCTGCACTCGCAGCAGTTTCTGCCGTCATGATGTATGCATGCGGCAATGGCACTCCGAAGGCAAACCTGAAGAGTGATGTAGACACCGTTAGCTATGCTATCGGTATGGCTCAGACTCAGGGTCTGAAGGATTATCTCGTTGGTCGTCTGGGTGTTGACACCGCTTACATGGACGATTTCATCAAGGGTCTGAACGAAGGCGCTAACGCTGGTGACGACAAGAAGAAGGCCGCTTACTATGCTGGTATCCAGATTGGTCAACAGATCAGCAACCAGATGGTGAAGGGTATCAACCACGAGCTGTTTGGTGACGACTCTACCAAGACTATTTCTCTGAAGAACTTCATGGCTGGTTTCGTTGCTGGTACTACTGGCAAGGGTGGTCTGATGACTGTTGACTCTGCTGCTCAGGTTGCCCAGGAGATGATGCGTGCCATCAAGGCTAAGAACCTTGAAAAGGAGTTCGGTGGTAACAAGGCAGACGGTGAGAAGTTCCTTGCTGAGAATGCCAAGAAGGAAGGCGTGAAGGTTCTCCCCAGCGGTGTTCAGTATAAGGTCATCAAGGAGGGTACCGGTGCTATGCCTAAGGATACTTCTTTGGTGAAGGTTCACTACGAAGGTAAGACCATTGATGGTAAGGTATTCGACAGCTCTTACAAGCGTGGCGAGCCCGCTGACTTCCGTGCTAACCAGGTGATTAAGGGTTGGACCGACGCACTGGTTCACATGCCCGCAGGATCTATCTGGGAGGTTTACATTCCTCAGGATCTGGCTTATGGCGAGCGTCAGCAGGGTACTGACATCAAGCCTTTCTCTACGCTGATCTTCAAGATTGAACTGATCGAAGTAGACGGTAAAAAGTAAGTAAATGCAGGAAACAAGACAAAACAAAATAGCGCGTCTGCTTCAGAAGGAACTGAGTGTTATCTTCCAGGAGCAGACGCGCTCCTTACATGGAGTGATGGTTAGCGTGACGAGGGTCAAGATTAGTCCTGACCTCAGCATCTGCACGGCCTATCTCAGCATCTTCCCTTCCGAGAAGAGCGAAGAGCTGATTAAGAATATCACGAAGAACGAAAAGCAGATTCGTTACGAGCTGGGTACCCGCGTGCGTTACCAGCTACGTATCATCCCTGAACTGCGTTTCTTCATTGACGACTCGCTGGATTACATCGAGCGCATCGACGAATTACTTAAGAAGTGAACTTTCCGTTTTATATCGCACGGCGTTACCTCTTTTCGAAGAAGTCGACACACGCCATCAACGTCATCAGTGCCATCTCTGTCGTAGGGGTGGCAGTGGCAACGATGGCCTTGGTGGTAACGCTGAGCGTGTTCAACGGTTTCCACGACATGGTGGCCTCGTTCTTTACCCAGATGGACCCTCAGTTGAAGGTGACACCTGCGAAAGGAAAGACAGCCCCAGCCGACGACCCCATCCTGACAAAGATTCGCCAGTTGCCGCAAATAGAGGTTGCTACGGAGTGTCTGGAAGACCAGGCGCTGGCCGTCTATGGCGACCGTCAGCTGATGGTGAAGGTAAAGGGCGTGGAGGATAATTTCGACAGCCTCACGCATATCCGTGAAATTCTCGAGGGCGACGGCACCTATGAACTCCATGCTGCCGATATGAACTACGGCATCCCTGGTTTGGGTGTCGCTTATCTGTTGGGCATGGGTTATACGTACGACAAGCCTTTGAAGATTTACGCTCCCAAACGTGAGGGCCAGCTCGATATGACGAATCCGATGGAGGGTTTTGTCGAAGATGAACTCTATTCGCCCGGTGTCGTTTTTGCCATGAAACAAGGCAAGTACGACAAGAACTACATCCTTACTTCCATCTATTTCACACGCAATCTGTTTGCACAGGACGGCATGTTGTCGTCACTGGAACTGCGCCTGAAGGCAGGCAGCGATTTCGACCAGGTAAAGAGCGAGATACAACAGTTGGCAGGCGACAAATATTACGTTCGCGACCGCTATGAACAGCAGGAGGACACCTTCCGCATCATGAAGATTGAGAAACTTATTGCCTACATCTTCCTGACGTTTATCCTCATGATAGCCTGCTTTAATATCATCGGTTCGCTATCGATGCTCATCATCGACAAGCGTGACGACGTGGTGACATTGCGCAACCTGGGTGCATCGGACCATCAGATCACACACATCTTCCTGTTCGAAGGACGCATGATTAGTGCCATTGGCGCAGTGATGGGTATCGCTATCGGACTGTTGCTGTGTTGGTTGCAGCAGCAATATGGTATTGTGCGGCTGGGCTCGTCGGAAGGCTCCTTCGTCGTCGATGCCTACCCCGTCAGCGTACATCCTACGGACATCATCCTTATCTTCGTCACCGTCGTTGCCGTAGGATTCCTCAGCGTATGGTATCCCGTACGCTATTTTGCAAAACGCCTGCTTAATCCGAAAGATTAAGAAGCATCTCCGCCTGCATTCCTACAGCGACTGCATATCATTCAACTTCTTGTAATAGCCATCGATAGAAAGCAGTTCTTCATGGCTGCCTCGTTCGACGATCTGACCTTCGTGCAACACACAGATCTCGTCGGCATTCTTGATGGTCGACAGACGGTGGGCAATAGCTACCGTCGTACGTGTCTTCATCAGGCGTTCAAGGGCGTCCTGCACCAGTCGTTCGCTCTCAGTATCGAGGGCTGAGGTAGCCTCATCGAGAATCAAAATGGGTGGATTCTTCAGAATGGCACGGGCAATCGACACACGCTGACGCTGACCACCAGAGAGACGGCCTCCACGATCGCCGATATTGGTGTCGAACTGATGTTCGCTCTGCATGATGAAATCGTAGGCATTGGCTATCTTGGCGGCTTCGGCAATCTGTTCGTCAGTAGCGTTGTCGACACCAAACGAGATATTATTGCGGAAGGAGTCGTTAAACAAGATGGCCTCCTGATTGACGTTACCAATCAACTGGCGCAGGTCAAAGATGCCCAAGTCCTTCACGTTGATGCCGTCAATGAGCACCTCACCTTCCTGTACATCGTAGTAACGCGGAATGAGGTCCACCAGCGTTGACTTTCCACTACCCGACTGTCCCACAATAGCAATGGTCTTGCCCTTAGGGATGATGAGGTTGATGTCCTTCAGAATCCACTGTTCAGCATAGCGGAACGACACGTGACGGAACTCTATCTGATGTTCGAAACTCTTCAATTGCTTTGGCTGTGCGGGTTCCTTAATGGTATTCTCTGCCAACAGTATCTTGTCAATACGTTCCATCGAGGCCAAACCCTTGGGAATGTTATAGCCCACCTTCGACACCTCCTTCAACGGGTTGATGATGCTGTATAGGATGACCATATAATAGATAAAGGTAGGACCCGACAGCGTCTGGTTGTTCAACACCAGCACACCACCAAACCACAGCACAATGACAATCATACAGGTTCCAAGGAACTCACTCAGCGGATGTCCGATATTCTGTCGGATATTCACTCGCATGATATTGCTTCGATAGGTTGTATTGATGTTATTGAACTTATCGCGCATTTTCTCTTCTGCACAGAATGCCTTGATGATACGGAGTCCGCCTAAGGTCTCATCTACCACACTCATCGTGTCACTCCACAATGCCTGTGCCTTGATACTCTGTGCCTTCAACTTACGACCAATCCACCCCATGAACCAACCAATCATCGGGATGATAATCACGGAGAAAAGCGTCAGTTGCCAAGAAATGATAATCAAGGTAGTGAAATACGAGAGAATCAAAATGGGATTCTTGAACATTAAGTCAAGGGATGACATGATGCTGGTCTCCACCTCCTGCACATCGCCTGTCATACGTGCAATGATATCACCCTTGCGTTCTTCGGTGAAGAAACCCAAAGGCAGGCGTACTATCTTGTTGTATAGCTGATTGCGCATGTCACGCACCACACCAGTACGGATAGGTACCACGCTCGAAGAGGCCAGAAAATAGGTTGCTGTCTTCAGGAGGGTGGCAATAATCAGGAAAAGACCAATGAAAAGCAGTGTAGTGGTAGAACCCACCTCGCTGATATACTGATTGATGTAGTAATAGATGTTATTGATGGCGACATCCTTAAAACTGCCGTCACTCCAACTCATCAGTTCGTCAGCTGTCACTGCATCACCTGTCTTGAACAAAATCTGCAAGATTGGTATGAGTGCTGCAAATGAGAAGATATTGAGCAGAGCCGACAGAATATTGAACACTATCGACAGCACGACAAATTTCTTATAAGGCATCACAAAGCGCCTCAACACTTGCATAAAATCTTTCATACCTCTTCTCCGAATAAGGTTGCACTTGTACTATTGACTATTTTCACACGTACCGTCTCCCCAATATGATGACTACCCTTGTCGAAGACCACCATCTTGTTTTGTTCTGTACGTCCGCAGAGTTGGCTTCGGCTACGCTTCGAGAATCCTTCTACCAAGACATCAAACTCCATACCCTCGTCTTTCTTGTTCTGCTGGGCAGAAATCTCCGTCTGCAGGGCGATAAGCTCGTTAAGCCTGCGAATTTTCTCTTCTTCAGGCACGTCGTCAGGCAGGTGTTTCGAAGCGTAGGTTCCTGGACGCTCAGAATACTTGAACATAAAGGCCGAGTCATATCCCACCTCACGCATCAACGAGAGTGACAACTGGTGGTCCTCTTCCGTCTCAGAATGGTAGCCCACAAAGATATCCGTAGAGAGTCCGCAGTCAGGAATAATCCTGCGGATAGCTTCCACACGGCCCATATACCATTCACGGGTGTATTTGCGATTCATCAGTTTCAAGATTCTGTCAGAACCGCTCTGTACTGGCAGGTGGATATGTTTGCAGACGTTAGGCATCTCGGCAATGACGCGCAACGTCTCGTCGCTCATGTCCTTCGGATGACTCGTAGTAAATCGGACGCGCATCTCTGGAGCCTCCTCAGCAACAAGTCTCAATAGTTCAGGAAAGAGTATTCTCTCACCTCTCACCTCTAACCTCTCACCACTATAGCTGTTCACGTTCTGCCCCAACAGCGTCACCTCCTTAAAACCACGATCCCTCAGGTCTCTCACCTCACGAAGGATACTATCCACATCGCGACTGCGCTCACGACCTCTAGTATAAGGAACAATACAATAATGACAAAAATTGTTGCAGCCTCGCATAATGCTGACAAAACCACCAATTTTGGCACCATGCAAGCGCTGGGGAACAATGTCGCGATAGGTCTCACTCGTGCTAAGTTCAATATTAATGGCTTTATGGCCCGTCTCGGCCTGTGCTATCAGGTCGGGCAGCGACAGATAGGCATCAGGACCTGCTACCAAGTCAGCATGGTGGTTCTGTAACAGGTCGTCCTTCACACGCTCTGCCATACAGCCCAACACACCGATTATCAATGGACGCTTACGCTTGATGGCATCCAAAGCATCCAAACGGTGATAAATCTTCTGTTCGGCATTGTCGCGTACAGAACAGGTGTTCAGAAAGACAGCATCAGCCTCATCCAACGACTCTGTTGCCTCATAACCTGCCATCTGCATCACAGAGGCAACCACCTCTGAGTCAGCAACGTTCATCTGACAACCGTATGTCTCAATATATAGTTTCTTCATATTTTTTCTTTTACGGCTGCAAAGTTACGAAAAAAAGTCGTAACTTTGCACCCATTAACAAAATAATAACACATGGACTTAATTAAAAACAAAGAATTCGGCGGTGAGCGTCCCCTTTTTGCCACCCACGACCTGCGATTGGAGAATGTCACCATTACAGATGGTGAGAGTGGTATCAAACAATGCCAGAATATGGAGGCCAGCGAGTGCCGGTTCTATGGTAAATATCCCTGGTGGCACGTCGATGGTGCCCTTATCGAGGATTGCTATTTCGCCGTGGGCTCGCGTTCGGCTATCTGGTACACCAACGACCTCGTGATGCGCCGCTGTCGTATCGACGGCCCTAAATTCTTCCGTGAGATGAACAACGTCACGCTAGAGGATGTCAATATCACCGATGCCGACGAAACGTTCTGGAAAGTCAATGGTCTGCGACTAAAGAATGTGACCTTGCATGGAGGTACGTATCCCTTTATGTTCTGCGAAAACGTCTTTGTCGACGGGCTCAACAGCGATTCCAAATACGTGTTCCAATATTGCAAGAATGTCGAGGTGCACAACGCCAGAATCCTGACGAAGGACTCTTTCTGGGAGTGTGAGAACATCACCGTTTACGACTCTGATTTGGATGGCGAATATCTTGCTTGGCACTCGAAGAACGTCCGTCTGGTCAATTGTCATCTGACGGGCGAGCAGTTACTGTGTTACACCCAAAACCTCGTGCTCGAAAACTGCACCTTCGACAAGGCCTGCGACCGTGTGTTCGAGTATTCTACCGTTGAGGCCGACATCCGCGGACATATCGAAAACATCAAGAATCCCACCAGCGGACATATCATTGCTGACAGCATCGGTTCTGTCACCATCGACGAACACGTCCGCCAGCCGAACAACTGTGTTATTGAAATAAGAAAATGAAATATAATTTCGACGAACTCATAGACCGCAGAAACACAGGCTGCGTCAAGTGGGACGAAAGTCCTTCGCCCGACGTTATTCCCCTGTGGGTGGCTGACATGGACTTCGCGGTGGCCCCTGCTATCCAGGAGGCCATCCTGCGTCGAGCCCAGCATCCCGTCTTTGGCTATACCTACGTACAAGACGACTATTATGATGCTGTCATCTCGTGGTTCCAGCGTCGTCACCATTGGACCATCCAGCGCGAATGGATACAATATACCATTGGCGTCGTACCAGCAATGTCTGTTGCCATCAAGGCGCTGACAATGCCTGGCGAAAAGGTGCTCATCCTATCCCCCGACTACAACTGCTTCTTCTCCTCCGTTAAAAACAACGGTTGCGAAGTCCTCGAAAGTGTGCTGCGATTCTGTCACAGCAATAACCGCTTCGAGGTCGACTGGCCATCCTTCGAGGCTTGCTGTGCCGACGAGAAAACGACCGTTTTCCTCCTGTGCAACCCCCACAACCCCACTGGTCGTGTCTGGACGCGTGAAGAACTGCAACGGATGGCTGATATCTGCCACAAACACCACGTCCGCATCGTCTCCGACGAGATTCACTGCGAACTGGTGATGCCGGGCTATACGTTCTGCCCTATGGGAACCGTCGACCCTGACGCCATCACCCTCAACTCACCTTCGAAATCGTTCAACATCGCAGGACTGATGATGGCAAACATCATCTGTCAGGATGCCGAAACCCGTCGTCGCCTGGATCGTGCCATCAATATCAATGAGGTGTGCGACGTCAATCCTTTTGCCCCTGAGGCTGTCAAGGCAGCTTACAACGAGAGCGAGGACTGGATTGACGCCCTCAACGTCTACATCCACGACAACTACAGAGCGCTCTACGATTTCGTCGCAAAGAATATCCCTCTTTGGCGCGTTATGCCCCTTGAAGGCACCTACCTCGTCTGGGTCGATGTCTCCGCTGCCACCACTCCCGACGCATCAGCGTCGGGTGTCTCCAGTGTGTGTTGCGACTCAGTTGCAACATACTGCGAAACCATCCTCCGCGAGGCCCGCGTCTGGCTGAATCCAGGCACCATGTACGGCCCGCAGTCTGGCGAAGGCTACCTCCGCATCAATATAGCCTGCCCCCGTTCACTATTGTTGGAAGCATTAGAAAGAATTAAAAACATAAAGAAATGAAAAACGAAGTCAATGCATGGTCAGTCACTTGGGGTGTACTCATGGCCGTTCTTTTCTCTGCAGCTGCTGCCTACCTCGGACTGAAGGTCGGACAGGTCTTCGAGGCTGCTATTCCCATTGCGATTATCGCCGTTGGTGTGTCTGCTGCTGCCAAGCGCTCGAATGCCCTCCGCGAAAACGTCATCATCCAGTCTATTGGTGCTTGTTCTGGTGCCGTGGTTGCCGGTGCCATCTTCACCTTGCCCGCCATCTATATCCTGCAGGCGAAGTATCCGGAGATGAGCGCCGATTTCCTAAAAATCTTTATTGCCTCACTACTCGGTGGTGTCTTAGGCATCTTGTTCCTCATTCCTTTCCGTCGTTACTTTGTGGAAGCGCCACAGGAACAATACCCCTTCCCTGAGGCCACAGCCACCACACAGGTGCTAAAGAGCGGTGCTGCAGACGACAGCGTCACCGCTCCCGATGCGTCAGCGTCGGGCTCTTCCGCCTCCTCTCAGGCCAAGCCCCTGCTCATTGCCGGTATCGTCGGTGGTCTCTACGATTTCATCGTGGCCACTTTCGGCTGGTGGAACGAAAACGTCACCTCGCGGATGATTCCTTATGGCGACGACTTAGCCGAAAAGGCAAAATTGGTATTTAAGAACAACACTGGTGCCGCCGTCTTGGGTTTGGGTTACATCATCGGTTTCCGCTATGCTCTTATCATCACGCTGGGTTCGCTGTTCGTCTGGTGGCTCGTCGTACCAGGTATGGCATTACTGTTCTCCGACACCGCACTCAACGAATGGAATCCTGCCATCACCACAGCCGTAGGCGAGATGTCGCCAGAGCAGATCTTTACTTCCTATGGTAAATCCATCGGTATTGGTGCCATTGCGATGGCTGGTATCATCGGCATCATCAAGTCGTGGGGTGTCATCAAGAGTGCCGTAGGCTTGGCAACGAAAGCGACGGATGCTAGCGGGGAAACCGCTGGCCACGATGACCTGCCCTTCCGCTTCGTTGCCATCGCTGCCGTCATCACCATCATCGTCACCTTCCTGTTCTTCTGGTTTGGCGTCATGGACGGCAACCTGCTCTTCGCCGCTGTGGCCATCATCCTCACAGCAGTCATCGCCTTCCTCTTTACCACCGTCGCTGCCAACGCCATCGCCATCGTGGGTTCGAACCCTGTGTCTGGTATGACACTGATGACGCTCATCTTGGCCTCCGTCGTGATGGTTGCTGTCGGACTGAAAGGCACGGGCGGAATGGTCGCCGCGCTCATCATGGGTGGTGTGGTCTGTACGGCACTCTCAATGGCAGGCTCATTCATTACCGACCTGAAGATTGGTTACTGGTGTGGCACACAGCCTAGAAAACAGGAAACCTGGAAATTCCTCGGCACACTGGTCAGCGCAGCCACCGTGGGTGGTGTGATGATGCTGCTCAACGAGACCTACGGCTTCGCTTCTGGTGCCCTTGCTGCTCCACAGGCTAACGCGATGGCTGCCGTCATCGATCCCCTGATGAATGGTGTGGGTGCCCCCTGGCCACTCTATGCCCTCGGTGCTGTCATTGCCGTTGTGCTGACGCTGTGCAAAGTGCCGGCATTGGCCTTTGCGCTGGGTATGTTCATCCCCATGGAACTGAACGTCCCGTTGGTCATTGGCGGTGCTATCAGCTGGTATGTCACCACCCGTTCGAAGGACGAAGCAACGAATAAGGCTCGTGGCGAAAAGGGTAACCTCCTCGCTTCCGGTTTCATTGCCGGTGGTGCTTTGATGGGTGTTGTCAGTGCGTTGTTACGCTTCGGTGGCGTCTCGTTCGACTACAGCGCCTGGTGGGCCAATCCCCTCTCTGAGCTCTGTTCGCTGGTCGCTTACATCCTGCTCATCATCTACTTCATCCGAGCCACGAAGGTAGCAAAATAGTCCTTACGGACGGCTCTCGCCCTCGACATATTCTTCGAGGAACATGTGCTCCCCGTCATACACGGCATAGGTAAACTGATTGATCCAGTCGCCTAAAATCATCAGCCGTGTATGGCGGGCGAGTTTGATGTCGAGTTCGATATGGCGGTGCCCGAAGATAAAATAGTCGATGTTGGGATGTTCCTCAATATACTTCTTGGCAAAGAGCACAAGGTGTTCTTTGTCTTCACCCATGTAGTGGATATCGTCCGTTCCCTTATGCTTGATATAGCTATGTTTGGCCCAAGTGAGTCCGAAACTGATACCCCAACGGGGATGGAGTCCTGAGAAGAGCCACTGACAGAAACGACTGTGGAAAATGGCGCGAATCAGTTTGAACGACTTGTTCGGGTCACCCATGCCGTCGCCATGAGCTAGAAAGAACTCATGGCCATAAATCTCCGTCGTCTCTTCTTTTTTGTGCAGAATGACGCCACACTCCTTCTCCAAGTATTCATAGGCCCAGATGTCGTGATTGCCTGTAAAGTAATGCACCTCGACACCCATGTCGGTCAGTTCCGACAACTTACCCAGAAACCGCGTAAAACCTTTGGGAACGACATACTTGTACTCATACCAGAAATCAAACATATCGCCCAACAGATAAATGGCGGCAGCCTTCTCCTTGATACTGTCAAGGAAACGCACCAGTCGGCGCTCCTGCATACGCTGATGCGGAATGGCCAGCGAACCCAAGTGGGCATCGGAAAGGAAATAGACGTTCTTCATCAACTTTCAATTTTCAACTTTCAACTCAGTCAAATCCAAGTTCGACGCGGGCTTCTTCGCTCATCATGCTCTGGTCCCACGCTGGTTCGAACACGAGGTTGACGGTCGCCGAGGTAATGCCCTCGACGCTCTCCACTTTCGTGCGCACATCTTCCAATATAAAGTCTGCTGCCGGACAATTAGGCGCCGTGAATGTCATATCCATCACGACACTGCTATCGTCCTGCACGTCAATCTTGTAAATCATCCCCAAGTCATAGATGTTGACAGGGATTTCTGGGTCGTAGACGGTTTTCAGTACGTCCACGATACGCTCTTCCAAATGGGTTTTTTCTGACTGTGTCATTTGTTTTTTTCGCTTTTGCTTGCAAAGATACAATTTTTTTTCGTATCTTTGCAAGCAAAAACAAAAAAATCAACACGATGGCCATTAAATATACCCATAAGGAAGAGCTTTGGAACGCGTGGAGCCATGCTGGAGGCATCGTCATGGGCGCTGTTTTCGGAGCCATCTTCCTATGGATGGCATTCCGAGGGGAGAATCCCTGGGCGCGTCTGGGCGTCTGTCTCTACCTCTTTGGCATGCTGGCCAGTTATGTCACCTCCACCGCCTATCACACCCTGCTCCGACGCTCGAAATGGAAAGAACGCCTGCGCCATTGGGACCACGCTGCCATCTATTGGCACATTGCCGGTTCCTACTCTCCACTGACGCTGGTGGCTTTGCGTACGCAGGGCTATTGGGGCTGGGGACTGTTCATCTTCGTATGGGCGTGTGCCATCGTCGGTACCGTCATCAGCTTCATCCGCCTCAAGGAACACTCCCATATCGAGACCTTCTGCTTCGTCGGCATGGGACTAAGCGTCCTCGTGGCCTTCAAACCCCTTATCGACTCCGTATCTACTGCCGCCTTTGTATGGATTGTGGCCGAAGGCGTGTGTTATATTACCGGCGCCGTCTTCTATTCGTTCAACAAGCGCCGCTACATGCACTCCGTATTCCATTTCTTCGTGCTCGCCGGCTCGCTATGCCACATCATCGCTGTCTGGGACGTACTGATGGAATATCTCTAATGCATTTATTAATCCCAGTTTCGGTTTCTGACAATATCAAAGGCATTTATCAGTTCCATGCTCAGACGACCTGCGAAGCCACAGTCCATGCTCATTGAGCCCTTGATGATGTCATACACATCGTCTCTGCAGAAATAATAGCGTGTCTCGCCGTCAGGGTTCTTCTCGAAGAAGAACTTCAGATTGCCTTTCTTGTCATACATGAACTCCTGATAATGCTCTCGGGCTGCCACATTGAACTTGCGCGTGATAAAGAACGGACGCTGAAAGGCCATCTCCGACTCTTCGTCGAAATCCAAGCGATGGTAATAGGTGATGACTTCCTTCGTTGGACCCGTGCCGCCCTCGTTATAGTTGCTGCTGAAGACGGTCTTGTTGGGCGGCAGCCCTTCACGCTCCAGCTTGTCAAGGCCTTCCATTTCCTGCTTGGCCTCAGCATACATCTTACGAATATCAGCCACATCTTTCTTCATTTCAGGCGTTTTCTGGGCCTGAACGGTCATTGCTGCCAAGAGCAATGCAACGGTAAATAGGATATTCTTCATTGCTATGTTATTTTTACTTGTTGACGAAATGTTGTCCGTTCTCGCGGTTTCCGGCCACAAAATTAGCGAAAATTTACGAAAACAGCAAGAAGTATGGAGAAAATTACTGTTGCGCACATCATTTTAAGATGTTGCGCTGAGTGTTGCGCAGAAAATTATGTTTTTTTTTGGAGAATCGTCAATAATACTCTACCTTTGCACAGACCAACACAAAAATTTATATATTTTTAGTTGTACATAAGCCACCTGCTTGCGAAAGTCGGTGGTTTTTAAAAATAATAACAATAGCATCATTTGGATGTTAATATATAAATTAATATGGTATAAATATACTGACGGAATGAAAAAGATATCGCAACGTGATATTGCCAAGACACTGGGAGTGAATGTTTCCAGTGTATCTCGGGCATTGAAAGGGCAAAAGGGCGTCAGCGAAGAGCTGAGGCAAAAGATAGCGCGTATGGCGGCTGAGAACGGCTACCAGGCTAACGTGAGAGCCAGCAGCGAACGCTACAATACAACGCGGCTCATTGGAGTCGTGGTGCCCGACGTGGCATTCAACCACAATTCCCAGATTATCAAACGCATCGAATCCGAGGCCCAGAAGGCGGGGTATCTTTGCATCGTAACCGACACCGATGACCGTTATGACAATGAAGTGGAAATCGTCGACAAGCTGTTGGACTTGCAAGTGGCAGGCGTCATCGTTAGTCTGTCGCAGGAAACGACAGATTACAGTCATCTGCTGCGGGTGAAGGAGCGCAACATCCCATTGGTGTTGTTCGACCGCGCTGCGGATGTCAACGTGACGTCGGTAGTAATCAACGATGCCGACTCAGCGCGTCAGGCCACACACTACCTGATTGACGGCGGGGCACAGCGCATAGCATTCCTCGGAGCTTCGAACAAACTAAAACAGACCGCCGACCGCAAGCATGGATATCTGGAGGCGTTGCGCGAACGCAACATTCCCATCAGGAAGGAATTGGTGCGTTGTCACGATGCCAGCATCAACTCAGGACTGACGGACACGCTGGCACTGCTGGACCTGCCGGAACCGCCCGACGCTGTCATCGCCTCGCACGGTCTGCTGGCTCTCTCCGCCTATCAGGCCATCACCAGTCGCAAACTGCGCATCCCCGACGACGTAGCTATCATCGGCTATATGAGCGACTGGGTATCAAACATGCCGACACCGAGAATCTCATACGTAAAACAGAATCCCAAGGAAATTGGCACGAAGGCGTTCCGCCTGCTGTTAGGCCAGATAAACGGCGACGACCGCGTGAGACGTATGGTCGTGAAGACTCGTCTGGAGATTCGCGAGAGCACCAGAAATATTTAATTCCTACGCCATGCTCCACGTCCGCTACCGTCTCAACATGTTCGGCGGCAAGATCGACACCGAAGGCCGCTACGACAAGAAATGGGGCAACCGCGACAATCAAAACCGCCAAGGCCGCAGGTAATGTTGTTAGCTGAGAGCGGCCACGAACTCAAGGCGCATCGTTATCGGTTCAGTCAGTACTGATAGCTACGATGGTATCACCCCTGTCGAAGGCAGCCTTGATCTCCTTGCCACCTTTCTGCACTTTGCAGAGTGAGATGTCGCTGCCCAGTGTTTCGCGGATGCGGATTCTACCAATCTGCTTGCGTGTTTCACGACCGGCAATCTGTCCCACTACATAGACTTCAAAGTGTACATCCTCGCCAACGAATCTGCTGCCAACGTCGATGTATAGTTCCTTGGTCTTGTCTTTCTTCTCCGTGCCACGCTCAATGATGTTGGCACGTAGAGGATAAACCTCGTTGTAATACTCATAGATATTCTCTGCCAATTCGCCCAGTGCGGTGCGGATGGCCTCGTCAGCCGATTTGGCCAACGAGTATTCTGAACAACGTCCAGAGAAGGTGCTTGTGGTTAGCTCACCCGTCTGCAGGTTCTTGAAGGTAAGTGCTACCGATGTTACTGCACCATAGTACGTCTTTGTCTCCGTATATTCGCGCCCCTTGCTGTCCTTACGGTCGTAGGTCTTTACTTTGCGCGAGGCAGCTATATCGGTTAACTGACCGGTCACCAGGTATTTGGCTGTCTCGCCCTCATCGTCTGCAACTACCTGCAGTCTACGAACATGCGTCAGACCTGTCGTCACGCAATTCTTAGCCAGCGGTATGTACTCCTCATTATTAATGTCGGTCACTCTACCTTCTGCCACATCGGCAATCACACCGAGGACTTTGCCCACAGTCACCTTTTTACTAGCCTCACTCTTCTGATACGTGATGTCTCCTAACTGCACTTTGTAAACAGGGTTTAGCCCATTGTCCTGCGCACTGACATTCAGACAAGCCAGGATGGCGATTAAAACGAATAGATTTTTCTTCATCATAAAATATTATAGTTATTACTTTATAGTTTTACTGCCTGCAAAGATAAGCATTTTTTTAAAAAACAAAGCAAAAAACAGATTATTTTATCTGCGTTACATCTGTAAAAAAGGTTAAATAATCCCTCCAGAGTGGGCTTTTTTGCTATATTATTACCAAATTTTTAAGAAGAATATTTTATGAGGATTCAATCAACTGACAAGTATGGGTTGTGATAGTTGTGATTACAAAATTTTTTATACTAAAAATTTTGCATTTTACTATTCATCTATTCATTTTTGAGGATAACCTTCTAATAATCAAATAATTACTCGATGAATGGTTGCTCTTAACCATTCATCCACTATTCATTTTTATCGTATATAATTCATCTTTTGTTGCTTGATAAATTACTTTCTGCTTGAATTTTAATTAGTTACACTCCAACAATAAATATCGTTACACTTTGTAACCTTATCAGAAACAAAGTGTCACTCCCTTTGTGACAAAATGTTTCCAGTATTTTTACATGAAAGAAACACTTTTGCTTCCTTGCCAAGAACTGTTATAATCACAGCAAAATCCCCCAAATAATGAATGGTTAAAGCACTATTCACTATAACCGTTCATACTGTAAAATGCTGATTATAAGTAATTTACGACGAAAAATGAATGATGAATAGTGTTTTTGCAAATTTCAGCAGAAAGATTTTAAAGATAAATTTCGAAAACCATCCGGACGAAAAGAAACGGAAGCCGATTGACTTTTCCTATTCTCATATTTAAGTGTACAAAAAAGAGTCGCTACCTTTGTTGCTTCAACAGGCATCTTCCATCAGACCTCAGATGTCACTCCACGTGACACTACTAGTGAGGCATGTCGTCAGAATATAAAACCGAATGAGTATGCCACAAATTAGTTTCTTTTATGGAATCTATATCTGGATGAACTTTTCCGATCTCAGCCTCCACACTTCCATGCATGGTATGTGACAAGAGTCCCCTGACATAATCCCCTGACATTAAGTACACAAAAGGAACCCCATGATCTTCTTGGATAGATAAAGGAACGGTTATATTCCGACAATGGTCATGGCATCCCGCCGGCTATAGCGAAGAATCTCTTCACTCCGTTTTTCTCTACCAAGCCCCAAGGCCAAGGTCTCGGTCTTCTGCTCATCCGCGACATCCTTACTTCTCATCACTGCACCTTCAATCTGCTTACAGACCCCGAAGACCATCTCACTCGCTTTACTATCCAATTTCCCCATAAATAATAG